>NZ_CP028158.1:7692890-8333965 GCF_003030345.1 Plantactinospora sp. BC1
GGCCTTCAACGGCGAGTACATCCGGGCGCTGTCCGTCGACGAGTTCGTCGCGGCCTGCCAGCCGTGGCTGACCGGTACCGACACCATCGCCCCGCCGCCGTGGCAGCCGGCCGAGTTCGACCCGGCCGCGTTCGCCGCCGTGGCGCCGCTGGCACAGACCCGGATCGCCGTACTCAGCGAGATCGTGCCGAACGTCGACTTCCTCTTCCTGGACTCGCCGCTGATCGACGAGGCGGCCTGGGCGAAGGCCATGAAGGAGGGTTCCGCCGAACTGCTCGACGAGGCGATCGCCGCCTTCGAGGCCCTGCCGGAGTGGGCGGCCGAGCCGCTGAAGGCGACCCTGGAGGAGGTCGGCGCCCGCCGGGGGCTGAAGCTCGGCAAGGCGCAGGCGCCGGTCAGGGTGGCCGTGACGGGGCGCGGCGTCGGGCTGCCGCTCTTCGAGTCGCTGGCCGTACTCGGCCGGGAGCGTAGCCTCAGCCGGCTCCGCGCGGCCCGCCTCCGGCTGGTCTGACCGACGCTTCGGCTGCTCGGATCGACGCTCCGGCTGCTCGGATCGACGCTTCGGCTGGTCCGACGGAGGCAGCGCCTCAGTTCGCCGAACCCTGGCGGCCCGATCCCCGGCGGCGGAGCAGTACCGCGCCGGCCAGCGCGGCCAGCGCCAGCACGGCACCGGCGAGCCAGGGCCACCATCCCGGCCCCGACGAGTCGGCGGCCGGGCTCAACGGCTCCGCCTCGGCCGGTGACGGCGGAGCGGCCGGTGCGGAACCGACCGGAGCGGTCGGGGTGGGCACGGCGGCCGTCGGCGAGGCGGTCGGGGTGGCGCCCACGGTGAGGGTGAACCGGACCTCCCCCTTGACCGGGTGCCCGTCGCCGGAGGCGACCCGGTACCGGACGATGTAGAGCCCGGCGGCCCCCGGCCGGACCGGCACGGTGACCCGGGGGCCGGAGAAGACCGGCTTTCCCGCCGCCGCGTCGACGTTGTCCGGGCCGGTTAGCGTGACCCTTGTGGTACCGGGGTCGAGCTTGTTCAGGAAGGTCAGCCGCACGGTGGCCGGCGCCTTGCCGAGCCGGGCGCCGTTGCGGGGATCGCTGCCGGTCAGCGAGTTGTGCGCGGCGGCGGGACCGGCCGGCAGGAGCACGCCGAGCGCCACCAGCACGACGCTCAGCACCAGTGTCCCGACACGGGTGACCCGGGCCCCCATGATCGCCTCCATCCCGCTACGATTTCGCACAACTGATCATTGGCTCGTCACTTAGTCGACCCTAGATCGCAGATAGTTCCAAATATCCGCTCGTCCAGGTGCAACCGAGCGGCGTTCTGCGGAGTCTTTGTAGTGAGTACGACAGGTCCATCCCGGACAGTGTCGTGCACTCCACCGACCAACCAGCGCGTGACCTGCATCATGGCCACCATCGAGACGGGGCGAGGAGGTCGGCGATGGCCGGAGAGGTGAGTCGTCGACTTGTCGGCGTGGCCACGTTGTTGATCGCGGCGGCGAGTTGGCTCGGGATCGCGGGCGCCGCCCAGGCGAAGCCGGCCAGACCGACGTCGGTGGTGATCACCGGCAAGGACCTGGCGACCCCGGTGACCATCCGGGCCCAGGGCAAGCCCGAACTCTTCGCCGCGCTCCTCGACCAGGTGGGCTTCCTGAAGACGGGCCCCGGCAACACGGGTGGGCCGAAGGCCGCCGACCTGGGTCCGAAATACACCATGGTGGTGCACGTCGGCGACGCCGCGCAGCAGTCGTACGACCTCTACCCGCTGGCCAAGGGCGGGCCCCGGGTCTACCGGCCGGCCCGGCAGCCGGACAAGAGCCGCCCCGGCGCGGCCTGGTTCTTCGGTCGGCTGACCATGGCGGAGGCCCTGCTGGCGGCCGGTGCGCCACTGCCCGAGCAGACCGTCACCAGCCTGCACGGTGGCGGGATCGGCGGCGGCGAGCGGGTGATCCCCGACGACGCGATCGGCACCGGTAAGGATGTCGACCGGCTGCTCGGTGAACTGCGGCAGTTGATGCTGCTCAACGGCGCCGTGCTGCTCGCCATCACGCTGGGGCTCGCCGGCATCGCGCTGCTGGTCCGGCGCCGCACCCGCTGACCGGAGCAGCCCGCCGGGTCAGGGGCAGCGAGAGCAGCGGCAGGGGCTCAGCACCAGCGGCGTGGCGGACGGTCACGCCGGACGGAGCGCCGCGACGGGCGTACGGCCCCGTGCCGGTGCGCCCCGGCCCAGCCCGGCAGATCGGTCTGACAGCCCGGCGTACGCTGGCTCGCCGGCTCGGGCGGCGTGCCCGGCGCCGCGCCCGGCTCGCCCGGCCCGCTGGTGGCACCGGCCGGCCGGCCCCGCTCGTCGCCGTCCGGTCGGCCCCGGTCGTCAGGGTCCGGTCGGCCCCGGTCGTCGCCGGCCGGTCTGCCCCGGTCGTCGCCGTCGGGCTCGCCGGGGCGGGGGCGGGGAATCAGCCTCGACCGGTCGCCCAGCCGCCCCGGTTCGGTCGCGGCATGCTCCGCGCCACCGGCGTCGGAGGCCAGCACGGCGCCCTCCCCCGGCTGGCCCGGCCGCGCCATCCCGACCTGGTCGTCCGCTGCCGTCGGTCCGGCCGGACGCGCTCCGGTCCGCGCCGCCGCCGGGCGGGTCGACCCGGGCGGGTCGACCGGCTCGGCGGCCGACAGCCGATCCACCGGCTCCGCGCCGGGCCGGTTGGGCGTCGCGTCGAGCGGGCCGGCCGGCAGCCCGGCACTGGCACCACAGACCCAGCGGAACCGACCGACCGGGCCGAGCGGGGGCAGCGGCCCACGATCGCCAAGCAGCGAGTCCTGCTCGTCCTCCGAACAGCCACGCTCGGCGTCATGCGCCATCCAGGCCTCCTCACACACACTCGCCGCCGGGTGGGCGGTCGCCCCGGCGCGCGGCACCCACGCGGTTGACGGTGAGCCAGTGCGGGAAAGCGCATCACCGGGACCTTGTCACCGTACTGGTCCCCGACGACGAGTTCGACGTCGCCGTGGCGAGAAACTGCTGCATTCCGCTGGTGTGGAAGATCCAGGTCACGAACCGGTTAACCTCTGGCCGGCGGTGACTCCGGCTCGGCGGGCTTGGGAAAGACGGTCGCCCAGACCGGGAAGGCGACGAGCCAGATCACCATCGCCACGCTCAGCCGCGCGATCCAGGCCAGCAGCTCGGCGGTGCGGTCCAGGTCGCCGACCATGAGGATGCCGAGGCCGAGCAGACCGCAGGCGATGGCCCAGCCGAGCAGCCCCTTACCCCACTCCCGCCACTCGTAGCGGGCCCGGGCCCGGCCGCCGCTGGGCGGCTTCCACGGCGGCGGCCCGCCCGCGAACCGGTGCGCGAACCGCTGGTCGGCCCAGCGGATCATGCTGTGCCCGAAGGCGACCGAGAAGCCGAGGTACGCCGCCGCGAGCCCGTGCGTGAAGTTGGCGGTGGCACCGGCGCGCAGGTCGATCACGGTGGCGACCAGGATCACAAGATCGATCAACGGCGTACCGAGCAGCAGCAGCGCGCCGAGCCGGGGCATCCGGAGCGGATAGCGCGCGATCAGGCCGGCACCGAGCAGTACCCAGAACCCGATCTCGCCCGCGGCGATCACCGCCAGCATGCCGTACCCCCGATCCTCACCCGGCCGCCACCCGCCCGGTCACTGTCACCAGTCTCGGCAGCGCGGCGGGCCGGGACCTCGGTACCGATACCGAGATCCGGGTCCGCCGAAAGAGGTACGCGTACACCCTTCGACGGACCCCGGCCGGGGCCGCCTCGTCGTCGGGGCCGACGGGAACGGCCCGCCGGTGTGATGGGATCGAGGGGTGACCGCACGGCTGCGCCTGGAACGCGGGTCCCTGTCCCGGGACATCGCGCTGGCGTCCGCGTCCCTGGCCGGCGGGCTGCTGATGATGGCGCTCGGGGTCTACCACCCGCTCAACCCCGGCCTGCTGGACGCCTCGCCGGGTCTCACCGTCGGCACCCTCGCCGTGACCTGCCTGGCCGTGGCGCTGCGCCGGGTGGCGACCCGGCTCGGGCTGGCGCTGGGCACCGTCGCCGTCGTCGTCGACCTCCTGCACGGACCGTCGCTGGGCACCACGCTGGTCTACACCCAGGTGCTCTTCGACTCCTGCGTCTACGGGTCGGCGCGGCTCTGGCGCCGGCTGCTCCAGGTCAACCTGGCACTCACCGGCCTTGCCGCGCTGGTCGGGGTCCTGCTGGCCACCCCGGCCTGGCAGGGCATCGGGTTGGCGATCCCGGTGGTGCTGATCGGGGTACTGCCGGTGGTCAGCGGCATCGGCGTCCGGCAGTACCGCGACCAGGCCGCCGCCGAACGCGCCCGGGCCGAGCAGACCGCCCGGCTGGCCGAACTCGACCGGCGCCAGGCGGTGGCGGCGGAGCGGAGCCGGATGGCCCGGGAACTGCACGACGTGGTCGCCAACCACCTGAGCGCGGTCGCCATCCACGCCACCGCGGCGCTCTCGGTCTCCGGGCTGGACCGGGCCCAGCTCGACCAGGCGCTGCGGGTGATCCGGGAGAACAGCGTGCAGGGGCTCGCCGAGATGCGGCAGATGATCGGCCTGCTCCGGGAACCGGCCGACCCCGGATCGGTCCCGACCGGCGCCGAGCCCGCTCCGCCCAGCCGTGACCCGGGCCGGCCGGCCGCCTCGGACGGGGGCGGGAGTTCCGCCTCGGGTGCCCGCTCCGGGGCCGGCGCGGAGTCGACCGGGGCACCGGCCCGGGGCGGCCTCCCCGGCACCGAACCGGCCCGGCTGGGCACGGGCGACGGTCCCGTCCGGGCCCGGCTCGCCGAGGTGGACCGGCTGGTCGGCCAGGCCCGGGACGCCGGCCTCCCGGTACGGTTCGAGACGACCGGCGAGGCACGCCCGCTGCCGGTCGGCGTGGACCTGGCCGCGTACCGGATCGTCCAGGAGTCGCTGACGAACGCGCTCAAGCACGGCGCCGGCCAGACCATCCTGACCATCTGCCACGAGCGCCGCTCGGTCAACCTCACCATCGTGAACCCGCTGGCCCGCTCCGGCGAGCCCCGGGGTGCCGGGGCCGCGGCCGGGGCCGGGCTGCCCGGGGCGGGTGCCGGCCTGATCGGGATGCGGGAGCGGGCCGCCCTGCTCGGCGGCCGGTTCGAGGCCGGCCCGCGCGGAGCGAACTGGCGGGTGCACGCGGAACTGCCGAACGCCGACTTCCCCGGCCCGCCGGCCCCGCCCACCGGGACGCCCGGGGCGGGCGACGCCGACGGGGAGACCGGCCGGCCGGCTGCGGCACCGACGGTCCGGCCGTGACCGGGCCGGACGCCGACCCGGCCGGCGGCGGGTCCACGGTGGCCGACCCGACCGGCGTCGACCGGCCCGGGACCGCCGACGCGACCGGGGCGGGCCGGGTGATCCGGGTGGTGGTCGCCGACGACCAGGACGCGGTGCGGGCCGGTCTGGTGCTGATCCTCGCCGGTACGCCCGGACTGGAGGTGGTCGGCGAGGCGGCCGACGGCGAGGAGGCGGTGGCGCTCTGCCGGCGGCTCCGGCCGGACGTGGCGGTGCTCGACGTCCGGATGCCCCGGCTCGACGGTGTCTCGGCAACCGGGGAGATCGTCGCCGAGCGGCTCGCCGACGTCCTCGTGCTGACCACGTTCGACCTCGACGAGTACGTCTTCGGCGCGCTCCGGGCCGGCGCCTCCGGGTTCCTGCTCAAGGACACCGACGCCACCGGGCTGGTCGACGCGGTGCGTACCGTCGCCCGGGGCGAGGGGATCATCGCACCGGCGGTGACCCGTCGGCTGATCAGCGCCTTCGCCGCCGCCGTACCGGCCACCCCGGCGACCGCCCGGGCGGCGTTGGCCGACCTGACGCCACGGGAACGGGACGTGCTGGCCTGTCTCGGCCTCGGGCTCTCCAACCAGCAGATCGCCGAGCGGTTGACGATGGCGGAGAGCACCACCAAGACGCACGTGAGCCGGATCCTCGGCAAGCTCGGCCTGCGCAGCCGGGTACAGGCGGCGATCCTCGCCCAGGAGCTGGCCCTGCCGCCACCGCCCTGACCTGCCCGCCCCCGTTGGCCGGGGATGGGGCCGGGTCTACCGGACGGCGCGGTCCGGACTGGCCTCGCGGAGCTGCGGAGTGCCGGCCGGGCGCCGCACCGCCCGGGCGGCCAGCGGGACGACGGCGAGCGCGAGCAGCCAGCCGCCGAGCACGTCGGTCGGCCAGTGCGCCAGCAGGGCCACCCGGGTCAGCCCGACGAAGGCCGCAAAGGCCACGGCCAGCCCGACGGTGAGCGCCCGGCCCGGTTTGCCGAGCCGGGACCAGAGCAGGAGTACGGCCACCAGCGCCGCCGCCGCCGCGTTGCTGGTGTGCCCGCTCGGAAACCCGTTGCTGGTGATCACGACGAAGCCGTTCTCCGGCCGGGGGTGGTACACCAGCCAGTGCATCAGCCCCCAGAGCACCGGGATCAGCACCGTCACCAGAGCACAGAACGCCGCCGGCCGGCGCCCGCCCCGGGCGGCCAGCCCCACCGTGACGGCCAGGCCGGCGACCAGGAACGGCACCGTGGCGGCGACGTCGGTGGCGATCCGCAGCACGTCGACGGTGCGGGGGCTGGCGTCGCCGTACCCCCGGAAGGCGTCGCTGACGGCGGCGTCGAAGCGGTCCAGCGGCGCCCAGCCGGCCACGGTCAGGGCGAGCAGCGCCAGGAAGCCGGCGAGCGCGAGCAGCGGGACGACCAGCGGCGGGCGGGCGACCATCGGGCCATGATGCCACGGCCGGTGGCGGCGTCCGGAGTTCCGCGTGGCACGCTGGGCCGATGGCGAGCGAGGCGGGTGACGGCGAACTGGCGGCCACGCTGCGCCGGATCGAGCGGGCGGCGGGCACGCTGGCCAGCGCCAGCGTCACCCGGATGGACGAGACCCTGCCCTGGTTCCGCGACCTGCCGGCCGAGCAGCGCTCCTGGGTGATGCTGGTCGCCCAGGCCGGCGTCCGGTCCCTGGTCGAGTGGCTGCGGTCGCGGCCGGCCGCCGACGGCCCCGGCGGCGCCGACGCCCTGGCGGACAGCCCCGACGAGGTCTTCGCCGCCGCGCCCCGGGCGCTGGCCCGGTCGATCAGCCTCCAGCAGACGGTGGCCCTGATCAAGGTGACCATCGACGTGGTGGAGGAACAGGTGCCGCACCTGGCGGCGCCGGGCGAGGAACGGCTGCTGCACGAGGCGGTGCTCAAGTTCTCCCGGGAGATCGCCTTCGCCGCCGCCCGGGTCTACGCGCGGGCCGCCGAGTCGCGCGGCTCCTGGGACGCCCGGCTCCAGGCGCTGCTGGTGGACGCGCTACTCCGGGGCGACTCCCCCGACGTGCTGGCCAGCCGGGCGGCGGCGCTGGGCTGGACCGACGCCCCGCCGGTGGCGGTGGCGGTGGGCCGCTCCCCGGGCGGCGAGGTCGCCGCCGTGCTGCACACCATCTACCGGGTCACCCGGCGACTCGGCCTGGAGATGATCGGCGGGGTGCACGGCGACCGGCTCGTCCTGGTACTCGGCGGCGCCACCGACCCGCTGGCCGCCACCGCGAAGATGCTCGCCGGCTTCGGCCCCGGCCCGGTGGTGGTCGGTCCGGCGGTACCGAGCCTGGACGCGGCGACCGACTCGGCCCGGGCGGCACTGGCCGGCTTCCGGGCCGCACCGGCCTGGCCGGCCGCACCCCGCCCGGTGGCCGCCGCCGACCTGCTCCCCGAGCGGGCCCTGGCCGGTGACCCGGAGGCCCGACGGGCGCTGCGCCAGGACGTCTACGCGGCGCTGGTCCGGGCCGGCGGCGAGTTGCTGGAGACCCTGGACGCGTTCTTCGCCGCCGGCGGGGTACTGGAGAGTGCCGCCCGGACCCTCTTCGTGCACCCGAACACCGTCCGGTACCGGCTGCGCCGGGTCGCCGATGTGACGGGATTCTCCCCGCTGACCGCCCGGGACGCCTTCGCGTTGCGGATGGCGCTGACGATCGGGCGGCTGGACCCGGCCGCCCCGGTCGGACCTGGGGCGGGACACTAACCCCGATTGGGACAGACGGAACGAGAAGTCCGTGATCGCCATGGATTTTTGTAGGGTCCTCACAAAGGTCGTAGTGCGGATTGGTACATCACGGCAACCGCGCCGGAGCGCTTGATCCAGGAGAGTCGTAAGCGTGCTCGCCGTACTCTCACCCGGCCAGGGTTCCCAGAAGCCCGGCTTCCTGACCCCGTGGCTCGACCTGCCCGGCACCGAGGCACGGCTGCGCTGGTGGTCCGCGCTGGCCGGCGTGGACCTCGTCCGGCTCGGCACCGAGGGCGACGCCGAGGAGATCCGGGACACCGCGCGTACCCAGCCGCTGCTGGTCGCCGCCGCCCTGCTCGCCGCCGAACAGCTTCCGATGCACGACGTGTCGGTCACCGCCGGGCACAGCGTCGGCGAACTGGCCGCGGCGGCACTGGCCGGCGTACTGAGCCCGGAGGCGGCGGTCACCCTGGCCGGCGTACGGGGCCGGGAGATGGCCGCCGCCTGTGCGCTCGAACCGACCGGGATGTCGGCGGTGATGGGCGGCGACCCGGAGGAGGTGCTGGAGGCACTGGCGGCACACGAGCTGCACCCGGCCAACTTCAACGGCGCCGGCCAGCTCGTGGTGGCCGGCGCGGTCGACCGGCTGGCCAAGTTCGCCGCCAACCCGCCCGCCGGCACCAAGGTGATCGCCCTCAAGGTGGCCGGCGCCTTCCACACCCCGTACATGGCACCGGCCGAGCGGGCCCTCGCCGCCGTCGCCGCCGGGATCGTCCCGGCCGACCCGACCCGGATCCTGCTCTCCAACGCCGACGGTGCCGCCGTCGGCCACGGCCGGGAGATGCGGCAGCGCCTGGTACGCCAGGTGACCGCCCCGGTCCGCTGGGACCTCTGCGTCCGCCGCCTCGTCGACCTCGGCGTCACCGCGGTGATCGAGCTGCCCCCGGCCGGCACCCTGGCCGGGCTGATCAAGCGGGAACTCAAGGGCACCGGGCAGGTCCCCGAGATCGTCACCCTGAACACCCCGGGCGACCTGGCCGCGGCCCGCGACCTGATCGCCCGGCACGGCACACCGTCCCGGCCCGCGCCCGCCGCGCGGTCCCGGGTGGTGGTGGCCGGCACCGCCGGCACCTTCGCTCCGGTCGAGGACCTCGCCGAGGGAGCCGCCATCGAGTCCGGGCAGGTCGTCGGCCACGTCACCACCCGGCAAGGCGCGGTCGAGGTCACCGCGCACGGCTCCGGCGTGCTCACCGAATGGCTCGCCCACCACGACGACCCGGTCGCCCCGGGCCAGCCCCTCGCCCGCATCGGAGGACAGCTTTCATGACCGGCCACCGTACCCCGGGCCACCGCTTGGCGGTGACCCGGTGAGCAGGATGATCGCGCTCGGCCACTACCAGCCGTCACGGGTCCTCAGCAACGACGACCTGGCCCAGATCGTCGACACCAACGACACCTGGATCCGCGACCGGGTCGGCATCGCCACCCGGCGGATCGCCGACACCGAGACCGTCGCCGACATGGCCGCCGCCGCGGCCGACAAGGCGCTGGCCAACTCGGGGCTGGCCGCCTCCGACATCGACCTCGTGGTGGTGGCCACCTGCTCGGCCGTGGACCGCAGCCCGAACACCGCCTGCCGGGTCGCCGCCAAGCTCGGCATCGACGCCCCGGGCGCGTTCGACATCAACACCGCCTGCTCCGGCTTCTCCTACGCGCTCGGCACCGTCGACCACGCGCTGCGGGCCGGCGCCTCCCGCAACGCCATCGTGATCGGCGCGGAGAAGCTCTCCGACTTCGTCGACTGGACCGACCGGTCGACCTGCATCCTCTTCGGCGACGCCGCCGGTGCCGCGGTACTCACCGCCACCGGGGAGGGCGAGCCGGACGGCATCGGGCCGGTGGTCTGGGGCTCGGTCCCGGAGCGCAGCGACGCGGTCCGGATCGAGGGCTGGCGCCCGTACATCCAGCAGGAGGGGCAGTCCGTCTTCCGCTGGGCCACCACCGCGCTCGCCCCGCTCGCCCTGAAGGCGTGCGAACGGGCCGGCGTCGCCCCGTCGGAGATCGCCGCGTTCGTGCCGCACCAGGCCAACCTGCGGATCATCGAGGGCATCGCGAAGCGGCTCGACATGCCGCAGGCGGTCATCGCCAAGGACATCGTCGAGTCCGGCAACACCTCGGCGGCGAGCGTGCCGCTGGCCCTCTCCAAGCTCGTCGAACGCCGGGAGGTGCCCTCCGGCGCCCCCGTACTGCTGTTCGGCTTCGGCGGCGGCCTCACCTACGCCGGGCAGGTCGTCCGGTGCCCCTGACCGGGTGCCCCGGGCCCGGGGCGGCGCACCCGCCGGCCCCGGCCCAGCAACGTCCACCGGTCGAACGCTGACCAGCGGCGGCGGACCGATCCGCCACCGCAGACATCCATCCATGGAGAGGAAAGAACCACAATGACCCGTGACGAGATCACCGCCGGCCTCGCCGAGATCCTCGAAGAGGTCGCCGGGGTGAGCCCGGACGACGTCGCCGAGGAGAAGTCGTTCACCGACGACCTCGACGTCGACTCGCTCTCCATGGTCGAGGTCGTGGTGGCCGCCGAGGAGAAGTTCGGCGTCAAGATCCCGGACAACGACGTCCAGAACCTCAAGACCGTCGGCGACGCCGTCGCCTACATCGAGGCACAGTCCTGATCATGAGTCGTCCCGACGTCGTCGTCACCGGGCTCGGCGCGACGACCCCGCTCGGCGGGGACGTCGCGTCGACCTGGGAAGCCATGCTGGCAGGCCGCTCCGGGGTGGGTCCACTCACCCAGGAGTGGGCCGGGCAGCTTCCGGTACGCATCGCCGCCCAGCTCGCGGTCGAACCGACCGAGAAACTGGACCGGGTCAAGCTGCGTCGGCTCGACCGGTCGGAGGCGATCGCCCTGATCGCCGCACACGAGGCGTGGGCCGACGCCGGCCTCGCCGACTCCCCGCCGGACCCGGAGCGTCTCGCGGTGAGCGTCGGCTCCGGCATCGGCGGCGCGCAGACCCTGCTCGCCCAGGACGACATCCTGGAGGCGTCCGGGCCACGGCGGGTCTCCCCGCACACGGTCCCGATGCTGATGCCGAACGGTCCGGCCGCCTGGGTCGGGCTGGAGCTGGGTGCGCAGGCGGGGGTGCACTCGGTGGCCAGTGCCTGCGCCACCGGGGCCGAGGCGATCGCGCTCGGCCTCGACATGATCCGCTCCGGGCGCGCCGACGTGGTGCTGGCCGGCGGTACCGAGGCGGTGGTACACCCGCTGCCGATCGCCGGGTTCGCCTCGATGCGGGCGATGTCGACCCGCAACGACGACCCGGAGCGCGCGTCCCGCCCCTGGGACAAGGGCCGGGACGGCTTCGTACTCGGTGAGGGGTCCGGCGCGGTGGTGCTGGAGCGGGCCGACCACGCCGCCGCGCGCGGTGCCCGGGTCTACGCCCGGCTGGCCGGCGCCGCGCTCACCTCCGACGGCTACGACATCGTGCAGCCGCACCCGGAGGGACGGGGCGTGATCCGGGCGATCAACATGGCGATCGCCGACGCCGGCATCGACCGTTCCGACATCGTGCACGTCAACGCGCACGCCACCTCCACCCCGGTCGGTGACATCGCCGAGATCGTCGCGCTGCGCTCCGCGCTCGGTACCCACCCGGTGCTGACCGCCACCAAGTCGATGACCGGGCACCTGCTGGGGGCCGCCGGCGCGCTGGAGTCGATCGCCACCATCCTCTCCATCCGGGACGGGGTGATCCCGCCGACGATCAACCTCGACGACCCCGACGACGCCCTCGACCTGGACGTCGCCGCGCACAAGCCCCGGCACATGGACATCCCGGCGGCCCTGAACAACGGGTTCGGGTTCGGCGGTCACAACGCGGTCCTCGTCTTCGCCCGGGCCTGACCGTCCGCCCGACCTCCGGTACGGCGGGCGGTGGTAGATTCTCGGGCGTTCCGGCGCCCGCCGCGCCATCGGGCGCGGCGGGCGGGACTCCCACCGGACGGCGAGCCGAGGAGAGGCGCGGATGCTGGCGGCGTTGAAGGGGTTGCTCGGGCACGAGGCGCTCTACGTGGCCCTACAGAAGGGCCTGGGCGCGGACCGGCTCCGCTACCGCTGCCTGGACGAGCTGGCCCTGGTCGACGGCGACACCATCATCGACGTCGGCTGCGGCCCGGCCTACTACTTCGGGCGGCTGCCGAAGGTCCGCTACTACGGCTTCGACACCAGCGAGAAATACATCGCGCACGCCCGCAGGCGCTGGGGTGGTGACCAGGTCGAGTTCCGCTGCGAGGTCTTCGGCGAGCAGCACCTGGCCCAGATCCCGCCGGCCAACGCGATCCTGCTGCTCGGGCTGCTGCACCACCTCTCCGACGACGAGTGCCGGCACCTGTTGCGGGTCTGCGCCAAGGCGCTCGCCCCGGGCGGCCGGGTGATCGCCGTCGACCCCACCCTGGTGCCGGGGCAGCATCCGATCTCGCGGTGGATGTCGAAGAACGACCGGGGCGAGTACGTCCGCACCCCGGAGGCGTTCGTGGCGCTCGGCCGGGAGACCTTCGCGGACGTCGACGGCGAGGTCGTGGACGACGCCACCCGGATACCGACCAGCCACTGGATGATGCGGATGCGGACCCCGGCGCTCGTCCCCGACGCCGGCTGACGGCCCCGCGATGACCATCCCGCTGAGCAACTGGGCCGGCAACGTCGACTTCCGGGCCCGCCGGCTGCACCGGCCGACCTCCCTGGCCGAGCTGCGATCGCTGGTCGCCGGCAGCGACCGGATCCGCGCCCTCGGCACCGCGCACTCCTTCAACCGGATCGCCGACACCACCGGTGACCTCGTCTCGGTCGCCGGCCTGCCGCCGGTGCTGGAGATCGACCGGGCGGCCGGCACCGTCACCGTCTCGGCGGCGCTGCGCTACGGCGACCTCGTCGGCGAGCTGGACCGGGCCGGCCTCGCGCTGCACAACCTCGGCTCGCTGCCGCACATCTCGGTGGCCGGTGCCTGCGCCACCGGCACGCACGGCTCCGGGCCGGGCAACGGCAACCTGGCCACCGCCGTCGCCGCGCTGGAGCTGGTCACCGCCGACGGCGAGCTGCTGACGCTGCGCCGGGGCGACGACGACTTCCTCGGCGCCGTGGTCGGGCTCGGCGCGCTCGGCGTGGTCACCCGGCTCACCCTCGATCTCGTCCCCGCCTTCGAGATCGCCCAGTACGTCTACGACGACCTCCCCCGCGAGCAGCTCGACGCGCATTCCGCCGAGATCCTCGGCGGCGGCTACAGCGTCAGCCTCTTCACCGACTGGACCGGTCCCCGGATCAACCAGGTCTGGGTGAAACGGCGGACGGATGTCGACGGCGGCGCCGCCGAGCCGCACTGGTACGGCGGCACGCTGGCGGCCGAGCCCCGGCACCCGGTGCCCGGGATGTCGGCGGTGCACTGCACCGAGCAGCTCGGCGTGCCGGGGCCGTGGCACGCCCGGCTGCCACACTTCCGGCTCGAGTTCACCCCGAGCAGTGGTGAGGAACTCCAGTCCGAATACTTCGTGCCGCGCGAACACCTCGGCGCGGCGATGGCCGCGCTGGACGGCATCGCCGACCGGATCGCCGCCGTGCTCCAGATCTCGGAGATCCGCACCATCGCCGCCGACGAGCTGTGGCTGAGCCCGAGCCACCGGCGGGACAGCGCCGCGCTGCACTTCACCTGGGTCAAGGAGACCGAGGCGGTGCTTCCGGTGCTGGCGGCGGTCGAGGAGCGGCTCGCGCCGTACGCGCCCCGCCCGCACTGGGGCAAGCTCTTCGGCACCCCGCCCGAGCAGCTCCGCGACCGCTACGACCGGTACGCCGACTTCGCCAAGCTGATCCGCCGGTACGACCCGAGCGGCAAGTTCCGCAACGAGATGCTGGACCGCTACTTTCCGGCCGCCGGCTGACCCCGGGCGCCGCACAGCTCAGCCGAGCAGCTGGTAGACCGCCATCCGGTCGTTCTCGTAGCGCAGCCGGGCCAGCCGGCCCAACTCCGGGGACTCCACCCCGACGGTCCGGTCCACCACCAGCCACCGCACGGCGTGCCGGTCCCGCAACTCCCGCAGCCCCGCCCCGGTCGGCTCGGTGAACGCCGCGTCGTTGCGCCGCAGCAGCTCCTGGTCCCAGAACGGGGTGTACGCCCCCGACGAGGCCACCCGGGGCGCGAACCCCCAGCCCTCGACGAGTACCCGGCGCTCGGCGTACGCGCTGAGCCAGAACGAGCGCGCGTCGCACCAGCCGTTCACCACGGCCAGGCAGTGCACGTTGGTCGCCAGCACGTCACCGGGTTCGCTGTGGTCCCGGGCCCAGCGGGCGGCGTCGACCCGGCTCTTCGGCAGCGAGATGTTGGCGTAGGCGCCGCCGTTCGGGGAGCGCTCCGACTTGCGCATGTCCATCAGCAGGCCGGGTGCCCCGACCACCAGGACGGCGGTGAGCAGCGCGATCGCGCCCCGCCGGTGCAGCGCGGCGATGCCGAGGCTGGCCGGCAGCCAGATCCCGACGGCGATCACCGCCAGCACGGCGAGACCGGCCGACCACCAGAGCAGCGGTCGCAGCCAGTCGAACATGGTCTCCCCGGCGGCCGGCCCGGCGTACCGGAACTGGAGCGCGACCAGCGCGACGGCCAGGGCCAGCGCGCAGAGCCCGAGCACCGTGCCGGAGCGCCGGGTCAGTCGGGCCCGGTCGGCGACCATCAGGTACCCCCAGGCGGAGAGGACCACCGCGAAGGTGAAGCCGGCCCGGGTGAAGTACTGGTTCGCCCCGCCGGGCTGGCGCAGCAGCAGGTAGAGCAGCGGCCCGGCGAGCGCGCCGCCGAGCAGGAACCACTGCACCGGTTCGAGCCGGCCCCGGCGCAGCCAGAGCAGCGGCCCGATGCCGACCACCCGGAGCTGCATGTTCACCGCGAAGGCGACGACCACGGCGAGTACCGCCAGCGGGGCGGGCCAGCCCTCCGGCGGCGGCGTCCAGTACGGCTCCAGGCTGCTGGCCAGCGGATCGACCTCGATCCCGTACGCCTTGAACCGGTAGAGCACGGCGGTGGCGAAGAGCTGCGCGGCGGCGGTGGCCAGCCCGGCACCGACCACCGCCCACGGGATCCGCCGGGTGGCGACCAGCAGCGTCACCGCGGTGAACGCCAGGGCCAGCCCGACCACCGGCAGCGAGCTGGCCTTCGCCCCGCTGGAGGCGAGCATCAGCAGCGGGGCGAGCACGAACGCGCCCCGGCCGATCGCCGCGACCGGCCGGTCAGAGCGCCGGTCCACCACGTCGGCGAGGACGGCGATCAGCGCGATCAGCAGGACCCAGCTGTAGATCATCGACATGCCGTGCCAGATCACGAAGGACGCCTGGGTGCCGAACGGCATCGTCACCGGGTCGGTGAAGTTCGTCTCGCCGATCACGAAGAAGAGCACCGCGGCGACCGCACCGACCGCCGGCCGGCCGCTGACCCGCCAGCCGAGTACGGCGGTGAGCACGATCGCCGCCGCGCAGAGCGCCGGGATGGTCAGCCGGAGCGCCACCACCGGCAGGTCGATCCCGCCGATCAGGCTGGTCGCGGCCATGTGCACGTAACCGAACCAGTGGTAGTCGAGCGGTTCGGCGGCGACCTGGGGCAGGTGGATCGGGAACTGGTGCTTCGCCTCGCCGGCCAGCGAGAGCTGGTAGGCGAGATCGAGGTATTGGTGGGTGTTCTCGGAGGTGGGCAGGATCGGGTTGCGTTCCAGGAAGGTGCTGGAGAGATAGGTGGTGAAGAACGCCACCGCACCGGCCACCGACCACGACCAGCCGACCGGGGTGGGCCGGTAGTCTCGGACCAGCCAGTGCCGGCGCAGCCGGGGCACCGCCAGGAAGAGCGCGACGATCGCCGCCGGCCAGGTCCAGAGCCAGCCGGCGAGGCCGAGCCAGGCGTACAGCGCCCAGGCGGGCAGCTCCAGCACCAGCCCGACGGCGGCGCCCATCGCCACGTCCTCGACCAGGGTGTGCGGCCGGCGGCGCAGCGCCCGGTAGACCAGGGTGCCAGGCAGGATCAGGGCCAGCAGCAGGTAACCGGCGTACCGGAGGATGTCGGCGGGGTCGGTGTCGGCGGCCAGCAGCACCACGGCGAAGTGGCCGGCGCCGGCCAGCAGCGGCGCCCAGCGCAGCAGCGCGGGTGCGGGCCGGGGTGCGGCCGGGGCGGAGGAGCCCGCCACCGCCGCTTCGGTAGCGGTCACCGGACCACCCGCACGCCGCCGTTGCGACTGGCCGGGCTCCCGGTCTCCCGCGCCGCCGGATGCTCTTCGGCGCCGTCCCGGGCGGCCGGTGTGGCCGGGACGTGCTCGTCGGGGGCGGGGGGCGGCGGCGTACCCGTCGGCACCTCGGTCGCCGCGGCCGGCTCGTCGGCGGTGTCGGAGCCGACGAAGTACGCCGGCCGGCCCTGCACCGCCGCGTAGATCCGGGCGATGTACTCGCCGAGCAGCCCGAGGCAGAGCAACTGGACGGCGCCGAGGAAGAGCACCGCGACGTAGAGCGAGGCCCAGCCGGTGACGGTCGAGTCGCGGATGTACATGACGACCGCGAAGACCACCATGAGCAGGCAGAGCAGCATGCCGCCGGCACCGAGCCAGGTCGCCACCCGCAGCGGCGCCTCGGAGAAGCTGATGATGCTGTCGGTGGCGAGCCGGACCATCCGGGAGAGCGAGTATTTGGTACGGCCGGCCGCCCGCGCCTCGCGGCTGTAGCTCACCTCGCCGCTGGGGAAGCCGAGCCAGGGCACCACCAGCCGGAGCACCGGGCGACGTTCGGGCAGCTCGCGCAGGGCCTCGACGGTGGCCCGGCTGAGCAGCCGGAAGTCGCCCGCCTGGGCCGGTACGGCGTTGCCGACCAGCCGGCGGACCAACCGGTAGTAGACGCCGGCGGTGTACCGCTTGAACCTGGTGTCGGTGGAGCGGTCGCCGCGTACCCCGTAGACGATGTCCAGGCTCTCGGCACGGGCCAGCCGCAACATCTCGACCAGCACCTCCGGCGGGTCCTGCAGGTCGGCGTCGATGCTGGCGACGTAGTGGCCCCGGGCCCGGAACAGGCCGGCGATCAGCGCCGCCTGGTGGCCGCTGTTGCGGCGCAGCCGGACGACCCGCAGTTGCGGCCAGCCGCGCCGCATCCCGACCAGGATCACCGGGGTGGCGTCGCTGCTGCCGTCGTCGACGGCGACCACCTCGTACGGCTCGCCGAGCCCGTCGAGCACCGGCCGCAGCCGTTCGACCAGCAACGGGAGGACGCTCTCCTCGTTGTAGATCGGCACGACCACGGAGAGGGTCGGCTCCCGGCTCGTCACCGTGCGTACACCCCCGTTTCCAGATCACCGGACAGCCGAACGCTACCAGCCGGCCCAGTGACCGATCTCACCAGCGGCGGGCGGAGCGGCCAGGTCAGGAGCAAGTCGTCCGGGGCAGGCCGCCCACCGGCACCGGGGAGCGCCCGGTCGGTCGGGTCCGGCCGGCCAGCACCTCGGCGAGCGCGGTCAGCGAGGCCGAGTTCGACGAGTACGTCGCCAGCAGCACCTTGGAGCCGGCCCGACCGAGCAGGTACGGGGTGTCCATCGCCACCGTCACGGCCGCGTCGGCGCGCAGGTCGGCGGCGGTGTCGCCGTACCCGACGAGGTGCACCACGGCCCCGCCGGACGGTGCCACCCTGACCCCGGCGGCGGCCAGTGCCCTGCCGAGCCGGTCCCGGCTCCCCTCCCGGCCGCTCGCCGCGGTCACCGTCACCGGCCCGGTCACCGGCGGCCGGCCGCAGTTGCCGCGCAGCATGGTGATCGACGACGCCGCCGCCCGGCGCGCGGCCTCCTGGTGACCGGGGCTGTTCAGCGTGCCCATCTCCGGCCGGGGCTGCCCGGCCAGCCGGAACTTCAGCGTCAGCACCCGGGTCACCGCCTCGACCAGCCGGGCCCGGGGCAGCGAGCCGTCCCGCAGCGCCGCCAGCACCCCGTTGTACGCCTCGGTCACGTTCGGTGGCATCAGCACCAGGTCGTTACCGGCGTTCAGCGCCCGGACCGCGGTCGTCCCGGGCGACTGCTTCGCCACCGCCGCCATGTCCATCGCGTCGGTCACCAGCACGCCGGTGAAGCCGAGCTGTCCGCGCAGCACGTCGGTGAGGAGCTTGCGGGAGAAGGTGGCCGGCACCTCCGGGTCGACCGCCCGCACGTCGAGGTGTCCGGCCATCACCAGCCAGGCCCCGGCGGCGATCCCGGCCGAGAACGGCGGCAGGGCGGTGGACTCCAGCTTCTTCCGGTCGGCGGTGACCACCGGCAGGCCCTTGTGCGAGTCGGCGGCGGTCTGGCCGTGCCCCGGGAAGTGCTTCAGGGTGGCCGCGACGCCCGCGCCCTGCAATCCGCGTACGGCGGCGCCGACCTGCGCCCCGGCCGCCTTCGGATCCGAACCGTACGACCGGGAGCCGATCACCTTGCTGTTCGCCTCCAGCACGTCGGCGCTGGGCGCGAAGTCGACGTTGACCCCGAGCGCGGCGAGTTCGGTGCCGGCGGCCCGCCAGGCCGCCTCGGTGATCGCCGGGTCACCGGCCGCGCCGAACGCCATCGGGCTGGGCAGGTTGGTCACGCCCTCGGAGATCCGGGTGACCACGCCGAACTCCTGGTCGATGCCGATCAGTGCCGGCGCGGCTCCGGCCGGCAGTTTTCCGGCCGCGGCCTGCAACCCGGCGGTCAGCTCGCGTACCTGGGCCGGGTTGTCGACGTTGGTGGTCGGGTTGGTGTCGCTGGTCGGGTCGTCGGCGGAGAAGCCGACCAGGATCAGCCCGCCCAGCCGGTACTTGGCGATCATCTCGGCCGGGGTCTCGACGCCGGCCAGCTTCCGGTTGCCGGCCGCCGAGCCGCCCGACACCTTGGTCGCCGAGTTGCCGTAGGCGTACGGCATCAGCACCTGGCCGACCAAGTCCTCGTCGGCGAGGGTGCCGACCAGCTGGGCCGCCCGGGCCGCCGGATCCGGCGCGGCCGTCGGGGCGGCGCTGGTCGGCGCCGCCGACGGCGAGGCGGGCGCGGGGGCCGCCGCCGGCTTCCGCGAGCCGGCGCAGCCGGAGACGATCAAGGCGGTGACGAGGGGAAGCACGACCAGAGCGCGCCGGAGGGGAGACGACACGCCCGCTATCCCACCAGCCCGTCCCCGGCCGGGCAACTTGACCAACGGCCCGGGGAACGGGCGGATGTCGCTCAGCCGACCCGGGTGAGCAGGGTGACCGGGGCGCCGTCCCCGGCGTACCGGTAGGGCTCGAGTTCGGCGTCCCAGGCGGTGCCCATCGCCTTGTCGAGCGCGTGCGCGAGCGCCTCCGGCGCCCGGGCCGACTCCATGATCGACCGCAGCCGGTCCTCGCCGAGCTGGATGTCGCCGGCAGCTCCGGCGGTGGCCCGGAAGAGCCCCCGACCGGGCACGTACATGAACCGCTCACCGTCGACGCCGGGACTCGGCTCCTCGGTGACCTCGAAGCGGATCATGGGCCACTGTCTCAGCGCAGCCGCCAGCTCCGCGCCGGTCCCTGGCCGGCCGGACCACCCGCACTCCGCCCGTCGGGCGCCCGGATCGACCGGTTGGGCCGTCCAGTGCAGGGTGACCGGCGCGGTTAGGACGCGCGCGATCGCCCACTCGACGTGCTGGCACACGGCGAGTGGGGTCGAGTGGACGTATACGACGCCACGCGTTGGCACGGTGACCTCCCGGAGAGCGAGGTGCGTCTTCCCCTACGACCTCGGCCTCGGCGGCTGATCACCCGTGCGATTGCTGGAACACATGATGACGCTTGTGACGGATGGTACGCCAGGGATTCACGAAACTGCCCCGGGGGAATAGCCGTACCGGTGACGGTAGTTGGACCCCACGTCAGCGGCGGTAGCCGTCCGGCCATCACCGGTGTCGTGTAAAATTTGCCCGGCGGCGTCTGCCGCCCAGGCTGTCCCCTCGGACTTCCAGTCCTCCCGTACGTCTTCAAGGAGTACCTCCGTGGCGAGCAACACCTCCAAGACCGCGCGCGCATCCGTCCGTGCCGGCCAGGCAGGCCAGGGTGGGGCCCTGAGCGTGCTCGGCGAGTTCAAGTACCTCATCCCGCTCAACGGCGGCAAGCACGCCTACGTGCGGAACCTGACCAACGGCAAGACCTCGCACCTGCGCACCGACTCCGAGGCGTTCGTCGAGGAGATCCGGACGCTGGCCGGTGCCGGCCACGCCATCAAGATCCGGGCCGAGCTGAACAACCTCGCCGCGGCCTACCCGGCCGACGGTTGGGACACCACCGAGAAGCGCCTGGTCGAAGCCGGCGTCTTCGAGGCCTGAGCCGCGCCGGCACAGACCCAGCGGCACGACCCGTAACGCCCCGACCCGGATCATCCGCGTCGGGGCGTTCGCATCTGCGCCGCCGACCCCGGTCGATCTTCCGGGACGGCGGGGCCCACGCCCGGTTCGGATGATTCGCCCGCGCGGCACGCGGGTATCCACCGGCGCAGCGACGCGTTCCGGCATTTCCGCGGACGTCGGCGCCGCGCCGGCCAGACCCGTCGGCGCCACCGCAGCCGAGCGCCGCACCGGGCACAATTGTTACCCACCGGTACGGCTACCGGCCCGACGCGGAGGTGACCATGCCCCACCCGGCCTCGGTACGGCTCACCGACGGCGTACGGCTGCACGTCGACGTCTCGGGCCCGGACACCGCCCCGCTGACCGTGGTGCTGCTGCACGGCTGGACCCTGGACGGGCGTACCTGGCACCGGCAGACGGCCGCGCTGCGCGAGACGTACGGCGACGCCGTCCGGGTGGTCTGCTACGACGCGCGCGGGCACGGCCGGTCCGGGCCGACCACGCTCCCCTCGGCCACCCTCGCCCAGCTCGGTGACGACCTGGCCGAGGTACTCGCCCAGGTGGCGCCGACCGGGCCGGTGGTACTCGCCGGGCACTCGATGGGCGGCATGACGATGATGGAGTACGCCCACCGGCACCCCACCGACTTCGCCCGCCGGGTCGCCGGAGTCGTCTTCGTCGCCACCACCGCCGAGGGACACGCGCACACCGGGTACGGCGTACCGGCCCCGCTGGCCCGGCTGATCCGGCTCGCCGAGACCACCTGCGCCGGCCTGCTGGCCAGGTGCGGCGGCCTGCGCACCCCGCCGCCCCTGCTGCACGCGCTCCGCCCCACCCTGCGCTGGCTGCTCTTCGGCGACGCCTGCGACCCGGCCGACATCCGGCTCACCACCTCGGCGGTGGCCCGGGCCTCGCTCGTCTCGATCGGCGGGCTCCGGTCGTCCATCGGGGCGCAGCGCCGGCTGGAGACGCTCGCCGCCCTCGGCGACCTGCCGGCGGCGGCCCTGGTCGGGGACCGCGACCGGCTCACCCCGCCGCCCTGCACGGCGTCGATCAGCGAGGCCCTCTCCGCCGCCGAGCTGACCGTCTGCCCCGGCGCCGGCCACATGCTGATGCTGGAGCGCCCCGAGGAGGTCACCGCCGCACTCTGCTCGATCGTCGACCGGGTCCGGTCGGCGACGAAGATCACCCGGAAGGCGACGCGCGCCATCCGGGCGAGGCGGACCGCGACCCTCCTCGAACAGCCCAGACGGGTCCGCGCCCGGCGCGGCGTACCCTGCCCCTGAGCCGAATCCGCACCGCCGCCCGACTGGCGTGGCCGAGCCGGGCCGAGCCGGCACGGCGTACCCTCGCTTCCTGGCAATTCGGCGCGCGACCGCCCGGACTCCGGTGCCGGGACGGTCAGGTCGCCGCAGATCGATCTCCGGGAGCAGAAGCGTTGACCGACAACACCACGCTGCGGCAGGAGATCGAAGCCGAACAGCGCCACCTGGACCGGGTCTACGCCCGGCTGGCGCAGTTGCGGCACTCCGCCGTACTCGCCGAGCGGGAGGGCTACCAGCTGGCCCGGGTCGGCAACTTCGGCGCGCTGGTGGAACGGGACGCGATGGTCTTCCACGCCGCCCGGCGCCGGCACACCCTGGACGCCGAGCACGAGGGGCTGGTCTTCGGCCGGCTGGACCTGCGTACCGGGCAGGTGCTGCACGTCGGCCGGCTCGGCGTACGCGGTGAGCACGCCGAACCGCTGGTGATCGACTGGCGGGCACCCGCCGCCGCCGCGTTCTACCAGGCCACCGCCGCCGAACCGCGCGGAGTCGTACGCCGTCGGGTGATCAGCTCCAGCGGCGAGCGGGTGACCCGGATCTCCGACGACCTGCTCGACCCGGCGGCGGCGCCGGACGGGATGCGGGTGGTCGGCGACGGCGCCATGCTCGCCGACCTGTCCCGGACCACCGGCCGGGAGATGCGGGACATCGTCGCCACCATCCAGCGGGAGCAGGACGAGGCGATCCGCTCCCCGGCCGGCGGGGTGACGGTGGTCTCCGGCGGTCCCGGGACCGGCAAGACGGCGGTCGCCCTGCACCGGGCCGCCTACCTGCTCTACTCCGACCGCAACCGGTTCGCCGGCGGCGGCGTGCTGGTGGTCGGCCCGTCCGCCGTCTTCGTCGACTACATCGCCTCGGTGCTCCCCTCGCTCGGCGAGAACGCCGCCACCCTGCACTCGCTCGGCTCACTCTTCGAGGGGGTGGCGGCGACCCGCACCGACCCGGCGGCGGTCGCCGCGGTCAAGGGCTCGCTGCGGATGCGCCGGGTGCTGGAGCGGGCGGTGAGGGACCAGGTCCCGGACGCCCCCACCGAGCTGCGGCTGCTCTACCGGGGCGAACTGCTCCGGCTCACCGACACCGAACTGGAGCGGATCCGGACCCGGGCGCTGCCGCCGGGCGCCCGCCGCAACGAGGTGCGCCGGGCCGGCTTCGACGGCATCTTCGCCGCGCTCTGGGCACAGGCCCAGGAGTTGCGGGTCGGCCGGCTGCCGGACCAGCGGAGCTTCGAGGACGAGATCGCCGAGCGCCCCGAGTTCCGGGACTTCCTGCGCGCCTGGTGGCCCCGGCTGCACCCCCGGCACGTACTCCCCTGGCTGGCCGATCCGGAGCGGCTGCGCCGGTACGCCGCCGGGATCCTGTCCCGGGCCGAGATCCGGCTGCTCGCCGAGGCGTACCGGACGCTGGGCAGTGCGGGACCGACCGTCGCCGACGTCGCACTCCTCGACGAACTCGACCACCTGCTGGGCCGGCCGCCCCGCCCGGCCCGACGCAACCGTGACCCGTACCAGTTGGCCGGCGGGGTCCGCGAGGTGACCACGTACGCGGACCGGCAGCGCTCGCCCCGGGCCGGCCGGGACGCTGCGGCCGAGCGGCCGGCGGACTACCGCGAGTACGCCCACGTGGTGGTCGACGAGTCCCAGGACGTCTCCCCGATGCAGTGGCGGATGCTGGGCCGGCGGGGCCGGCACGCCTCCTGGACCGTGGTCGGCGACCCGGCCCAGACCGCCTGGACGGGTGACCCGGCCGAGCTGACCCGGGCCCAGGACAAGGCGCTGGGCCGGCGCCCCCGACACGAGTTCGTCCTCACCACCAACTACCGCAACTCGGCGGAGATCTTCGCGGCGGCGGCCCGGGTGATCCGGGAGGTCTCCCCCGACCTGCCGCTGCCGGTCGCGGTCCGGGCCACCGGGGTGGCACCGGTCGAGCTGGTGGTGCCGGCCGCCGAACTGCCGGACGCGGTCCGGGAGGCGGCGGCGAAGCTGCTCGCCGAGGTCGAGGGGACGGTCGGGGTGATCAGCGCCGTCGAGCGCCGGGCCGAGGTCGCCGGCTGGCTGGAGCAGGTCGCCGACCCGCGCCTGGCGGTGGTCGACACCATGCAGGCCAAGGGCCTGGAGTACGACGGCGTCGTGCTGGTCGGCCCGACCGAGATCCGGGCGACCTCTGCCGCCGGGGTACGCACCCTCTACGTCGCGCTCTCCCGGGCCACCCAGCGACTCACCACCGTCGAGCCGCTCTGACTGCTTTTCGGGGTGGGCCGATGTCTCTGGCTCGGCCCGGTGCTCAGCCGGTTAGCCGCGCGGGAGGCGCGGGGCGGGCTCAGGCGTGCGTCTTCGCCAGGTTGACGAACGCCCGCCAAGCGGCCGGACCGAAGCTCAGCGTCCCGCCGTCCCGGTCCTTGGTGTCCCGGACCAGCACCCGGCCGGGAAGGTTGTCGGCAACCTCGACGCAGTTGCCGGCGTTGCTCCCAGAGCGGGACGACTTACGCCACTTCGGGGTCATGATCATCAATCGCCTTCAGAATGAGGTCGCGGGACATCTCACAGGGTAGTGCGCGCGCGTTGACCGACTCCCACGCGATCACCGCGTGCCGGACATCGCCCACCTGTGACCCGACGGTACCCGCTCGAAGCGCGTCCATGTAGATCACCGTCGCCCCGTCCGGGAGGGTGGCAAGGGCAAACGCACCTGTCATGCCCGAATGAAGCCCGGCGGAGAATGGCACCACTCGGACGTGGACGTTCGGGCGGCACCCGACGTCTACAAGGTGCTCAAGCTGAGCCTTCATGACAGCGCCACGGGGACGCAGGACAGCCTCTCCGATGATCGCCGTCAGAATGGCCGGATCGGGTCGGTCGAGGACACTGGCTTGTCGGGCCAGTCGGATCCGCACGGCCTCCTCGACCTGCTCCGGGGTGTGTCCGCCGATCTCAATGATCGCCCGCGCGTACGCCTCCGTCTGGAGCAATCCGGGAATGACGGAGTGCTCGAAGGTTCGGAGCGCAATCGCGCGACTCTCGTTGTCCGCCCACGGACGCAGCCACGGTGCTACAGCCTCACCCCGGGATCGGTTGGCGCTGGCCCGAAGTTCGCCGCTGGCCTGAAGCACCCCATCCAGCCGTTCCGCCATGTCGTCGGGCGGGATGCTCCGACCCGACTCGTAGTGGCCCACCTGTGAGCCACTGACGTGCACCGCAGCGCCCACGGCATCCTGAGACAGCCCTTGCTCTGTCCGAAGCTTGCGCAACAGATGGCGAAACTCATTCATGTCGGCCAACTGCGCCCCTCCGTCCGGATGTAGGCCACGAGTGCCTTTAGTACATCTTCCGTTACCGCGCACTCACGGTCCAGGGTGGAGGGCAGACGGAAAAGCCATTACAGCGGCCCGCTTCAACATGCCGGGGGCGTGGCCCGCAAGATCCGCCCCGATGGTGGGTCGTCTTTCCGTCAACGGGGGCGGTGCTCGTAGCGGACACGGGCGCCGCCCCCTTTCCTGTTGTTTACCGGAACGGGAGGACACATGAGACAGACACGAGGGGCCAGAATTCGCCACCGTCGGATCTGGTGGCGATTTTGGCGGTATTGCCTGTGTGGACGCCGATGGGTCTGCCCCGACTCGGATGCCGGCGTGTTCTCTTACTACCCCCGGCGGGGTAGTAAGAGCACACGATCGGCGGGTGCCCACACCCCACCCGCCGAGAGTGCGTCCTTGACGAGCGTCGAGTTCCGTCGGGCGGTTCGGGCTGCCACGGTTGACGCCAGGATCGGCCGGGAAGCACGGGCCGGGCAGACGGAAGCGCCGCCCCCGGCGCCGAGAGAGCCACAGCGCCCGTGGACCGATTTCCCCGACTCCCGCAACGCGGGCCGGTACGCCGGGTGGAACGGGCCGACCCGGGCGTACCTGGCCAACGGCCGGGCGGGCGGCCTGACTCCGGCCCAGCAGCACCGAGCCCGGCACGCCGAGCGGGTGTAAACCGTGATCGGGCCATGGGCGCGGTGGGAGCGGCACGCTGCGCGACGGCGGGCGCGTGAGCGCCGTGCCCCCGGGCAGCACGTCCCCACGGACACCTACGCCTGCCGCGAGTGCGCACACGACTGGCCCTGCGCGCCGGCCCGCCTGGCACTGCTGATCGGCTTCGACGGCAACCGGGTGGGACTGATGATGTATCTCGCCGCGCACCTCGCCCGCGCCCTGGAGGCGCTGCCCGACCGGCATCCCGCGCTGGTCGTCGGGCAGATCATCTACTGGGTGCCCCGGCGCCGTTAGCGCCGGTTCGGCACCGCCCGAAACGTCGGCACCGGCCTCCGCTTCCCGCGCATCACCCGGGGCCGGCACCGACAGGGAAGCATCCCGGGGCCGCCGTTATCCCCTTTGGAGTGGCCTCGGGGTGCGACCCGGATCGTTCGCTTTATCTATCCCTCACGGGTCCATCCGCGACACCGGACCAACAGCCTCACCTACGAACTCGCCCCGGGCGTACGCCGGGGCGGTGCGTGCAAACGGGGAATGCGTTCGCGCCGGCCTCATGGTCGAACTCGTAGGCGCCCCGGCCGGGCGCACAGGAATCGATGGAGTTGTCGTCACGCCAGCGGGTCGATCAAGTGCCGAGGCCGGCTACGCGCAGCCAAAGCGGGGTGACGCTGCCACGGGTTTGGCACCCTCTCCTGCGGGTACCTGCGCGAAGCCGACCAACGATGCACTTGGCGTCTGATCCGGCCGGGAGGATTGAATGTCGCCCTCAGCGCTACCGCCCGACGATCCGGCACGCGAACTCGTCCATGTGCGGCCCGGCGACTCCGGCCTGGCACACCTGGCCATCGCCGGTGGCACCTACACCGTGCTTGTGGGTGGCGACCAGACCGCCGGACGGTATTGCCTGATCGACATGCGAGTACCACCGGGTGGTGGACCACCGCCGCACCGCCACGACTTCGAGGAGATGTTCACCGTGCTCGGCGGCGCCGTGGAATTCACGTTCCGTGAGGAAAAGGTCGTCGCGCAGGTGGGCGAGACAGTCAACATACCGGCCAACGCGCCGCATTTCTTCCGGAACGCCACCGACCAGCCCGCCCGTCTGCTGTGCATGTGCAGCCCCGCCGGGCAGGACGAGTACTTCCGCAAGGTGGGTGACCCGGTCGACGGACCCACCGCCCCGCCGCCGCTACTGAGTGCGGAGGAACAAGACGAGCGCCGACAGCGTGCGGCCCGTCTGGCCCCCGACTATCGAACAGAATTGATGGTCTCGTAAAGGCCTTCATTGCTCGATGCTGACCGCCCGCAGCCCGCCAGAATCACCATCACGCCGGGCGGCCACGATAGCCGATGGGGCCCTCCCCAACCCGCTGATAGGTACCCAGGAACCCGCCGTCGCCGAAGGCGACCGTGCCGTTGTTGCCACGGCCGTCGCGCCAGGTCAGCCTGGTGACCGGGCGGCCGGCCACACCCACCGTCAAGAGCAGGTCGCCAGAGGGGTGCCACCCACCGCCCCAGCCCTCCTCAGCCGAGAAGCGCTGAGCTTCCTTGGCGACGGAGCCGCGCTCGATCAGCCGGCCGCGGAACTCCCTCGGCCGCTCACCCGGCTGCCGGCGCCAGCCGTAGAAGGCAGCCTGCTGCTTCTCGAAGGTGATCGCATACTCGGCGCCGGACGCGTCCGCCCAGGCCACCTGGTCGAGGACGGCCTGCTCGCCACGGTCGACGAAGATGGTGACCTCACCGGCGTCGCTCGCGTACCGCAGCACGGGCTCGGCGAGCGCCTGCCGTTCGAGCGCCAGCCCCGCCTGATCGTGTGCGTGCATCGGGTCGATCGTCACCCGGTACAACCACAGCATGCTCCGGGCATCGTCACCGCTTTCGATCCGCAGCCTGTTCCGGCCGGCCACCAACTCCTCGGCCGGGACCGCGAAGACCAGCCGTTGCGGGAGTCCACCGCCGTTCGGGATCCGCAGCCGCTCGGCCAGAAGTCTGCCGTTCAGCCGAACGGTGAGCGGGGCGTATCCGGGGGCCTGGGAGAGCATCGACGCGAGCGCCACGAGGGCGACGCAGGCCTCGCGGACGACGGCGGGATCGGGTACGTCGAACTCCAGCTCGACCGACCCGCCGGCGCCGATGGCCAGGTGGTCGCCGGCAGCCGAGGACCGGTCGACGCCGGTGATCGTGACGTTCCCGATGCGTGGCGGCTCGGTGCCGAAGTCGGCGTAGGTGGGTGCCATCTGGATCCCGGCACGCCCCGGGGCCGCCGGCGGAGGAGACGACGGGCGCAGCAGTACCTCGTACGAGAAGACGGTGTGCTCGCCGTCGCCGTATCCGACGTTCGCGGCGCCGAATGCGGGCCGCACCTTGCCGATGTGCAGTGCACCGAGCGCGACCGCCGCGCGGGCGACGTAGAGCGGTTCGCCGTTGCTCTCCCGGCCCGCCGGCAGCGCATCCCCGGGCACCGCGCCGCCGGACGCGATACCCCAGACGCCGCGATCCATCAACACCTCGTACTCGTCGACGCTGACCTCTCCACCGCCCCAGGCCGCCTGGGCCGCGCCGAAGCCGGGGCGGACCTTGCCTGGGTGTACGCCGCCGTTCATCCGGACTCGGCACGCCCACAGTGGCTCGCCGTCCGCCTCGTAGCCGTGCGGTACCGCGCCAGGTGGGATCCGGCCGCCGCAGGCGGTCTCCCAGCGATACCCATCGGCCGAAATATCCATTCCGTGAGGATAGATCAACAGCTTCGGGAATCGCGGGCCACCGATGGCTGGCGAGTTCGTCGGCGGGCCGGCCGACGGCGCGGCGGCGCCGTACTGCGGGGCGGCGGCGGGCCTGTCCACATCGCGACAGCTCGGCGGCGCGGCGCTCGGCCTCCGGCGACACTGGTCCGATGCGCCCCGTCGAACCGGTGCACCCCGGCGGATGAACCCGCCGCTGCTCCGGCTCGCCCTGGCCGGGCTGCGCGCGCACGCCGTACGGGTGGTGCTGACCGGGTTCGCGGTGGTGGTGGCGGTCGGCTTTCTCGCCGGCACGCTGGTCTACGGCGACACCGCCCGGGCGGCGTTCTACACCGACCTGGCCCGGTCGGCCCGGAACGTGGACGTGCTGGTCGAGCCGGAGCACGGGCTGCTCACCCCGGCGACGGTGCAGCGGGTCCGGGCCGTCGACGGGGTGGCGGCGGCGGACGGCCGGGTGGTGGCCTGGCTGGGCGTACTCGACCGGAACGGCAAGCTGATCACCAGTCAGGACCACATCGGGTACGCCCTCTCGGTGCCGGGTGACGCCGCGCTCGCCCCGTACGACGTGGCCGCCGGCCGGCTACCGCAGACCGCTGGCGAGGTCGCCCTGGACCGGGCCACCGTGGCCGGCGCCGGTCTCGCCCTCGACGGGCCGGTGACGGTGCTGGACCGGGCCGGCACGACGCACCGGCTGCGCCTGGTCGGCGTGCTGGAGCTCGGGGTGAACCGGCTCTTCGGCGGCTCCGCCGTCGCCGCGCTGACCTCGGCCGACCTCGGCACGCTGACCGGTACCACCGACTACGCCCAGGTGGTGGTCCGGGCCGGCGACGGCACCGACCCGGCCCGGCTGCGGGAGCGGATCGCCGAGGCGGCCGGCCCCGGCACCCGCACCCTGTCCGGGGCGGACCTGCGGGACCGGCTCGCCCGGCAGGCGGCCAAGTACGTCGACGGCTTCCTCGCCGTACTGCTCGGCTTCGGCCTGGTCTCGCTCACCGTCTCGGCGTTCGTCATCTACAACACCTTCGCCATGCTCGGCGCGCAGCGGGTGCGGGAGGTGAGCCTGCTCCGCTGCGTCGGCGCCTCCCGGGCGCAGGTGCGCGGCGCCGTACTCCTGGAGGCCGGCATCCTCGGCCTGCTCGCCTCGATCGGCGGGCTGCTGGCCAGCCTGCTCGTCGGGTACGGGCTGATCCGGGGACGGGAGCTGGTCGCCTCCGACATCCCGCTGCACGCCCCGGTGGTGCGCTGGCCGACCGTGCTGGTCGCGCTCGGCTTCGGCACCCTGGTCACGGTGCTGGCCGCGCTGGTGCCGGCGGTGGAGGCGAGCCGGGTGCCGCCGCTGGCCGCGCTCCGGTCCCGGGACGCGGTCGAGGCCGGCGCTGGCCGGCGCCGCCGTACCCGGGTCGCGGTCGCGCTCGGGCTCGCCGGGACCGGTGTGCTGGCCGTACTCGTCGGGTTGCCGCTGGCCTTTCCCGGGCTGCCGCTGGTGCTCGGCGGCGGCATGGTCGCCTTCCTCGGCGCGGTGGTGGCGGCCCCGCTGCTGGTGCCCCGGGGGGTCCGGCTGGTCGGCTGGCTGCCGGCCCGGATCTTCGGCCCGGTGGTACGGCTGGCCGTGGCGAACGCCCGGCGCAATCCCCGGCGGGCGGCGGCGACCTGCACCGCGCTGACCATCGGGGTGGCCCTGATGGCGATGTTCAGCGTGCTGCTGGCTACCGCCCGGGAGCAGGCCGGACGCGAGCTGTCCGAGAACTTCCCGGTCGACTTCGTGCTGGACCGGGTCCGCACCGACGGTTCGCCGACGGCGGTACGCGGCCCGCTGCCGCCGGGGCTGGCACAGCGGCTGCGCCCCGATCCGGCGTTCGGCACCGTCGCCGAGGTACGCCTGGCCGACTCGCCGCTGGACGACCGGATCCGGATCTGGACCGTACCGCCCGAGCGGCTGCACGGGCCGATCCGTCCGGAGGTGACCGCCGGCAGCCTGGCCGGGCTGGCTCCGGGGACGGTGGCGGTGAGCCGGCAGCTCGCCGCCGACCGGGGCGTCGGGGTCGGCGACCGGATCGCCCTCGGGCTCGGCCCGCCGGGGCCGCTGACCGTGGTGGCGGTCTACGACGACAGCCCGGTCGACGGTGCGGCCCTGGTCTCCTGGGCGTCGTTCACCGGCGCGTACGGCCCCGGGGAGCCGGACCGGCTCCTGGTCGACCTCGCCCCGGGGGTGTCGACGGCGGCGGGCCGGCAGGCGCTGGACGCGGCCCTGGCCGACCAGCCGGCGGTCCGGGTACGCGGGCTCGCCGACCAGGCCGACGCACTCTCCCGCACCCTCGACGAACTGCTGGGGATCTTCGCCGCCCTGCTCGGCATGTCGGTGCTGATCGCGGTGCTGGGCATCGGCAACACGCTCGCGCTCTCGGTCGTCGAACGCCGCCGCGAGTCGGCGACGATCCGGGCGCTGGGCCTGTCCCGCCGGCAACTGGCGACCATGCTGCTGACCGAGGCGGCGCTCGCCGGCACGGTCGGGGCACTGGCCGGGATCACCCTCGGGCTCGGTCTCGGCTGGACGGCGGCGATGGGCCTGATCAGCAGCTACGGGCACGGGCTGCCGGCCGTACCCGTCGGTCAGCTCGCCCTCTGCGCCGCGCTGGCCGCCTCGGCGGCGGTGCTGGCCAGCCTGCCGCCGGCCCGGCGGGCCGCCCGGGCGCCGATCGCCGCCACCCTCGGCGACGAGGGATAGCGATCCGGTCGTTTACCGGATGGGACGACCTCACCGGCCGGCAGTATCGACGGCGGGGGCGACCGGGACGGAAGGAGGCGGGTTGGGGGCCGGGCACGACCACGGGGAGCGGTTGACCTGGGCGGCGGAACGACACCGGGGACGGCTCTGGGCCGCCTTCGGGCTGCTCGCCGTCCTGATGGTGGTCGAGACGGTCGCCGCGCTGGTCACCGGCTCGCTGGCGCTGCTCTCCGACGCCGGGCACATGTTCACCGACGTGCTCGGGATCGGGATGGCGCTGGCCGCGATCACGGCGGCCCGGCGGGCGGTCGGTGACCCGCAGCGCACCTTCGGCCTCTACCGCCTGGAGGTGCTGGCCGCGCTGGCCAACGCGGTACTGCTGTTCGGGGTGGCGCTCTACGTGCTGGTCGAGGCGGTACGCCGGTTCGACGACCCGCCCCGGGTGGCGGCCGGCCCGATGCTGGTGGTGGCCACGCTCGGCCTGCTGGCCAACGTCGCCGCCTTCGGCCTGCTCCGGGCCGGTGCGCGGGAGAGCATCAACCTGCGCGGCGCCTATCTGGAGGTGCTCGGGGACCTGCTCAACTCGGTGGGGGTGATCGTCGCCGCCGTGGTGATCATCCTGACCGGCTGGCGCTGGGCGGATCCGATCGTGGCGCTGGCGGTCGGGCTCTTCATCCTGCCCCGCACCTGGCGGCTCGGCCGCAGCGCCGTACGGATCCTGGTGCAGGCCGCGCCCGAGCACCTCGACGTGGCCGCCGTACGGACCCGGCTGGCCGGGGTGCCCGGCGTCTGCGACGTACACGACCTGCACGTCTGGACCCTCACCTCCGGGATGGAGGTGGCCTCGGCGCACCTGAGGCTGGACCGCGACGCGGAGGTCGGTACCGTACTCGCCGCGGCCCGGTCGGCACTGCGCGAGGACTTCCACATCTCGCACGCCACGCTCCAGGTCGAGCCGAACACCGCTCCCGGGGGCTGCGGTCCCACCGACTGGTGACCGGCAGCCACGTCGCGTCACGCATGGTCAGCCCGAGACGCCGCTCTCCCGGGTCCGCCGACCGTCGAGACTCACCGATAGTTAGCGGCATCTTAAGTTTCCGGCGGGCGCTGGACATCTTTGTCCGGATACATCCGCCCAACTGGGAAAATCGCGAATCTAACTCCGGCAACGCCACGTATCCCCGGACGGCGACTGCCGGTAAGCTCGGCTCCGGTCTCCGCCGGGCGGCGCCCTCCGGCGCCTGCGGGGACCGTCGCCTAATCGCACGCGCGAGCCGGGGAACCACGTACCAGGGGTGTATCCGCGCCAGCGGTAGGGATCTTCCGTCCCGAACCCGTCAGCTAACCCGGTCGGCGGCTGACGGAAGGACATTGTCATATGCCGTTCCTGGCACCCACCCGACACGCTCCGGCGTCCGCGCGGAGCGCCACGAGACCGTACCGGAAGGCCGCGACCACCGCGGCCCTCGCCCTGGGCATGGTCCTCGCGGCACTCGGCGGCGCACCCGCGCACGCGGCACCGGAGTACGCGACCCCCGGGGCGCTGGCCGCGGCACCCGGCGGCGACGACATCGACGGAGGCACGGACAGCCTGCGCGAGCAGCTCCAGGCCGCCAGCAAGGGCTATCTGACCGCCAAGACCAAGTTGGACAACTCCGTCAAGCGGCAGAAGGAACTGAACCAGCAGCTCGCCACGCTGCGCACCGAGGTGACGACCCGGAGCGAACGGGTCGCCGAGATGGCCGGCATGGCGTACCGGACCGGTCGGCTCGGACAGGTCTCCGCGCTGCTCAACAGCGGATCTCCGACCAGCCTGGTGGACCGGGCCGCCGCACTCGACACGATCTCGGCGAACGAGAGCCGGGAACTGCGCGGGCTGCGGGAGAGCCTGGACAAGGAGACCCAGGCCAAGGCGGCGCTCGACAAGGAGATCGGCGAGCAGCGCAAGCAGGTCGAGGTGATGGAGACCCGCAAGAAGCAGGCCGAACGGGCGCTGGCGGCGGCGAACAACAGCGGCGGTACCGGCTCGGGAGTCAGCGGCAGCGGGGGCGGGTCGGCCCGACCGGCACCCCGCAACGCCGACGGCTCCTTCCCCGACGAGTCGTGCAGTCTCGACGACCCGACCACCGACGGCTGCATCACCGCGCGCACCCTGCACGCGTTGAAGCAGGCCCAGGCGGCCGGCTTCACCCGGTTCGTCTCCTGCTTCCGCAGCGGAGGCAGTGGCGAGCACCCGAAGGGTCAGGCCTGCGACTTCGCCGCCCAGAAGAACGGGTTCGGCGGAGTGGCGACCGGCGGCGACCGGACGTACGGCAACAACCTGGCGGCGTACTTCGTGCGGAACGCCGATCGACTGGGCGTGCTGTACGTGATCTGGTTCAAGCAGATCTGGCTGCCGAGCAGCGGTTGGAAGACGTACAACGGGGGCAACGGTGACCCGTCCAGCGACCACACCAACCACGTACACCTGTCGATGAACTGATCCACCGCGCCACGCACCATCGCGAACCGCCGGCACCGCCCGCCACCCCTGGGCAGTGCCGGCGGTTCTCGCTCTCAGCAGCCGATCCGGGTCGAGCCGAGCGCCACGTCGTCGAACCAGAGCGTGTTCGCGCCCTCGCCGTAGCTCTCCCAGCCCAGCCGCAGGTCGGTCAGGTTGGGCCGCCAGTTGGCCCGGTTGTACCACTGCCCGTCGACGTCGTGCGTGGGCGTACCGTCGGCGGTCAGCCCGGTCACCGCGGTCCCGTTGACCCAGGTGGAGAGCCGGCCCTGCGCGCCGTCCACCATGAACTCCAGGCAGGTCCACTGGTTGACCGGCAGCGGCGCGCTGAGCGCGACGCCGTTCGGGCTCTGCTCCGGCAGGGTGGCGTCGTCCGACGCACGGTTCCATTGCAGGGCCCGGTTCTGCCCGCCCATCCGCAGGTCACGGTTGCCGTCGGCGGCGTCCCGCATGGCCAGGAAGGTCACGTGCGAGGTCGGCAGCGCGGTGGTGTGCCGGACCCAGAGCCGGGCGTAGCGCACCGCCCCGACGCTGCTCAGATCCCGGGTGGAGCCGACGAAGACGTGGTTGCAGTAGCCGACGGCGCCGTTGATGCGTACCGACCGGGTGCCCTGGTGTGCGACCGAGGTGTCGATGCTGGCGGTGCCGCTGCCGGAGCAGTCCGGGTAGCTGACGCTCCAGTCGCCGGAGGGTGCGGTGCCGGTCTGGTTCTCGAAGCCGTCGCAGAGCACCGCGCCACCGCAGCCGCCGCTCGGCGGCGGGGTGGTCGGCGGCCGGGTCGGCGGCGGCGTCAGCGTCGGCGGGACGCTGGTTGGCGGGGTCGTCGGCGGCCTGGTCGTCGGTGGTGCCGTGCTGGGCGGGGTGGTCGGCTCGGCGCCGTTGCACGGTTCGCCGTTGAGGGTGAATCCGGTCGGTGCCGCCGAACTGGCGGCGTAGCTGCCCTGGACGCCGAACTCGGCGGAGCCGCCGGCCGGCAGCGACCCGTTCCAGGCCACGTTCCGGGCGGTGACGGTCGCGCCGGACTGGCTGACCTCGGCGTTCCAACTGCTGGTGATCCGCTGGTCACCACCGTAGGTCCAGGTCACCGTCCACCCGTTGACCGCGGTGTCCCCGGCGGTCACCCGGACGGCGGCGGTGAAGCCTCCGGTCCACTGGTTGGCGGTGTAGTCGACCAGGCAGCCGGCGGCGGCCTGCGCGGTCGGCGTCAGACCCGTGCCGAGTACGGCGACGCTGCTCGCGGCGATCGCGGTCACCGTGGCCAGGGCCAGGGAGACACGACGGTACGGTGCGGAGATCCGCATGGGAGTTCCTCTCGGACGACTGCCGGCCCGTCGCCGCCCCTGGCGCGTGCCGGCAGTGCTGTTACGACAACGAGTGACCGACTCCCGAGATCACCTGTCCAGCACGACACCGGCCAGCCCGTACCGGTCGCGTGGTGGCGCCGACCAAGCTTAGAGACAGCCATCGATGCAAGCAACCGAGGCGACCGCCGGCCAGCGACAATGGCGGGATGACGATCGCCCGCTCGCTGCTGCTGTTCCTGCTCGCCGCCGTCGCCGAGATCGGCGGCGCCTGGCTGGTCTGGCAGGGCGTACGCGAGAACCGCGGGCTGCTCTTCGTCGCCGCCGGCATGCTGGCGCTGGCCGGGTACGGCTTCGTCGCGGCGTTCCAGCCCGATCCGCACTTCGGCCGGGTGCTCGCCGCGTACGGCGGCGTCTTCGTGGCCGGCTCGCTCGGCTGGGCCGTACTGCTCGACCGGTTCCGCCCGGACCGCTACGACCTGGCCGGCGCCGCCATCTGCCTCGTCGGCGTCGCCGTCATCATGTACGCCCCGCGCGGATGAAAGTTGTGCAAGGACCGGACGAAGACCCACCCGCACCGGACCTGCGGCGACAGCCCCGAGCCCTCCGCCGGCCACGGCGATCTCTGCAAACCGAACCACCAGCAAACCTGGCAAACCATGCCAGATATTGATCCTCGGCTCTGCTTTACGGCCTCGGAACCCGGTGATAGCTTCCCGGCAACATTTGCAAGAACTTGCAGGTCCGCCCTCCGCTCTTCTCGCGCGCACGGGAGGTTCCGATGCGTACCCGACGACTTCCGACCGCCGCCCTCCGAAGAGGCACCGCCCTCGCCCTGACCGGGGTGCTCGCCGCCGCGCTGGCGGTGGGCATCGCCGACCGGCGGGCCGAGCGCGCCACCGCCAGCCCGACCAGCCCGGGCGGCAGAGACGTGATCGTGCACCTGTTCCAGTGGCCGTGGGCCTCGATCGCCAACGAGTGCACCACGATGCTCGGCCCGAAGGGCTTCGGCGGGGTGCAGGTCTCGCCACCGCAAGAGCACGTCGTACTGCCCGGTCGGGGTTACCCGTGGTGGCAGGACTATCAGCCGGTCAGCTACCGGTTGACCACCCGGCGCGGCGACCGGGCCGCCTTCGCCGCGATGGTCCGGACCTGCCACGACGCCGGAGTGAAGATCTACGTGGACGCGATCGTCAACCACATGGCCGGCGGTGCCTCGACCGGGGCGGGCAGCGGCGGCGCGACCTACGGCCACTACGACTATCCGGCGGTGCCGTACGGCAGCGGCGACTTCCACCACTGTGGGCGCAACGGCAACGACGACATCGCCAACTGGGCCGACCGGTGGGAGATCCAGAACTGCGAGCTGGTCGACCTCTCCGACCTGCGTACCGAGTCCTCCTATGTGCGGGGCAAACTGACCGGGTACCTGAACGACCTGGTCTCGCTCGGCGTCGACGGCTTCCGGGTGGACGCGGCCAAGCACCTCCCCGCCGCCGACCTGGCCGCGATCATCGACCCCGTGCCCGGCGACCCGTACGTCTTCAGCGAGGTGATCGAGGGCGGCGCCGGCGAGCCCACCCCCGAGGAGTACGCCGGGATCGGCGACGTCACCGAGTTCCGCTACGGGGACGTGGTCGGCACCGCGTTCCGGGACGGCAACCTGGCGAACCTCGCCAACCTCGCCTCGTCGATGCGGCTCGGCTCCGCCGACGCGGTGGCCTTCGTCGACAACCACGACACCCAGCGCAACGGTCGGGCCCGGCTGACCTACCAGAACGGCTCGGCGTACGCGCTGGCCGAGGCGTTCATGATCGCCTGGCCGTACGGCGTTCCGCAGGTGATGTCGAGCTTCACCTTCAGCGATCCGGAGGCGGGGCCACCGCGCACCGGCAACGGCACCACCAGCGCCGTGGACTGCGGCAACGGCGGCTGGGCCTGCGAGCACCGCTGGCGGAGCACCGCGAACATGGTCGGGCTGCGCAACGCCGCCGCCGGGGCCGGGGTCACCAACTGGTGGAGCAACGGCGGCAACCAGATCGCCTTCGGCCGGGGCAGCGCCGGCTACGTCGCCTTCAACCGCGACGGCGGCCCGTTGACGCGTACCTTCCAGACCAGCCTGCCGGCCGGCGGCTACTGCGACGTGATGCGCGGGGACTTCACCGGCGGCACCTGCACCGGTACGACGTACCAGGTCGACAGCGCCGGCCGGGTCACCGCGACCGTGCCCGCCAACGGCGCCCTGGCGCTGCACGTGAACGCGCGGACCTCGGGTGGCGGTCCCGGCCCGACCCCGACGGGCGGCTCCTGCCCGGCCGTCGCCGCCACCTTCGCGGTCACCGCGACGACGGTCTGGGGCGAGAACGTCTTCGTCACCGGCAACGTCCCGGCGCTGGGCAACTGGGATCCGGCGAACGGGGTGCCGCTCTCCTCGGCCGGCTATCCGGTCTGGCGGGGCACGGTCGACCTGCCCGCCGGCACGACGGTGCAGTACAAGTACGTCAAGCGCAACGGCGGCCAGGTGGTCTGGGAGAGCGACCCGAACCGGTCCCGGAGTACCCCGTCCGCCGCCCCCTGCGCCGCGACCTGGACCGACACCTGGCGCTGAGCCCGCCCCGGCCCCGATGTGTCGGTGCGGAGAGGTTCCTGTGAGTCACCATGGTGACTCACAGGAACCTCGCGCGGGGAACCACCCGCCGCCGGCCCGGGCTGGGCCGCCGCCGCTACGTCGAGCTGCGTAGCCGGCCGGTCCACACCGGCACGACGCCCCGGCGGCGTTCCGCCGGCAGCATCGACGCCGTGAAGCTCTCTCCGCCATGGCGAAAAGCCCTGCTCACCCTGCACGTGATCACCGCGGTCGGCTGGTTGGGGATCGACCTGGTGCTGCTGACCCTCGGCGTGGCCGGGTCGAACGGCGCCGACCCCGACGTCGTCTATCCGGCGACGGCCCTGGTCGGCCAGACCGTCTTCGTACCGCTGAGCGTGCTCGCCTGGCTGGTCGGGGTCGCCAGCGCGCTGCTCACCCCCTGGGGGCTGGTCAGGCACCGGTGGGTGCTGGTCAAGCTGGTGATCACCACCGTGATGCTCGGCGCGGTGCTCTTCGCGCTGCTGCCGAACCTCCAGGCCGCCGAACTCGGCGCGGCGACCCCGCAGGACGCCCGGCAGGGGCTGCTGGCGGCGCCGATCGTCTCCAGCACGCTGCTGGTGGTCGCCACGGTGCTCTCGACCTACAAGCCGTGGGGCCGCAGGAGTGGCCGGCGAGCTGCATAAATAACCACTAAGAGGGTATCTAACGGGCATGAGCGGACATGTCATGGTCTTTGCCCCGGATCCCCAGTTGACGGTCACGATCGACCAACCCGCCGACGAGACCGAGATCCATCTCCATCCCGGCGGCCAAGGCGTGTGGCAGGCACGGATGATCAAGTGCCTGGGCGTTCACGTGGTGCTCTGCGCCGGGCTCGGCGGCGAGATCGGGCAGGTGCTGGAACCGCTGCTCGCCGGCGAGGGGGTCGACCTCCGGGTGATCCACCGGGAGTCCAGCAGCGGCGGCTACGTGCACGACCGGCGGGACGGCAACCGCCAGGAGATCGCCTCGGTGCCGGGCCACCCGCTCGCCCGACACGAACTGGACGAGCTCTACAACCTCGCCCTCAGCGAGGGGCTGAGCGCCGAGGTCAGCATCCTCAGCGGGCCGGGCCACCCCTCGCTGGTCGCGCCGGAGATCTACCGCCGGCTCGCCGCCGACCTCGGCCACAACGGCAGCCGGGTGGTCGCCGACCTCTCCGGGGAACACCTGGCGGCCGTACTGGACAGCGGCGTCTCGGTACTCAAGGTCAGCCACGAGGAACTGCTCCGGGACGGCCTGGCCAGCGACGACAGCGAGGCGGAGCTGATCCGGGTGATCCAGACGCTGCACGCGCAGGGGGCCGAGTCGGTGGTGGTCAGCCGGGCCGAGGAGCCGGCCCTGGTGCTGATCGACGGCGAGGTGGCCCAGCTCGACATGCCCCGGCTGGAGGTGGCGGACCCGCGCGGTGCCGGCGACTCGATGACCGCCGGGGTGGCGGCGGTGCTCGCCCAGGGCGGCGACCTCCGGCGCGCCATCCGGACCGGGGCGGCGGCGGGGGCGCTCAACGTCACCCGGCACGGGCTCGGCACCGGTCGGCCGGACGCGATCGCCGGCCTGGTCGACCGGGTGACACTCGCGCCGATGCAGGTGGACCGGCAGGATCGGCTGACCCCGGACGAGTTGGCGCACCGGACGACGAAGTCATGACGATCCGGGTACAGGGCACGGCATGACGATCCGGGTACTGGTCACCAACGACGACGGCATCGCGGCTCCCGGGCTGCGCTGGCTGGCGCGTACGGCGGTGGAGCGCGGACTGGACGTGGTGGTGGCCGCCCCGAGCGAGGAGGCCAGCGGCGCGAGTGCCGCGATGAGTGCCGTGGAGCGGGACGGCCGGGTGGTCGTCGAGGAACACCCGATCGAGGAACTGCCCGGCGTACCGGCCTACGGGGTGGCCGGCTCACCGGCGCTGATCACACTGATCGCCCTGCACGAGGCGTTCGGGCCGGCGCCGACGGTGGTGCTCTCCGGGATCAACCGGGGCGCCAACGCCGGTCGTGCGGTGCTGCACTCCGGCACGGTCGGCGCGGCGTTCACCGCCGCCGCGAACGGCTGCCACGGGATGGCGGTCTCCCTCGACGTACTCTCCGTGCACGAGGCGAGCACCGGGAGTGGCGGTGCGGCGGTGGCCGTGACCCGTCCGCACCGGGACGAGCGGCGGCACTGGGCGACCGCGGCCCGGGTGGCGCTGGATCTGCTGCCCCGGTTGACCGCCGGACCGGTGCACAGCGTGCTGAACGTGAACTCCCCGGACCTGCCGTACGAGCGGCTGCGCGGGGTGCGTCGGGGCACCCTGGCCGGGTTCGGGCAGGTGCAGATGACGGTGGCCGAAGCCGGCAGGGGTTTCGTGCGTACCGCCCTGGAGGAGTCCGGCCAGCACGTCGAGCCGGGCACGGACGTGGCCTGGTTGGCGGAGGGTTACGCCTCGGTGACGGCGATCCGGGCGGTCACCGAGGCGTCCGACGTGGACCTGTCGGAACTCGACGATCCACGGTAGCGGGCGGATGAGGGGTTCCCGGGCCGCGACGACCACGCCACGGGCCGGGGACGATCAGACGCCGGGAACCTTCGCCTCCTCGGCGACGGCCGCGGCGCCCGCGAAGTAGGGCTCCGGCGCGCCGAACAGGCCGAGGAGCCCGGTGACCCAGAGCTGCCGGTGGACGAACCGGCTCGGTTCGGTGACCACGAGCTTGACGCCGCTGACCTCCGCGGTCTGGAAGCCGGCGACCATGGCGCTGATGCCGACGGAGTCGATGAAGCTGACCAGTCGCATGTTGAGCTCGATCCTGGACGGTCGCCCCTTGGTCAGAACCCCGGCGATCGCCTCACGAACCTCGTACGCCGTATCGACGTCGATTTCTCCCCGAGGGGCGATCTCCACAACTCCGCCAGGCAGGACCGACTTGACGATCGACAGGCTCACGCGAGCACCTCCACTCGCCCATGTCCGGGCGCCTAATCAGTACGCGGGCCGCGACCGAGAGTATTCCTCTCACGGCCCCGATCGCCACCCTTCCGGACGGGCAATCTATTCAACGAGCCGACAAACCACGCTGGTAACGGGGCAAACTACGCTAAATTTTCCTGCACCGTCCGCTTCCGCACCTCCACCGTCACGTCCTCAGCGTAGCCGTCCCGCAGGTCGGGGCGGGCCACCGGTGCCCTGTGTCGTACCTCGCCCGACCGCAGCCGTGCCGGTACCCGAATCCCTGTCGCCTATGCGACAGCCGGGCACCACCGGGGCCGCTGGAGCCGGTGCGACCGGTGTCGCCGAACGGGGCGGGCGGTACCAGCGAGCACCTAGCATGGGCGCATCGGCCGTCGTCGGACGGCGATCCGGGCTCGGGAAGGGACACCTGATGCTGAGGAAACTGATCGGACTCGCCGGGGTCGGCGCGCTGCTGGCTCTGGTACTCGCCTGCGGATTCGGCGGCGGAGGCGATGACGACGACGGTGACGACGACGATTTCGCCCGACGTGCGCCGGTCGTCCTGGTCGACTGAGAACCTGGCGATCGCGGGTTTGCCAGGAAAGACACCTGGGCACCTCCCGAGTAGCAACCCGCAACCGCGCCGAACAACGCCTCTGTCCGAAGTGGCCGCTGCGTTCGGCAACCGAGGAGGTAGCACGATGCTCGGAACGAACCTGCTGAAACATCAGAGCAAGCCCGAGCGGATCGCCGACCAGGCGTGGGAATACCTGACCAGCGCGGTCAACTCGGCCGGCGACTCGGTGAAGTACACCGCCCGCTCGGCGCGGCGGACCGGCTCCCACCTCACCAGCAACGCCGGTGACCGGGTCGGTGCCGTGACCGACGAGGCCCGGGTGCGTGCCGGTCGGGCCTACGACGCCCTCGCCGGCCGCCGCCCGGGACTGCCCTGGGGATGGCTGATCGGGGCCGGCCTGGTCGGCGCCGCCGTGGCCTGGGCCGCCTCCACCGCTTCCCGGGCCGCGCTGGCCCGGGCCGAGCGGGAACTGCCCGCCCACGACGTGGAGTTCGTGGACGTCGACCGGGCCAGCTCGGTCGACCGAACCAGCTCACCGGTCCGGGTCGACACCGCCTGATCCCCGGGTACCTGCCCGGCCGGTCGGGCGGGTACCCGGACTCCGGGGCCCGGCGCGGGAACGCGCCGGGCCCGTCGGGCGCTCATTGCCCTGCTCAGCTCCGCGCGCAGCTCAGCGGAGCCGGTACGGCGTTCGCACCGGTCCAACTGCCGAGGAAGCCGAACGTCGTGGTGGCGTTCGGCGCCAGGTTGCCGTTGTACGCGACGTTCCGCACCGAAACCGACGAACCGCTCTGGGTGTGCGAACCGCCCCAGACCTGGCTGATCGTCTGCCCGTTCGCGAAGCTCCACCCCACCGTCCAGCCGGTCATCGCCGACGTGCCGGTGTTCTGCACGGTCACCTCGGCCTGGAAGCCGCCCTGCCACGAGCCGGTCACCCGGTAGGCGGCCGTACACGCCCCGCTCGGCGGCGGTGTGCCGGTCGGGGTCGCCGTCGGCGGCCGGGTGGTCGGGGTCGCCGGGGGGCGGGTGGTCGGGGTGGATGTCGGCGGGCGGGTGGTCGGAGTCGCCGTCGGCGGGTTGGAGGGGCCGCCGAGCCGGTCCGCGACCAGGATGCCCCGACCGTTGGTGCCGAGGTAGACCCGGCCGTAGACCCTCGGGTCACCGGTCAGCGCCTCGCCCATGTTGCCGTACTGGTGCTGGTCGTCGTTGATCCGCACCCAGGCGCCGCCGGCGTCGTCCGACCGGTACACCCCGCGCACCCCGTCGACGGTGGCGACCGCGAAGACCGCCGGGTACGTCTGCCCGGGCGCCGCCCGGCCGAAGCCGACGTTCACCGCGCTGCTCACGTTCGGCAGCTTCGTGAAGCTCGCTCCGGAGTCGGTGGACCGGAAGATCCCGGTCTCGCCGGCCAGCCAGACGTGCCCCTCGGCCCCGGCCACCGCCTTGAACTTCGCCCCGGTGGCCGGCAACCCGGTCGCGGCGGTGGCGGTGAAGCTCTGCCCGCCGTTGGTGCTGAGGTAGAACCGGCCGGCCGAGTACCCGTAGAACCTGTTCGGGTTCACCCGGTCGGCCTCGACGGTGGCGTTCGCCGGGATGCCGCTGGACTGGCTCCACGAGTTGCCGTACCCGACGGAGTAGACGACCTGTTGCCCGGCGTCGCCGGGCGCCCAGACGAACCGGCTGCCGTCGGCGGCGGCCGCGACCGTGCCGCCGCTGTTGACCCCGCCCGGCTCCTGCGCCTGGAACCAGTTCGCCCCGCCGTCGGTGGAGAAGGCGACGTGGCTGTCGTTCGGCCGGTCGGCGTCGGTGAAGTTGCCGGCCCGGACCATTACGCCGGGGTTCAGCTCGGCGAAGTCCAGGCTGGTGGTGCTGGTGAAGACCGGCTGGGTGAACATCGTCGCCGGCACGGCGTCCAGGCTGGTGTGCCGGAAGCCGCCGATGTCGCCGAGCCCGCTGACCAGCGGGGCGCCCGACGGCGGGCTGACCAGGTCGAGCACGGCGGTCTCCTCCAGGCCCCGGACCATCGGCCGGATGGTGACCGTACCGCCGGTGTCCCAGTTGCGCAGGTTGGTGGTGCCGTAGATGGTGGCGCCGGTGCCGTACATCAGCCGGTTGCCGTCGAACGGGTCGATCTCCACGGACTCGTTCATCCAGCCCAGCTTCGGGGTCTCCTCCGGCGGGGTCGGGTTGGCGCCGAAGGTCAGCCACGGCACCGAACTGATGTCCATGGTGTAGCGCTTGGTCCGGTTCGGGTACGCCCCGAAGTCCCAGATCCGGGTCCAGGTCGCGCCGCCGTCGGTACTCCGGAAGAAGATCGCGTCCGGCCACCAGGAGATCTGCGTCGCCACCATGATGGTGTTCGGGTTCTGCCGGTCGATGGTCAACCCGCTGTAGCCGTAGTACGCGTCCGCGCTGCTGGACGGCACCGGGCTGATCTGCGTCCACGCCCCGGTGGCCCGGTTGAACTTCCAGACGTCGCCCTTGCCGCCGTCGTACGGGCCGCCGGTGTCGCTGGTGGCGATGTAGAGGAAGCCGCCGACCGGGTCGACCACACCCTTGTGCGCCAGGTAGCCGGTGGGCTGCCCGGCGATCCGCTCCCAGCTCGTACCGCCGTTGGTGCTCCGGTAGACCGGGTTCTCCTTGTCCGCGACGCCGACGTAGATGGTCTGGGTGGTGTTGCCGGCGGTGCCGGTCGACCTGTCGAAGCTGACCCAGGTGACACCCTGGTTGCCGTTCAGGTAGTTGTTCGGGTCGTTCGGGTCCTGGGCGTAGTTGCCGGCGTTCGGGAAGTTGCCCACCTTCGCCCAGGTGGCGCCGTGGTCGGTGCTGCGCCAGAGCCCGTTGCCGCCCTCGGCGCCGTAGTAGACGATGCTGTTCCGGTTCGGGTCGACGGCGAGCCGCTCCCCCTGCCCCCGGCCCGGCATGTTGCCGCCGACCTTGAACGGCAACTGGTACGCCTGCCAGGTGTTGCCCTTGTCGGTGGAGCGCAGGATCGCGCCGTTGTTCGGGTCCCAGTCGTTGGTGTACATCCCGACCGCCGCGTAGACCCGGTTGGTCTGCACCGGGTCGGTGGCGATGCTGAGCACGCCGTTCCAGCCCCACCGGTCCCAGCCGACCCAGTCCAGCAGCGGGGTCCAGCTCTGGCTGGACTGCTCCCAGCGGTAGGCGCCGCCGATGTCGGTGCGGGCATAGATCAGGTTGCGCTCGGTGGGGTTGAAGACGATGCCGGGGACGAAGCCACCGCCGTCGATCCGGACGTTTTTCCACGAGTACGGCTCGGCCGCCGCGGCCGAGGCCGGTGCCGAGGCGGGGCTGACGGCGACCTGGGCCACCACGGCCACCGCGCCGGCGGCCAGTACGGCCGCGAGCGCGCTGGCGAGACTTCTACGCATGTACGGCTCCCTGTGTCACAGAGCTTGCGCTGGTTCGGCGTACGCGAGGGCTATCCCCGGGGACGGACGAAGCGTCGGCGCGGCGGGCGCTCCGGATGGTTGCCGGGAACGCTCCGCCACCGGTGCGGTCGCGCCGATCGCGCGCACGGACGGAAGGCTCGAAGCCGGGAGCTGCCCCTGCTCCCGTGGCGTCGTCCTGGCTCCCGGAACGGCGTCGTGCAGACGTTCACACACGGCTCTGCACGCTGTCAATAGTTGGAGGACCAAACTAACCCCGTGCCGGACCGGTTCAGCCGAGCCGGAACACCACCGAGCCGGAGACCTCCTCGCGGGTGATGCCCAGGCCGTCGACCGGCCGGTTCAGCACGTCCTGCCACGGCGTCCCGGCCAGGTACTCCGGCAGCACGACGACGGTACGCACCCCGATCCGCCGCAGGTGGTCGACGCTGAACCGGTCGGGGAAGCCCGCCGTGATGCCGAGGGTCTGCGCCTGCGACTCCGGGGTGAAGGCGGCGAGCCCGTTCACGATCTTCGGGAAGCCGTCGGTGGACCAGAGCATCACGCTGAACTCCAGCGTCCCGCTGCTCGGCAGCACCAGCAGCGGGCCCTCGACCCCGCGCAACGCGGCCGGCTGCGGGATCACCGGTGCGTGCGGGGTGGTGTTGACCCCCTCCAGGACGATCAGCGCGAGCGGGACCAGTGCGACCAGTCGGACCAACGCCCTGCGGAACCCGGCGCCGCGCCGGCCGGGCGCCGGTCGGTCCGGTTCCTCGGTGCCGGGCGGCGGCTGGTAGGCGGCCTTGCGGAGTACGGGTAGCGCTGCTCCGGGCCGCTCCCCCGGCTCCGGCGCGACCTGGTCCGCGTCGCGGTCCGGACCAGGCTGCCCGGACTCGGCACCGACGGCCGACGCAGTGCCGTCGGCGCCCGACGGGGTGGCGTCCGGGGTCGGCGGGGTGACGTCGGCGGCCGGCGGGGTGGTGTCCGGGGTCGGCGGGGTGACGTCGGCGGGGTCGCCGTCCGGTGACCGGTCGGCGGACGGTTCCGTGCCGAGCTGGGTCAGCGCGGTCAGCGTGCCGGCGGCCAGGATGCCGAGCAGCAGCGTCGTCCAGAGCACCAGCCGGCCGGAGGTCCGGATCGCGTCGAAGCCGGGCGCGTGCAGCACCAGGGTCGCGTACCCGGGATCGCCGTCGCCGCCGAGGGTGGTGCCGCTGGCCAGCCCGACGCTGACCAGCACGCCGAGCGCGAGCATTATCCGGTGCCGCACCCGCCAGGCCGAGAAGAAGAGCCCGGCGAAGGCCAGCCCGATCAACGCGACTCCGGGCAGCAGGGTCATCTCCCCGGCGAAGCTGAGACTCTCCCGGGCGACGGCGTGCCGCTCGCCCCAGAGCCAGTTCTCCGGCGGTGCGGTCAGGAAGCCCCGCCACGGCGGCGAGAACATCTCCACGTGCGCCAGCGTCCGCCGGCCGGCCGGATGCCGGGCCACCACCTCCAGGTAGGGCAGCGCCATGAAGATGCTGACCCCGCTGAAGACCGCACCGCCGGCCAGGTCGGCCAGGAGCAGCCGTCGACCGAACGGCGGACGGGACCGGCGCCGCCACCACGACCAGGCGAAACCGGCGCCGGCCGCCAGGCAGACCAGCGCCAGCACGTAGCCGAAGGGCAGCCCGATGCCGAAGCCCAGGGTCATCTGCCAGGCCGCCACCAGCCAGCCGGCGAAGGCCCAGCCGGGACGGCGCCGCTCCGGCCGGTAACCGTGCCGCAGCGACCAGCCGTGCCCGCGCGCCAACATCGCAAACGCCAGCGCGATGCCGCCGATGGAGAGCACGTGCAGGTGGCCGGCCTGGGCCAGCTTCCAGGGGGCGTACCCGAAGGCGACCCCGGCCGCCGCCGCGCCGATCCGGCCCGCCCCGAGCTGCCGGACCAGCGCGTACGCCCCGACGAAGGCGAGCGCGTGCACGAGTACGTAGAGGATGTTGTAGCGGACCACGCCGGCCACCGGACCCTCGCCGATCATGCCGGCCGGGGCGTAGCCGAGCAGGGTGTCCGAGTAGGCGTAGGTGTAGGGCTCCGGATAGAAGGTGTTGGAGTGCCACAACTGGGTCGGATCGTGCAGCAGCACGTGCCCGCCCCAGGCGATCTGCCACGCCTGGAGGGTCGGGTCGCCGATGTCCTGCGGGATCGTGCTGGTGATGTCGCGCAGGGTCGGCCAGGTCAGCACCACGGCCAGCAGCAGCCCGCCGAGCACGGCCAGGGTCCACTCGTGGCTGACCAGGCGTACCAGGAAGGGAGCCCGGGACACCCGAGCCGGGCCGGCGGGCGCGGCGCCGGTCTCCGACGGCGCCGTCCGGTCGTCCGCGCTCCCCCCGGCCGCCCGCCCGGCGGAGCCGTCCCCGGCCGCCGGGCCGTCGGGCCTCTCCCCCGCCCGGTCGTCGGGTCCGGCCGGCACCGTCTGCCGCTCGATCGTCATCCTGCCCATTCCTTCCGGCCCGGGCCCTGTCCCGCGCACCACACCGGCACTTCCCGGAGCACATCGGCATTGATGATCCCTGATGCCGGCCGGGGCTGTCACGCCCCCGCTCCGGCTCACCCCCGCCGGGTGAGGAACGCTCACCCGACCGCGAGCCAGAGTCGATCGCGGACGTGACCGGAAGGCGCAGCCTACCGGTCGACCCGACCGCCGCACTCGACCGTCGGAGGAGCGAAAATGGCCAGCCGCGCGACGAGCCGCAGTGACGAGGAGATCCAGCGCGACATCCTGGCGGAGTTGGCCTGGGAACCCCGGGTGCAGCCGAACGAGATCGGCGTCGCGGTGCAGGAGGGCGTGGTGACCCTGCGCGGCTGGGTCGACAACTACGCCAAGAAGTGGGCGGCGGAACGGGCCGCGCACCGCGTGCACCGGGTCCGGGCGGTCGCCAACGACCTCGAGGTACGCCTGCCCTCCTCGGCCGAGCGCGACGACCCCGAGATCGCCGCCGCGGTCACCCGGGCGCTGGACTGGGACGCCTTCGTCCCCACCTCGGAGATCGACGTGACCGTCTCCAACGGCTGGGTCGTACTGCGCGGCGAGGTCGAGTGGGAGTACCAGCGACGCGCCGCCGAACAGGCGGTACGCCGGCTCGCCGGAGTTCGCGGCCTCACCAACGGGATCTCGGTGCGGCCGCACGAACGACCGGAGCCGGACGAGATCTTCGGGCGGATCCAGAGCGCACTGGTCCGCAGCGTGGAGACCGACGCGGCGGGGATCGACATCCGGATCGAGGGCGACTCGGTGGTGCTGACCGGCGACGTCCGGTCCTGGCTCGAACGCGAGGAGGCCGAACGGGTCGCCTGGTCGGCGCCGGGCGTGACGCACGTCGACAACCACCTGACGGTACGGCTGTGAGGCGCCGGGCCGGTCAGATCAGGTTGAGTTCGCGGGCCCGGCGTACGGCGTCGCGCCGCCGGGTGGCGTCGAGCTTGCGGTAGATGTTCCGGACGTGCGTCTTGACGGTGTTCACCGAGAGCGACAGCTCGGCCGCGATTTCCACATTGGACAGGATGCTCTGCAGGTAGCGGAGCACCGTCAGCTCCCGCTCGGTCAGCGGCTCACCCAGCGGCGGCGGTGTCGGCGTCACCGGTCCGGCTGCCCCGTCGGCGGCGTCGAGCAGCTCCCGCACCATCGGCCAGTACGCCGTACCCGAGTCGAGGTGGGCGGCGAGCAGGTCCCGTACCGGTGGATCGGCCCGGGTGAAGACCTGCCGGAAGCCCTCCGGTTCGGCCAGCCGGAGCACCTCTTCGAGCACCCGGGTGGCGCGACGGTGGTCACCGGTCAGCCGGGCCGCGCTCGCGTCGAGCACTCCGGCCGCCAGCCGCAGCGGAAGCGGCCCGCCAGCACCGGCCGGCGCCGCCCAGTCCGGCAGCGTACGCAGGGCGGCCTGCGGATCCCGCCCCCGCAGGTGCGCCCGGGACAGCGCCACCGCCACCGGCTCGACCGGAGCCACTCCGCGCTCCACCGCCGGGGTCAGCATCTCCCGGGCCAGCTCGACGTCGCCGTGGTCGATCCAGAGATCCGCCTCGGCGGCGAGCAGCCAGTTCGCCAGTGGCTGCGTCTTCGCCCGGTCGCCGAGGCGGCGGCGGCTGCCCGCCAGCACCTGGTGCGCGCCGGTCAGGTCACCCCGGTCACGCAGCAGCCGCGCCTGGATCATGCCGACCAGTCCGTGTACCAGCGGTTCGTCGACGTGCTCGGCGGCCGGGAGGCCGAGCGCCAGGTTGGCGTCCGCGTCGTCCGCCCGGTCCCGGTGCAGCGCGACGAGCGCCTGCGCGAGATAGGCGTGTACGCCGTCGGCCGGCCGGACCAGCCCGTCGAAGGGCGCCGTGCCGAGGGCCGCGCGGGCGGCCTCGTCGGCGCCGGTCAGCTCGCCCCGGACCGCCCGGGCCAGCGCCAACCGGCCCAGGCAGAGCCGACGGGCCCGGGTCAGTCCCGCCCGGGTCGCCTCGGCCAGCCCGTCGGCGAGCTCCGGCTCGGCGGCGGTCAGCTCGCCGGCCCCGAACCGGATCATCCCCGGCACCATCCTGGCCACCGCCCCGGCCCGCAATTCCAGATCGTCCCGCTCGGAACCCGCCGGTCCGGCCGGATCGAGGTCTGGGTTGGGGTGGGGGTCGAGCGGATCCGGGCGGAGGAGGTCGGCGACACCGGCCCGCACCGCCGGTTCGTCTCCGCGCAGGTGCGCGGCGGCGAGCCGCAGCGCCGCCGCGATCCGCCGGAACCGGTGCCGGCGGGCGGCGTCGAACAGGTCGGTGTGCGCGGCGGCCATCCCGAGGTAGTCGGTCGCGGCGGCCGGCTCGCCCCCGTCCAGCCGGTCGGCGGCGCAGGCCAGCCCGAGTTCGGGATCGGTACGGACCACCTCCGGCGAGGGTGCCGGCGGCGCCGGCCGGGTCGGCGCGTACTGGCCGTAGGGGACGAGGTCCGGCCAGTGCCGCAGCAGCACGCCGATCGCGTACGGCCAGTCGTGGGCGGCCAGCGCGTGCCGGAGCGCCTCGGCCGGCAGGTCGTTCGCGGTGAACCAGGTGGCGGCCCGACGGTGCAGCTCGGCCACCTGCTCGGCGGGGCGGCGGGCCAACTCGGACCGGAGCAGTTCGCCGAGCATCGGATGGCACCGGTATCCCGCCGGCCGGCCGCCGAGCGGAACCACGAACCCGCCGAGACGGTCCAGTTCGGACAGTACCCGGGCCGCGTCGGTCCGGCCGGTCAGCGTGTCGAGCAGTTCCACGGAGAAGCCGGCGACCAGTGACGCCCGGCAGAGCGCCTCCCGGGCGGCACCGGAGAGCCCGGCGATCAACTCCTCGGTCAGATAGGCGGCGACGTCCGGATGCTCCCCGGTGAACTCGTCGACGAACCGGGCCGGGTCGGGGTGGCCGGGCAGGGCGAGCGCGGCGAACCGCAGGCCGGCGGGCCAGCCCTCGGTGCGGCTGACCAGCCTGCGGGTCTGCTCCGGCGGCAGCGGCTCCCCGTACGCGGAGAAGAGGTCGGCGACCTCGTCGGGACGGAACGCCAGGTCGGTGGCGCGGATCTCGGTCAGCTCCCCGCTGAGCCGCCAGCGGTGCAGGCCGAGCCCCGGGTCGGTACGGCAGCCGATCACCAGCCGCAGCCGTCCCGCCGTGTGCCGGAGCAGGAACTCCAACCCGCTGGAGACCTCGGGGTCGTCCACGTGGTGCAGATCGTCCAGGATCAGGGTCGCCGGTCCGGTACGCCGGGCCAACTGGTCGGCGAGGGATTCCAGCCCGTACGCCGGGTCCGGTTCCGCCCCGCCGTCCGGTTCCGGCCCGTCGACGGCTGGGCGCAGCGCGGCGTACAGGTATGACCAGAGTCGTGCCCCGCCGTCACCCGGCTCCAGCGAGAGCCAGCCCACCGGGCCCCGGTCCGGGCTCTTCCCGGCCCGGCCGTCGGTCGCGTTGCGGGCCCGGCACCAGGAACTGAGCAGCACCGTCTTGCCCCAGCCGGCCGAGGCCGAGACCACGGTCAACGGTCCGGCCGTGCCGAGGTCGAGCAGTTCGAAGAGCCGGGGCCGGGGCAGCAGCACCGCGCCGGAGCGGGGCGCGGCGGCCAGTTTGGCGGTGAGCAGCGGCGGCACCGGACGCCCGGCCCCGCCGTCCTGGCCGGCAGGTGCCGCTCCGGTGCCGGGCACGACGGTTCCGACCAGTTCCTCGATCCGTTCCTCGACCCTGGCCTCGACCCGAGCCTCGATCCGTTCCGACAATGCCCACCACCTCTTCCGACCCGCCGGTACGACGGTCCGAGGCGGTTACCCGGCCCGTCGCGGTTCACCCCTTGCGGACGAGCCTGGTTCACCCGGCGCCGCCGGACGATGGCGACCCGGGCGCCCCCGGCGCGGTGACCTCGCGCCATGGCACGGTGCCCGGGGCCCCGGACCGAAGCGCGCATTCGAGACCACGGGACGCGGACCTGTGAACCCCCGGACAGGCGGCACAGGACAGCCGAGACAGCACAGCCGAGACGGGCCCGAGACAGCACAGCCGAGACAGGACAGACGGCGCCGGGCCGACCGGCCCGGGACGTGAGCGCGGCGGAGGAGGCGATGGGGGTACCCGACTGCCGCGTCGACGCCGCCGGTTCGCGGTCGTACGCGGTGACGATCGACCGGCCGCCCGCCGAGCTGGCGCCGGACGGGCAGCTTCCCGAGCCGTTGGCCGGTCTCGGTCCCGGCGTGACGGTGACGGTACGCCCGGCGCCCGGTGGTCGCGGCACCGAACTCGTCGCCGTGCTCTGCGAGGACGAGCCGCCCCCGCTCGCCAGACTGTCGGCCTGGCTGACCGGCGAGGACCGCCGGGAGGCGGTACGCACCGCGCTGCGCCAGGCGAAGCAGTTGGCCGAGACCGGCGAGGTACTGCGGTGACGGGCGCCCTGCCGGCCGCCCGGTCCGGACCGGGTGCCGCCGCCTCGCCGGCCGGCCGGGGTGCCGCCGTCCCCGGCCGGCCGACTCGCCGGCGTTCCTGCCGGTCGTGCCGGTCGTCAGCCGATCCCGGCCGCCGCAGCCGTTCCCGACTGCCTCAGCCGCTACCGACTGCCTGAACTGGTCCTAACTACTCTCGCGGTTCTTCTCCGGTGGTCAGCCTCTCCCCGGCCGCCCCCGCTGTGCCCACTCCGCTGGGGAGGGCTCAGTAGACGAAGACGCTCTTCGCCGGGAAGGTGAAGGCGGGGTTGCTGCCGCTGAGCAGCATCGGCCGCCCCGTGCAGTCGTCGTTGACGTAGAGCAGCGCCGCCCGGCTGTTCGTGTTGATCCACGAGTGGGCCCGCTCGCCCCAGCCGTGCTCGACCAGGTCGACACAGGCTCCGACGGCCGGGTCGAGCGCGGAGACGGTGAACCGGGCCCCGGTGTACGACGTCCCCTCGAACAGGCACAGCGCACTGGAGAACTCGCAGGTCCCACTACTCGTCGTCGCCCGATCGGCATCGGCCGGGGCCGCAGTGGCCGTCGCAGGCCCGGCGTACGCGCCGAGGATAATTGCCGCGGTGGCCAGCGACAACAACACCCGGAAGCCGTTCCGCCTATTGGTGCGCAATTTTCGCATGATGTTTCCCCCTTTTTCTGACCGATTCCAGAAACGATGGCAAAAGGCAGGGAGGAGTCCCGTCCGGTAAACCGGGTGCGAGTGCGTCGGGGCACGGGCCGACGTCGACGGAAGGCCGGGCGACACGATGGCCGGGTGTAACGCCGCAACACCCGGAGCGGTCGTGGGCCCGCAGCCCACCGCTGACGTATCCACAGGCGACGACGGCTCGCCCGGCACTGGTGGCGCTCGGACGGGAAGCGGTCGCCGGATCGCCCGGAGCCGGTCCGTGACCGGCGGGCGGCGGCGCGGGCGTACCGGCGGTGGCCGTGGCCCGCGTGGTGTCAGCGAGTCATCGATCGGGTTCTTGCCCGGCACACCATTGTGCGGCATCGAACAACGGAATTCTCACACTCACGCGACGCCCCCGTACGCGGTCCTCGGTGGAGAAAGCAGGAATCGCCCTGGCCAAGCCATCAGACAACGTCGATACCATAACACGCTGCCATGGCGCTCACAACAACCCGTAACCCGATTCGACACCGTTTATCGCAACTGTTCGACAACCACCCAGGACCGGGCGCAGGACTATGGCCGTACAGTTTCCGGCCCGTTACGTCTTTTCTCGTACCCCGGTCCGCCCCACCGTCGTCGGCTCCGCCCCGGCGGCACGACGCGGGCCCGGCGAACCGGTCGCCGGGCCCGGGTGGGGGTCTTCGGAAGCGGGTCGGTCAGGAGGGCAGCCCGCCGACCTGGGTGTTGATCCAGGACCGGATGGAGGGCAGGTCGCCGTAGATGGACGGCCCGGTGGCACAGGTCGAGTTGTTGTTACCGGCCCGGCTGGTCGCGCCGATCAGGTTCCACCGGCCGCCGACGCTGCGCACCTGCGGGCCGCCGGAGTCGCCGTAGCAGGCCCCCGCGTTGCCGTTGGTGTTGTTGGTGCAGATCTCGTACGTCCCGTTGATGCCGGAGCACCGGCTGTCGGCCACGATCGAGGTGTCCAGCTCGTTGGCGATGGTCGGCGCCGAGCCGCAGCCCCGGGTCGGGCAGGTCTGCCCCCAGCCGATGATCCGGGTCGCCGTACCGACCGCGCCGGAGGTGCTCGGGATGACGGCGGGGGCGTAGCTCACCGAAGTGCCGAGCTGGAAGAGCTTAACGTCGATGGAGGGGTGGTTCACCGCGCGTACCACGCTGACCACGGTGCCGCCGCTGCTGCGGTTCACGCTGCCCACCCGTACCGAACTCGGCGTCGGGCAGTGCTTGGCGGTGACCACCCAGTTGGCCTTGATCAGCGAGGCCGAGCAGCCCGAGGTGTAGACCAGGAACGAATAGTTCTCCGACGCCGGCCGGCCGTTCACCACCAGCGTGCCGACACCGCCGTCGCCGTCGGTGGCCTCCGGTGCGGGCGCGTCGGACGCCGCCGGCACGTTCGCGTACGCGGTCGAGGGCGCCGCCGAGGCGACGGCCGGCAGGGACAGGCCGGCGGCGACCAGCGCGGCCACCAGGCACGTGCGGCGGATGAGCACGCGCGCCGGGTGTGGTCGGGACATGGGCAGACCTCCAGGGGTGTCGGAGTCGCGGTCAGCCAGCACCCTAGCGCCGAATAGATGCTCGTAGATACATATCCCTTCTCCCCTACCACCGCGCGATGCGCCGGACGGCAGGGGTGCGGCGGGTTGACCCTCGACCTGGTCGAGGGGGCAGAATGCCTGCTCATGAACAGGAGCGGCCGACTTCTCGGCATCGGCGAGATGGCCCGGGCCAGCGGCCTGAGCATCAGCGCGCTGCGCTTCTACGACGGTGCCGGCGTGCTGCCACCCGCGTCGGTCGACCCCGGCAGCGGTTACCGCCGGTACGCCGAACGGCAGTTGCCCGCCGCCCGCCTGCTGGCCGGCCTGCGCCGGATCGGGATGCCGCTGGCCGAGATCACCCGGGTACTGGAACTGCGCGGCTCCGACCCGGCCGCCGTCTCCCGGCTGCTGGACGCGCACCTGCACCGGCTGGAGGAGGGGCTCGCCGACGCCCGCCGGGAGGCGGCCCGGCTCCGGGTACTCTGCACCGCCGCCGAGCCGGAGGTCCGGCTGACCGTACCCGGCGGGAAGCTCGCGGCGGCGGTCGACGCCGTCCGGTTCGCGGTCGGGGCCGACCCCGGGCTGCCGATGCTCGGCGGCGTGCACTTCGAACTCGACCGGGACGTGCTGCGGCTGGTCGCCACCGACCGGTACCGGATGGCCGTCTCCGAGGTCGTCGCCGACACCGGCCCGCACGACGCCGCCGAGGTCGTCGCCGACACCGGCCCGCACGACGCTGGCGCGGGCGGGGCGGCGTCCCGGCTCGGGGTCTCCCGGCTGACCGCGCCGGTTTCCTTCGTCGACGCGGCCCGGGCCCTGCTGACCGGTGGCTGGCCGGCGACGCTCACCCTCGGCCCCGCCGCCGTCAGCCTGCGGGTCCGGGACCGCCGGGTCACCGGTACCCCGATGGAGCACGACTTCCCGGACTACCGCCGGTTGCTCCGGGCCGCGACCGGCGGACCGGAACGCCGCCGGGTGACCGTCGACGTGGCCGGACTGCGCGAGCGGCTGACCACCGGCGAGACCCGCACCGTGGTACGCCCCGACGACGGCACCCGCTGCGCGGTCAGCGTGCTGGCGGTCGACGCCGCCGACCGGCTCACCGTCTCCGCCGCCGACGCCCCGCCGGCCGACCCGGTGGTGCGGGTCGGAGTCGACCGGGAGTTCCTGCTCGACGCCCTGGACGCGGCCGGGCCGGGCCAAGGCCAACTGGTCCTCGAACTCGACGGGCCGATCCGTCCGCTGGCGGTACGCCGACCCGACGACGACCGCGCCTTCTCCATCCTGATGCCGGTACGGATCTGACCGGCCGGAACCTCAGTCCGGCTCCGGGCCGGGGTGTTCGGGTTCGGCATCCAGTTCGGTGAAGAGGGTCAGTTGCAGGTGCCCGGGCGCGGCCAGCCGGGAGTTGAGCGAGTTCCACGGCGTACGGGTCGGCTCGGCCAGCACCGTCGCACCCGCGTCGGCGAGGGTCGCGGTCACCGCCGGGCTGTCGTCGACCTCCAGGGCGACCCGGATGTGCCCGGCGACCCGGCGGCCGACCTCGACCTCGTCGATGTACTCGGCGTGCCCCGGATCGGTGATCTCCAGGGTGGCCCGGCCGGCCTCCAGGATCGTGACCCGACCGTCCGGGGAGGAGAAGGCCGCCCGCTCGGGCAGGCCCAGCACGTCGCGGTAGAACCGGAGCGCCTGGTCGTAGTCGTCGGCGGTGACCACCAGCCGGAGTTGTCGGACCGGGGACGGCTCAGTCATGGCCCTCAGTCTGGCACGGGTCCGGCTGGTCGCCCGGAAGGTGGCATCGCTTCGACCGGAGCAGCCGCTCTCCGCCGCCGGCCGGGGACACGCGGGCCCGCCCGAATGACCCGGCGGAAGGAGTCGATCGCATAAGGTAACTAGATGCCTTTTGTCCGCTTCAACCCGATACCCTCGGGGCGGGCGCTCCGTCGGACCGGTGCCGCGCTCGCCGTACTCGGCGGGGTGTTCGTGCTGGCGGTGGTGGTGGTCAACGAGGCACCCGGACCACGGCGGACCGCCGAGCACCCACCGGCGGCGGTCGACCGGCTCCCGCCGACGCCGGCCGCCCCGGACGCACCACCGAGCGCCGAGCCGGCGCTGCCCGCCGCGCCACCCCCGGCGAACCTCCCGACCATCGACTACGGCCCCGCACCGCGCGGCTTTCCCCGCGACCCGGCGCCGATGTCGACGGTACGGCTCGGCGAGGGCCTCCGGCCGATCCGCCGGGTCGCCGCGTACGACGCACCGGGTGGCCGGCCCCGGGCCTTCATCGCGCCCACCATCAGCGGAGTGCCGGTGACCGTGCCGATCGTGACGCGCCGGGCCGGCTGGGCCGCCGTGCTGCTGCCGTCGGCGAACCGGACCATCGCCTGGGTGCCGCCCGGGCCGTGGAGCGCCACGCGACTGCGCGACCTGGTCGTGGTGGTCCGGCGGACCCACCGGCTGCACTGGTACCGGGACGACCGGCTGGTCCGCTCCTGGCCGGTCAGCGTCGGCACCTCGGCCACGCCGACCCCGCTGGGCCGGACGTTCATCCTCGGCCGCTCGACCCTGCCCGGCCGGGTCTACGCCGACACCGCCGTCTTCGCGCTCGGCGCCGTACCCGACGAGCCGAACTCGGTACCGTCCGGGCTGCGCGGCGCGCACATCGGACTGCACGCCTGGTACGACCCCGGCCAGCTCGGCCGGAACAACAGCAACGGCTGCATCCGGATAGCCCGGACAGCACAGGAACTCCTGCTCGCCGAGTTGTCCCCCGGCACCGAGCTGCTGGTGCTGGACCGGTTCTCCGCACCCGAGCGGCTCTCCGGGGCCGGCCCGGTCCCCATGGCGGCCCGCTGACATCTCCGGACGGTCCCGCCCGGGTGACCCCTCCGGCCGCTCGGCCGGCACGCCGCCGCTCGCGTGCTAGGCTCCGCCGTTCTACGGATGGTTACCGAGACACCGGAACGGGGAGCGGGATGACTCGGATGCACCGTGGTGGTGCCGTGCTGGCTGCCGTCGTGGCGCTGGTCGTGCTGACCGGCTGTCAGAGCCTCGGCGGGGGCGGCGAGTCCGGGGCGGCGCCCGCGGAGCCGACGGCGATGCGGGGCGCGACCGACGCGGTCAAACAGGCTCGGACCCTGCGTGCCACCTTCAAGACCAGGCAGAGCGGCGGCACGATCGCCGGCGGGACCATCACCGGCGAGGCCCAGGTGATGGCCGGCAGCGGGATGGCGGTCACCTGGAGCTACCGGACCTCGACCGGCTCCGGCGAGCCCCGGACGATCGACGGTCGACTGGTCGCGGTCGACACGTCGGCGTACCTGACCTCGTCGCAGTGGAAGCTGCCGGAGGGCAAGAAGTGGTTTTCGGTCCCGGCGGGCTGGCGGGCCACCCTGGACCAGCCGATCGCACCCGAGTGGTTCGTACTGGTGATGTCGCGGCTGCTCGACCCGCTGTTCCTGCTCGACCAGGGCCTGCCCGAGGCGACCGGCCTGGAGGCCACCCCGGCACCCGGGGAACCCGAGGGCACCACCGGTTACACCGTGGACTGGAACTTCTCGCTGGACTCCGCCGGGCCGCAGATGGCGGCCTGGGCGAAGCAGGTCGGCGAGGCCGTCGTGCTGGAGGTCTCGCTCTATCTGGACGGAAGCGGCCGGCCGGTACGGCTGAAGGTCGGCTCCTCCACCCAACTGATGCTCTTCGACACCGAGGTCACCTTCGCGAGCTACGGCACTCCGGCCGAGGTCGCCCCGCCCGCTCCGGCCCAGGTCGAGAAGATCTGAGCCTGTTGCGGTCCCCCGGCCACCCGCCGGGCGCTCTCGGGGCGCCGGACCGGGCTACAGGTCCCGGCGCATGCAGGTCCGGGGCCACCGGTCCAGGCCGTGTGCCGCCTCGCGGGCCCGGATCGCGACCAGCCCCGGGGTCAGCTCCGGCTCGTCGAGGACCACGAAGCCACAGCGCGCGTAGTACGGGGCGTTCCACGGTACGTCGGTGAAGGTGGTCAGGGTCAACGCCGGTACCCCGGCCGCCCGGGCGTGTGCCGCGAGGTGTTCGAGCAGTTGCCGGCCCACGCCCCGGCGGGCGGCCCGGGGATGCACCGAGACCTGTTCGACGTGCAGGTTGCCGTCGACCGGCTCGGCGACCAGGTAGCCGACCGGTACGTCGTCGGCGTCGACCGCGACCCAGGCCAGGCCGGCACGCTGGTGCCGGGCCAGTTCCTCGACGGAGGGTGGTTCGTCGTCGGCGACCTCGGGCATCCCCACGTCCCGGAAGGACCGCCCGGCGGCCCGTTCGATGTCCCGCAGTCCGGGGAGGTCCTGCCGGCGGGCCGGTCGGATCCGCATCGGGTCATCCTCCCGGCCCGGCCGGCAGGCGGCCAGCGATATTCCGCCGTCCACCCCCGCATCCTGACCCCGACGCGCTCAGTCGTCGCAGCCGTAGCCGTCGCCGTCCCGATCCAGGTCGTAGATGTCGTCGCCGATCACCCGTACCGGGCCGCTGACGTACTTCGGACCGTTGCCGCCGCCACCGGCGCAGTCGACGTCACTGGCGATCGGTACGCAACCGCTGTAGTTCGGATCGCACCTGCGGGTCTCCTTGGTGCCGACCGCGACCACCTGGGTCACCGGTTTCCTGGTGACCACCTCTTTGACCAGCTTCTTGGCCGTCTGCACCCCGTTGACGTAGGTGACCTCGTAGGTGAGGGTCTTCGCGCCCTTCACCCCGGCGGTCCGCACCTCGCGCTTCCCCTTGGCCAGCGACGAGTCCTGCATGGTCCGCTGACCGAACGGGATGCTGCGGGTCTCGGTGACCCTGCGTCGCTCGGTCGTCGGGCCCGCCGAGGTCGGCGCGGGACTCGGGACCTGCGACGCCTCGGTCACCGGGGAACTCGGCGACCCCGACGACGCGGCCGGAGCGGGCGCATCCGCCGCCGAGGAGGTGTTCGCCGAACCGGCGTCGGGATCGGCGCCGTTCCCGATCGCGGCCAGCCCACCGCAGCAGAGCAGGAGCGAGAGCACCGGGCCACCGACGAAGAGCGCGGCCTTCTGCCCCGGACCGAGTCGGCCGAGCCGGCCGGGTCGGGGACGGGCCGGGTACGCCGGGCCGGGCGGCTGGTACACCGGCTGCTGCGGGGTGTGCGGGTAGGCGCCGGGCTCGTGCGGTTGATAGGTCACGGGAGCAGTCTTGGCGCAGAGCTAGATCATCCATAGTGGTCGACCGGCGACACTTCGTGACGCCGACCGGCCTCCGCCGACCCACCGATGGCTGCGGCGGGTGGCCGGGAGGCTCCGCTCGCCGCCGTACGTAGGAGCACCCGGGTACCCCCGGGACGACATCCGAGCCCTCCTACCGGGTCACCGGGTCCGGCCGGACGATCCGGCGCGGGCCGACCGCCACCGTGCCGAGCCGCCACCCACCGGGTCCAGCGGCGATCCAGTCGGCGTCCAGTCCCGGCTGCGAGTCTCGGCGCAGCCGATGGATCGGCATCTACGTCTACCGCTGCGGTGGGGGTCGGGCGCTGTGCGCGAAGAGTCGGGCACGTTCGGCGCGTTGCTCCGCGGATACCGGACGCGGGCCGGGATGACCCAGGTTGCCCTGGCGACCCGGGCCGGAGTGGGCGTACGGACCGTACGCGACCTGGAGCACGACCGGGTACGGCAGCCGCAGCGCCGGGTACTGAACCGGCTCGCCGCCGCCCTCGACCTCTCCGCCGCCGAGCAGGCCCGGCTCGGCTCCACCACCACCGCCGGCCGGCCCGGCGAGCGGGACCGGTCGCTCCGGATCGACGTGCTGGGTCCGCTGCGGATCCGCCACGGCGACCGGCCGGTCGACGTGGGGCCGCCGAAGCACCAGCTCCTGCTCGGTCTGCTCGCCGTCCAACCGGACCAGCCGGTGCCGGTCTGCGACATCGTCGACGTGCTGTGGGACCGGCCGCCGCGTAGCTGTCGCGGCCTGGTCCAGACCTATCTGACCAGGGTGCGCCGGCTGGTCCGCGCCGGGTACGCCGGTTCGGCCACCGCCCCGGTCATCGTCCGCGACCGTCACGGGTACCGACTCGCGTTGCCGGCCGACCGGGTCGACGCGGGACGCTTCCGCTGCCTGGCCGAGCGGGCCGCCCGGGCGCACCGCCGGGGGCAACTGGACCGGGCGGTCGAACTCTTCTCCGCCGGGCTGGCCTGCTGGCGCGGGCCGCTGCTCGCCGGTGCCGGGACCGGGCTGCTCCGGCATCCCGCCGCGACGGCCCTGTCCCGGCACCGGTTGGACTGCGTACTGACCCTGGCCGACCTCGCCTTCGCGACCAGCGCCGCCGGTCGGGCGACGACGCCGCTGGCCGAGGTGGCCGAGGTGGAGCAGTTGCACGAGGGGCTGCACGCCCGGCTGATGCTGGCGCTGGCCGGTACCGGGCAGCAGGCGAGCGCGCTGCGGCTCTTCGGCCGGTTGCGGGCACGCCTCGCCGACGAACTCGGGGTACTGCCCGGCGCGGAACTCCGGGCCGCACACCTGCGGGTACTGCGCCAGCAGGTACCCGGCACCGACGGCCGCCCGGCGTGACGGTCAGGAGTTGGAGATGATGTACGCGTTGGGCGAGGAGCTGCCCCAGTTGACGACGCAGGCACTCAGGTGCACGGGCCCGTAGACGATCCGCCAACCGCCGGGTATGGGCGAGAACTGGCACACCGTCAGGGACGAGCCGGCGGGCATCCCCTCCGCCTGCTGCACGAAGAGATAGCTGGCCCGGGTGTTCGGGTCGCAGATTCCGCCGTACGCCAGCACGACCCAGCCGGCCGGCACGCTGCCGCAGGACCAGCGCTGGTCACCGGGGGCCGCCAGGGCCGGCACCGGTGGTGCGACCAGTGCGACTCCGATGGCTGCCGCGGTGAGCACGGCGAGAATCCGACGCATCTTCCTGCTCCCATCGCCCGGGGGTGTGCGGTACCCCCGCAACGCTATGGCGCGGTGCCGGGCGTACCCGCGGTAGCGGGGCGTGCGCCGGGCCGGCTCCGGGCCAGCCCGCCTGGGCTGGGCGGACCCGGGCCGGAGCGCGGCACGGACCGGCAGAACCGGCAGAACCCGCCACGCCGGGCGGAAGTGCCGCCGGCCGGATGAGCACGGGTCAGTCGGTCCGGTCCGCCGCGTGGCGCCGGTAGTGCCGGTGGACGCGGGCGCGGTTGCCGCAGGACGCCTTGCACCACTCCTGACGCGGGTGCTCCCGGACGAAGTAGCGCACGCAGCGGGGCGCCGGGCAGGCGGCCAGCCGGTCCCGGGCCGGGCTGGTCAGGAACTCGATCGTGGCCCGGGCCAGCCCCGCGACCAGGCGTACCCGGGCATCGGCCGGTTCCCCGGACCAGGCGAGGGTGGGCTCCGCCTGGTCGGGCCAGCTCAGTACCGGCCGGACCGGCCAGAGCCCGGCGGCCCGGTTGAGCTGGTCGACGGCCTCCTGCGCCGGGAGCAGCGCGGCGGAGTCGGCCCGGCTCGGCGGCCCCGGGTGGACCGCCCGGGCGAAGAGGGTACGCGCGGCGCGGCGCACCCCGACCACGTCGAGCCGGAGCCGCTCGTCGGCCAGTTCCCCGTCCGGATCGAGACTGCCGGCGTACTCGCGCAGTGGCTCGGCCTGCTCCCCGAGCCAGCCGGTCAGCCCGGAGACGTCGGCGAGGTCGTCCGCGACGCCGCCGTTGCCGTCGTGCCGGATCGTGCCGGCGAGGGCGAGCGCGAGTTGCTGGGACATCCTGCCTCTCCTCTGCTGACGGGTCTCCGCTGCTGGCGGCTTGTCCGGGCGACCGGGCCCAGGGTAGCGTCCCTAATGGTTGAAGCGCGAGTAACCATTAGGGGGAACCGAGTGCTCGTCATCGCCCACCTCAGCGACACCCACCTGGACAGCGATCCCCGGTCGGCGGACCGGACCGCCCGGGTGATGGACTACCTGCACGCCCTGCCGCGACCGGTCGACGCGATCCTGGTCACCGGGGACATCGCCGACCACGGCGAGGTGGCCGAATACGAGATCGCGGCCAAGCTCCTCGCCTCGCCGCTGCCGGTGCTGGTCTGCCCGGGCAACCACGACGCGCGGGACGCGTACCGGAAGGGTCTGCTCGGCGACCCACGCGGCGGAACCGGCCCGATCAACCGCCGGCACGACGTGGCCGGCGCGGTCTTCCTGCTCGCCGACTCGTCGGTGCCCGGCCGCGACGACGGGCACCTCGACGCGGAGACCATGGGCTGGCTCGCCGACCAACTCGGCTCGACGCCGGCCGGGGCACCGGTCTTCGTCGCCTTCCACCACCCGCCGGTCGCGCTGCACCATCCGGTCGCCGACCCGATCCGGCTGCTCCCGGCCGAGCCGCTGGCCGAACTCCTCGCCGGCCACCCGCAGGTCGTCGCGGTGCTGACCGGGCACTTCCACACCGCTGCCGCGAGCACCTTCGCCGGCCGGCCGCTCCGGATCGCCCCCGGCGTCGCCTCCACACTCCGGCTGCCCTGGGAGGGCGACGGGCCGCTGCTCGACCTGACCCAGCCACCCGGGGTGGCGTTCCACGTCTACGACGACGCGGGCCTGCTGACCACGCACTACCGGGTCGTCGGCTGAGCATGCGGGGCATCGCCGTACTCGGCTTCCTGGCCGCCGTCGCGCCGATCACCGCGACCCCGGGCACCAGTCTGGCCCTGGTCGTCTCGCGGGTCGCCGCCGGTGGGCGCCGGCAGGGCTGGTGGGTGATCCTGGGTACGCTCAGCGGCCTCTACGTGCACGCCCTGCTCGCCGCCGTCGGGCTGGCCGCGCTGGTACTCCGCTCCTCGCAGGCATTCCTGCTGGTCAAACTGCTCGGTGCCGGCTATCTCGTCGGCCTCGGACTGTGGTTGATCCGGTCGGCGAGCCGCCGCCGACCGAGCACGGTGGACGAGCCGGCCGCGCCCCCGGCCCGGCGGCTGCCGTGGCGCGGGCACCACCCGTACCTTCAGGGATTTCTCGGCAACGTACTCAACCCGAAGGCGGCGGCCGTCTATCTGACCCTCGCACCGCAGTTCCTCGACGTGCGGGGACCGGTGCTGGTCCCGATGCTGGTGCTCGGCACCGCGCACGCGCTCCTCGCCGGCTGCTGGCTCGCCGGCTGGACCGCGATCTCGGGCGCGGCCGCCCGGCTACTGCGCACCGTACGGGTCCGCCGGGCACTCGACCGGGCGACCGGCGCGATCCTGGTCGGCCTCGGCGTCCGTACGGCGGTCAGCTGAGCGTTCCGGTACCCGGCCGAAAGCTCCGGCTTGCGGACGAACCGGCCCGCCAGCCGCAAGCTTCGGTCAAGAAACAGTGATCAACGGCACTGCTCCGTCCTCCCGGCCGCACAATCTAAGAACGTTCGGCCTAAGTGGACGGAGACGGGGCCATGACTCTTGATCCGAGCAACCTGACCTGGGGAATCAGCGCGTCGGCCTTCCTGGCGGGCTACCTCCTGCTGGCGGTGGTGGTCGTCGGGTACGCCACCGCGCGGCGTCGACAGATCCTCGCCGGGCCGGAGAGCGTACGCACCTCGGCGCTGACCGCCGACCAGGTCGGCTACCTCAACGGCGGCGAGCGGCTGGCCGTCTACACGGCCCTGGCCGGGTTGCGCAACGCCGGTGCGATCGCGATCGGTCCCGCCCCGGACCGGTACCTGGTGGTCGCCGGGGACCGGCCGGTCGGGGCGAGCGGTCTGGCGGCGGCGGTCCACCGCTTCGCCGGGCAGCGTCGCCGACCACGGGAGCTGACCTGGGACTCGGGCGTCGCGATGGAGCTGTCCCGGCTGCGTACCGGGCTGGAGCAGGCCGGGCTGATGCCCGGGGCCGAGACCCGGCGGGCACTTCGCGGCTCGACCTGGCTCCTCGGCGGGGTGCTGCTGCTCGGCGTACTCCGGTTGCTCGCCGAGGTCTCGACCGGCGAGCCCTGGCTGCCGCTGGTGCTCGTCCTGGTCGGGCTGGGCATCGCCACCGTACTGCTCGGACGCCGGCCACCGGTGCGGACCCGGGCCGGCGACTGGGCGCTGGGCAACCTGCGTACCGCACACGCGCACCTGTCCCCGGCCCAGCAGCCGGCCTGGAACACCTACGGTCCGACCGGCGCGGCGATGTCGGTCGCGCTCTTCGGCCCGGCGGCGTTCTGGGCGGCGGACCCGGAGTTCGCCGCCGAGGCCGGGATCCAGCAGCGGCTCGGGGTCGCCACGGCCGGCGGGTCGAGCGGCGACTCGGGCGGCAGCGGCGGCTTCGTGTGCAGTGTGGGCGGGTTCGGCTCCGACAGCGGCGGCTGGCACGGTGGCGGGAGCGACAGTGCCGGAAGTGGCTGCGGGGGCGGCGGCGGTTGCGGCGGAGGCGGCGGCGGTAGCTGACCCGGCACGCCAACGAAGGCGTGCCGACGAAGGCGTGCCGACGAAGGCGTACCGACGAAGGCGTACCGACGAAGGCGTTTCAGCGGAGGCCCCAGAAGAACGCCCGGACGTCGTCGACGAGGAGTTCCGGCACCTCCAGCGCGGCGAAGTGGCCGCCCCGGTCGAACTCGCTCCACCGGACGATCGGGTACGCCCGCTCCGCGAGGCTCCGGATCGACCGGGTGATGTCGTGCGCGAAGACCGCCACCCCGACCGGCACCGGGCAGCTCTGCGGCCCGATCGGACTCTCCCGGTGCAGCCGGGCCGACGAGCCGGCGGTGCCGGTGAGCCAGTAGAGCATCACGTTGGTGAGCAGCCGGTCCACCGGGATCGTCGAACTCGGATCGGTCCACTCGGTGAACTTCTCGGCGATCCAGGCGAGTTGTCCGACCGGCGAGTCGGTCAGCGCGTACGCCGGGGTCTGCGGCCGGGTGCTCTGCAACACCATGTAACCGGGGCGCTGGGCGACGTACTGCCGGATCCGGGCCAGCCGCTCCCGGTCCGACTCCGACAGCTCGGCCTCACCGGTCCAGCCGGGTGGCGGTGGCGTGGGCAGGTACGTCAGGTGCACCCCGACGACGTTCTCCGGGGCGTACTCGCCGAGGGCGCGGGAGATGGCCGAGCCCCAGTCGCCGCCGTGGGCGCCGTAGCGCCGGTAACCGAGCCGGCGCATGAGTTCGGCCCAGGCGCGGGCGACCCGGTGCACGTCCCAGCCGCGTTCCCGGGTCGGCCCGGAGAAGCCGTACCCGGGGATGGAGGGTACGACGAGGTGGAAGTCCTCGGCGAGTGGGCCGAGCACGTCCAGGAACTCGACGACCGATCCCGGCCAGCCGTGCGTGAGCAGCAGCGGCAGCGCGTCCGGGTCGGCGGCGCGCAGGTGCAGGAAGTGCACGTTCTGCCCGTCGATCTCGGTGGTGTACTGCGGCAGCTCGTTCAGCGCGGCCTCCTGCCGCCGCCAGTCGTAGCCGGTGCGCCAGTGGTCGGCGAGTTCGCGTACCCGTTCGAGCGGGATGCCGTAGTCCCAGCCCGCCTCGGGTAGCTGCTCCGGCCACCTGGTCCGGCGCAGCCGCTCGGCCAGGTCGGTCAGGTCGGCCTCCGGGATCTCGATCCGGAACGGCTTGATCATGCGGTCGTCCTCCCTCGACTCCGCGACCTCGGTCGCGGGTCTCGACGCGTCATTAGTGCGACTAACGTTTGGAGCACTAACGATAGTACGACCGGCACCGGAACCGTTAGTCCTCCGAACGACTTTGTTAGGGTGGTCACCGTGGAGAGCCCGACCGGAGAGAGCCCGCCAGCTCGGCTGGCCGGCCTGCCGAGCTGGCTGCTGACCCAGACCGCCCGGCACGCCCACCGGCTGGTCACCGAGGGGTTCGCGGAGATCGGCTCCCGGGGCTACCACTACCGGCTGTTGCTCACCCTCGACGAGGTCGGCCCGACCAGCCAGGCCGACCTGGGCCGGCGCAGCGGCATCCACCTCAGCGACGTGGTGGCGGCGGTCAACGACCTCGCCGACCGGCAGTTGGTCGAACGCTCCCCCGACCCGACCGACCGGCGGCGCAACGTCATCACCCTCACCCCGGCCGGGCGACGCCAGCTCCGCCGCCTGGACCAGCGGCTGACCCGGATCCAGGACGACCTGCTCGCCCCGCTCGCCCCGGCCGAACGCGACCAGTTGACCCGGCTGCTGACCCGGCTCCTCGACCACCACCGGGGCAGCCCGGCCGCCGACGACTGAGCCGGCCGCGCGCCGCCACCGGCCGCGCGCCGCCACCGGCCGCGCGCCGCCACCGGCCGGACGCGGATCCGGGCCGACATCGCCGCACCCCCGGCACATCACCCGGACGAGCCGGCCGGGCGAGCGCGTCAACGTGGCGGGCCAGGCGAGCGCGTCAGCCCAGCGGGCTAGACAGCGCCTGAACGCGGCCGGTCCGGCGAGCGCGTCAGCCCGGCGGGCGGGTCAGTGCGGCGGGTCGGTCAGCCGGCGCCAGAGGAAGCGCAGCATCAGCGCCCACTTGAAGGCCAGTTGCGCGTTGTCGGCGGCGGCGCCGTGCCCGCCCTCGACGTTCTCGTAGTAGGAGACGTCGTAGCCGTAGCTCCGCATCCGGGCCGCCATCTTGCGGGCGTGCCCCGGGTGCACCCGGTCGTCCCGGGACGAGGTGACGAAGAGGACCGGCGGATACGCCCGACCCGGCCGGACGTTCTGGTAGGGCGAGTACTCGCGCAGGAACGCCCAGTCGGCCTCGTCGTCCGGGTCGCCGTACTCGGCCATCCAGGAGGCGCCGGCCAGCAGCAGGTGGTAGCGGCGCATGTCGAAGAGCGGCACCCGGGCCACCACCGCACCGAACAGCTCCGGAAACCGGGTCAGCATCACGCCCATCAGCAGCCCGCCGTTGCTGCCGCCCTCGATGCCGAGCCGGGCCGGCACGGTGACGCCCCGGTCGACCAGGTCGGTCGCCACGGCGGCGAAGTCCTCGTACGCCCGCAGCCGGTTCTCCCGCAGCGCCGCCCGGTGCCAGCGCGGGCCGTACTCGCCACCGCCCCGGATGTTGGCGACCACGTACCTGCCGCCCCTGGCCAGCCATCCCCGGCCGATGATCCCGCTGTAGCTCGGTGTCCAGGCCACCTCGAAGCCGCCGTACCCGGTCAGCAGGGTCGGCCCGGTCGACTCACCCGCCGGCCCGACCAGAAAGTACGGCACCCGGGTCCCGTCGGCGGACCGGGCGTGCAACTGCCGGACCGTCATCCCGGCCGGGTCGAAGAACGCCGGGTCCCGCTTCAGCGTCTCGGCCGACCCGTCGACCGTGCCGTAGTGCAGCGCGGTCGGCGCCAGGAAACCGGTGCTGGCCAGCAGGTACTCGTCGCTCTGCTCCGGGTTGGTGTCGACGATGACGACGTGCCGCTCGTCGCCCGGAGCGGCGGCGGTCTCCAGCAGCGGACGCCGTCGCCAGCCGTCCTCGCCGGGGCTGAGCACCTCGGTCCGGCTCCGCACGTCCACCAGGGTGTTCAGGATCAGGTGCCCCCGGGTCCAGGCGTGCCGGCCGGGCGCGCTCTCCGGGCCGGGGGCGAAGACGACGGTCAGGTCGCGCTCACCGGCGAGGAACCGGTCCAGCCGGGTGACCAGGATCGTTCCGGCGGCGTACGTCCGGTCGGCCACCGTCCAGTCCGAGCGGAGGGTGATCAGCAGCCACTCCCGGTGTACGTCGGTTCCGGCGTCCTCCGGCACGTCGATCCGGACCAGTTCGCCGTCGACGGTGCGCAGGAATTCCTCCCGGCGGAAGAAGTCGAGCCGGCGGCCGAGGAAGTCGCGGACGAAGCCGGGGGTGGGGTCGTGCACGGCGTACACCGAGACGTCGTCGTCCCGACCCTGGTAGACGACGGTGGCCTCGGCGAGTGGCGTACCCCGGCGCCAGCGCTTGACGATCCGGGGGTAGCCGGAGGCGGTCAGCGACCCGGGGCCGAAGTCGGTGCCGACGTAGATGTGGTCGGCGTCGATCCAGCCGACGTCGCTCTTCGCCTCGGGCAGGCAGAAGCCGTCGGGTACGAAGGTCCGGGTCGTCAGGTCGAACTCGCGGACCACGCTCGCGTCCGAGCCGCCCCGGGCCAGCCGGAGCAGGCAGCGTCGGTACCCGGGCCGCGCCACGACCGCGCCCTGCCAGGTCCACGGCTCGCCCTCGGCGGCGGCCAGCGCGTCGACGTCGAGCAGCACCTCCCAGTTCGGCTCCGCCCGGCGGTACTCGTCGAGGGTGGTACGCCGCCACAGTCCCCGGGGGTGGGCCTCGTCCTTCCAGAGGTTGTAGAGGTAGGTTCCGTCCCAGTGCACGAACGGCACCCGGTCGGCGGCGTCCAGCACCTGTCGCAGCTCGGCCTCCAGCGCGGCGAACGCGGGATCGTCGGCCAGCGCGTCGCGGGTCTCCGCGTTGCGGGCGCGGAGCCAGGCGGTCACCTCGGGGCCGGAGAGCGCCTCCAGCCAGCGGAATTCGTCGTCGAGATCCGGGGACACGCAGGGTTCCTACCACAGGAGGTGAACAAAGTTTCCACTCAGTCAGATGGCGGATTGAACTTCCCGGCGCCGAAAAACGATCTAACTGAGGTGGGACGTTCTCCGCTCGAACCCGGACCGCTCGAACCCGTAGCGCCCGAAACCGGACCGCTCGAAGCCGGACCGTCGGTCCGGGTGGTGGCGCTGGGGCGTGCCGTGCTGGCGGTGCTGCTGCTCGGGGCGGTGGCGGTGCTGCTCGCCCCGGCCAAACCGGCGGCGGCACACGCCGCGGTGGTCGGCACGGTGCCGCAGCAGCAGGCGGTACTCGGCTTCTCCCCCACCGAGGTCACGATCACCTTCAGCGAACCGGTGGCCCTGGTGCCCGGCCGGGCCCAGGTGCTGGCCCCGGACGGCAAGCGGATCAACGACGGGGACGCCAGCGTCCGGGACGCCACGCTGCGGATCCCGATCCGGGTCGCCGACCGGCCGCTCGGCAGCTACCTGGTCAGCTACCGGGTGATCTCCGCCGACAGCCATCCGGTCGCCGGCAGCTACACCTTCGCGGTCGGTGCCGCCTCGGCCACCCCGCCGGAGCCGGCCGACGAGACGGTACGCCCCGACGTCCAGGTCGCGATGCCGGCGACCAGATACCTCGGGTACGCCGGCCTGGTCCTGCTGATCGGCCCGACGCTGCTGCTCGGGCTGCTCTGGCCGCGCCGGCTGCCCCGCCGGGGCGCGATCCGGCTGGTCCGGGCCGGTGTGGCGCTGGTCACGGTCGGCGCCCTGGCCGGATTCTGGACGCAGGCGCCGTACACCAGCGGCGCCGGGCTGCTGGACGTCTCCGCCGCCGAACTGTGGCAGCTGCTCGGCTCGGACTTCGGGCTGGCGCTCGCCGCCAGGCTCGGCATTCTGGCGCTGGTCGCCGCCCTGCTGCCGCCGGTGCTGGCCGGTCGGGCCGGCCGGGCCCGGGTCGGGGTGCTGGTCGCGCTCGGGCTGGCCGGCCTGGCCACCTGGCCGCTGGCCGGGCACGCCGCCGCCTCGCCGACCCCGCTGGCCAGCGGCATCGCCGCCGTCGTACACCTGGCCGCGATGTCGGTCTGGCTCGGCGGGCTGGTGACGCTGGTCTGCTTCCCGCTGCGCAGCGCCCACCCCCGGGTGCTGGCGGTCCTCCTGCCGGTCTGGTCCCGCTGGGCCGGCATCGCGGTGCTCTGGCTGGTCGCCGGTGGGGTGGTGCAGGCGGTGATCGAGATCGGCGCACCCGGAGCACTCCTCGGCACCGGCTACGGGCGGCTGGTACTGGCCAAGGTGGCGCTGCTGGCGCTGCTGCTCGGCGCCGCCGGGTACGCCCGCCGCCTGGTCCGCCGCCGCGCGACCGCCGGGCTGGCCACCGCACCCGCCACCGCCCGGACCGGGCTGCTGGTCTCCGCCGGCGCCGTACCGCCGGCCGCCGCACCGGCCCGCCCGCCCGCGCCGCCCGGTGACAGCGCTGCGGCGGCGGTCGCCGGACGGCGACGGTTGCGCCGGACGGTCGGCCTGGAGGTGCTGGTCGGGTTGGTCGTGCTCGGCGTCAGCGCGGTACTGGTGCAGACCACCCCCGGGCGCAACGCCGGGATCGAGGCCGAGATCGCCGCCTCGGACACCTTCGCCCAGACGCTCACCTCACCGCTCTACACCCTCCAGTTCGACATCTATCCGGTGCAGCTCGGGCCGAACAACACCGTGCACGCGTACGTCTACACCCCGCAGGGCAAGCCGCTGCCGGCCGTGGAGTGGACGCTGACCGCCGGGCTGCCGGCCCAGGGTGTCGAGCCGACCGACACCCCGATGCTGGGCATCGAGCCGCACCACGCGGTCGGCGCGGTGAGCTTTCCGGTCCCCGGTGACTGGGAACTGCGGTTCACCGTCCGCACCTCGGAGATCGACCAGGCCACGGTGCGGACCGTCGTACGGGTGCGCTGAGGCGCGGGGTCAGGGCTCGACCAGGCCGGCCCGGATGGCGTACCGGGTGAGGTCGATCCGGTCCCGCATGCCGAGTTTGGCCAGGATGTTGGCGCGGTGCCGGTCGACCGTCTTGACGCTTATCACCAGCGCCTCGGCGATCTGCTTCGCGGAGTTGCCCTCGGCGATCAGCTTTATGATCTCCTCCTCCCGGGGTGTCAGGATGCTCTCCGGCAGCTTCTCGCCCTGCCGGGCCCGGTGCAGATAGTCCCGGATCAGCGCGGTGATCGCGCCGGGATAGAGGAACGGCTCGCCGCGCATCGCCGCCCGGCACGCCTCCAGCAGGTCCCGGTCGGCGACCGACTTGAGCACGTAGCCGGAGGCTCCGGCCCGGAGCGCCTCGAAGAAGTACTGCTCGTTGTCGTGCATCGAGAGCATCAGGATGCGTACTCCGGGCGCCCGCCGGGAGATCTCCCGGGCCGCCTGGAGACCGGTCATCCTCGGCATCGCGATGTCCAGGATGACCAGGTCGATCTCGGTGCGCCGGACCGCCTCCACCGCCTCCGCCCCGTCGGCCGCCTCGGCGACCACCCGCAGGTCGGGCTCGGCGTCGAGGATCAGCCGCAGTCCCCGGCGGACCAGCGCGTGGTCGTCCGCCAGCAGGACCCGGGTCACGGTCGCGGACATGGTCACGCCTCCCTCTCCGCCGAGTCGTCGGCGGGTACGGCCAGCCGGATCTCGGTGCCGGAGCCGGGGGTGGCGGTGATGGTCAGCCGGGCCCCGATCAACAGTGCCCGCTCCCGCATCCCTCGGATGCCGGCGCCCTCCCGGGCTATCTCGCCGAGGCCGTCGTCGACGACCCGCAGCACCACCGTGCCGGCCTCGGCCCGCAGCGACAGCTCGACCCGGCCGGCCCGGGCGTGCCGGGCCACGTTGGTCAGGCTCTCCTGGGCGATCCGATAGATCACCAACTCCTTCTCGGCGCTCAGCGCCGGCAGGTCGGGCGTCGACCGGCGCACCACCGGCACCCCGCTGACCTGGGAGAACTCCGTCGCCAGCGCGTTCATCGCGCTGAGCAGCCCCAGATCCTCCAGTACGTCCGGCCGGAGCCGCCGGGCCACCCGCCCCACGTCGTCGAGGCTCTCCCGCAGCGTCTCCTGCACCGCGTGCAGCTCCTCGCGCAGCTCGGCCGGGGCGCGGTCCACCGCCCGTTTCAGCCCGAGCAGCACCACCGTGAGGCTCTGCCCGATCTCGTCGTGCAGCTCCCGGGCGATCCGCTGCCGCTCCCCCTCCTGGGCGGCGAGCGCGTGTGCGCTGCTCGCGCTGCGTTCCGCCTCCAGCCGGTCGAGCATCGCGTTGAAGGTCTCGATCAGGTTGGTCAGGTCGCCGTTGCCGGCGTCGACCAGCCGGTCGCCGGTACGCAGCAGGTCGACCCGGCGCATCAGCGTGGTCAGCGCGTCGAGCGGGGCCAGGCTGGCCCGGAGCAGCAGGGCGTTCGCCGCCAGGATCAGGGCCAGCCCGATGGTCAGCACCGGGATCTCGGCCAGCAGCACCGGCGACGAGACGGTCGCCGGGGAGAGCGCGAGCACCAGCGTGCCGACCGTGAAGACCAGGCCGTTGAGCAGGAACAGCCGCCGGAACAGCGCCTGGGCGGGTGCCCGGCGCCCGGGACGGCCGGAAGCGCCGGATCGTCCCGGGCTGTCCGGTCCGGGCGCGGCTGCCCGGTCAGCGGTGTCGGTCACGCTGCCAGCCTCGCCCGGGAGCTGCTGTTTTGTCCATCTGATCCGACACCCAACCCCGGCGTGCCCGACCGGTCAACACCCCGGCCACCTGCATGTTCCGCCCCACCGCAGATGGGTGTCGCACCCGATGGTCGGCCGGGGTGCCGTCCCGAATTCTTGATATCGGAACCGGCGGCCAACCCGAGACCGAGACCGGAACCGGCATCCGAACCCCTGCGACCGAGCCCGACCACGGCCGGCGTACGGGACGGCGCCGCCCCGCCGCCCCTACCCCGAGCGAGGCCACAGTGGACATCACCCGGACCACAGTTCCCGGCGTCGGCGTCGTACACCACTTCCTGACCCGGGGCGGGCAACGGTTCGGCGTACTGCTGGACCAGGCCGGCCTGCGGTCGCTGCTGCTGTACGGGCCGGACGATCCGGACGTACCGGTGGACCGGATCGCACTGGAACACGACGAGGCCGACCAGATCGCCGAGGTGCTGCACAGCGCACCGATCGCAGACCGGCTGGCCAGCCTGGAGCGCCGTCTCGCCGAGCTGCACGGCGGATCCGCGTGATCGCGGTACGCCCACGCGGCCGCCCCGCCGGCCAGGCCCCCTGCCGGCGGGAGAACCCGTCGTCATCGGGAGGCTATGTTGTCGAACAATCCCTCAGGCCCTACCGTTGCGGCGCGACGGCCGATGCCGGCCCGCGCCCAGGGAGATGGTGGAATGCAGGCGCAGCAGATCGCCGCGGTGGTACCGACGGTGACCGTCCGAGACTCGGTGGCCCGGGCGGTCCGGCTGATGGCGCTCCGCCGGCTGCCGGGCATGATCGTGGTGGACGACCGCGGCCGGCCGAAGACGGTGCTCCCCGGCACCCAGGTGCTCCGGATGGCGGTGCCGAGGGCCTATCGGGAGGATCCGATGCTGGCCCGGACCATCGACGAGGCCCGCGCCGACCTCTTCTGGGAGGAACTGGACAACCTGACCGTCGGCGACTGCCTGTTCCGGGAACCGGACCGGGTGACCACCGTCGGCCTGGACGGAACGCTGCTGGAGGTCGCCGCGCTGATGGCTCGACAGCGCAGCCCGCTGGTGGCGGTGGTCGACGGCGCCGGGGTACTCGTCGGGGCGATCACCCTGGACCGGGTACTCGCCGAGTTCGCGGTGGCCGACTCCGACACCTGACCCCGGCCCGGCCGGCCGCCGCGCGTCGTGCGGCGGCCGGCCCCTCCGGCGGCGCCGCCCCGGGTGGCAGCACGACCGGACCGGAGTACGCCCGATGAGCGCCGTCGCCGCGCTCGTCATCTTCGTGGTGGCGTTCTTCTTCATCGCCACCGAGAAGGTGGACAAGGTCAAGGTGGTGCTGATCGCCGCCGCCGCGATGCTGGTGTTCGGCTTCGCGCCGGGGGCGGAGGTCTACTTCTCCGAGCACGAGGGGATCGACTGGAAAGTCATCTTCCTGCTGCTCGGAATGATGATCATCGTTGGGGTGCTGAAACAGACCGGCCTCTTCGACTACCTGGCGATCTGGGCCGCGAAGAGATCGTCCGGCCGGCCGTACCGGCTGATGGTGATGCTGATGCTGATCACCGCCATCGCCTCGCCGTTCCTGGACAACGTCACGACGATCATGCTGGTCGCCCCGGTGACGGTGGTGGTCTGCAACCGGCTGCACATCCCGGCGCAGCCGTACCTGATCGCCGAGATCCTGGCCTCCAACATCGGTGGCGCCGCGACCCTGATCGGCGACCCGCCCAACATCATCATCGGCAGTCGCGCCGGACTGACCTTCACCGACTTCCTGGTGCACATGGCGCCGGCCGTCGTGGTGATCTTCGCGGTCTTCGTACTCTTCACCCGGGTGCTGTTCCGCAAGTCGTTCAAGTACAACCCGGAGCACGTCGAGGCGGTACTGGCGTTGCAGGAGCGACGGGCGATCACCGACGTACGGCTGCTGGTCCGCTGCCTGGTGGTGCTCGGCCTGGTGGTGGTCGCCTTCGGGCTGCACTCGGTGCTGCACGTCGACCCGTCGGTGGTGGCGATGGTCGGCGCCGGGGTGATGCTGCTGGTGTCCAAGATGGACGTCTCCGACGTGCTCGGCGAGGTCGAGTGGCCGACCCTGGTCTTCTTCATGGGGCTGTTCGTGATGGTCGCCGGGCTGGTGCACACCGGCGTGATCACCACCTTCGGCGAGTGGGTGATCGAGCAGGTGGACGGCAACTTCTTCGGTGCCGCCACCGCGCTGCTCTTCGGCTCGGCGGTGCTCGGGGCGTTCTTCGACAACATCCCGTACGTCGCCACCATGGCACCGGTGGTGGAGGGGCTGGTCGCCACGGCACCGGACCCGCAGACCGGGCAGGCACTCTGGTGGGCGTTCGCCTTCGGCGCCGACTTCGGCGGCAACGGCACCGCGGTCGCCGCCAGCGCCAACGTGGTGGCGATCGGCATCGCCGCCCGTACCGGTCACCGGATCTCGTTCTGGCAGTTCACCCGCTACGGCATCATCGTCACGATCATGAGTACCGTGCTCGCCTGGATCTACGTCTGGCTGCGGTACTTCATGTGATGCCGGCCCGGCACCGGAGCGATTCGCCCGGCGCCGGGTCAATCGTCCGGGTCGCCGGGGAGCCAACCGTGCTCCCCGGCGACCCGGACCGCCTCGGCCCGGGTCCGCGCCCGGGGCGACGGCTTCCGGTCAGTGCCCCCGGGCCAGCCACTCGTCGAGGTGCGGCGCCTCCGCGCCGATGGTGGTGCTCGCACCGTGCCCGGTGTGCACCACCGTCTCCGGCGGCAGGCTCAACAGCCGCCGCCTGATCGACTCGACGATCGTGCCGAAGTCGCTGTACGACCGCCCGGTCGCCCCCGGGCCGCCCTGGAACAGGGTGTCGCCAGTGAAGACCGCCCCGAGCGAGGGCGCGTAGAGCGAGCATGCTCCCGGGCTGTGCCCGGGGGTGTGCCGGACCTCCAGCGTGGTGCCGGCGACCTCGATCGACTGCCCGTCGGCCAGTTCACCGCCCGGCGGCACCTCCGGGTGCACCATGTCCCAGAGCACCCGGTCGGCCGGGTGCAGCAGCACCTGGGCACCGGTCGCCTCGGCCAGTGCCGGCGCGACGCGTACGTGGTCGTCGTGCGCGTGCGTGGCCAGGATCGCCCGCACCCGCCGGTCACCGACCGCCGCCAGGATCGCGTCCACGTCGTGCGGCGCGTCGATCACCACGCACTCGGCGTCGTCGCCGACCACCCAGACGTTGTTCTCCACGTCGAAGGTCTGACCGTCGAGAGAGAAGGTGCCCGAGGTGACCGCGTGGTCGATGCGGGCCGCCATCAGAAGATCACCACGGACCGCAGTACGTCGCCGTGGTGCATCTTGCCGAACGCGTCCTCCACCTGGTCGAGGGCGATCTCCTCGGTGACGAAGGCGTCCAGGTCCAGCCGGCCCTGGAGGTAGAGCGAGGTCAGCATCGGGAAGTCCCGGTCCGGCAGGCAGTCGCCGTACCAGCTCGACTTGAGCGCCCCGCCCCGGCCGAAGACGTCGAGCAGCGGCAGTTCGGGCACCTTCATCTCCGGGGTGGGTACCCCGACCAGCACGACGGTGCCGGCCAGGTCGCGGGCGTAGAACGCCTGCTTCCAGGTCTCCGGCCGGCCGACCGCCTCGATCACCACGTCGGCGCCGTGCCCGCCGGTCAGTTCCCGGATCGCCTCCACCGGGTCGGTCTGGCGGGCGTCGACGGTGTGCGTCGCGCCGAACCCCCTGGCCCAGTCCAGCTTCCGCGGGTCGGTGTCGACCGCGATGATCGTGGTCGCGCCGGCCAGCGCCGCACCGGCGACCGCGCCGTCGCCGACACCACCGCAGCCGATGACCGCGACCGAGTCGCCCCGGGTGACGCCGCCGGTGTTCACCGCCGCGCCGAGCCCGGCCATCACCCCGCAGCCGAGCAGCCCGACGGCGGCCGGCCGGGCCGCCGGGTCGACCTTGGTGCACTGCCCGGCGTGCACCAGGGTCTTCTCCACGAACGCCCCGATGCCGAGCGCCGGGGAGAGTACGGTGCCGTCGGTCAGGGTCATCTTCTGGCTGGCGTTGTGGGTGGCGAAGCAGTACCACGGCTTGCCGCGCCGGCAGGCCCGGCAGTTGCCGCAGACGGCCCGCCAGTTGAGCACCACGAAGTCACCCGGCTCGACGTCGGTCACCCCCGCGCCGACCTGTTCCACGATCCCGGCGGCCTCGTGCCCGAGCAGGAACGGGAAGTCGTCGTTGATGCCGCCCTCCCGGTAGTGCAGGTCGGTGTGGCAGACGCCGCAGGCCTGTACCCGCACCACGGCCTCACCCGGGCCGGGATCCGGTACGACGATGGTGGCCACCTCGACCGGCGCACCCTTGGCCCTGGCGATGACGCCGCGTACTTCCTGGCTCACGCTGCCTCCTCAAGATCTCGATCCCGATCCGCCGTAGCATGTCACGGCCGTCCAGCCTGCCCGCCAGGCTCGCCCGCCGTCCGGAGCGCACCAGGAAGTCTGGCAGGCCGGGGCGGCGTTCGCACCGGTCGGGACGGCGGACATTGACGGACAGCCCTCGCCGTCGGGCCGATTCGCGGCATGCCCCGCTGGTGCCCGAGGGTCAGGGGCGGAGAGCACGGGTCGGCCGTCCCGTCTCCGCCCGGGTGTCCGGTTTTTGGTCATGATCGGGTGGTGGGTGGGGGCGGATCGCGGAACACCGGGCCGGTGGCGGTGGTTATACCCGGCGTACGTCCGCAGCAGCAGTCCCCCCCGGGCTTGCCGGGTCGGTGGGAGTTGGTCCGCCGCCGCACCCAGGGCAAAACCGACCGCGAGATCAAACGCTGCCTCAAGCGCTACATCACCCGAGAGCTCTACCGACGCCTCGAAACACCACCCTCAACCACTTGACGCACCATAGGAGCGTCCACGACACGACGGTCGACCCGTGGCGGGACCTTGCCCGCCCCTTGGCCGGCCCCTACGAGATCACCGTTCGGGGTCCGCTCGGCCGCGGCCTGGCCCGGACGCTGGAGTTCGCCGAGGGGCTGTCCGTCATCTCCCACCCCGCCTGGCGAGAGATCACGGCGAACGGGCTGGAACCGGCCACCGTAGGAGCCGACGCCACCCTGCCCGACCTATCGGTCACGCCCCCAATGACCCACCTGGGCCCCGCCGACACCGCTGTCGAGCTGCAGCTCGACAGCCCGGGCGGCGCGACCACCGTACGGGTCACGCCCGCCCACATGGCGCTCCAACGGCTCGGCGGCGGCAGCCGCGGCGAATGGTCCCTGCAACCGCTGCGTCTGGACACCGAGACAATCGGCGAGGGTGAACTGCTGGTGCGGCTACCGCGGGCGGTCGACGCGCGGTTGATCGTCCGGTCCGGGGGCCGCGAGCTGCAAACCGTTCCGTCCGGAGAAACCTACGGCCAGCCGATGGCCCGGTTCCGGCTCGCCGCCATCGCCGACACGGTCGGCGCCCACGGGCTCGCCCAGCTCGACGTCCGCTTCGACGGGCAGGACTTCCCGGCAGCGCGCTGCGTACCCCGACGCCTCGCCAGCGCGGTGCACCTCGAGGACGACCGGCTGGTGCTGGTCGACGGCGTGCGGGCCGAAGGGCTGACGGCCGCGCTGTACCAGGTGTACGCGCCGTGGGAGCCGCCATACCTCGCGCGCCTCAGCGCGGACCTGGTCAGCGACCCACTGCCCACGCGGGTCATCACGGCGGGGCCACTCGTGGCGCTGTTGCGCATCGAGGATCCGTGGTTGCCGTCGGACTGGCCGGAGTGGCCCGGCCGCGACAACTCCTTCGACCTCGCCGAGCTGACGTGGCAGCCGACCGGCCAGGACCCGGCGGGTGAGGCGGTCTCGGCGTACCTGGCCGGAGCAGCTGCCCTGCCCGACCTACCGGACATCGCGCCGCTGCTGTTCGACCTCTACCCGCGCGGACGACCTTCGTATCCGAGGTGTCACGGCCAACATCCGGGGCGCCGCGCCGCTCCTGCGCCCGCATCCCGCCGCCGCGCTGGCCGTGCTCACCAAGCACCGCGCCTCGGCTGACCAGGTGGTCGCACCCCTGGTGCACTCCGGTCTGATCGCCCTGCCTCCCGACAGGTACGTCAGTGCGACCGACGAGGCGCGGCTATGGACAGCGAGCCCGCTGGCCGCCATGCTCGCCTCGGCCCACCGGCTGCCTGAAATCGCCTCAGATGCCGACCTGGGCGAACAGATCGCCGCGGTATGCGGTGCGGTGGCAACGCAACTGCTCGCCGGCGGTCCCGATCCGTACGAGACGGTCGGCAGGTTCGACCAGTCGGCCGAGGTGTTCGCGTTGCTGCCGGCGGAGGAACGCGACCGGGTGTGGCGGGCGATGCGCGTCGTTCCCGGCGGCCTGCTCGACGCCGACGAACGGATGGTTGCGGCCCGTCACCTGTTCGAGGTACGGGTGCGGCCCGGCCTGGGACGGCTCTCCAGCAACGCGGAGGGGCTGCTGCGCGCCCTGCAAAAGCCCTTAGCCGAGTGCGGTGGGCCGCGGGTGGTAGCCGCGGTGCAGGCCCGCAACCCGACTCGAGGGTGGCTCGCTCTCCCCGCGCTGTCGCTGGCGTTCGCCTTCGTGGCGCGGCTGGCCGCCCGAGGGCACGTGGCTCCGGCCGGGCTGCTGCCACGAATCCTTCCCCTACACGCGACGCTCGCCCGCAGCGCGCCGCGTCTCGTCGCGATCGACCTTCTCCTCGCGGAGTTCCTCCTGACCGGAGCCGGAGCATCCGAATGATCCTCGACCCCCTCGCCACCAGTGACGCGATCGTTTCCACCTACCGGCGCTATCTTCGTTCCCTCGTGGAGCCGAAGGATCCCCGGCTGGCGAGCGCGCTCGAAACTGCGATCGGCGACGCGATCAACCAGGAGATCACCAAGGGTCCCCTGCTCGAGGCGACCCCGCCCTACGTCACCAGCGCCACACCCCGGCAACTCATCGACGCGGGCGTGCTCGATCCCGGCATGGCCTGCCTGGGCGCCGGGCTGGCCATGGACCGTCCGCTCTACCAACACCAGGAGCGGGCGATCCGGAAGGCAACTGCAGGGCGCAACATCGTCGTTGCTACCGGCACCGGATCCGGCAAGACCGAGAGCTTCCTTATCCCCATCCTGAGCCGGCTGATGGCCGAACGTGCGGCGGCCAGCCTCGGGCCTGGCGTGCGGGCGCTGCTGCTGTATCCGATGAACGCGCTGGCCAACGATCAGATGAAGCGGCTGCGGGGCCTGCTGGCCGAGGCGCCGGACATCACCTTTGGTCGGTACACGGGTGAGACCCGCCGCAGTCGCCGGGAGGCCGTGGAGGTCTTCGAGCAGCAGAACCCTGGCGAGCGGTCGCTGCCCAACGAACTGCTCAGCCGGGAGGAGATGCAGCAGCGACCGCCGCACCTCCTGCTGACCAACTACGCCATGCTCGAATACCTACTGCTGCGGCCCTTGGACATGGACCTCTTCGAGGGTGAGCACGCCGGGCACTGGCAGTTCATCGTCGTCGACGAGGCGCACGTCTACGACGGGGCTCGCGGGGCCGAGCTCGCGATGCTGCTGCGCCGACTCGCCGACCGGGTGGATTCGGGCCGGTCGGTGCAGTGCATCGCGACGAGCGCGACCGTCGGTAGCGACATGTCAGCGGTGGTCGACTTCGCTGCCTCCCTCTTCCCCGTCCCCTTCGAGTACGACCCCGCCGATGAGGCGAGGCAGGACGTCATCACCGCCGACCGGGTCCAGCTGCCGCCCGGGCCCGAGTGGGGACCCCTGCCCGCCACGGCGTACGAGAAGCTGCTCAACACGCCGGACCCCGCCGGCGCCGTCGTGGCCCTCGCCCGCGAGCACGGGTACGCCGGGGGCGACCCGGCCGAGGCGCTGGCGTACGAGCAGCGCGTTCGCCGGCTCAAGGCGCTGCTCGCCCACGGGCCGATACCGCTGCACGAGGTCGCCCAGGCCCTGTTCCCCGTTAGCGGCGCGTCCGAGACCGCGTCGATGGTCGCTCTCGCCAACAGCATCCACGATGAGGCCGGCACCCCGGTGCTCTCCGCTCGCTACCACCTCTTCGCCCGCGCGACGGAAGGAGCTTTCGCCTGCCTCGGAGCCAACGGGCCGCACGTCAGTCTGACCCGGCACGAGCGCTGCGGACGGTGCGGCGACGCCGCCTTCGAGTTCGGTACCTGCCGCCGCTGCGGCACCGTCTACCTGATGGGCACGTTGGAGCGGGTCGGCACCTTCACCGTGTTCCGGTCCCGCCGCTCCCGCGACGAGCAGCAGGTGTGGATGGCGCTGGTCGACGACGTGGCGACCGACGAGGACGAGGAGATGTTCAGCGGTGCTGCCCAAGCGGCCGGCGAGCTGGGCGCGCTGTGCACCCGGTGCGGGGTGTTCCAGATCGGTAAGGCGGCCCACTGCCCGCGCTGCCCGGACGGCGCCATGCGCGCCGTACGTTTCCTGCGGCAGCGCAGCGACGAGCTCACTGCATGCCTCTCGTGCGGGGGACGCGGAGCCGGCCTGATCCGGCTCTTCGCCAGCGGCAACGAAGCCTCCGCCTCGGTCCTGGCGACCGCCCTCTATCAGAAGCTGCCCATGGCATCCGATCCCATCCAGCGAGGCCTACGAGGCGGCGGACGCAAGCTGCTGCTGTTCAGCGACAGCCGGCAGTCGGCGGCCTACTTCGCGCCATACCTTGAAGACTCCTACGAGCGGGTGCAGCGCCGGCGGCTGCTCCACGAGGGTGCCGTCGCCGCAGCGGCGGCTGACGACGAGGTACGCCTCACCGACGTCGTCTACCACACCTCCCGAGTAGCCGACCGGTACGGCATCTTCGAACGGCGGCAGAGCCGACAGGCCCGGGAGAGGCAGGTCGCCCTCTGGGCACAGGTCGAGGCCGTCGGCGTTGACGAACGCAACTCCCTGGAGGGCAGGGGACTCATCGCCTGGGACATGTCCCGCGACCCCGCGTGGCTACCACCCCAGCCGCTGCTCGCGCTCGGCCTCAGCGACGAAGAGGTCTGGGCGTTGCTCTCCGAGTTGATCCGATCGATTCGGCTCCAGGGCGCCGTCGGTGCCCTCGACGGCGTGAACCCCCGCGACGAGGCGTTCCAGCCGCGGCTCGGCCCGATCTACGTACGCGGCATCGGCTCCGACGCGCGCCGCAAGGTCCTCAGCTGGCTGCCGACCAAGGGGACCAACCGGCGGGTCGACTTCGTGACCCGCGTGCTTGCTCGGCTCGACCGGCAGGCGGACCCGATCCAACTACTGGAGGGCGTGTGGCGCCTGCTGAGCAGGGGGCCACAGGCCGAGTGGCTGATCGCCGGCACCGAGGTCGGCATCGGCCAGGTCCATCAGCTCGACTCCGCCCTGATCACCTGCACGCCGACGGCCGGCGGCCTGACCATGTGGCAGTGCAGCAGGTGCCGAAAGCTCACCCCATTCAACGTGCGCGCCACCTGCCCCACCATGGCCTGCACCGGCGACCTCGAACCATGGACGCCCCCTGCTGCGGGCACCGACCCGGACCACTACCGCAACGTCTACCGGGACATGTACCCAGTGCCGCTGCGCGTCCTCGAACACACCGCCCAGTGGACCAGCGAGCGAGCCGCTGAAATTCAGCAGCAGTTCGTCCGCGGCGAAGTAAACGCCCTCTCCTGCTCCACCACGTTCGAACTCGGCGTCGACGTCGGCGAGCTGCAAGCCGTCATGCTGCGCAACATGCCTCCGACCACCGCGAACTACGTCCAGCGGGCCGGTCGGGCCGGCCGCCGAACCGATTCAGCCGCGCTCGTGCTCACCTATGCCCAGCGCCGCTCGCATGACCTGTCCCGTTTCGCCGAGCCCGACCGGATGATCGCCGGGGAGGTCCGGGCGCCGTACGTGCCCCTGACCAACGTGCGCATCGATCGGCGGCACGCCCACTCCGTCGCGCTCGCCGCGTTCTTCCGGCACCAATTTCGGACCCACGGCACCATCTGGCGTACAGCAGGGGAGTTCTTCCTGCCAAGAGACGACGGGATCACCCCGGTCACGTTGGTCCGTGACTTCCTTACACCGGTGCCGCCGCAGGTCAGCGACTCGCTGCGGCAGGTGCTGCCGGCCGAGGTGCGCGACATCATCGGCGTCGACTCCGAAGAGTGGGTCAAGCAGCTGGTCGACCTGCTGGAGTCGGTCCGGTCCGAGCTGCAGCAGGATGTCGACACGTACGAGCAGAAGCGGCAGGAGGCCTTCACCGCCCGCCAGGACGACAAGGCCGCGCGGTACGGCCGCGTGATGAACACGATCACTCGCCGCGAACTGCTCGGGCTGCTCGCCAACCGAAACGTCCTGCCAAAGTACGGATTTCCCGTCGACACCGTCGAGCTGCGACTGGCCTTCGCGGACGCCCCCATCGCCAAGCAACTGGAGCTTTCCCGAGACCTCTCGTCGGCCATCTACGAGTACGCACCCGGTGCGGAGGTCGTCGCCGGGGGACTGGTCTGGCAGTCGGCCGGCCTGTACCGGCTGCCCGGGCGGGACCTTGAGCGACGCTACTACGCGGTGTGCGACGGATGCGGCCATTACCGCGACTCGATCGACCGCCTCGACCAGGAGTGCCCGGCCTGCGGTGCCGCCCTCGTCGGCGTACCTCGTCAGTACGCCATTCCCGTCTTCGGGTTCGTCGCGGCACGCGGTACCGGCCGGCGACCCACCAGTGCGCCGCGACGGGCCTGGCACGGCGCAACCCATGTCGTGTCGCCGGGTGCCGAACTCTACGCGGACAAGTTGGACCTTGCCGGAGGCGCGATCACCATCCGGGCCGGTGCCCGGGGCGAGCTGGTGGCAATCAGTGACGGCGCGATGGGACGCGGCTTCCTCGTCTGCGCGACCTGTGGCTTCGCTGGCCGGGCCATCGACGGTCGGGTCGACCACGAGAGTCCACTTAGCGGCCGCGAGTGCCGTGGCCGCATGGAAAACCTGTCGCTGGCCCACAAATATCAGACGGACGTCCTCGACCTGAGCTTCGACGGTGCGGTCGTGATCGGAGTCGAGGACCCCGTCTGGCGATCGGTCGCGTACGCGCTGGTGGAGGGGGCGGTACGCGCGCTCGAGATCTCTCGCGACGATATCGACGCGACGGTCTACCGAACCGAAGCCGGCCGCAGCGTGATCATGCTCTACGACACCGTGCCCGGAGGAGCCGGCCACGTCCGCCGCATCGCTGAGCGGCTGCGGGACGTACTCGACCAGGCCCTGCAGCGGGTCCGCGACTGTGAATGCGGCCCGGAGACCAGCTGCTACCGCTGCCTCCGGGTGTTCCGCAACGAGCGCTACCACGAGCAGCTACGTCGCGGCGTGGCGGCGGACGTGCTCAGCCGCCTCCTCGGCAAACACGACCTGGCACCCACCGGGGCGCTGCGGGTATCGCTCTCGGACGTCGGGCCCGCCCTCACCGCGACTCGCCGATTCCTGGTGACGGAGGCGCCCGGCGAGGTCTTCGAGCCCATCACCTCCGGGCAACTCGACCTCTACGAAGGTCGTATCGTCCTTGCCCGCCGTGATGGCGACGCCGCGGTGGGGCGGCTCTGGCTCCGACGCGATGCCGACGGTGTGGTCGGGGCGGGCCTGCAGCCGATAGCCGGAGCGCCGTTGGATGACGGTGCAGACGATCTTATGCTGATCGGCGTTGCTGTGTGGTGATGTGGGGCTGGCTGCAGTTCTGTGTACCTCGCCGATTGCCGCGAGCAACTCAGCTTATGATCGGCAGTACAGACTTGTCGGCCCTCTTCGTTACTTTGGTCGATGCTGGCGAGTGTGCGGGCGAACCTCGATCCTGGGTAAGCGAGGTAGGTGCGCCCGCGCGTCCGTCGATCGGCAGGCGCGGGAGGAAGACATGATCGAGGAGCTGGCAGTTGTCTGAGTGATGTTCCCCGGTTGGTGGAGTCGGTTTGGTTGACTCTCGTGCGTTCCACTCGTTGAGGAGAGACGTGCCGAGGAGTTACCCGCCCGAGTTCCGCCGCCGCAAGGTCCTTGATCTGCTGAAGGCCGGCCGATCGGTGGCCGACCCGGTTCGGGACCTACAGATCAGCGACCAGACCATCTATACCTGGCGCCGCCAGGAGTTGATCGACACCGGGCAGCTACCCGGGATCACGTCGAAGGACGACCGTATCGACGTAGCGTTTTAAATGAACTACTTTCTGTATGTGACGGATGTTCTGGTCAGGATGGCCCGGCAACTGGCCGACCGCATTCCGGCGGAGGACTGGTTCGGGCTGCTCGATTCCGGTGTACCTGTTCACTTCCTCGACCGGCAGATTCTGTTCCATCAGGGCGACGTCGGCCGGCACGTGTACGCGCTGCGGCGTGGCACGGTCAAGGTTGTTCGCGTCGAGGCCGACGGCGGCCAGGCGATTCTCACCTGTCGCACCGCAGGAGACGTGCTGGGTGACATGGCTGCCCTGGACGGGGGCCGCCGGTCGGCGACCGTCGTGGCGTTGGGCCGGGTAGATGCGCAGATGGTCACGGCGGCGCAGTTCCGGGCCTTCGTGGCCCGTCCTGCGGTGTTCGCCGGCTTCACTCTCTACACGGTGGAACGGCTGCGCGAGGCGGACACCCAGCGCAGTGAGATAGCCCTGCTGCCGGTGCGGGCCAGGGTCGCCCGTGCCCTGCTGCGGCTGCACGACAACACGGTGATCCGCATGGCCCAGCAGGACCTCGCCTGTTACGCGGGCGCGTCCCGGAACGCCATTGTCGAGGAGTTGGGAGCGCTGCGGGCCGCGCAGATCATCCGCACAGCCCGGCGGGCTGTTGTCATCGCTGACTTCGATCGGCTGCGCACGATCGCGGAGCTCTGACCCCGCCCCGCTGTCGCGCTCATCACGGCCGGAGTGCCCACTGGTGTGCAGTCTGGCGCGGGCGGCGATCCGCATCCTGTTGGTGTCCGATGTCGTGCGACACGAAGAGGCGCAGATGACCGACGAGCCCGATGTCCCGTACGTGACCTCCGAGACCTTGCCGCCCTACCGAGGAATCCTCGCGGTTGACGCCCGTGGTTTCACCGATCTGCCCGGCCGGCTGCACCAAACCATCAGCGGACTGATCCCGCAGGTGGTGGAACGGGCACTAGCCGACGCCGGGCTGGCCGACGCCTGGAACGAGCCGGCGTTCTTCGGGCCGACCGGCGACGGTTTCGCCATCGGTGTGCCCACCAATGTGCTGCCGTTCCTCCTGCATCCATTCCTGCCGGAGTTGCAACGGGTGCTTGCCCGGCACAATGCGAACACTCGGTCCGGCGACGCTCGCATGCAACTGAGGGTGAGCATCAACGTCGGACCGGTGAAGGATGGGCCGAACCCCTATCTGAGCGGCAACGGCACTGCCCGCAACGACACGCATCGGCTGCTGGACTCCGTACCTGTGAAGGCGATCCTGTCCGCGGCGAGCCCCAGCGTGACCTTCGTGGCGGCGATCATCTCCGAGCGGGTCTATCAGGACGTGGTGCTGCAGGGATACGCCGGCGTGCACCCAGACCGCCTCATCGAGGTGCCGGCGACCGTGGAGGGCAAGAGCTTCGCCCAACGTGCTTGGCTCTACGTGCCCGAGCCGTCTGGGAGCCTCGCCGCCGTGCCGGCGCTCCGGCCGGTCGACCCTTCCTCCACACCGGAGAAGAAGGCGGCCCCCGCAGGGTCGTCGACCGTGATCAACGCGCCGGACAACAGGGGCGGTGTCAGCGGCACCGTCCAGGGCGACATGAACATCGGCCTCGGGAGGGAGTCGTGACCGAGCTGCTGGAACCGCCGGAGACCGTCGACATCGGCGAGATCGAGGAGCGCTTGGCGGAGACCCAGATCAACGCGGCGGGTAACCGCGGGCTCGTCGTCGGATCGGTCGCCGGGGATCTCCTGGTGCAGGTGGACCGTCTGCGTCGAATGGAGCGCCTGGACCCGGAGTACGTTCGCGCGACCGTCGCCGCATACGTCGACCGGTCGTTCCGCACGGTGGCCGGCCAGGAACTGCGCACCGATCAGGTCGTGGAACGGCTGCGGGCGCACCACAGCGTCGTGCTCCTTGGCGAGCCGGGATCGGGCCGGCACACCGCAGCCGTTACCGCGCTGGGCCGGTTGAACGTACCGCTCGAACGGATCCCCGCCTGGGACGCCGGACAGCCCGGGCAGTTCCTTGCGGCCGACCTGCCGGCTAAGGCCGGTACCGGTTATCTCTTCGTCCACCCGGACGACGAGACGACTTCCGGCGAGTTCGGGCGGCAGTTGCGGGCGTACCGCGATCGGCTGGCTGCCAAGGGCGCCTTCCTAGTGGTGGTGGCCCGGGAGGTGGCGTGGCGGGCGACCGGCGAGTCGTGGCCCGACCTCACCTTCGCCGCATGCATCCCGGACCGGCGGCAGCTGCTCGCCGCACGGGTAAGCGCCCGCCGGCCGGGCCGCGACTTGTCCCGGATGATCGGAGACGAGCGCGTCGAGGAGCTGATGTGCAAGGCCTCGCCGCGCGATGTCGCCCGGCTCGCCGATCTGATGGTCGACACCGCCGGACGGGCCGAGGCGGGACAGGACGACGACTGGATCGTCGGTGAGGTGGTCGGTGCCTACCAGGAGTGGACCCACGAGCTGGACGACTGGTTCGGCAAGCACCCAGACGTCGACGCACGGCTGTTTCTGCTCGCGGCCGCCGTGCTCGAGTCCAGTCCGGCGGGGCGCGTGTTGAGGTGCGCCGAGGAACTCGCCGAGATGCTGGAGGGCCGGCAGGTTGGGAGAAACAGCGTCACCACCGCCGGGGTGCGGCAGCTGGCCAAGGCGATCGATGCGCGACTCGAGGGCGATGACGCACGGCTCTACTTCAACCGGCCCTCGTACGCCGAATCGGTGGTCGAGTACTTCCTGACGGACCGCTCGGACGGCTTTCGGAGGGTGTTCACCGACTGGCTGATTCAGGTGCCCAAGGTACCCGGACAGTACGAGGCGACCCAACTGGCCCAGCTGGTCGCCGGCGCGGTGCTCGGGGTAGTCCGCCGGCGCTCTGACATCGGCCTCGTACTGCGGATCGCCAACCGGTGGGCGTTGTCCGGCCTGCTGCGTCCGGTGCTGGCGTCCCTGGTTACCGCAGTGGCGCTCAGCCCCGAGGCCGGCGCGCGGATGCGGGCCCGGCTCAACCAGTGGGCCACCTACTCCGCCAGCATCGACGTGTGGCGGCTGGTCGCCGAGGTCTGCACCGGCGATCTCGCCGACGCCTACCCCCAGGTCGCCCTGACCCGGGTGAAGAACCTCGCGGTGCGCGCCGACGGGCCACTCGTCCCACTGGTCGTGCAGGCCGTGATCGACCTGTGGCAGCGCCCCGCCCTGCAGCGCGATGTGCTGGAGCGTCTGCTGCAATGGCTCGGCGACCCAGCGGCGCCGGCCTTCACGGTGGCCGGCCGGGTCGTCGCAACGCTGGGCACGGCGACCATCCGCGTCGCGTACGAGCAGAACGCCGGCCTGGGCCCGGCACTGCCCGCCGCCGTCGGCAACCTGCTTGAGCACCTCGACGAACCGGAGCACTTGCGCGACACCCTCTACAGCTGGCTCGACCAGGCGGTCGACGACGAGCACTTCGCCGGCTGGCTCATCGAGGTGCTCGCGGCGTCCGTCCGCGGTCCGGGTTCTGCGCTGCGGATCACCTGCGTCCGCACCTTCGCCTACGGCTGGGAGACGCGGGCGGTGTCCAGCCGACGTGCGGCGTTGCGCGAGCGGCTGGTCGACCGGGTCAGCAACGCCAACGCGACCATTCTCGGCTGGGTCCGGGCCGTGCAGCCGGAGGGGGACGGCGATGCCTGACTGGCTCGACCGCCTGTTCCCGGCCCGGCCGGCAGTGACGGCCGCCGCCGCGATCCCGCCAGTCACGTGGATCGACGACGCGTTCCCGGCCACCCTGCCCAGCCGGGTCGAGGGCGGCTGGTTCTCCGCCTTCTTCACGGCACGCTGGTTCGGCGACCCGGCCCGAGGCGACCTGCGCGACTGGCTGCGCGGCGCCATCGTGCGCCGCGCCGAGCGGGTCACCCGAGACCTGAGCGTCATCCACCTCGACACCGCCCAGCTCAGGGTCAACGCCGGGCTGCGCGAGATCACCATCCCAGCCGACGTCCCCGTCCGGCGCCTCACCGTCACGGCGACCCTCACCGCGACCGAGGAGGCGCGGCGAACAGCCGCTGAGTGGGAGGAGTTGCGGACCAAGCTGGCGCTGCGACAGATGAACGACAAGCTCGAAATTGAGCGGCTGCGACACCTGCGGGAAGACATCTTCCGGCGGCCCGAGGTCGCCCGCACCTACTGGCTCGACCGCCATCCGGACGCCATGGAGAGCCTGCTGGACGACCGGTTCGAACGGATCGCCGAAAAGCTCGGCTCGGCGCCGGACAACTCGGCCATGGTAATCGCGAATGTGCTGCGGGACTTCCTGGGCGACCTGGACGCCGAGCACAAGCGGACGCTAATCGACCTGTTGAGACGGTTATTGATTGATTTCCGTCGCGGCGAGCTGGTGGCGAAGCTTCCAGAGGAGCCGGCATGAGGGCGGAGGCGGCGGCGTGGGGCGTCCTCGCCACGGGCGCGTCCGGGCAGGTAGCCGTCGAGATCCTGGCCGGCGACGGAGTCGCCGCACGGGCGACGGCGCTGAGCCTGACCGTCGTCCTCCTGGGGGCGAACGCGGCCGGCCGACGTCATCCGCAGTGGATTTCTATCGCTGTGTGCGTCGCCAGCCTCCCCCTATGGGTCAGTCACGGCGCCGGAGCGCTCAGCATGTATGACCCGGGGGGCGGAGCCGCGTCAGCGCTAAGCCCCGTACTGCTGATCGTCGGGACCCTCCTGCTGCATGTCGAGAGGCAGGACCGCCCCGCAAGAGGAGAACCATGACCCGTGCGCCGCGAAAACCGGACGTCATCGACGCCTGGCACATGGTCTCGCTCGTCGTCGAGTGGACCAAGCACGCCGACACGAAAGCCGGCGCCACCCTAACTGGCGCCGGAGTACTCGGCGGCCTGCTCTACACGCTGGTCGGCAAGGTGCACCGGCCGGCGCCGGTCTTCGTCGTCGCGGTCGCAGCTTGCGCGCTGTCGGTGATCGGCACCGCAGTCGCGGCGATCGTGGCCGTCAGCCCGCGTGTCCGGGGCGGCCGGGCGGTGCAAGCGCCGCTATTCTGCGTGGACATCGCGGAGCGCTTCGCCGACTCCCTGGCGTACGCCACCGAGTTCCAAGCGCTCACCCGCGACCGGAGGATGCTGCACGTCGCCCTGTCCGATCTGATCTGGCACAGCGCGACCATCGCGGCCCGCAAGTACCGAGTGGTCAAATGGGCGACGAGCGGGCTCGTGTTGAGTGTGATCTTGCTGGCGGTAACGGCGGTTGTCAGTACCTTAGCCTGAGTGAGCGACCTGTCGCGGGACTGGAAATAACGGGCTGATCGACCGATCAAGGGAGAGACGCCAGATGACGACCGACACCGCTGTGGGACAGCTGGCCGCCGAGCCGGCCATAGCCAAAGTCGTCGACGCGCCGTGGGAGATCGCCACCGGCTCGGATCTTGTCTTCCCCGAGGGTAACCGGCCGCCGCACGGCACGGACCCGCATGGTCAACGCGTACCTGCCCCGGCTGCACGCCGCAGCCGCCACCGACGCGAGCCTGGGTGCCGCGTTCGTACGCGTGACGGGCCTGCTCGCTGCGCCCACCAGCCTGCTGCGACCGGATCGGGTGCTACGCGTCCTCCTCAGCCGCGACAGCGCCGCATCGAATGGCGCCGACGCGGTCGTACCTCCACCGGTCAGCCTGCCGGCCGACCCGGCCGCCACACTAGGCGGTCAGAGACCCGCCGGCTGACCATCGCAGTGGTCCAGGTCGAGACCTACCTACGTCGACGCGGTGTCGCCGCACCATCTCGAGTAAGGCCAACCAGGACCCGGCGGCAAGGGGTCCCAAGAGGGCCTCTTCTTCCAGCACGGACATGCCCATCGCTCCGCCTTTATGGCCTAGATCACAACATCGTTGGCTGCCTATTAATGTCGGTGACTCTCCGAAGTAACCCCACTTCGCTGCCTTCAACGAGCCGGTTGCGGGTGTCCGTTCTTGATCGTTTCCGGCCTTGTTGCCCAGTGTTGGCGTGAGACTGCGGAGGGTGTTTATGGTCTTCGCCGTTGCTCCGAGCGGTTAGGGGTGTGGCGTGGGCCGTCGGTGGTGCCGCAGGCTGGCTGTGTGGGTGGTGGCGGTGGTGGCCGGGAGCGCCTTGGCTGTGCCGGGCGTGTCGCGTCCTGTTGCGGCGGCCCCGGCGTGTACGGGGGTCGCTGGTTCCGAGGCTGAGGCGTCCGCGATGGCTGCTGCTTGTGCCGAGCCTGTTCTGGTCGAGGGTTCGCGTACCGAGTTCGCGCAGGTGGTGGCGCAGCCGGATGGACGGCTGCGGTTTGAGTCCGGAGTCGTGCCGCAGCGGACCCGCAAGGCGGGAGGCTGGGCGGACGTCGACCTTACGCTGGCTCGTGGCGCCGACGGCCTGTTGCGGCCTGTTGCGTCAGTAGCCGACGTGGCGTTCTCCGGGGGCGGTTCCGGTCCGTTGGTGGTGCTTGCGCGCGACGGTCAGACGATGGAGATGTCGTGGCCGGGGGGCGCATTGCCCGCACCGGTTCTCTCGGGTGACTCGGCGACCTATCCGGATGTGTTGGCCGGTGTGGACCTGGTGGTGCGGGCGACGTGGACGGGGTTCAGCCATGTGCTCGTGGTCAAGTCGGCGGCGGCTGCGGCGAATCCGGCGGTGCGGCAGATCCGGTTCGGTCTTGGCGGAAGTGTGCAGGTGCGATCGGGTCCGGATGGGCGGCTTCGGGCGGCGGCGGGCACCAGGGTCATTGCCTCGGCGGAGCCGCCGGTGATGTGGGACTCGCGCACCGGCGCGGCGGGAGGTTCGGCAGGGCAGAGGACGTCGTCGGCGGAGTCGACGTCCGCGGTTGCGGGGGACGCTGCCCGGGTCGCGCCGGTGGAGGTGGAGGTGTCGGGCGGGGATCTGTTGCTGCGCCCGGACACGGAGTTGCTCACCGCCCCGGACGCGGTTTTTCCGATGTACGTCGATCCGGCGTGGTCGGTGTACAAGACGAAGTGGGCGTACGCGACGAACAACAACTCGTCGAACACCGACTACAGCGTGGCCCGGGTGGGGTTGAACCCGGACACCGGTGCCGTCTACCGGTCGTTCTTCGAGTTCTCCACCACCGCGAACGGAGTTTCGTTGGCCGGCAAACACGTCGAGTCGGCGTACGTGCAGATGAAGCTTGACCACTCCTGGTCGTGCGGTGACACGGTGACGTCGATGTACTCGACGTCGGCGGTCAACGCGACACCGAAGGCGTCGTGGTCGACCGGGCTGAAGGCGCTTCTGGACACCGCCTCGGGTCACGCCAACGAGTCCGGGGGGTGCAGCTCGATCCAACCCGACATGATCATGAACTTCTCGGGGTCGACGGTGACGAGCCACCTGCGGAGCGCCGCGACCGCGAAGTCGTCGACGATTACCGTCGGGTTCACCGCGCGGGACGGGGAGGGCTCGGGGGAGTCGACCCAGGACCGGTGGAAGAAGTTCTTCCCCAATGACGCGAAGCTCTACGTGGATTACGACAGCAAGCCCGGCGTACCGAACGGGCTCCAGGTCGCCGGGGTCGCCTGCCCGGCTTCGAGTGTGTTGACCGTCGGCACGTTGGCCCCAACGCTGTCGGCAGTGTTCCCGGACGCGGACCGGGCCGACTCGTTGACCGGGACGTTCGAGTGGATCGAGGTGCCGGTCAAGGGGATGGGGGTGGTGACCGATACGTTCCCGGGCCGTCAGACCCCACCACCGGCGAAGGCGGGTGTAACTCCTAACGCCCGGGCGACGAGTAGCGCGCTGTCGATCGCGACTGGCAAGACGTATGCGTTCCGGGCCAGGGGCACGGACAAGGCGCCGTACTCGCTGACGGGATCATGGTCGGCGTGGTGTCAGTTCGCCGCTGACACGAAGCGGCCGCCGGTCGTGGTGAAGGTGTTGACGGTACCGGCGGGCCCGGGGATGAAGGGCCGGTTCCGGTTCGAGTCGACGGACACCGACGTGACCAGGTTCCAGTACGGCTGGGACGCCGCGACCAAGGAGATCGCCGCCCAGGGCAGTGGTCCGAAGTACGCGGAGGTCGATCTGACCGCGCCCGGGTTCGGCCGCAACGTGCTGCTGGCCAAGGCGATCGACGCCACCCTCAACGAGGGGTACGGGTCGGTCGAGTTCGATGTCAAGCGCCCGTCACCGCCGGTCGCCGAGTGGGGTCTGCAAACCTATCCGGGGGTCAACCAGGCGGCGGCGCTGGGCGACCGGAAGAAGGCGCCGACCGACTCCTCACTCACCGCCGCGAATGTGACCTGGCCGGATGGTCAGCGAATGGTCGGTGGGCAGGCCGCCACCTTCAACGGCCTCTCGTCCGCCGCCACGACCACGGCCAAGGTGGTGGACACCAACGCCTCGTTCAGTGTCGCCGCCTGGGTACGTCTCGGTGCCCTACCTACCGCCGACGTGAAGATCGCGACCCAGGAGGGTCAGGACGCGGCCGGGTTCGACTTCGGAGTACGGCGCATGGGCACCGGGTTGACGCCGTACTGGTCGTTCCTGATGAAGGACACCGCCGCCCAGTCGAGCACGTCGCGGATGGCGGTGTCCCCGACGGCGATCACCGCGGCGGATGTCGGGCGCTGGACTCATCTGGCTGGCGTCTACGACGCGACGGAGAAGAAGATCCGGCTGTACGTCGACGGCCAGCAGGTTGCCGAGGCTGATCGCACTGCCGTGCCGTGGCAGGCGGCTGGCAGGTTCGCGGTGGGCCGGGGCTTCGGCTCCGGCGCGGTGGAGAACTGGTGGAACGGCGCGATAGCCGAGATGCAGGTGTTCGACCGGGTGCTGGTGGCCCACGACTTCACCGGGCAGCTGGCGAGTGATCCGCTCTCCGGTGGGTTCAACGAACCGGGGATCCTGACGCCGATCCAGGTCGGGAACTGGAACTTCGAGGCCGCGACACCCTGCTACCTGGCCAACCTTAAGGACACCTGCGAGGCGCCGGACACGACGACCGCATGGGACAGGTGGCTCGCTCTGACCAGAGGCGCCGCGATCGGGGCGGGACACACCGCCAGCGGCTCCGGCCTCTGGTTGGACTACGAGTACTTCCCGGAGGAGGGCTACACCGAACCGTCCGAGGAGTACGCCCGCAGCGCGGTCAAGACAGGCGTGACACCGCCCGACAGCGACGGCAACGAGTTCACCCAGTGGCAGGAGACGCCGGTACTGCGGACCGACGACTCGTTCACCATGTCGGCCTGGGTGATGCTGGACCGCCTCGACGGGATGCGTACCGCGGTGTCGCAGCGGGGAACGCACGAGAGCGCGGCGTGGCTGAAGTACTCCACGACCGGTCAGTGGCAGTTCCGCGTCAGCGACGAGGACGTCACGACGACGGCCACCGCCAGCGTCAGCTCGACCTCCGTGCCGCAGGAGGATGTGTGGACGCACCTGACCGGGGTGTACGACGCCTCGCGTGGCGAGATCCGCCTCTACGTCAACGGCGAGTGGGAGGCCACCGAGAAGGTGTCGTTCCGGCCGATGGCGTCGTCGGGCCCGCTGCTTGTCGGCCGCGCGCTGTGGCACGACCAGATCGTCGACCAGTGGACCGGCGGCATCGACGACATCACGGTGTTGCAGGGGGCGATGACCGATACCGCGGTGTTCGAGTGGCACCAGGCTCAGATCCCGGTGACCCCGGGAACCAACGTGCTGCCCCGTGGCCAGGAGCTTACCGAGGGCCAGTACCTGCGGTCGGACATCGGTAACTACCAGCTGCTGGTGCAGTCCGACGGCAACCTGGTGCTGCAACAGGCCGGCCATCCGCTGTGGAGTTCCGGAACCGCGAACAATCCGGGTGCTCACCTGCTGCTCCAGGTCGACGGGAACCTGGTCCTCTACAGCGCGGACGACGTCGCGCTATGGGACAGCGGAACCTGGGGTACCGCCGCGGACCGTCTTGTTCTCCGCGACGACGGCGACCTGGTCCTGCTCGACGCGAACGGGCAGGTCCTGTGGCGCCGCTGAGGAAGGGCCTGGTCGTGACCTCACCCGCAACGGCTGCCGCCGCGCAGACAGTGATCACGACACATGCGAGCCGATCGAACCGGATGACATCCATCAACGTCCACAACGTGATCTTCCGATTCATCTCCGGAGGGAAGAGCTGATGTTCGCAGGGTCGGCATGCGGTTCGCGACGCGGACATCGGCGGTTAACGGCCACTGGTACCCGGCGCGCAGTCGTCAGCGGCGTGGTCGTGGCGCTACTGCTGTCGCTGCTGCCGGGCAATCCCGGGTACGCCGCGCCGGACATTCCGCCGAAGAAGCCCGCGGCACCTCCGGTCGAGAAGCTCGACGCTGACGGCGGGCCGGTGACCGCCAAGGCGTGGGCGCAGAAGCGGGTCACTTCCCAGCCGGCCCCGACACCGATCTGGCCGGCAGCGGCGACCGCCCGGGTCGAACTGCCGACGACGACCGCGCGCACCGTTGCGGGCCGGGGAATCCAGGCCGGGAAGATGCCGGTGTGGGTGGGGCGCGTCGCCGGTGACGCCGGCAAGCGACTATCCGCTCTGGATCTGGAACTGATGGATCGGGAGACCGTTCCGCCGGCGTGGCGGGACGGCCTGGTGCTGAAGGTCGCCGCCCCGAACGGGAATGCCGGCGGCACCGCGACGCTGTCGGTGGACTACAACCAGTTCCGGTACGCGTCCGGCGGGTCATGGGCTTCCCGGCTTCGGCTGTGGCAGGTACCGGTCTGCGCGCTCACCACACCCGAGGCGCCGCAGTGCCGATCGGTACCGCTGCGTACCGCCAACGACCTCGCGGCAGGCGTGGCGTCGGCGCAGGTGACCGTGCCGGCACCACCGTCGACGGCCGCCGCCCGGACGACGCAGCAGCCCACCGCAGAGACGGCCTCGCTCGTGGTCCTCGCCGCCGGCCCGTCCGGCGGCGACGGTGACTTCGCCGCCACCAGTCTGGCTCCTTCGTCGACGTGGTCGGCCGGCGGCTCCTCCGGTGACTTCTCCTGGAGCTACCCGTTGCGGACGCCGCCGGCGACCGGCCCAGCACCGGACATCTCCCTGGCCTACTCCTCCTCGAGCGTCGACGGTCGGTCCGAGGTCACCAACAACCAGCCGTCATGGATCGGGGAGGGATTCGACTACTCGCCCGGCTACATCGAGCGCCGGTACGTCCCCTGTGCGGAGGACTCGAAGAACGGGGCGAACAGCACCACCTCGAGCGGAGACCAGTGCTGGCGGTCGGACAACGCGACGATGAGCCTCAACGGTCGCGGCGGTGAACTCATCTTCCAGTCGGGGAGGGGGTGGCATTCCCGCAGCGAGGACGGGTCGAAGATCGAGAAGCTGACCGGCGCGTCGAACGGGGACGCGGGCGACCCGACCTACGGGGACGTCGGCGAGTACTGGAAAGTGACGACCACCGACGGCACCCAGTACTTCTTCGGCCTGCACAGCCTGCCGGGTCAGAGTGCCAAGACGAACTCGACCCTGACTGTTCCCGTTTTCGGCAACCACTCCGGCGAGCCGTGCCGCAAAACCACCTTCGCCGGCTCCGACTGCGTCCAGGCGTGGCGGTGGAACCTCGACTACGTCGTTGACGTGCGTGGTAACACCATGTCGTTCTGGTACGGCAAGGAGACCAACAAGTACGCCCGTAATGCCACCGACTCCGACGACGTGTCCTATGACCGGGCCGGGTACCTCACCCGGATCGACTACGGTACCTACGACCGCACCGCCGCGACCCACGACGTGACCGAGCGCAGCGTCAACCCGTACGCCCGGGTGGTGTTCGAACCCGACATGCGCTGCACCTCCAACTGCGGCACCGAATCCGCCCCGGTCAAGGAGAACTGGAAAGACACACCCTGGGACCAGGAGTGCAAGGAAACCGCGACCTCCTGCCCGCAGCAGTACACGCCGACGTTCTGGACCTCGAAGCGACTGAAGAAGATCACCACGCGGGTATGGGACACGACAAGGCCGACCCCGGGCTGGCAGGACGTCGAGTCTTGGACCCTGTCGCACACCTACGCCGCGACCGCAGACTCTACCCACGAGGGCCTGTGGCTCGACCGCATCGACCACGCCGGCCTCGTCGGCGGCACAGTGAATCTGCCGCCGGTGACATTCGAGGCCGAGTCGCTGGCGAACCGGGTGTTGACCGAGCACGGCACCACCGACAACTGGCTGCGGATCTCCAGCATCGTCACCGAGACCGGCTCACGGATCAAGGTCGACTACTCGGAGCCCGAGTGCACCGCGGCGATGGTCGAGACGCTGCAGCCGCACACCAACACCAAACTCTGCTACCCGGTCAAGGTGCCCGACCCCGCCGACCTGACCGGCAAGAAGCTGGTCACCGAGTGGTGGCACAAGTACCGGGTCGAGCACGTCGCCGAAGACGACGTGCAGCTCAAGAATGGGCACCAGGCGCCGACGAAGCACACCTGGTACGACTACGGCGGCGATCCGGCGTGGCACTACGCCGACGACGACGGCCTGTCCAAGCCCGACCGCAAGACGTGGAGCCAATGGCGCGGCTACGCCCAGGTCAACACCCGGGTCGGTGACGAGGCCGCCACCCAGACCCTGGCCGTGACCAAGTTCATGCGTGGCATGCACGGCGACAAGGCCAGCCCGTCCGGTGGCACCCGCAATGTACCGGTGACCGCGTCGCTGGGCTCGGAGACCGTCTACGACGAGGACCAGTTCGCCGGACAAATCCGCGAACAGATCGTCTACAACGGCGTGGAGAGCAAACCAGTCTCCAAGACCGTGCACGTCCCGTGGCGCTCCGAACCGACCGCCAGCCGCACCATCAACGGCGACCTGGTCGAGGCACGCTTCACCGACACGCAAACCACCTACACTGCCACCGCACTCGGCGTCGATGGCGACCGCGGCTGGCGCGTCTCACGAGGTCACCAGGACTTCGACCACCGCTACGGCACAATCAACTGGTCCCAGGACGACGGCGACATCGCCACCACCGGCGACGAGAAGTGCGTCACCTACAGCTACAACCGCAACCTCACCAAGAATCTCACCCAACTCGTCAAGCAGACCACCACCACAGCCCTGCCATGCGACGCACTGCCGACGAGCGTCCACGACGTGATCACCGACTCGCGCGACTACTACGACGGCGCCACCAGCGTCGACACCGCACCCCGATTCGGGTCCGTGACGAAGACCGAGGAACTGAAGGACTGGGCCCGCGCCACCGGAACGGCGTGGCGCACCACCTCCCAGGCCAGCTACGACAGCACGGGTCGGCAGCTCACCAACACCGACGTCAAGGGCAACGTCACCACCACCGCCTACACCCCGACCGTCGGCGGACCGGTCACCAAGACCACCACAACTGGCCCGGCACCGTACAACTGGGTCACCAGCGAGGACTACAACCCGTACTGGGGCTCCACCACCAAGTCCACCGACCCCAACGGGAAAATCAGCGGGGAAGCGGAGTACGACGCCCTCGGACGGGTCGCCAAGGTCTGGCAGCTCGGCTGGTCGAGGACTGACAACCCGACCAAACCCTCCGCCCAGTACAGCTACACCTTCGCGTCCGGCCGTAACGCCTACCCGTATGTCCGGTCGCAGACGCTGAACCCGGACGGCAACTACATCACCTCGTACCAGATCCTCGACGGCCTGCTGCGCCCCCGGCAGACCCAGTCCATCTCCCTCGGCGGCAGCGGTGACCGGGTGGTCACCGACACCATCTACGACGAGTTCGGACGGCCGGCGACCTCCTACGCGGCGCACGCCGAGCCGGGCGCACCCGAGGGCGTGCTGTGGTGGGAACCCGAATGGTCTGTGGCGGCCGTGTCGAAGACCCTCTTCGACCGGGCGTCCCGCCCCACCAACGAGATCTACTTCGCTGGCGACGGGGAGGTCAACCTGGTCGAGAAGTGGCGCACCGTCACCAGCCACGAGGGGGACCTCACCAAGGTCACCCCACCGGAAGGCGCGACACCCACCACCACCCTCACTGATATCGAGGGTCGCACCGTCGCGGTACGGCAGCACACCACCCCGGCCGGCGTCAGCGGGCCATACCAGGAGACCAAGTACGTCTTCAACCGCAAAGACCAGCTCGTCAAGAGCATCGACCCGGCCGGCAACGAGTGGATCAACGAGTACGACGTCCAGGGCCGGCACTGGCGGGTCACCGACCCGGACAAGGGCGTCACCACCAGCACCTACAACGACTTCGACGAACTGGTCAAGACGACCGACGCCAACAACGAGGTGCTGTGGTACGTCTACGACCAAATCGGCCGCAAGACGCAACTGCGTGACGACTCCGCCACCGGCCCGCTACGGGCCGAGTGGAAGTACGACAGCCTCTACACCGGCCAGGGCGGCTACCGCGGCCAACTCACCCAGGCCACCCGCTACGAACCGGCCGGATCGAACAACGCCTACCGATGGCAGGTACGCCAGTTCGACAACCGCTACCAGCCCAAGGGCGTCAACTACGTCATCCCGGCCGCCGAGACCGGTCTGAACGCCACCTACCTCTACGCCTACACCTACTCCGACTTCACCGGCACCCCGATCACGATGTCGTACCCCGGCGCCGGCGGTCTCGTCACCGAAGAACTGACGACCGACTACGACGCCACCACGGGCATGCCCACCCGGCTGGACACCAGCCTCACCGGCTCGGCCGGCACCATGGCCACCGCCTCCTACACCGCCTACGGAGAACGCTCCGGATCCATCTACAAGATGCCCGGCGGCAAGTACACCCAGGAGGTCGTCCGCCGGGAGGAAGACACCCGCCGCGTCGACCGCGTCACCATCGAGCGGGAAACCGCCGACGGGATGGTCTCCGACCGCAACTACGACTACGACGACGCCGGCAACATCACCGCCATCGCCGACACCCCGACCGCCGGCGAAGCCGACACCCAGTGCTTCCGCCAAGACAGCCTCGGCCGACTCACCACTGCCTGGACGCCGAAGACCGAAGTCGGTTGCGACCCCGACCCGACCATCGACAGCCTGGGCGGGCCGGCACCGTACTGGCAGGACTGGACCTTCGACACCACCGGGTCACGACTGACCGAGACCAGCCACACCCCGGCCGGTGACACCACCCGCACCTACGCCGTGCCGACCGGCGGGCAGGACGTCGTCCGACCACACGCCGTCACCCAGATGACCACCACCGGCCCAGGTCAACCCGCTGTCACCGCAAAGTACGACTACGACCAGGCGGGCAACACCACCTGCCGACCGGCCGCGATCACCGCTAACGACTGCACCACCGCCACCAACAGCCAGACTCTGCAGTGGAACGCCGAAGGCAAACTCGCCACCGTCACCACCGGCGGCCAGACCATCGAAACGAACATCTACGACGCCGACGGCGTACGACTTATCCGCCGCGACGCCACCGGCACCACCCTCTACCTACCCGGCCAGGAGATCCGCCGCGAAGGCGGAGTCAACACCGGCACCCGCTACTACAGCTTCGCCGGCACCATCTGCGCCAGCCGCAAGGGCAGCTCCGCGATCAGCGACCTGACCTGGATCTACCCCGACCACCAGGGCACCCAACAGACCGCCATCAGCGCCGACGGCACCCAGGCCGTCACCATCCGCCGGCAGACCCCGTACGGCGACAGTCGTGGCGAAAGCCCGGTATGGGTCAACAGCAAAGGCTTCGTCGGCGGCGACATCGACCCCACCGGCCTGGTCAACATCGGAGCCCGGCAGTACGACAGCATCCTCGGCCGTTTCATCTCCGTCGACCCGGTCATGGACCTGGCCGACTCACAACAGTGGAACGCCTACGCCTACAGCTACAACAGCCCGATCACCCACTCCGACCCGACCGGCCTGCGACCCGACTGCGGCGGCGGCACCGGAACGTACAGTTGCAGCAGCAACGTCCCCAAGGCAAACCCCGAGATCAACAAGGGTAACTGGCCCGACACTAAGAGTAAGAACACCGCAGTCACTGGCGCCTACGCCGCAAAACTGCGCGCGCAGGCGATTGCGGAACGTAAGAAGCGCGAGTGTCAGTCCAGCTTCTGGTGCCGTAATGCGGGCGCGGTGGGCGCGGCAGCTGGTATCGCGGCGGGCGTGATCGTCGGTTCCGCCTGCACGGCAGGGAGCTTCGGCGTGGGCGCCGTCGGCTGTGCAGCCATTGGCGGTTTTGTCGGTGGTGCCGTCGGCTCGCTCGTCACTAACGCGCTCGATGAAGACGATGAGAGCGGCTGGCAACTCGCCGGCGAGGCGCTCCTCGGAGGTGTCATCGGCGGCGCATTCGGCGCAGCTGGCGCAGCCGTCGGCGGTGCTGTCGCCAGCCAGGTGGCTGGACGTGGTGTAGGCGGGGCTTTGTCGAGAAGCTTGGCTCGCCCTAGTGGGCGGCCGGGCCCGGCACCGCCGCGTAGAGTAGTGGAGGGTGGTCGACCCGATGGAGAGCGTGTCTTTGCGGGGCACGGGGAGCACAGCTTGTCCAATGGCAACTTCACCGTCCCCGAAGGAACGCGAGTCGCTGTATACGCCCGATACGGGCAGTCGCTTGACGATACACAGGGGTTTGCCGTGGAGAGTGGGAGCTCGTCGGTACGTGCGGTTCGCGTGTATGAATCCGGTGAGTCAATGCCGAATTTCACGTTGATGCCTCCGAGTAATTTACGAATTCGTGCAAATTCACAAACAGTGGAGGCTCCCACTTTGTTGAGTGATCTGGTCAGGCCCAACATGGGAAGATGTCACTGGGCGGCCTGCGGTGGTATAGGTAGATAGAGTATGATGCTATGGGGGTCGTGTCCCGCACGATCCAGGGATTTGGTGTGGGATTATTTGGAACGGTGTGCCTATTTATGCAAACTGGTCGCGAAGAGGCGTCAATTCAGGTTTGGTTGGACGAAGTATGGTCCAGGGCGCGGCGGGTGGTGGTCTTGCAAGGCGGCGAGGGTGAGCCGCCTACAGGAGAGCGGCAGACCCTCGCGGTCATCGAAGACGGCGCCTCGCTGAATCGTATACGAGAGTGGACCACAGCTGGTGAGTTCGTAGCCGACATCTGCCGCTGCCCTGGGGATTTGACGCTTGTCCTCTACGATAGTGAAAGCTCGGCCATCGGTTCGGCAAGTCTGCACCCGGACAGAGTCGCCTGGGAGCGGAGTATTTTTCTGAGCGATCTATGTGGTGCTGATTTAGTTGCGTTGCGCCTCTTTCTCTCCGGTTTGGGAATTAATGGCGCCTCCGGCGCGGTGTTAGACAAGTTGATTTCTGTATTGAATCTTCACGAGGGTGACGTGCAGTTCCGTCGAGCGGGCGATCGTGCCGAGCTTGTCGCGCGCCGTGTTCCCCTCTCCTTGGTTGACGTCCTGTCTCTTAAGTCAGGAGAACAGGCCGCCAATCTCGAACAGGACCTGGTCGAGCGGCTAACTGCTGATCTGGTTCGGGCAGAAGGTAGCTGGCATGCAGCCATTAAGAGGTTGTTCGCATGGCTTGGGTCCGTGACTTGGCCAGCTGAAGCGGTTGCGGGTGACGGGCAACTCGTGCGCCGAATGTTAGATGAGTTTGATGCAATCGCTATTGCGCGGGTGCTTCCCGAGCTCGCCGGGCCGCCTGAAGTAATGGGGGCAGTGGCTTGGGCGGCATTTCGTGGCGAGGATGCTTCAACTATGAGTGTTCTTGGGTCAGCGATTATTCGTCTTTTGCGCCAATCATAAGAGGAGCCTCCCGCTTCTGCTGAAACTCCTGGACGGGCTGCAACCTGGTGAACGGAAGATCTGCTCTGGGCGGATCAAGTGACCACACGCACCTCACACGAACCGCTATGGATGTCTGCTCGAGTTGTGAGGGAAGGCTCATGGAAGTCGAGCCTTTGCGGGTAGAGCTCAGCCCATGGCCGCCATAGCCCGCGTCTGGATCGTCGTCGGATTCGTCAATGAGGCCGAAGACGACGTTGGCCCGCGACTCTCCTTAACCTAATTCCTCGCAGGTCACCGAGTCGCTGCGGCAGGTGCTGCCGGCTGAGGTGCGTGACATCATCGGCGTCGACTCCGAAGGCTGGGTCGAGCGCCTGGTCGCCTGTGGGTTCGGCCAGGGCGGCGAGCACTCCGGCGGCGTGGGTGACATCTGACGTAGTCCTCCGTGCCGCCTCTAGCTGTGCCCGTAGTGACTCGATGATTGCTGACGCCTCATCCCGGTCGGTGAGTGCGGCGGCGAGTTCCTGCCGAGCGGCGTCGCGTTCACGGACGGCCCACACGAGCTAACCACGCGCCCGGTCGCGGGCCTTTCGCAATTCAGCGAGGTTGCGTTGGAGCCGGTTGGCGCGGCGTTCGTCGACGGTTTCGGGGTCTTCCTCTTCGGCCGGTTTGCAGGTGGGTCGAACCGTGTAAGGTGCCAAAACTGATTCTGGCCGCTGACCTGCGACTTCAAGGACTCGTTTAGGTGGCCCGGTGGTACTCGTCGATGGTCCCTCCCATCCGTCGTCAACGTCGGACGACGCCATCGATCGATCAGCACAACCACCTCTTGTTGCGGTCCCGGTGTCCGGTCGGGGCAGGCGGGCCCGGGTCACGATCTCGCAGCTGCACTGTGGGGCTGCAACTGCGCTGGCAGCAAGGGAGCGGCAGTCACGTGCCGGCGGCGTACGGGGGCGTCACCGCTGTTACCAGTCCGAAGGCTGCCGCTGGTCCCGACCTGTCCACTGCGGCGCCTACCGCACGGACGAGACCCGGACACCCGGATAACCCTGCGACAGGTAGCTTGACGATCCCCCAACTGCTGGGGTCGAGCCAGCCCCGCTGGCGGCGAATGTGGTCGCAGGCTGAGCCGCCCCCGCTTTGATGGAGCTTCTGATGTTCCCCGGGTTTGGTGGAGTCGGTTTGGTTGACTTTCGTGTGATGTTCCCCGGGTTTGGTGGAGTCGGTTCGGTTGGCCGCTCCTGCACGTACTCGCACAGCCGCTCATTGGCGACCAGCTTCGCCGCCTTCGGACGCCTCGCGAGCAGTTCCGCCTTCACTGCGCGACCGACGCCCGGTAGTCGAGCTTGCCTCCCCGGGTCGCCGCGTTGCGACGCAACTCTCGCGAGACCGTCGAAGGGTCACGACCCAGCCGACGGGCGATCGCCCCGACTCCAAGACCCCCTGATCCTTGAGCGAGGCGATCTCCTCCCGTTCGGCGAACGACAGATACCGGCCCGTCACCTGGGTAACCATGAACAACGGCATGCCGCCACGCTGCCGGAACCACCTGCTCCCGACCGTCTGCGACACACCCACCGCGACCCCGGCATCCTCGCTGGTCAACCGGCGATCCCGAGCACGACCTGCGGCAAAGGGGCGCGGTCGGCACGCTGGGGCGGCGGCGCAACATGCCGGTGAGGGCCGGCCGAGTCGGCCGGGGACGACATGGTGTGCTCCGCTCGGGCCGTCGGCGGCACCATGTCGTCCCCGCGCGTCGTGGGTGTCAGCGGTAGAGGCGGATTGCCATCACGGTCGCCGGCGACACCACGAACCGGCCGGACGCCGTGCCCTGCGTTGACCTCCGACCCCCGGACCGATGTGGCCGCTGACGGTGATCACGCCGCCGTCGTGCGGCACCGCGTCGTGTGCCGTCATGCTGGCGAGCCCCTGAACGTATGCGTTCGCGCGGTGTTCAGGTCCAGCGGATGGATCCGACCGGGAACGGCACCGGGCCGTTGCCGTCCTCGAACGTCCGCCCCTGATAGTTGGGCAGTTCGTAGTGGGTGGCCGTGCAACCGGCGAAGGTCCGGTAGGAGCCCAGGTACTGCGGCCAGCCAGGCGATCCCACGAACGGCATCGCGTGGTCGACGTCCGCGGTGGACGCGGTGCAACCGTGCGGAGCGGTGATAAACAGTGCCGGGCCCTCGAAGTCCGGGTCCTCGTACAGGATCTCGATGACCACCTCGGCGGAGGCGGCCGGGCAGTGGTCCTGCCCGCCGGTGTGTCGCAGGTCGACGGCGCAGACGCGGGCCGCCGCGCGGGCCGGTTCGGCGGGCATGCCCGCGGTGGACAGCAGGATGGTGCCGAGAGCGGCGGTCAGCAGTGCGGTCGTACGGATGCTGGGGCGCATGGTCGTTTCCCTTCCGGTTTTCGCTCTTCTTCGAATGGCGGTGCGGGGACGGCGCTGCCGAGTGCCGTCCCCGCGATCCGTCAGGTCCAGGTGATGGAGCTGGCCTCGTCGTCCATCCAGCCCATGTCGGCCTGCCCGGCGTCGTACGCCGTCGAGACGCCGGTGAAGTTGATGTGCTCGTAGTGCTTGGCGAGGCAGTTGGCGAACGTTTGGTAGGAGCCGATCTGGTCGTTCCAGCCGGCGGGCAGTGTCGCCATCAGCCAGTCCGTCTCGGCGGAAGTGCATCCGCTGGTTGCGGTGACGAGCAGCCGGCTGTCTTCGAAGTCGCTGTCCTCGTACTCGATGCCGATGACGATGTCGGCGGCGGCCGCGCGAGACCCGGACGGCTTTCCGCCACGGGTGTTGCTGGCCTCCAGACGGGCCCGGAAGGCGCTGTCGCGCAGCGCCGCGTTCCCGTCCGCCGGGGCGTTGGAGATCCGGCCGCCGGTCGCCCGGGCGACCGCTTCGCTGAAGCTGGCGAAGCACACCGGGTTCGGTGCGGCGACACTGACGTCCAGGACGCACTGAGTGACCGGCTTGGCCTGTTCGGCGGCCTGCGCCGGTGCGGCGGCCGGCACGGCCAGTGCCAGAGCGACGACCGGTGCGAGCGTGAGCGCACGCAGAAGCATGAGGTTTCCTCCTCGATTCGGGTTAACCGGGCCCCGCGCCCGGTGAAAACACCTTCGCGTCCGGTTCTGGTCAGCAACCTTGCGGCGACCTTGCGGTCCAGTTCAGGATCGATCGACGGTGATGAAGGGTGGGTCGTGGAGTTCCTGCTGCTCGGGGAGGTCCAGGTGCGGGCCGACGGGGCTGGCGTGGATGCCGGCACGCCTCGGCAGCGGGCGGTCCTGGCGGCACTCGCGGTCGACGCTCCCCGGCCCGTCACCATCGAAACGCTGGTCGACCGGGTCTGGGACGAGGAGCCGCCGGTCGAGGCCCGCAACGTGGTGTACTCGCACGTCAGCCGGCTGCGGCGCATGCTGCGCCGGGCCGGCGGGAGCGCGGCGCCGCAGATCGCGCGCCGGCCGTCCGGGTACGCGTTCGAGGTGGAACCGGACCGGATCGACCTGCACCGCTTCGGACGCCTCGCCGGCCGGGGGACCGATCCGCTCTGCCCCGATCGGGAGCGGGTCGACACGCTCGGCGCGGCGCTGCGGCTTTGGCGTGGTGTGCCGCTGGCCGGGTTGACCGGTGCCTGGGCGGAGCGGGTCCGGGACACCTGGCAACGGCGCCGGCTGGACGCCGCGGTCGCGTGGGCGCTTGCCCGGGTCCGCCTCGGCCAGCCCGAATCCGCTGTCACGGTGCTCACCGAGCTGGCCGTCGAGTACCCACTGGCGGAAGCGCTGGAGGAGGCGCTCATGCGGGCGCTGCACGCCGCCGGACGCGACGCCGAGGCCATCGCCCGGTACGCCACCCTGCGCGAGCGGCTCGCCGACCAGCTCGGGGTGGAGCCCGGTGCCGGCCTGCGGACCCTGCACCAGGCTCTGCTGCGCGGCACCCTGCCGCCGGCCGTGCGTACGCCCGGCGCGTCGCGCCGGCCGGTGACACCGTTGCAGCTGCCACCGGACGTGCTGGTGTTCGCCGGGCGGGAGCGAGAACTGGCCCAGCTCGAGGAGGCCGTCGCGGCCACCGAGAGGCACGGCACGGCGCTGATGATCGTGACCGGTACCGCAGGGGTCGGCAAGACGGCCCTGGCCGTACGGTGGGCGCACCGGGTGCGGGACCGGTTCCCGGACGGGCAGCTGTACGTCAACCTGCGGGGCTTCGACCCGACCGGCACGCCACTGGAGCCGGCGGAGGCGCTACGCGGGTTCCTCGACGCTCTCGGTGTGCCGCCGGAGGGCGTACCGGCCGGCTTGCAGGCTCGGGCCGGCCTGTACCGGAGCCTGCTGGCGGACCGCCACACGCTGGTGGTGCTGGACAACGCCCGCGACGCGGACCAGGTCCGGCCGTTGCTGCCCGCGGCCGCCGGTAGCGCGGCCGTCGTGACCAGCCGTGACCAGCTCACCGCGCTGGTGGCGGGGGGCGCCCGGCCGGTGACCCTCGGGCTGCTCGACCGCGTCGAGGCCGGTGACCTGCTGGCCCGTCGAATCGGCGTGCGGCGGATGGTCGACGAGCCCGGCGCGGTCGACGACATCATTTCCTGCTGCGCCCGGCTGCCGCTGGCGCTGAGCATCGTGGCCGCCCGGGCGGTGCTGCATCCACACTTCCCGCTCTCCACGCTCGCCGCCGAACTCGTCGGCGGCCACGGTGGGCCCCCGCAGGCGCGACTGCTGCCCTTCGCCGCTGCCGGGCCGCAGGCGGACCCGCGTACGGTGTTCTCCTGGTCGTACCTGCGGCTGACCCCGGCCGCGGCGGCGCTGTTCCGGATGCTCGGCGTGCATCCCGGCCCCGATCTGACCGTGCCGGCCGCGGCCAGCCTGGCGGGCCGGCCGCTGGCCGATGCCCGCACGTCGCTGGCCGAGCTGGCCCGCGCACACCTCGTCGAGGAGCACCTGCCGGGCCGGTACGGGTGCCATGATCTGTTGCGGGCGTACGCGGCGGAGCTGGCCGAGACGGTCGACTCGCCAGCGGACCGGCGGGCGACGGCGGGTCGGATGCTGACGCACTACGCGCACACCGCCGACGCCGCCGATGCCCTCATCGATCCGCATCGTGACGTGCCAGCCGGCGTACCTTCCGTTCCGGCCGGTGTGCGGCCAGAGCCGGTGACCGGCAACGCGCAGGCGCTGGCCTGGTTCACCGCGGAACGGCCGGTGCTGCTCGCCGTCCTGCGCCGGGTGGCCGGCTTCGACGCGGAAGCCTGGCACCTGGCGTGGGCGATGCGCCGTTTTCTGGCATACCAGTGCCACTGGCAGGACGAGATCGAGGCGCTCACGACAGCGCTGGGTGCCGCGCGACGGATGGGCGACTCGTCACGGGAGGGTTTCGCGCACTGCTACCTCGCGTGCACGCAGGTCCACTTCGGCCGCACCGACCTGGTACGGCGCCATCTGGCCTCGGCGCTCGACTGCTACCGGAATGCCGGAGACTCCGCCGGCCAGGCGCGCACCCATCACGTCCTTGCCTGGACGCTCGACGCCGCTCACCGGTACTCGGAGGCGCTGGCGCACGCGGAGGCCGAGCTCGACCTGTACCGGACGATCGGCCACCGCGCCGGCCAGGCCCGCGCGCTCAACGCGGTCGGCTGGTTCCACACCCGTCTCGGCGAGCACCACGCGGCCGTCGCCCAGTGCGAGGAGGCGCTGCGGCTGCAACGGCAACTCGGTGACCGGCTGAGTCAGGCGGGCACGCTGGACAGCCTCGGCTATGCCCGGCACCAGCTCGGGCAGCACGACCTCGCCTTCGCCCACTACCGCGCCGCCGCCGGCCTCTACCGCAGCCTCGGCCACCGCTACTACGAGGCGAACGTGCTCACCGCGCTCGGCGACGCCTGCCAGGCCACCGGGGACACGGCCGCCGCGCGCCGCGCATGGCAGGCGGCGCTAGACAACCTGGTCCTGTTGCGGCATGTCGACGCCAATGGGCTCCGGACTCGGCTGGCCGCACTGTCAACCGTGGACGAAACGGCTTGACGCACCATATCGAGCCAGGCATCCTGCGCAGAATCGAACCTTTCAGCCTGAACCGCGCGGCGCTCGCACATCGCGTCCGACGTCGCGGTCCGCCGCACCGCGAGGAGAGGGTGAAAGGTTCACCGACAACCGGGGAGAACCGATGACTTCGCTGACCTTCACCCAGGAAGATCTCGACGGCCTCGCCGCAGCGCTGGACACCTTGCAACTCAACCAGAAACAGCGCACGCTGCTGACCGCCGTACTCGCCAATGCCGCCACCTCCGTAGCGCTGCACACGCCACCGTCGTTCGACTCCTTCGCCGAGCAGTTCGACGCCGCCTACAGCCCCGGCCTGGCGCAATTCCTGGTGGATCCCGCCGGCCACATCATCCGCGGCTGACATGCCGACCAGCCCCGACCGGACGGCGTATCCGGTGGTGCTGGTGAGCATGCCGTTCATGGCAGCCGACCGGCCCTCCATCCAGATCGGCCTGCTCGCCGCGATCCTGCGCGAGCACGGGTTTCCGGCCACCACCCGGCATGCCGCTCTGGACTTCGCCGCCCGGCTGGGGCCCGCCCGCTACGACGCCCTCGCCCAGCACCGGGAACGGCTGATCGGCGAATGGCTCTTCTCGGTGGAGGCGTTCGGTGCCGCGGCTCCCGACCCGCAGGGCCGCTTCCTCGACGACTTCTCCGAAGATCTCGCCCACCTCGGTGCCGGGGGCGAGACCCGGGAATGGCTGCTGCGCACCCGCGACAGGGACGTTCCCGCCGTCCTCGACGCGCTCGCCGACGAGGAAGCCTGGGCAGCTGCCCGGGTGGTCGGGTTCAGCTCCACCTTTCAGCAGAACGCCGCATCCATCGCCCTCGCCCGTCGCCTCAAGGCACGCCACCCCGGGCTGATCATCGTGTTCGGCGGCGCGAACCTCGACGCCGAGATGGGCGCCGCGTTGATGCGTACCGCCGACGTAATCGACTTCGGTGTCGCGGGGGAGGCGGACACCGCGCTTCCGCGCCTGCTCGACGCGCTGCGCAGCGGTCAGGACGGGGCCGACATCCCCGGTGTGATCCGGCGTACCGGCGGCCAGGTCGTCGCCGCACCGTCGGCGGCGCAGCTGGAGCACCTCGACGCGTCGCCGCCACCGGACTACGACGAATACTTCGCGCGTGCCCGGCAGCTTCGGCTGTTGCCCGGCGGCGGCCACTGGAACGTCTGGCTACCGTTCGAGTCGGCCCGCGGCTGCTGGTGGGGCGCCAAGCACCATTGCACCTTCTGCGGTCTCAACGCCACCAGCATGCGATTCCGTACCAAGTCCGTCCCGCGGCTGCTGGCCGAACTCACCGGGCAGGCGCGGCGGTACGGCAGTCTCCGCTTCGAGGCCGTCGACAACATCCTCGGCACCACGCACCTGACCCACCTCATGCCCCGGTTGCAGGAGACCCGCGCCGACTACGAGATCTTCTACGAGGTACGCGCCCACCTCACCCGCGCCCAGCTCCGCCTGCTCGCCGGCGCGGGTGTTCGGCACCTGCAACCCGGCATCGAATCACTCAGCAGCGCTGTGCTGCGTCTCATGGACAAGGGCACCACCGCCGCGCAGAACGTGAACCTCCTGCGGTGGGCCCGCTACTACGGCCTCACCGTCAGCTGGAACATCCTCTGGGGCTTCCCCGGAGAGACCGCGCGACAGTACGCCGACCAGGCCCGCCTGATCCCGCACCTGACCCACCTGACCCCACCCGCCGGTGCCTCGCGGATCTGGATGGAGCGCTTCAGCCCGCTGTTCAGCCAGCCGGAGCGCTTCCCCACGGTGTGGCGCGCACCGGAACGAAGCTACGCATACGTCTACCCGCCGGGCACCGATCTGGACGAGTTGGCGTACTTCTTCGAATACGAGCTGGCGGACACGCTGCCGGACGAGGCGTACCAGCCGCTGCGGGAAGCCGTCGCAGACTGGTCCGCGGCATGGCAACGCCCGGAACCGCCCGCCCTCACGTACTGGTCGTCTCCCGGCTACCTGAGGATCTACGACGCGCGGCATCCGAGGCGGGAAGGCACGTACGAGTTCCGAGGGCTCCTCGCCGAGATCTACCTCGGCTGCGCGGAGAGGCCGACCAGCGCCGCGGCCCTCCGCTCCCGCCTGTCCACGCCGGTACCCGTACCCACCGTCGAGGAGGCCATCGGCGAATTCTGCGCACGCGGGCTCATGTTCCGCGACGGATCACTCGCGCTCTCGCTGGCCCTCCCTGCGGTAGGGGGCCGGTAGAGAGCATTACGGCACCGGCGGGGGAGCACGTCCGGCGTCACGGGGCCGCCCTGCCGGCGGAGCGTCGCCGTCTCTCACCAGTTCGTGCCGACATCCGCCCAGCGGTCCGGGCCACGTCACCGTCTTCCACAAGCTGGCCGCGGGGCGACCGGCTCTGACGACGCCGCCCGCCGCGCTGTTGCCGAGTCCGCTCGCCTCACCCTCGGCACCCCGGCCGCCGTTCTCGGCCTGGTCGAAAGCATCTCCGACGCTCTCGCATGCCGTGCCCGGCCCGTCGGCGGCACCCGGGGCGATGACCAGGGGCCGCCGACGCCCGTTTGCGGTCGGCGGCTACACCGCGCCCGCCGTGTGCGCCTCGTTGACCGGCACCGCCACTGTCAGCGGCCAATCCGGTCCAGGTCCGGTAGGGGGTGCTCGGCCACCGCCCTTCCGGCCGCGTCGTAGCCGACGAGCGTCGGTGGGTCGACGCGCTCGTCAGCCAGGTACCAGAAGAAGAACTGGCCCTCGGCGAGCAGTGCCGACCGGGTGGTCCCATCGGCCAGCCGCAGCTCAGCCCGGGCCGCGCCGCCGGCGGCGGCCCACATGGTGTGTATCCCACGGTCATCCGCCGACCCGCCGGTGCTGTGGAAGGGCCCACTGCCGCTGCCGCCGTCCCGGTCCGACTTCCGCTCACAGCTCCCGCCGGCCAGCCGGAAGTCCGCCGGAGCGGGCCGGTCGAGGGGGCCGGGCGTGTACCGTGCCAAATCCTGTCGGACAGGCTGTGAGCTGGGAGTCCTCAGCTCGAGCTGATGATCTCCGGCTTGGTCGTGCGGCTGTTGTACCTGGGAATGATCCGCCTGTTCAGCCGCCGGCCCATCGGCACGTCCGGCGGTTCACTGCGACTGTGCTGGCAACTCCGCCGGTCGTCCGTGACTGCGCATGGTGTCGGCGGCCGCGACCCCGGCCAGCACCAGGGTGCCGGCGGCCGTTACCGCCAACGCCGGCAGGTACCGTGCCCCGGGCACCGCAGCGGCCAGGACGACGATCGCCACCAGCCGCTGCGGTGAGACCCGGCGGAAGACCTCGTACTCGAATCGAGCCCGGCCGGCCAGGAACAGTGCCGGGCCGCCTAGGGCGATCAGTACCCAGGCGGTGGTGACCGCGCCGGCCGGATCGTGGATGGCGAGGGCGAAGCTGGCGGCCGTGACCACGACGCCCGACATCATCACCAGGTGGCTGTACAGCGTGCCCTGTGCGGACCCGCTGGGCCCGCCGATGGTTTCGATCGCCATCGGCAGGACCTGGCCCGCGCGGTGCCGGTAGATCCGCCACAGCAGTACGGGCTGCCGAGCGTCACCGCGAAGGCCGTGAGGTGCGGGGCCTCGAAGGCACTTCGGCTCATCGCGATCCCGATGATCAGAATGGCGTCGCCAAGCGAGATGATGAAGAACTGCTGGAGCCGTTCGGCCAGGTGGTCGGAGACGACGAAGAATCGCGACGACGCGAACCGGCGCAGCCGGGGTACTGGAAAGCGCAGTCCGAAGCCGAGACTGTCGATACCCAGCGCGACCGCCCAGAGCACCACCCGGCGGGTGCCGTCGCTGACACCCCCGGCCATCCAGAGCACGCCCGACGCGGTGAACCAGGAGAGGACGCTGATCGCCCGGGCCCGGGCCTCCGGCTGGCCGCGGAGGGCCGGCGCCAGCAGGAAGCCCCGGGTAAGGTGGATCCCGACGTACGCGGACGCGAAGACCACTCCGTGCGGGCCGAACGCGGTGGGAATGGCGGCGGTCATCAGCAGGCTGCCCACGAGGGCGCAGAGAGTGGTCAACTGGATGAGCGAATGCTGCGGGTCGTAGAGGTTGCTGACCAGGACAGTGACCGCCCAGACCCACCAGAGCGCCATCAGCAGTATCAGGGCGTGCAGGGCGTCGAGCCAGCCGGGACCCGACTCCAGACGTTGCGAGATCAACGCGAGGACGACGACGTAGACCAGGTCGAAGAAGAGTTCCAGCATCGTCGGCCGGCGTGCGTCCTTTGGGCGGGGCAGCAGCATGTCAATCCGTGGCTCGGCGTCGGCGCCCGATCATGGACCGGGCCGGGCCCAGTTTCGCATCCGCGGCCGCCACGGCGGGCGGAATTCGGCAGTAGTCGCGCGGTTGGGCGCGGACCCGCACGGTTTGCTAACCCAGTTGGCCGCAACTACCGATCATGGCAATTCAGGGTCGCCGGCCGGGCTTGCGCCGGACGGGTCGCGTACCGGCGCTCACGTCTCGAGGCCCTCGTGCTACGGCACGAGATAGTGGTCGCTCCGCCTCCTCGAGTCGGCGCTCGAAGGCTCCCTCCGTAACCGACCTCCATTGCGACTGGTCGTGGTGCGGGGCGAGGATCACCTGGCGCGGCATCTGTCGTCGGTCCTCCGGGCCTGACCGCGACCGCCTGGTCGCCGGCACGCGGACGATGCTCTTGGTCCAGTGGTCCTCATCGAGGTCGTACTCTCCGATCTGGAAGCCGTCTGGCTTGTCGGGGAAGCCCGGTAGAAGACGCGCGCGGCAGATCCGCTCTTCGGCCACGGCCTCGGAGGAGTAGTAGCGGTCGAAGTCGCCGTTGCCGAGCAGTGCGCGGAGTTTCAGGACGGCTTCGGCGCCGGCGTTGCGCCCGGCCGTCGACCCGTTCGTCCGACAAATTCGCTACCCGGCGGCCGGAGCGCCGTGATACACACCCGGCGTGCAAAACATCCTGGAGTTCTCCGAGGTCCTGCGGCTGATCGAAGACCGCTCGGCCGCGTTCCGCGCCGTGATCGCGTCCGCCCCCGACCTTGAGGTCCAGGTCCCGACCTGCCCGGACTGGACGCTGCGCGAACTGGCGCAGCACCTCGGCGACGGCCGCCGCCGCCAGGCCGCCATCGTCGCGGCGGGCCCGGGCGCTGAGCCCCCGGCGAGGACGGACCCGAAGGGCGCCCCGACCGCGCCCCGCGACCGCGAAGCCTTGGACGCCTGGCTCGCCGAGTCGACCCAGCTCATGCTCGACGCGCTGCGCGAGGCCGGCCCGGATCGCGGCTGTTGGACCTGGTGGGGCCGCTCGCAGGCCCCGGAGACCAGCGGAGCCGTGGCGCGGCACCAGATCCAGGAGATCGCCGTCCACACCTACGACGCCCAGCTCACCCTGGGGGCCGCACAGCCGCTGCCGACGGACGTCGCGGTCGAGGGCGTTGACGAGTTCCTGACGACGGTCTCGGCGACGACCGTCCCCTGGCCGTTCAAGCCGGCGACCATCGACCTGCACACGACCGAGGGCCGCTCCTGGCGCCTGACCCTCAACGCCGACGGCGTCCGCTGCGACGACCTCGCCGCCGACGCGGAGCCGGGCGACATGGCGATGCGAGGCGCAGCGAGCGAACTGGTCCTCTACTTCTACGGCCGCGTCCCGCTCGACGGCCTGGAGACCACCGGCGACACCGAGCCGATGGAGCAGCTCGCAGACTGGGACCCGAACGCGTAAAGCGAGCACTTGTGACGCATCTGTCGGTTGTGTGCGCGCTCCTGCGGCGCTATTGGGCCCGGGACTGCGGACATCGCGCGGCTGCGGGCAGGCCGCGGGCCTGCTGTTCAAGGGCGAAAGCGCACCTGCGGGGCGGCTCGCGCTCGACTGGGGACAGCGCGTGGCGGGCGCAGATTGCTGGGACTGACCTCGTAGATCAAGCAGCGAGTCGGTAGCGGGCCCGGTGACTGCGCTGGTGTTCTTGGTCGAGGTGGAAGGTCCAGTAACGGTCGAAGTCGCCGTTGGCAGCAGGCCGCTGAGTCTCAGGACGGCTTCGGCGCCGGCCAGTGACCATCGGGGTCGTCAGGGTTGAGTACGTCAGGGTTGAGTAGGCGGGGACGGCCTCCCGCCCACCTAGGGTCCAGGCAGGCCGGGCCGCTCTGGCTGGACCGGTGGATCACGTCCCGCACCGTGTCGTCGGCCTGCACCAACTGAGCGATCACTGGAACTCAGTTGCCCCGGCCGAGGTCAGCAGCATCATCGACCGTCGATAGCGCACTGTGTTGGTGCTGCCCCGGCGAACGGTCCGTTGTAACTGCTGGTCCTTCTGGTCGGTCAGCCTCCTGATCTTGACGAGCTCCGCCACCACGCCCCCAGCTCCGTCGGATGTCCGTCCCATCCAACCGGTTCCGGCCTCGCCGTCGCCAAGCCGGTAAACGTTCCCGGGTAGAGCACTAGGCAACCCACGGGCAGGCGGGTCGCACACCGTTAGGCCGGCTGTCTGGTGACCTGATCGAGTACGTGACGGGAGTTGGCGGCCTGTTCGGGTTGTACTCGATTCGTGGCGGCTGGACCCGGGCGGGCGATGTGTTGGTGAACGAACCGAGCTATGGGCACCGGCAGGGCGAGGCTGGCTGGTTATGTGGCGGTACCAGGCGTCGTAACGTCGCACCTGGTGCTGGTCCAGGCCGACCTCGGTCTTCGCGCTCTGGAAGCACTCCTCGATTGCCCACCGTGCGCCCGCCACCCGGGTCAGAGTTTCGTCGTCGGTGCCGGCGGGGCCGAAGCAGAGGTAGTAGGCGCGGTCGTCGGGGTTGGTGCTGCTGCGCCGGATCAGGAGCCACTGGCGGTAGCCGTCGACGTCGGTGTCGGGCAGGGTGGCCGTGGCCCAGTCGTAGAGCCGTGGACCTTTCGCGCCGTCGCCGCAGCTGCGTCGTCTCCACGCCTCGACCGGTGCGGCGTTGGCGAGCAGGTCGGGGCGCCAGTTGCCCGCCGTGGTCGGGATGCGTTGGTTGCGGGGAACGGCGAGGACGTAACCGACCTGTTGTTGTTGTAGCCAGGTCCGGAACTTCGAGTCCAGACCGTAGGCTTCAAGGGTCCAGTCGTTCTTCGCCGCCAACGGCGACAACAACCCGACCAGGTAGCTGAGCGCCTGCTTGCGCGGTTCCGCACGCCCGAACCGGTGCGCGAACCGCGCCAGCGGATCATCCAGACCCGCCCGCCACCCGACGATGTGATTGACCAACACAAGCGCGATAGCCTGCCCGGCCCGCCGCTGAAGGCGTCAGACACGAAGTGCGATCACCTGGTCAGTCCGGCGACTAACATCGATGCCGGCAGCTATCGCACCGGCACCGACGGGACACCGATCATGTCGCTGACGTGCCCAAACGCCAGGAACCGCAGCTACGGCTGGAGGACTAGAGTTCTCTCGCGAAGAACTGATCGCAATACGGGTTTCGAGTTAGAGTCTCGTTAGGACGATGCTCGTGATGGAGCTTCGTTGCCCCGAATATGGTCAGATATGACTCTTGCTCAGCCACCGAATCCTGGGATGCGCCTGAGTTATTGTGCACCGTTTGATCGATTGCGCGTGACTGAGGAAGTTGAGGTTAGCCAGAAAGAGGCGGACGCTCGGGCAAGGCGAAGGGTCGACCTTTATAGGAAGAAACTTCCTGCCAGATGAATGATGTCGTACGGGAAGGTTTGCCTCGGCCCGGTCCAGTGAAGGCCGGGGGCTTCGTCGGCGTGGGCCGCTTGACGGTGGTTTCCGACGAGGCGCAGCAGGACAGCGCCGATCTCGCGTAGCGGCTTGCGCTGCTACAACGGCCAGTCCAGCCGCTATGGCGATCTGGTGTGCTGCGTATCAACAGGCCCGGCCTCTGGTGCCGGATGAGCAGCCCGGCGGCCGGGGCGAACTGTCCCTCGGCGGCCTCAGGTAGACCCGGCAGGGGCGTGCCAACTGCCGTCCGCGCCGTGCCCGACCCGCTGGGCGCGGCGCGGACGGGTACATCGTTACCGATGTAGGCTGGACGGACCGGCACAGCATCGCACCCCGATCGTCACGCACCCCTCGCCGCTCCGGCCGGAGACATGGCAGGTCCACATGTCGATTCGCTACTACCTCTACATCAGCGACACCAAGCTCGACATGCTGCTTCCACAGATCGACCCCGCGTTGCTGCGGCAACGGACATCCGGCTGGGGCGGGGGCGGCAAAGTCTTCCAGTGGCGGCGCGAAGAGGTGCGGGAGCGGGAACGCGTTGCCGGCCTGGAGCGGGTGGTCCGCCATCTTCAGGACCATGGAGACGTCGGCGCGGTCGACGAGCCGGGCCAGTTTTTCTGGGGCATCATGCCGATGCGCTGGGATCTGGTGCAAAACAGCGTCGACGCCGGCATGGTCTACTTCGGTGGCCGGACCGAGCGCACAGTGGTCGGACTCGGCGGGTCGCCCCGCCACCTGCTCCATTCCCCGGTCGACCGGCCGGAGGAGCTGGTGCCGGCCTCGCTGACACCGGCCATGCTCACCTTCCTCCGGGCTCTCGGCGAAGCCGGGGAGCCGGGCGACGGGTCGGCCGCGTCGGGCGACGACGCCCATGGTGGGTGGCGGCCGGTGGACCCCGCCGGCGGCGACGCCGTCGGCGGAGGGCTGGCGGCCGGGTTGGACATCGACCGCCGGGACCCGCGGGCGAGAGACGCGGGCGACGATCGCGCCGCGCTCGCGATGGTGCATCGGGTGACCGCAGGCATGCGGGGGCCGACGCAGAACCTGGAATTCCTCGCCAAGCGGCTGCTGCACGGACGGAGCCCGTACGCCGAGCGCGGCGAGTCCGTACTGCTGGGTTCCCCGCTGTACGTCGCACAAGTGGACTGATCGGCGGCGGGATGTCGACGGCGGAGGCGGGGCCGCAGTGGCGACCGGGCGACGTCGTACTCGACCTCTACGAGGTCCGTGGGGTGATCCACAGCGGAGGAATGGGCCTGGTGTACCGGGTGTACCACCGTGGCTGGAACGTCGAACTCGCCGTCAAGGTGCCACGCCCGGAGCTCGTGTGGTCGCCGGAGGATGTCGCGTCGTTCGAGCGGGAGGCCGAGTCGTGGGTGGAACTCGCGCCGCATCCGCACGTCGCGTATTGCGCCTACGTGCGGCGGGTGGATGGCCTGCCGCTGATCTTCGCAGAGTGGGTCGACGGCGGCAGCCTCGCCGGGGCTGTCCGGGACCGCCGCTTCTACCGGCACGGTGCGCGGCGGTCGCTGCGGTATGCGCTCGACGTCGCGATCCAGTGCGCGTGGGGACTCGACCACGCACACCGGCACGGGCTGGTTCACCAGGACGTCAAGCCCGACAACGTACTGCTGACCGGCGACGGCGTCGCCAAGGTGACCGACTTCGGGCTGGCCCGGGCAGCGGCGCGCGCCGCTGCCCGGGAGGGGCCTGCGGCCGTACCCGAGCTTCGGTCGCCAGCCGGAGGAGGGGCCACCGGGCGGGATCGCGGCGCTGCCGCCGGAGGGGGCGCACCCGCTGGGGGGACCGGGACCAGCCTGCTGGTCAGTCTTGGTGGGCTGACGCTGGCGTACTGCTCACCGGAGCAGGACCTAGCCGCCCGGGGGGCCCGGGTGCCCCTTACCCGCGCCACCGACGCCTGGTCGTGGGCGGTCACCGTGCTGGAGCTGTTCGCCGGGCGTCCGCCGACACCGCACGGCCCGGACGCCGCCGCGGCGCTGGACGGGTTGCTCGCCACATGCCCGCCGCAGCCGCACCTGCCGGCGTTGCCCGGCGCGCTGGCCGAGATGCTCCGCCGTTGCTTCGCGCCGGACCCGTCCGTCCGGCCGGGCCGGATGAGTGACCTCGCCGACGAGCTGATCGAGATCTACGCCCGCGAGGTCGGACGGCCCTACCCTCGCCGGCCGGCCACGGCGCATCGGCTGCTCGCCGACGGTTTGTCGAACCAGGCGTTGTCCATGCTGGACCTGGGCTTTTCGGACCGGGCGGAGCAGTGCTGGAGCCGGGCGTTGGCTGCCGATCCGCACCATCTGCCCACCGTCTACAACCGTGGCCTGCATCGGTGGCGCAGTGGCCGGACGACCGACGTCCAGCTCGTATCGGGAGTGGCAGAGGTCCGGTCCAGCCACGACGGGAGCTGGCTCGGCGACTACCTCCTCGCGTTGGTCGAACTGGAGCGCGGCGACTCCGGCCGGGCACAGGCGCTGTTGGCGGCGGCGGCTGGCGGCGGCGCTCCGGCGAGCCAGCTGGCCGGGGCAGCGGAGCTGGCCGGGCGGCCCAGTGCGATGGTACCGCCTGCCGTCCTCCGTGGACCGCCCGTCGGCTGGCTCGCGGGGCACGCCGCCGTGCCGGTGGCCCTCAGCGCCGACGGCTCGGTCGTCGCGGCAGCGGGTGCGGACGGCAGCCTCCTGGTCTGGCAGGTGCGCGCCGGGGCCCCACCGGCGGTGTTTTCCGGCCCGGCCCGGCAGGCGCCGGCGGTGGCGCTGGACACCTGCGGCCGGCGGGTCGCCGTCGGCGGCGACCCGGGACAGGCGGAGGTGTGGGAGGTAGCCACTCGGCGGCGGCTGTGCCGGCTGGATGGACACCACACCGCCGTCGCCGCGATCGGGTTCAGCCCGGACGGGCACCAGGTGGCCACCGTCAGCGAGGATGGCGCGCTGCGGCTCTGGGACGCCGACACCGGCCGCCCGGTGCGCACGTTCGCCGAACCCATTCCGAGCGGCTGGAAATCTAGGGGCCCGGCCGCCGTGCGGATCGACGCGCGTTTCGTGGTGCACTGGGAGCCGAACACCGAGCGCGTCCGGGTGTGGGATCTGGTCACCAGCCATCTGGTACGGTCGATCCAGCTGAGCCGGTTCGCCACTGTGCTCAGCGGCGACGGCCGGGCGGCGCTGGCCGTCCGGGACGGTGAGGTCCAGGTGTGGGAGCCGGCAACCGGTCGTCGGCTGTACCGGATCAGCGGTGCCGTCCTGTGGGGGACGCCGGTGGCGGTCAGCGGTGATGGCCGCACGGCGCTGGTGGGCGGTCAGGCCGGCGTACAACTGTGGGACCTTCCAGCCGGCCGGTGCCTGCGTACCCTGCCGGACCACCCCGACCGGCCGGCCGTGGTTGCGGTCAGCGCCGACGGCAGTTACGGGCTCGCCCATGCCGGCGACGGCACGCTGCGACGGTGGCCGCTGCTACCGGCCGGGCCGCCGGCGGCCTGGAGTCATGCGCGGCCGACGGCGCCGGGCGAGCTGTCCCGATCGGCGGACCTGGTGGCGGAGGCGCTGCGCCGGGTGACCGTGCTGGCCGGGCGTGGGCAGTGGCGCGCCGCCGCCACGGAGCTGAGGGCTGCCCGGCGAGTACCGGGGTACGAGCGGGACCGCGGCCTGATCGACCGGTGGGCGCACCTTGGTCGACGCGGCCGGCCGGTGGGGTTGCGGGCGGCGTGGCAGTTGTGCGAGCTGCCCAACCCGGATCGGGGCCGGCCGGTGCTGAGCGGCGACGGCCGCCTGGTCGTGGGTGGACCGGGTCACCAGGTGGACGTGTGGGAGGTGGAGACCGGCCGGCTGCGGCACCGAACCGGCGGAAACGGGACGCAGGTGGCGGTCGACCCGGACGTGCGGCTGGTGGTGACCGGCAGTGTCGGCGCGCCAGAGCTCCCGGACCGGATGGTGCGGGTGTGGGACGTGGCAACCGGTGAGCTGCGGTACGCCGTGCCGGGGCACCACGGCGAGACGGGCGCGGTCGCGATCGGCGCCGGTGGCCGGTTGGCGCTGTCCGGTGGTGTGGACGGCACAGTGCTGGTCTGGGAACTCGCCACCGGACGGTACCGGCGCATGCTCGGCCCGGTCGACATGGAGATCGTCTCGGTCGCGCTGAGCCGGGACGGCAGCACCCTCGTGGGCGGCGGTCCGCAGGGCACGGTGGCGGTCTGGGACCTGAGCGCCACCGGCCGGACTCCGCGCTTCCTGGGCGGTTCGGTGGGCCGCCGGTCCCCGGTGGCGGTGAGCGCGGACGGGCGGGTGGGCCTGCTGGCCGGGCCGGGGAAAACGGTGTGCGGCTGGAACCTCCGCACCGGCGCCCGCCGGGCGGTCCTGCACGGGCACACCGACCGGGTGACCGACCTCGCCGTGACGCCGGACGGGACTACCGGCGTCTCCAGCGGAGCGGATGGCGACCTGAGGGTGTGGGACCTGGTCGCCGGCCAATGCGTGGGCAGGCTTGCCGGCCACTCCGGACCCGTGCCTGCCCTCGCGCTCACCCCGGATTGCCGGTTCGTGCTGTCCGCTGGTGCCGACGGCACAACCCGGGTGTGGGACGTCGGATCGGGCCGCTGTCTGCGCGTCCTGACCGGCCACACCGGCGAGGTGGTGTCGGTGGCGGTGAGTGCGGACGCCCGGACGGTGCTGACCGCCGCCACCGACGGCACCGCTCGGCTGTGGGAGCTGGACTGGGATTACGAGCTGCCCGCGCAGGGCGGAAGGGAGTCCTGAGGTGTTGCTCGCCTGTGCCGGCTGGTCCTGTCCCCGGCTGATCTCGGTCTCGGCGGTGTCCGGCGGGAATCCGGTCGCCCGCGAGGACCCGGAGGGATTCGCGACGCGGTTCATGACCTGCGAGGACTGCGGACACCACTTCTGTGACCGCTGCCTGGGTCGCATCTCCGGGCAGCAGCCGGAGGGGGTGCACTGCGTCCGGTGCGGCGGCCCGCTGTCGACGCGGTACCGGTTCCGGTACCACGAGGCGGTGAGCGCGTCGGTGCCGGAAGCCATCCGGCACTACGAGCAGGCGTTGACGCTCGTCGACGAGGGGCGGCGCGAAGAGGCGGTGCGGGAGCTGGACCGGGCCGTGCTGCTGCGCCCGGCGTTCGCGGCGGCCTACTACGAGCGCGGCGTGGCGCTGCGGCATCTGGACCGGCCGGCCGAGGCGGTGACCGCGTTCGAGGCGGTCCTGCGGCTCGACCCGGGCAACGTCGAGGCCCGGTTCGAGCTGGGCGGCGCCCTGCGCCGGCTTGGCCGGCTGCCCGAGGCCGCGCACGTCTACCGGGAGGCGGCACGGATCGAGCCGCGCTACACCTCGACCCTGATCAACCTCGGCATCACGCTGAACGAGCTGAACCGTTGGGAGGAGGCGTTGGAGGTCTTCGAGGAGGCGATCCGGCTGCACGCTGAGTTCCGGGCGATCGGCGACGCGACCGGGTACGGGGCCTCGGTCGCCCAGGCCGGCAAGGGCGCCACCCTGACCAATCTGGGACGCTATGCGGAGGCGCTGGCCGCCATCGACGCGTCGATCAGTTCCGGACCGGACGACCCGCTCAAATGCGCCAACCGGGCGTACGTCCTGAAACGGCTCGGCCGGCTCGAGGAGGCGCGGCTCGCCGCACAGGTGGCCGAGGAGATCCGCCGCCGCACCTGACCGCGCGCCGAGGCGATCGAACTCCCGCGGTAGCCCCCAACGACCGCCGTTCAAGGCCCAACCATCGCCCACTGCGCGTCGGTTGATCAGTCGTCGGAGGCGTACGGGACGAAATCCTCGCGCTCAGGGGTCGTGGCGCGTCACAACCACGGCCAGGTCGACCTCATGCGTCGTACGGGCTTGTCCAAGGGGATGATGATGGCCGGGTCGTGGTCGGGCGGGCGCTGCTGTCGTCCTTGATGCGGGCGGTGGTTGTTGAAGTGGTCGACGTACTCGCCGACGACGGTCAGTGCGTGGCGTTCGTTGTAGATCAACATGTCGTCGGTGAATTCGTTGCGGAGGCTGCGTCCCCAGCGTTCGATGTAGCAGTTGGCTCTCGGGGTGCGGGGCGGGGCCTTGACCACGGTGATGCCTTCGGCGGTGAACACCGTGTCGTGTACTTGGAGTCGCGGTCGCGGATGAGGAATCGGCACCGGTTGGCGTGCTCGTTCAGGTCGAGGGTGAGGTTGCGGGCTTGCTGGGTCACCCACTGTCCGGTGGGGCGCGTGGTGATGCCGAGGAGATGGACCCTACGGGTGGCTACCTCCATGACCACCAGCAGATACAGGCGTCGTAGCAGGATGGTGACGAGGTGGAAGAAGTCGATCGCTAGCAGGCCATCGGCCTGGTTGCGCAGGAAGGTGCGCCAGATGGTGTCCTGCTGGCGGGGCGGTGGGCCGATACGTCGGCGGGTCAGGATTCGTCGGATCGTTCCGGCGCCGATGCGATGGCCGAGTCGCTGGAGTTCGCCTTGGATTCTGCGGTGGCCCCATCGGGGGTTTTCTCTGGCTGTCCGCGGCACGAGGTCTCGGATCTGGTTGCTGACGGGTGGTCGGCCGGGGCGGTTGGGGTAGGTCCAGTGGCGTCGTACCAGGTGGTGGTGCCAAGCCAGCAGCGTGGCCGGGGTGACGATCCGATGTTCTCGTATCCGGCGGGGTAGTAAGCGGGCCAGGGCGGACAGGATCGCTCGGTCTGGCCAGGACAGCCGCGGCCGGCCGTGGACGTGGTGGTGGAGCACCGCTACCTCGTGCCGCAACGCGAGGATTTCGATCAGCAATGCCCTGTCGCTGCGGTTCAGCATCCCCAGGGCGTTGAACAGGCTGATGATTCCCAGGTGGAGCAATCGTAGGAGCATACCGGCGATCATCGACGGAAGTTGAGACCTTCCAGCTCACGGCGTGTGCGACGGGTTTTGGCGCGGTACAGGCCCTGCCCGTCACTCGTCGTGCCGGGCCGCTTGATCTCATCCCGCGACGTCTGGCGCAGGTCGGGGTGAGGGCCATGACTCCTTTACTCGGCCGGTTTATGCTTGCAGCGACCTGGGCAAACGTGCGTTAGCATGCCGCTGGGCCACCGGACTACTGGGGGTCAAGGGGTCGTCGGTTCGAATCCGGCCGTCCCGACAGACAGAAAGCCCTGAACAGCGGAAACGTTGGTCAGGGCTTTAAGCTTGTCTATGAGGTTTTGAACCGCCCCGAAAACCTCCCATCTACGGGTGTCGCAACCGGCCCTGTCTCACATTCGGTGGTGACGGAGGGTGGCGAGGCGTCGCTGATTCCTGCTCGACCAGCAGCCGCTCGAACGGCCTGGAGGCGAAGCCCTTCTCCGTGATCGGCAGGATCCTGTCGTGCTCGGCGACCACCCCGGCCACCACCTCCAGCATCGCCGCGAGGACCTCGCGTTCGCCGATCTTCGGGTTGGCCAGGGCCCACAAGATCGGCATCTTGATCGCAGCCTGGGCCCGACGACGAACGTGCTCGGCGTCGAGGTTCCCGGGCGCGACCATGCTGCCCTGGCGCCCGTCGAGGATCGACCAGGTCCGGCAGTGCGGTGGGCTTCGGCACCCAGCGTCTGCCGGGACGGGCGCGTGCGCGGGGGACGGATGCTGACTTCGACGCCACAACGATGCGCATGACCGTCCTCAATGGCGCAGCCCTCGGGGAGACGTGGAATCGCTGGATCGCGTCATTGATGGCGACAAATGGTATTGATCCCTCGATTCCGCTCGACCCCTAGGCGCCACTTACCGCAATGTGTAAGGTGAGCGCACCGCCGGACAGGCCGACATCCCGGACCGGCGGCGCGGTTGTCTGGGGGGCAAGTCGGGGGAGAGTCCCGCCGCGTACCGGGGGCAACTTCCGATGACTGCGCGGCAGGGACGGGCTGCGACCGCTCGATCGGGCGATCCGTCCTCGTGAGTGGTTCGCGGTGTCCACAGCGGAGGCGTGACGCTTCTCGGCCCCCTTCGACGTATAGCGGTGAGGTGAGACGAAGGAGGCAATAGCCATGGAGGACAACCCATTGCGATCCCGGCGCGGCTTTCTGGGAATGGGGGTGGGGCTGCTCGGCGCGGCCGGTCTGGCCGCGTGCGGGGACACTTCACCGTCGACCCCCCAGGTGCAGGCCGAGGTCCCAAAGGAGCTGATCGACGCTGCGGCATCGTTGAAGGGCTCCTCGATGGGCATGCTGTCGCAGAAGCTGTACTCGGAGGCGGCGAACGCCGCGCTCGACAGCTCCATCAAGAAGTTCGCCGACACCACCGGTACGAAGATCGACAACAGTCTGGTCCAGGCCGACGCCGGAGACGTGGTGGCCAAGATCCACGCCGAGGTCGAGGGTGGCGTGGCTCGGGACCTCGCGTTCATGACCGACTCGCGGTTCGTCGCGCAGTTTCAGGCCCTCGGCGACCTGGAGGACGTGACGGACGTCGTCCAGGCGCTGACGGCCAAGTACGGCGAGCCCACCGCGGAGTCCAAGAACTTCTGCGTCTTCGACGGCAAATGGTTCGCCATCCCCTACCACTTCATCGGGATCGGCTCGTTCCTGCGCAAGGACTGGATGCAGGACAAGGGCATCACGCCCAAGGACATCTACAGCTGGGAGGAACTGCGAGACCTGTGCCTGGCCATCTCCGATCCGTCCAAGCGCCGGTTCGGCTGGGGCATGACCGTGAACCGGTCCGGTGACGCGAACGGCATGATCGAGGCGCTGATCAACTCGTACGGCGGGTCGATCGCCTCGAACGACGGCCGGAAGGTCACGTTCAACTCGCCGGAGACGGTGCAGGCGGTGACCTTCCTCGGCGACATCTACACCAATCCCAAGTACAAGCCGATGTTGCCGCCGGGGGTGGCGGCCTGGACCGACTCCAGCAACAACGAGAACTGGCTCGCCGGGATCCTCGGCTACACCCGCAACCAGCTCAGCGTCTACGCGGACTCCAAGACCAAGAAGAATCCCGTCTACGACAAGACCCACGTCTTCGCCGACTGCATCGGACCGGCCACCGACAACCCGCTGCTGCTAGGCCAGTCCCAGGCCTTCGTCATCTTCAAGGGCGCCAAGAACGCCGCACTCGCCAAGCTCCTGGCGCAGTACCTGGTGACTGCGCCCGCGCTGCTCGGGGTGGCGAAGGAAGCGCCCGGCCTGGCGCTGCCCGCCTGGCAGAAGGTCTGGGACGCCGACCCGTTCTTCACCAGCGGTGACCCGGCGTTCCCCATCATGCGCAAGATCACCGAGCTGTCGCTGCCGCTGACCACCAAGAACGGCCTGAACTTCCCGCAGAAGGCCAGCGCGGGCCAGCAGGCCGCCGTCGGTGCCTACGTGCTCACCGACATGATGCAGCAGGTCATCCAGGGCACGGCGCCCGCGCAGGCCGTGCAGGCCGCCCACGCCAAGATGGTGCAGATCTTCAACCAGCAGGGGCTGCCGCAGTGACGTCGGTCCGTCCAGCACCGGCCCCGGCGACGAAGGTGTCCTCGCCGCCGGGGCACGGCACTCTCAGCACGACCCAGCGGCGGCTGGGTCGTGACTGGCGGCTGGCGGCGCTGTTCCTGGCGCCCACCGCCGTACTGGTCGGCGGACTCGTGCTCGTGCCGATCGCCTGGTCGATCGTCACCAGCACGACGGAACGGCACGGGCAGCAGAGCGTGTTCGTCGGGCTGGCCAACTACGTCACACTCGCCAGCGACGACCAGTTCCGCACCGGCGTGGTGAACTCGTTCGTCTTCACCGCGTACGCCGAGGTCTTCAAGGTGGTGCTCGGGCTGTCCGCGGCCCTGCTGCTGCACCATCTGCGCCGCGGGCGGGCGGTGTTGGCCGGGCTGCTCCTGTTGCCGTGGGTGGTGCCGACGGTGGTCACGGCGTTCAGCTGGCGCTCGCTGCTCGATCCGATCTTCGGCAGCGTCAACATGCTGCTCACCGAGTCGGGGATCGGGCCACTGCTGGCCAAGGCGCACCTGGTCGACACCTGGCCGGCAGGCTGGCTGTCCGAGGCGTCGCTGGCCATGCCATCGGTGATCCTCGTCAACGTGTGGAAAGGGGTGCCGTTCTTCACCGTCGCGTTCCTGGCGGGGCTGAAGGCCATCCCGGCGGACCTGTACGAGGCCGCGACCGTCGACGGCGCCTCGTCGTTGCAGCGCTTCCGCCACGTGACGCTGCCCGGGCTGCGCCATGTGATCACCGTGACGGTGACCCTGTCCTCGATCTGGACGTTCAACAACTTCGACCTCATCTGGTTGCTGACGCAGGGCGGCCCGGGCAACGCGACCGCGCCGTATGTGCTGGTCGCCTACTCCAAGGCGATCCTGCAACTCCAGTACGGTGCGGGGGCAGCCGTCACGCTCGTGATGCTGCCGGTCATCGGCGTGCTGGTGTTCGTCCTGGTCCGGTTGTTGCGTCGGGACGCCGGCAACGGGCTGCCCCGACGTGTCCGCACGGCGTGGAAGGCGGAGAAGGCGCGGAAGGCGCTGCCGTGGGTCGTCGCTCTGGTGCTCACCGGTCTGCTGGCCTGGGCGTCGCCACACATCGTCTGGAAGGCGGCGGTGGTCCTCGGGGTGATACTGCTGATCGCGGCGGCGGTCGGCCGGGTGGTGTCGGCACTCCAGACCTGGGGACGTCGCCGGGCGTCGTCGGTGGCGTCGCGCCTGGCGTCCGGTGTCGCGCTGGCCGGGTTGCTGCTCTTCGTCCTGGCCCCGCTGTACTGGATCGCCGTCACGGCATTCAAGTCCGAGGGTCAGATCGTCATGCGCGAGCACGACCTGTGGCCGACGCCCTGGACCTTGCAGCAGTTCACCGACCTCTTCGCCACCAAGCCCTTCGGCCGCTGGTACCTCAACACCGTGCTGGTGTCCGCGGCGTCCACCGCGGTGGCACTGGTCTGCGCCGCCCTGGCGGGCTACGCGTTGGCCCGGCTGCGTTTCCGCGGTGCACAGAGTTTCACCGTCACGGTGTTGATCACCTACGTGATGCCGGGTGCGCTGCTGTTCATCCCGCTGTACCAGCTGCTCATCGGGATGCGGCTCACCGACTCGCTGTGGTCGCTGGTGGTGACGTACCCGACCTTCACGCTTCCGTTCGCCACCTGGCTGCTGGTGGGGTACTTCTCGTCGATCCCCATCGAGTTGGAGGAGGCCGCGCTGGTCGACGGCTGCACCCGCCTCCAGGCCTTCGGTCGGGTGGTGCTGCCGCTGGCCAAGCCGGGACTGCTGGCGGTCGCGCTGTTCACCCTGACCAACGCCTGGAACGAGTTCCTCTTCGCCTTCGTGTTCATCACCAAGGACGAGTACAAGACGCTCCCGGTGGGGATGCAGTCCATGATCACCGGGGACGTCGTGCCGCAGGGGCAGCTCGCTGCGGCGTCACTGCTGGTCAGCATCCCCGTGGTGATCATGTACGCCTTCGGGCAGCGCTTCCTGACCGAGGGACTCACCGCGGGGGCGGTGAAGGGCTGACCTGGGATGGCCGGATCCCTCGGGCGACATGGATCCCGTACCGGACGGGTTACGCATGTGTCGCGCTCGGCATCCCGGCGATCGCGGTCGAGAGGCGATAGCGGGGGAGTCTGCGGGCCACCCGACGCAGGTTCGTGCGCGGTTGCCGTGCCGTCGTCCCACGGCACGGCAGCCGCGCACCGTGCACCGTGCTGGTCCGACCCGGTCCCGGCGGACACCCGGAGCAGCGCCGCACCGGGCCGCCGGTGCGAGGAGCCGTGGCCGGAATGATCATCGGGACCCTCGGTGACGTCAGAACCGGGGCGGGGATGGCCGGTTGGCGCCGAGACGGGGGTCAAGATGTCCTGGTCGGGGAAGGATAGGTGCGAGGATCTCGTCGATCAGGAGGGGACATCATGAACGGGTCCACGGCTGGCTACCGTGACCGGTGCCTTCGTGAGAGCGGCCAGCGAGCACGGAGATGATCGACCCTTCCACCCAAACGTGCCGGCCGGACGGCGGAGTCCGGACGACGTCGCCGACATCGCCCTGTGGGCCCGTACCGGAGGTCAGGTGAGCTGTGGCTCCGAGTGTGTACGTCGCCGGACTCGGCCCGGGTGCGGGCAAGGCCACCGTGGCGCTGGGCCTGGCCGAGTCGCTGTCGCGACGGGTGGCCTCGCTGGGCCTCTTCCGGCCGGTGGTGCCCGCATCCTGGGAAGACCCGGTGCTCGCGCTGCTGATCGCCCGATATCCGATCGCCGCCGGCTATCCCGACTCGTACGGCGTGACGAGCAGCCAAGCGGCCACCCTGGCGGCGGAGGGGCGTCAGGAGGAGCTGATCGGCCGGATCGTCGAGCGCTACCGGGAGTTGGAGCGCCGCTGCGCCGCCGTGGTCGTCGTCGGCGGCGACGTGGCCACCCGAGATGATGGGACGCCGAGTGGGCCCGACCGGCTGCTCGCCTTCCACGCCCGGCTCGCCACCGAGTTCGGCAGTCTGGTCGTTCCGGTGGTGGACGGCCTGCACCAGCCGCCCGAGGTGGTCGCTACGGCGGCGCGGACGGCGTACCACGACGTCGTCGAGGCGGGCGCCACGGTTCTGGCGGTGATCGCCAACCGGGTGCCGGCGGGTACGTCCGTGCCGGCCGGGCTGCCGGTGCCGGCGTACGCGATCCCCGAGACACCGGCTGTCTCGGCGCCGACCGTGGCAGAGGTGGCGGCGGCGCTCGACGCCACCGTCCTGTCCGGCGATCCCGACGCGCTGGACCGCGACGTGCTGGACGTCGTGGTCGGTGCCGCGCACGTGCCGGTACTGCTCGACCATCTCACCGACGGCTGCCTCATGATCACCCCCGGGGACCGGGCCGACCTGCTCGTCGCGGCCAGCGCGGCGCACGCTGCCGGAGTCGTCGCTCTCTCCGGCCTGGTACTCACCCTCGGCGAGCAGCCCGACGCACGGGCGATGCGGGTGATCGATCGGCTGCACACCGGGCTGCCCGTACTCGTCACGAAGAGCGACAGCTACCAGACGGTTGGTGTGGTCGGCCGGCTCGAAGGCCGACTCGCCATCACCGCACCCCGCAAGGTCCAGGCGGCACTCGGTGCCTTCGAGGCCCACGTCGACATGATCGAACTGTCCCGCCGCATGGAGGTGACCCGCTCCCACCGGGTCACGCCCCTGATGTTCGAGAACGGCCTCATCGACCGGGCTCAGACACAGCGTCGACACCTCGTCCTACCCGAGGGTGGGGTGAAACGGATCCTGCGGGCGGCGGAGACGGTCCTCCGCCGGGGCGTCGCCGAGCTGACGCTGCTGGGCGACCCGTCCGAGATCAGCCGGCGGGCGAACGAACTGGGCGTCGACATCACCGCGGCAAGGCTGGTCGACCCCGAGAGCAGCGCCTGGCGCGCCGACTTCGCCGCCCGCTACGCGCAGCTGCGCCGGCACCGCGGGATGCCGCTGGAGCTGGCGCACGACGTGGTGCGCGATGTCAACTACTTCGGCACGCTCATGGTCGAGGCCGGGCTGGCCGACGGCATGGTGTCCGGAGCGACGCACACGACCGCGGCGACGATCCGACCCGCGTTCGAGATCATCAAGACCGAACCGGGCGTATCGGTCGCCTCCAGCGTCTTCTTCATGCTGCTCGCCGACCGGGTCCTGGTGTACGCCGACTGCGCGGTCAACCCTGATCCGGACGCGACCCAGCTCGCCGACATCGCGCTGTCCAGTGCCGATACCGCCGCCCGGTTCGGGATCGAACCCGTGCTGGCCATGCTCTCCTACGCCACCGGCACGTCTGGCGTCGGCGCGGACGTGGACAAGGTCGCCCAGGCCACGGCGATCGTCCGGGCCCGCCGGCCGGATCTGCCGGTGGAGGGTCCGATTCAGTACGATGCCGCCGTCGACCCGGTGGTCGCGGCGGCGAAACTTCCGGGCAGCCCGGTCGCCGGGCATGCCACCGTGCTGGTCTTTCCGGATCTCAACACAGGGAACAACACCTACAAGGCGGTGCAACGGTCGGCGGGGGCGGTCGCGGTCGGCCCGATCCTGCAAGGGTTGCGCCGGCCGGTCAACGACCTGTCCCGCGGCGCGACGGTGAAGGACATCGTCAACACGATCGCCATCACCGCGATCCAGGCAGCCGGAAGGGGATCTGCGTGACGAGGGTGCTCGTGGTCAACTGCGGGTCGTCGTCACTGAAGTACCGGCTCTTCGACGGTAGCCGGATCGTCAGGCGGGGGCTGGTGGAGCGGATCGGCGAGCCCGACGGTGGTGCACCGGACCACTCGACGGCCCTGCGTGACGTGTTGGCCGGACTGGACCTGGCGAACCTGGACGTCGTCGGCCACCGCGTCGTGCACGGTGGCACCGAGTTCACCGGGCCGACCCTCGTCGACGACGCTGTCGTGGCGGCCATCGAACGGTTGATTCCGCTGGCGCCGCTGCACAATCCCGCCAATCTGACCGGGATCGCGGTGGCCCGCCAACTGCTGCCGGACGTGCCGCAGGTCGCGGTCTTCGACACCGCTTTCCACACCACGATGCCCCCGGAAGCGGCGACCTACGCGCTGGACAGTGACCTGGCAGGTCGGCTGGGTGTACGCCGCTACGGCTTCCACGGCACGTCACACTCGTACGTGGCCCGGCGTACGGCGGATCTGCTGGGGCGCCGGCCGGACCAACTCGACCTGATCACGCTGCACCTGGGCAACGGGGCGAGCGCCTGCGCGGTCTCCGCTGGCCGCAGCGTCGCCACCTCGATGGGAATGTCGCCGCTGGCCGGCCTGGTGATGGGCACCCGCAGCGGTGACCTGGACCCGGCGGTGATGTTCCACCTGCACCGGGTCGGTGGCCTGTCCGTGCCGGAGATCGACGAGTTGCTCAATCACCGCGGCGGCCTGCTCGGGCTGACCGGCGACAACGACATGCGGGCCGTACTGCGGCGCCGGGCGGCCGGCGATCCCGCCGCAACCCTCGCCTTCGACGTCTACTCCCGGCGCATCACCGAGTACGTTGGCGCCTACCTCGCCGTCCTCGGCCGGCTGGACGCCATCACCTTCACCGGCGGCGTCGGCGAGCACGCCGTCGAGGTCCGCGCCGCTGCGTTGGCCGGGCTGGCGGGTCTGGGCATCGTCGTCGATCCGGCACGCAACGAACGCGGCGAGCAGATCATCTCCGCACCGGACGCACCCGTCTCGGTGTGTGTCGTCGCGACCGACGAGGAGCGGGAGATCGCCGACCAGGCGTTGGCGGTGCTCTCCGGGCGCCCGCCCCTGTCGAGCCCGTAACTCCGGATGGCCCCTCGTGGCACGGCTTCGACGTCCTCGACGACGGCTCCCTGAAACTGGTCAGCACCACGACCGGCCTACCGCAAGCAACAAGCGACGGCGGCATCCTCAACGGGATGGAGGGCATCGCGGCGACCCCGTGACCCACGACACCCGACGCCGGCCCGGGAACCGCCAAGGGCCGGCGTCGGGTGCGGCAACAGAGCCCCGCCGGCACGCTCGACGCTTCCTGAGGACGTGACGGAGATCCAGCCGGGGACTGTGATGTGTACGCGTGGCAGGGCCGTCTCGAACCGATGACGGCCCTGCCACGCGGGTTCATCCGGTGAGCGAGGCATCGTGGAGCAGGGCGCGACGTGGCTAGGCGCGAGGGCGGTGCGCGCCGTTCGCCGCCTTCGATCCGTCGTCGTCGTTCTGCGCCCGCAGGGGGGAATCGACCCTTAACACATGGTCCACCCGGGCGATCTCGAGGAGCCGGGACAGTCGTGCTGACGGCTTCCGTAACTCCAGCATGCCGCCGGTACGCCGCAGTTGGCGGTGCATGTCGAGGAGCAACGCGATCCCGGCGGCATCGACGTATTCGCAGTGCGCCATGTCGAGCACGATCCGTTCCGGCTTGCGGTCGAGCGCCGCGTCGAACGTCGTGTTGACCCCCGGTACCGCCGAATGGTCGAGCCAGCCGGTGATCGCCAACTCGATCGTCGAGACGGTCGCCGTGCCGTCGCGACGTCCGCCGTCACCCGCGTTGTCGTCCTCGGACATCGACGCCTCCTCCACGACCTCGGATGTGCAGGATCAGCTTGGCTGCTGATCTTCGCGGCAGTCTGGCGGCGACATGACAGTTCCGTGACACTCGAGGTGCCGGCCGGGACCCGCACTGCTGCGCCGGACCTCGCGGGTGGCGGACACCGAACCTCACGGAGAATGCCGAACCTCACGCGTGGAGAATGTCCGGATCTCACGCGTGAAGAATGCCGGACCTCACGCGTGAAGAATGCCGGACCTCACGCGTAGCGGGATGGTGACCCGGAGCACGGCGGACGGATCGACGTGGTCGGCAGGGCCCCACGCCAGGTGCGGCGCGGATGCTGCCAGCACGGTGGTCGGCCATCGTGGCCGAGGTTGTCACGAGACTGTCACAGGTCCGCGTAAGCCTCTCCACATCGCCGCACGAGGCTGGCTCCAGTACCGGCGACGACAGGAGGGACGCGGTGACTACGGTTCGGCAACCAGCTGCCGTACCGGCGCCAGTAATCGGGGCCGGGTTCACCGACCGCCCGGACCTGGCGTACCCGGTGCCGGTGTGGGCAGCGCTGGACGCGGCCGTGCGGGTGAGCCCGAGTCGGTCGGCGCCCGACATGCCGCGACGCGTGGCGACCGACGCGGCAGGCGTCGCCCAGCCCTTGGACGTGCGCCGGCACCCGCTGCGAAGCGGTACCCGTGTCGTCCTGCGTGCGCCGACGGCACAGCTCCGGGGGCTGTGCCGGGGTGCCCGCGTGGAGCAGGTGCTGCGGGCAGCGCCCGCAGCGCCTGGGGTTCCGCCGGGGCGGGCGGGGCGTGCTCGGAGCGCGCCGTGACGGGGTTGTGGCCGCTCCCCGACGACGGCTCCTGGTCCGGCCCGCCGTCACGTCGCCAGACACCTCGAATCCACCAGGATCAGGTGCTCGCCGACCAGGTGGTCGCACAGTTGGTCCAGGACGAGCGGACTCGTCTGCAGGACATCGCCGTCGAGGTGCAGAACGGCGTCGCCATCCTCACCGGCCGGGTCGATACGGCGGAATTGATATTCGTCGCCGGCGCACTGGCGTGGCAGGCGATGGGCATCGCCGACGTCTGTAACGCCCTCGAGTCGCGCGACGGCGACGATCTGGCCGGCAGCTAGCCGATTTCAGGCATCGCCCCACCTGTACAGGATGGCTGCACCCGGTCAACAGGGAGGAACTGTGAAGGCGATGAGTTCCGGGGTCACCACCCTGCGCCGAGTCGCCCTCGGCCGAACGCGGGACGGCATCGTGACGAGGTCGGCGCAGACCGGGACGTGCGCGCTGTGAACGACCAGCGGGAACTCGGAACCACCATTCTGATCACCGAGCGGCAGACCGATTCCGGCATCCGGCTGCTGCTGGCCGGCGAGATCGACCTGGCCACCGTGGGGCAGATCCGTGACGCGATCATCGACGTGCTGACCCGGGACAACCCGTCGGCCATCGTCCTGGATCTTGAGGGCGTGTCGTTCATCGACTCCTCCGGCATCGGTGAGCTGGTTCGTTGTCACCAGGCCGCTGCGGTGAGCGGTAGCGTCCTGACGCTGGAGAACCTTGCCCCGTTTCCACGCCGGCAGCTCTGGGCGACCGGGCTGCTCGGTCTGTTCGGCCTGGTCGACGTGCCCGGCCAGGACGGGGGAGGCTGATCCCGCAACCCTCGGAAGCCGGGCCGGGAGGCGCCGATGGCAGCCCTTCTCGCCAGCTGACCACGGGCCGTTTTCGCCAGCTGACCACGGGCCGTCGAGGCGATGCCCGCAGCCGACGATTCCATCGGACCGCCGACGATTCAGCCGGGCCGCCGACGATCCAGCCGGGCCGCCGACGATTCCGCCCGATGGTCAGCGGACGCCGTTCATGAGCCTTCGAACGAGCGGGCTGAGGGCGGCGAGTGCCAGGCCGAGCACGATGGCCGTACCGCCGAGGACGCCGAAGTAGCCGCTCTCCTGGTCCTCGTCGTAGTACCTGGCGAGAACGCCGGACATGGCCGTGCCGAGGGCCACCGAGAGGAAGAACAGCGCGACCATCTGCGTCCGGAAGGCCCGGGGTGCGAGCTTGGTGGACAGCGACAGGCCGACCGGCGACAGCAGCAGTTCGGCGATGGTGAACACCAGCAGGATGCCGACCAGGGCGAGTAGCGGTGCGCTGTTCGGCCCGCCGCCGGCAAGTGGCAGGAACAGCAGGAACGCCACACCCATCACGGCCGTGCCGGTGGCGAACTTGATCGGGGCCGACGGCTGTCGTGGACCGAGTCTGGTCCACAGGGCGGCGAACAGACCCGAGAGGATGATGATGAAGACGGGGTTGATCGACTGTACCCAGGAGACCGGCATCTCCCAGCCGAGGATCCGGCGGTCCAGTCGGGTGTCCGAGTAGATGGTCACGACGGTGAACTGCTGCTGGTACAGCGACCAGAACGCCGCGCTGGCGACGAACATCGGGATGAATGCGATGACCCGCCGCCGTTCGGTGCCGGTGATCGCCCTACTGGCCAGGATCACCACGAAGTACGCTACCGCCGCGGCGGCGCTGAGCACCACGACGATGGCCGACAGCCGCCGCGCCGGCAGCAGCCCCGCGAACGCCGCCACGACGACGAACCCGATCACGACGACGGCGGCCGCCGCGACCAGGGGCCGACGAGCGGCCGGCAACGGATTCGGCACCTCACGCGCCGCGCCGGTCAGCCGTCGGCGGCCGAACGTGTACTGCGCCAGACCGGCCGCCATGCCGACCGCGGCGAGGCCGAACCCGTAGTGGAAGCCGGCGGTCTTCTGTAGCAGACCGGTAGCCAGCGGCCCGAACAGGGCACCGAGGTTGATCCCCAGATAGAACAGCGAGAACCCGGCGTCCCTGCGGTCGTCGTCCTCGGCGTAGAGCGTGCCGACCAGCGACGTGGCGGTGGCTTTCACACCGCCGCTGCCGAACGCGATCAGGACCAGGCCGACCCCCACCCCGAGCAGGCCGGGCAGCACCGCGAGGGAGACGTGTCCGGCCATGACCAGAACGGCGCTGTGGAACAGTACCCGTTCGGCACCGAACAACCGGTCGGCCAACCAAGCCCCGAGCACGGTGGAGAGGTACACCATCCCGCCGTACGCCCCGACGATGCTGGTGGCGGTGTCGCGGTCGATGCCGAGGCCGCCGTCGGCACTGGCGTAGTAGAGGTAGATGAGCAGGATGCCCTGCATGCCATAGAAGGAGAACCGTTCCCACAGCTCGACACCGAACAGATTCGCCAGCAGGGGCGGCTGCCCGAAGAAGGTCCTGCTCCGCTCTGGCCTCGGCGCGACATCGGGGGTCACCATGAGCTCGCCGGTACCCCGTTCATCCGAGAACTACGCTGAACCGGCCGTGGTGTTTCCGTCCCGTCGGCACGTCCACGTCGGGCCGGCCGGTGTTCTCGGCCCAGACGCACATCCGGTGCGCGACCTCGTCGGCCAGGGTCGGGCGTACGCTTCGGTCGACGGCCTGCCTCACCCCGTCCACGCCGGGGGGTGCGGTGGGCGGGGTGAGGGCTCAGGGCCGACGCACCCTCGGGGAGGGCGGGTAGGTGCGGAACGGCCCACGCGTCGATCACCCGGGTGAGGGCAACGACCTCCGCGTTGCCCAGGTGCTGTCCTGGACCGTATTCAGCCTCTGATCGGGGTATGGCGGTACCTCGACGGTTGTGTGACAGTCTCGTGACAAGCCGCCAGGACACCCCGCCAGGGTGCTTACGGTTGTGCCGCTGGGCATGATTTAGCGATGGAACAGGTGCTGTTGATCGAAGACGATGATCGTATCCGGCTGTCGTTGACGCTCGGCCTGGAAGACGAGGGGTACGCGGTCCGGGGCGCGGCGACAGCGGAGGAAGGTCTGCGGGAGCAGCGACGTGCCCCCGCCGACACCGTGCTGATCGACCTGATGCTGCCCGGCCTCGACGGTTTCGAGTGCATCCGGCAGCTGCGTTCTCGCGACGACGTGCCGATCGTCGTGGTCAGCGCGCGCGACGACACGCATGACATCGTGGCGGCGCTCGGCGCTGGCGCGGACGACTACGTGGTCAAACCGGTGGCGGTGAAGGAGCTGTCCGCGCGGCTGCGGGCGTTGCGGCGCCGAGCCCGGGCGAGTACGGTCTCGGCCGTACCGGCGCTGGTCTTCGACGATCTGGAGATCCGGCCGCAGGCCGGCGAGGTGGCCCTGCGGGGCGAGCCGGTGGCGGTGACCCGCACCGAGTTCCGGCTGTTGTGTGAGCTGGCCGAGCATCCTGGCCGGGTGCTGTCCCGGGCACAGCTGCTGGAGCGGGTCTGGGAGTACACGTACGGGGACGAGCGCCTCGTCGACGTGCACGTCGGCAGGCTGCGGCAGAAGATCGAGGACGACCCGACGGCGCCACGACATCTTCTGACCGTCCGCGGCATGGGATACAAGCTCGTCGGATGAGGCGTCCTGGCCTGCGTACCCGGGTCGCCGCTGGTTTCACGGCCGGCGCGTTCGCCCTCTCCACGTCGATGGCCGCCCTTTCGTACGGGTTCACCAGCCAGGCGCTGATGGCCGGCCGGGAACGCAGTGCCCTGCGCTCGGCGTACCTCGATGCCGGTGTCGTGCACGCGGGTCTGGCCACCGAGCCGCCGGACATCTCGGCCGTGCTCAGCACCCTCAACACGGGCAACACCCGACGGGCCCTGCTTCGCCGGGAGAGCCGTTGGTACGCCCGCGCCGCCGACGCGGGCATGACCGACGCGATACCGCCCGGGTTGCAGCGGCTGGTCGAGCAGGGCAAGGTCGGGATGCAGCGGGTTCGCACCGACAGCGGTCCCGCCGTGGTCGTCGGTGTCCCGTTGCCGTCCGAGACCGGCTTCTACGTCATCGACTCGATGCACGAACTCGACCAGACTCTGCGTACCCTCGCCCTGGTACTCACTCTCGTGGCAGCGGGCACGACCGCGGCCGGCGCCGGACTTGGCTGGAATCTGACTCGGCGCGTGCTGCGCCCGCTGGACACGGTCACCGCCGCCGCGCGCGAGATCACCGCCGGCGACCTCGGCGCCCGCCTCGACCCGGCCACGGAACCGGATCTCGAACGGTTGACGACATCGTTCAACGAGATGGTCGACCGGCTCGCCGATCGGATGGAACGGGACCGACGGTTCGCCGCGGACGTCAGCCACGAGCTGCGCTCGCCGCTGCAGACACTGTCCGCCGCCGCCAGTGTGCTGGACCGGCACCGCCCGCGCCTCGACGACCGTGCCGCGACCGCGGTCACCCTGCTCTCCGACGAGGTGGTCCGCTTCCAGCGGCTGGTCACCGACCTGCTGGAACTGGCCCGCGACGACCAGGCCGCGCAGCGCACACCTGTCCAGGTCGCCGACCTGGCCCGCGAGGAATGCCAGGCGCGCGGACTGCCGGCGGAGGTGGTGCAGGTGGTCGACGGAAGCCCGGCTGTCTGGTCGATCGACCGGCGTCGGTTCAGCCAGATCCTGAGCAACCTGCTCGACAACGCCGAACGGTACGGGGGCGGGCCGTGCGCCGTGCGCCTCAGCCAGACACCCGGTGCGTTCGTGCTGGAGGTCGACGACGAGGGGCCGGGGGTACGACCGGAAGACCGCACCGCGATCTTCGACCGGTTCGTCCGTGGCCGTGCCGCAAGCGCGAGAGGAGCCAGCGACGGCACCGGCCTCGGCCTCGCCCTCGTCGCCCGGCACGCTTCCGCGCACGGTGGACATGCGACGGTCGTGGACCGGCCGGGCGGCGGGGCCCGCTTCCGTGTCGAACTGGGTGGGACGAACCCGTGAGCGCCCCGCTCGGATCCCGTCGGGCCGCCGCGCTGCCACTGTTGCTCGCGGCCGTCGTCGCCGGCTGCGGAGTACCGGCCGAGGAGACCGCCCGCGAGGTGGAGCCACCCGACGGGGTAACCCACGCGTGGGCGACCCCGACACCGCCGGACCCCACCCCGAGTATCGGTGCCGTCCCGGCGCGCCTCTACCTGCTCCGGGACGGCGAACTCGTCGCCGTCACCCGGCATGTCGACGCCGCACCCAGCGTCGACGAACTCGTCGACAACCTGCTCGCCGGTCCGACCGATGCCGAGCAACGCGACGGCCTGACCAGCGCGCTGCTCGGCAACGACATCGTCGTCGGCGTTCAGGTCAGCGACGGTCGGGCCACGGTCGAACTGACCGATACCCTGGACGAGACCGGCCGCAGCGACCAGATCCTCGCGTTCGCGCAGATCGTCTGCACCCTCGCCGCCAAGCCGGGCGTCACCGCCGTGTCGTTCACCCGTGCCGGGCAGCCCGTCGGCGTTCCCCGCGCCGACGGCTCGCTGTCCGAAGCTCCGGCGACCGCCGCCGACTACACGAGCCTCGTCAGCGGCGGATGAACGGTAGTTCGAATGGCGGAGTGCTGACCCTGCCCCGCCCGAATCTGCTGATCGTCGGGGCAGGTTGGTTGCTACCGGGCCAACTTCCGGTTCACCGGCTGCGCATGCAGCCCGCGCTGGTACTAGGAGGATTGGCTGGTGCACGTCAGCTACGGCCAGGTGGCCGACGACCGCTTCGTGCGCGACCAACCGGACCGCGTTGCCGACCATCGCGTGCATCTTTACGGCGGGACCGGACGCCGCTCACGCCCCCATCCGGGAAGTGGGCAACCCTGAGCGACAGGGCCAAGCCGCACTACCAGGTCCTGCACGAGCCGGCAGGGTGGTGGCGTCGTTGTGCAGACGCGGCTTGCGGCTACTTGTTTCATTGACCTGCGACCGTGGCCCGGCCAGGCTTCGGTCGAGGCGCCCGGGCTGTCGCTCTTATCGCGGCTGCCCACGCTGGTCGTGTGGCTCCCATCTGGCCTGCGCGGCCCGGGCGTCACCCCAGGGCGGGGAGAGGCTCAAGAGGGGTTTGCTCGGCTCGAAGTAGCGTTGCCCTCCCGGCTCGACAAGCCAGGTGGATCGAGCATCGGAGGACGCGGTGAGTGTCACGCCAGACCGTGTGGTCATCGGAATGGACCCGCACAAACGCTCGGCAACGATCGAGGTCATGACCCGCGACGAGACCATCGTCGGCGGCGGCCGGTTCGACACCAGAAGAGTGCGTTGTAGCTCTTCAGGAGAAGGGCTGCTCGGCGAAGCTCGTGCCGAGCCGCTCGGCTGCGGTAAGAACTTGCCGCGAAACGTGCTGAGGTTGCAGCCTCAAGAACTGTGTGTAGCCGGCTGCCCGGAGGCGTAGGTCGAAGTTCTGGCCCTCGATATGCCACAAAGGATCGGCGTTATCGGCTGTTGCCTCGAGCCGGTGGATGTCGGCAATCTCCATAGCTTCATGCATCGGCCCCAGTTGGCCGCTGACGTCCCAGGCTCCGTCGAACACGAGGGTTGCCGGCGAGATCCAGAAGGTGAAGTGCTTCTCGCCGGGAGCAGGCTCTACCCAGCGCACGATGTAGTCCAGATCAAGTAACAGCCTTGCGGGCGGTAGCGTGTTGTCGTCGTGCTCGCTGATGCTGATTGCATGAATCCGACAGTCGTGCCATCCCATAGTCGCGAAGTCGGCGTCCGTCCAGGTGGCTCGGGACAGACCCGACGGACCATGCGGCAAGTCGATCATCAGCCCAGTATCGTCCGTTCCGGAGTCGCCGCCGCGTTCAGCGCCGCCACGAATTGGTCGGGAGTCCGCACGTGGTCCGGGTCCGGAGCGAGCACCGGACCACGGTAGGTGCGGCCCTGCCCCGGCCGGAACACCCGGTCGCCGGATTCACCGGTCCGGGCGGGTCCGGACCGGTGGCCGGACCCGCCGACCGACCACGAGTCTGCGCGCTCGACTACGTCACCACCCGCCTGCACGGCGCCACCGCCCGCCTGACCCCAATCCGCGCCGGGATGGGCGTCACGGCCGGAGGACGCCCTCGACCTTCTCTACGTCAGGGACGCCGGCCGCGCCCTCGCGCTCCTGCAGCTCACCGGCGAACTGCACCACGCGACGTACAACATCGCCTCCGGTCGTGCCACCAGCAACGACGAGGTCATCGCCGCGATCCGGACCGTCGAGCCCGGTTTCCGGTTCGAACTCCTCTCGGCCGGAGACCGCTGACCGGCCTGGCTCGACATCACCCGCCTGCGCGAGGACACCGGATTCGAGCCCCACTACGATACCGCCGCCGGCGTGGCCGACTACATCGCCTGGTTCCGCGCCGGGAACCTGCGGTGACACCCAACCGAGATTTCCGGGGATTTTCGGAGGTTGTTGACACTGTCGCGGAATCAACCGAATACTGTGACTCATCCCCAGGCATCGACTTTCATCACTAGGTTGGCTCTCGGAACTTCCACATTGGTCGGCCGGCCGAGGCAGGAGTACAGATGACCGAGATTCCCGTCAGGCCGGTGCGCCAGCGGGGTGGCCGAGTGCGGCTGCTGCTCGGTGGCGCCTGCGCCGTCGTGCTGACCGTGACCGGGGTGACCATGGCCGAAACCGCCCACGCCGAAGTCGACCGGACCGTCACCGCCAACGAGGAGGGCACGCACAACGGGTACTTCTTCTCGTACTGGAAGGACAGCGGCAACGTCACGATGACGCTGGGCGCCGCCGGCAGCTACCGGGTCCAGTGGGCCAGCGGCACCATCAGCACGATCGTGGGCAAGGGCTGGAACCCCGGCGCCCGCCGCGTGGTCACCTACTCCGGCACCTGGCGCAGCAACGGCAACAGCTGGCTGGCGCTGTACGGCTGGACCCGCAACCCGCTGATCGAGTACTACGTGGTCGAGACGTTCGGAACCTTGATTCCCACCGCCGGCGCCAGCCGGCTCGGGACGATCCAGAGCGACGGCGGCACCTACGATATCTACCGCACCCGGCGGGTGAACCAGCCGTCGATCGACGGCACCGCGACCTTCTACCAGTACTGGAGCGTCCGGCGGCAGAAGCGCGTCGGCGGGACGATCACCGTCGGCAACCACTTCGACGCGTGGGAGCAGTCCGGTATGCAACTGGGCACGCACCATTACCAGATTTTGGCCACCGAGGCCTACCAGAGCAGCGGCAGTTCCACCATCACCGTGAGCGAGGTCTTGGGTCCGCAGCCGAGTGCCAGCACCCCCGGACCGGAGTCGTCGACTCCGCCGCCGAGCACGGCGGAGGCTGTCGGGTGACCAACCCTCAACGGCACCCCTGCGGCTGACACCGGGACGAAACGCCGGGCATTCGGGCTGCAAGGGGTTCCGTCGACCGCAGCCCCGAGTACCGGATGCTATTGAAGTTGCTGGACTTGCACCCGGGCCCAGAGTCACCAACGGATGCCTGACTCCCTCAACTGCGACCGGGCGAAGCAGCGTTGCCCTCCCGGCTCGACGACCGAGGTGGATCGAGCATCGGGGACGCGGTGAGTGTCACGTCAGACCGTGTGGTCATCGGGATGGACCGCACAAGCGTTCGGCAACGATCGAGGTCGTGGCCGGCGACGGGACCATCGTCGGCGACGGTCGGTTCGACACCGGTCGGGACGGCTACGCGGCGATGAGGAAGTACGCCAGCCAATGGCCCAGCCGGCCCGACCAGCGCTCGACAGAGAGGGTGCCGTGATCGGGCCTGCGCGCCAGCCGTACGCCGCCACGCTCTGTGACCACCTCGCAGGCCGCCGCGCCTGCTCTGTGGCAGATTAGTACGGTCCATGCGGAGGAGGTGCGGAGGACCGTGGGAGTGAGCGCGGACGGGCCGGAGTCGCTGCCTGGTGGTTTCGTCAATGCTGTGGTGCGGGTGAGCGACACGGTGCGGCGACCGGTCTCGGCGTCCGGTGGGTTCGTTCAGGACCTCCTGCGGTTTCTTGGGCATCACCAATGGCCGGGCGCGCCCCGCCACCTCGGCTTCGATGAACTGGGCCGTGAGATCCTCACCTTCCTGGCCGGACACGTGGCCTGGGAGGAGGTGCAGCCGGTTGAGGTGCGATCGGACGCGAGTCTGGTGGCGGTGGCCCGCCTGGTACGTCAGCTTCATGATCTGACTGCGGGGACGGATCTCGCCGATGATCAGGAGGTCGTTTGTCACAACGACCTGTCCCCGAAGAACACTGTTTACCGCGATCTCGGAGAGGGCCTGCGTCCGGTGGCTATCATCGACTGGGATCTGGCGGCGCCGGGGGCTCGGGTGCATGACGTGGCCCACGTGTGCTGGCAGTTTGTCGGCCTGGGCCCGGGGATGGACGTCGGTGAGGCCGTGAGGCTGGTGCGACTGATCGCGGACGCCTACGGCCTGCGGACCCGCGGAGAACTGATTCGGACGGTTCTGTGGTGGCAGGACCGCTGTTGGAGGGGGATCGAGGCCGGCGCGGCGGCCGGCGAGCCAGCGATGATGCGGCTACGCGCGCTCGGCGCGGTGGACGAGGTACGGGGGGCCTATCAGTGGACGGCCGAGCACCGTGTCACGTTGGAGCGGGCGCTGTCGTAGGCGGCGGCTGATGCGTGGCAGCAGCCGGCGAGCTTCGAATCGTCAGATTCGCGGGACCGGCCCCGGGGAGCAGGCGGGTACGAGGCGTGACGACTGTCAGCTGAGCGACGTACCCGGCCGGCGGCAGATGAGGATGTTGGCCTAGAACCGGCAGCAGGGCAGCAAACCTCCGTGCAACAGCTAGTCAGGCGACCGGATCGCGTCCCAGCCGGTGATGTCGCACTGACCGTGTTCGTTATTCCCGGCGGCGACAACAGTTCCGTCCGCGTGTAGTCCGAGAGTGTGGGTCGATCCTGCCGCCACCGCCACGATCCCGCGCCAGTCGGCCACGTCGCACTGGCCGAAATCGTTGCTACCCACGGCCACGACTCGGCCAGCCGCGGTGACTGCGACGGTGTGGTAGCTCCCGCCTGCCACTGCCACGACGTCCCGCCAAGCACCGACGTCACAGGCGCCTGTCGATCGATCCCCGACCGCGAAGACGCGTCCGTCGTTGGTAAGACCGACCGTGTGAAGGTAGCCGGCGGCGACGGCGGCAACGTCACGCCACGTGTCGACCGCGCACTGCCCACGGCGATCGTTCCCCACGGCATCGGTGGTCCCATCGGCTCTGAGGCCCACCGAATGCCAGTCGCCACAAGCCAACGCGACAACCTCACGCCATTGGCTCACGTCGCACGCTCCCTCGCGGAGCCGTCCCGCAGCCAGCACGGTGCCGTCACCAACGAGCCCCAAGGTGCGGCGCCAGCCTGCAGCGACAAGGGTCACGCCGCGCCATGACGCGACGTCACACTGCCCGTCACCATTCCAGCCCGTCGCCAGCACAGTGCCGTCCGCGCGGAGGCCGACGCTGTGCGACCGTCCAGTGTTCGACGCCGTGTGCACGTTGCCCGCCGCCACTGCGACCACCTGGACCCAATCTTCGACTCGACACTCACCGGACGTCCCCGTGCCGGCCGCAACCACGGTGCCGTCAGCACACAGCCCTAACGAGTGTCGCCGTCCAGCGGCGATGACAGGACTACTCACGTGCACAGCATGACGGATCACATGACCCGGGCAGATCCAACCCGCTCCACGCCTCCAGGCTGATGAGCCTCGCCCCGAAGTCGTTGAGATTCCGGCGCTCCAGCACCCGCTCATCGGCATGATCGGACCTGCGCGCCAGCCGTACACCGCCACGCTCTATGACCACCGCGCAGGCCGCCGGGCCTGCTCTGGGCATGAGCGGAAGTCACCGGTCAGTCCATCGACGCGATAGCGTTTTTGATCGCTTGCGCGTCGCTGTCGAGAAGCGACCTCTCGCGCTCCGGCGAGCTGGCCTTGAAGGTCCAGCCGTCTCCCGCGTAGCGAGGGATGACGTGAAGGTGGAAGTGGAAGACCGTCTGGAAGGCCACTTCGCCATCACAGAGGAGGACGTTGATTCCCTCGCAGCGCATGTTCGAGCGTCGCAAGGCTCGTGCCATGTTATGACCGACCGACCAAACGTGAGCGCTCGTGGCTCCGTCGAGGTCTTCGAGGCCCACCGCGTGCTCGCGTGTCACGACGAGTAGATGGCCGCGGGTAACGGGGTTCAGGTCCATGAAGACCGTGACGGTCTCGTCTTCGTACACCACACTGACCTCGGCCTGTCGGGCCACAATGGCGCAGAATACGCATCCCTGCGCCGCCGGTGTCGCACCCTGTGTCATGCGTGCAATGGTCCCAGTGCACCCCGGACAACTGCTACGTAATTGTTGCCGCGCCTGACCTCCACCGACCGCTCATCGGCGTGACTGGACTGCTACGAGACTTGCAGGGTGCAAGCCACGTCGGCCAGGGTGAGACCCCGGGCCGGCCGTCCTCCGCCGGCGCGCTTCCGCTCGCTACCTCTCGCGAATAGGCCGCGACCGGAGTTCTGGAACGTCGATAACGGCAGACGCAACGATCCGGGAAGGCCGAACATGGCTTTCCGGTCGGAAAGCCGGGGCGATCAGAACGACACGATGATGCCGACCATCGGGGGGCGGCGTAGCCGCAGCAGGCGAGCGAACCAGTTCCCTGCCCGTGACATGACGTATCGCCTAGCCAGCAGCTTGCGGGCCAGCGCCGTCCCGTCGTCGTCGAGCAACCGGGCCGTTCCCGTCACGCTCGGCGCATCCGGCGCCACCGTCCCGCGTACGGAGCACGGCCGCACACGCACTTGTGGGTTGTTCCGGATCCGCTTGACCTTGCCCGAGCCCGCTTCGGTCACGATCCAGAGCTCAGCACCGTGCGGTACGTGCCAGACCGGCGTGCTCACCGGGGTGCCGTCCTTGCGGTAGGTGGTCAGACTGACGTACCGGCTACGGACGATCTCGTCGGCCACTGTCATCGTGCCAGCGTAGCGAGCCGCGCCCCGGCCGCGCCCGGGAAGGTGCCGCCGATGGCTCGGCTCGGCGGCGTTACGTTCTGGGGTATCAGCCGATCGGATGGCCGAAGGCGATGATCGGCTATTTCCATGTGCGACGGACACCCTGCGACGCCTAGGAAGGAGGCATGACCAACGAGGTGACCGTTCCCCTGCTGCCGTGCGCATCCATTGACGACATCGAAACCTTCTACGGAGTTCTCGGTTTCCGCACCACGTACAAGCAGCGCAAGCCCAACGCGTGTGTGGGCGTGCAGCGGGAAGACCTGCATCTGCAATTCTTCGAGATCGCCGGGTTTGACCCGGAGCAGTCCTACGGCTCCTGCCTGGTACTCACCGCGGACATCGAGGGACTACACCGGGCATTCGCCGCCGGCATGCGCGCCGCGTACGGCAAGGTACTGGTGTCGGGAACGCCGCGGATGACGCGGCCCAGGGCGCGGAAGAACGCCGACGGGTTGGGTGGATTCAGCGTCATCGACCCGGGCGGCAACTGGATCCGCGTCTTTCGGAACGCCACCACCGCGCCCATCCCGGCCGCCACGCCTGCGGGGCGGCTGGCCAAGGCGTTAGCGAATGCTGTCGTGCAGGCCGATTCCAGGGGAAGCGTCGGACAGGCCGTTCGGATCCTCGACAGCGCGTTGGCCCGCCCGCAAGCCGACGACGACCCGGTCGAGCAGGTAGAGGTGCTGGTCTACCGCGCCGAACTCGCGATGGTGCTGCACGATCCAAAGACTGCGGCCGAGATGCTGGCCCGCGCCCAGTCCGTCACGCTCACCGAAGACGAGTCCGAAAGGGCGGCACCCGCGTTCGACAACGCCGCCGAACTCGCAGTAGCGCTGCGTCATGACCGGTGATGAACGCCAGCACGCCGGGAGCGGCAGAAACGGACAGCGGACGAAGCGAGTGACTCTGATTGTCTTGGCAGGTCTGTACCGTGCGTCCGATGCCAGGCAATCCGTTGACGTACCTTCGACACGACTCGGACGGCGGCTTTCTCGGCCTTGACCTTCCGCCAGGCCGAGCCGTGCACGAGACCGAGGCCGGGGTTCTCGAGGAGCCGATCCTGTGGATCAGCGACACCCGACCGGACGCGGGTCTGTGGGGGGCACTTCAGGCCCACCACGGCCGGACGGGTTTGTGGCCACTGCTGCTCGGAGGCAGTTCGTACGAGCCGGGCAGTCCTTGGACGACCGGTGAACTCGATCCGGGTCTCGTCAAGTCCAGGCCGGACGATCATGACGCTGACGTACTGCTGGCTGAGTGGTGGTCTGGCTACACGACGGTGGATGAGGACGACGACATGCTCAGCGCGCCGCAGCGGCTGGCCGTAACAGCGCCGTTCGGCGATCGGTGGCCTGGGCCCGCGCCTGCCGGAAGGCTGCGGGAAGATCCCAGGATTCGGGCTGCCGAGTTCGCGGAACATCTGATGGCCGACTCGTGGCTGACCGCGCCGCGCCTCGGGCTGAGCGCCAGTTCCCGTGGTGCGGACGCGCCGGCCGATCTGGGGTGGAGTGGGCCGTTGAACTACGAAAACGACACCGCGCAGTTCAGCACGGTGCTGCGTAGCTGGGAAGAACGTTTCGGTGCCAGGGTCGTCGGCCTCGGACCAGCCGAGCTGTACATCAGCGTCGCTGCTCCGCCCACCGACGCAGACCACGCGCTGCGCGTTGCCGCGGAACACTTCGCGTTCTGCCCCGACAACGTGTGGCAGTCCAGCACGGACACCCTCGTCCGGTACGCCGAGAGCCTCACGAACCGGGCTTGGTGGTCGTTCTGGTGGGACTGAGCCGCCACGCTGCCGGTGCCGGGCAGACGATGCATTGCACCGCCGTCCTCACATCGGCAGTTTCCGACGTCGACCGGCACGGGGACCAGTTCCCGACGTCGACCGGCACGGGGACCAGTTTCCGACGTCGACAGGCACGAGGACCGGTCACGGGCGTAACGGCTCGCATCTGGCTGGCGCGAACGCGAACGGGGACGGCGGCATGAGCCTGTGCGCCGAGGTAACCGCCAGCGGCCGCACCCACCACAAGCGGCCGTTGATCCCTTGTCTCCAGCTCAGGGAGCCGGTACGGCGGATGCGCGTAGTGCCGCGGCCAGCCACTCGAACGGGAACCGTTCCGGCGGCAGACCGTTCACGGCGGTGACCAGCGCCATGTACCGGTCGAACGGTCCCGCCGGCTCCGGCGGAGTGCGATCCCACTCCGCGCCCGCGAGCATGTGGTCGGCCGCCTGGATCCGGAACTCGGGCGTGTCCGGCGTACCGGGACTGTCCGGTGTCGCGAAGATGCCGGTCAGCCAGGCGATCCATTGGTCGGCGATCTCCCGCCCTCTCGGCGAGTCCGGCGGCACCTGCTCCCGCGCCGCGTCCATCGCCGCCTGGCCGATCGGTGTGGCCGCTTCCAGGGCGTCCAGCATCGGCGACGAGGTCATCAGCGGTCCGGCCCCGGTGGTGCACACCTCGTACAGCTCACGACGCACGGCCTGCCGGACCTCGGTGTCCCGGACCAGCTCGGCCAGCTCGATCCACGCCTCCAGTTGGGCCGCGGTGGGATGTTCGGGCAGTTCCGGACGGGCCGCCCGCCACCACTCGACCATCCGCTCCGGCGGCTTCCAGCCGGTGGAGACTTCGGTCCAGAACTCGTCGATCAGCCGGTGCCGCTCCTCGTCCGGCATGCCAACCAGCCTGTGCATCAGGGTGACCTGCTCGGCCGTGGAGTCTTGCCGCGCGATGGTCGACAGCACCGCGCGACGGCTGCGCAGCCGTGCCTCCTGCCGTGCCAGCAGGGCCAGGTGGGTGGCGGCCAGCTCGCGCAGCGTCGCCTCGCCGGCCAGCACCTGCCGGATCTCGTCCAGGCCGGCGTCGAGTTCCCGTAGCGTCCGGACCAGTTCCAGCCGGGCGATGGCCGACACGTCGTACAGGCGGTGACCGGACGAAGTGGTGGCGGACGGCATGACGACACCGGCGTCCGCGTAGTACCGGACGGCGCTGACGCTCAGACCGGTCCGCCGGGCGACATCCCCGATACCGTACAGCTCGTTCGTGTCCACGCCGCCCACTATGCGACCTCAAGCGGCTTGAGACACAAGCCCTACTCAGGTCGCCTGGCAATCCCGGGAGACGACCCGGCGAGAACGACCGCGCTATTCCAGGATGACGTCCCGGTCGTCGTCGGCGGACCGGGCATCACACATCAGCCGAGGCCGTCACCCTGCTTATTCGTAGGCGACCTGTCGGCGCGCGTACTGGGCGGCAGGTGGGGGAGCGCGTCGATGGTGTCCCGTCTCACCGCGGTCTCCCTCGGCGGATCACCGCAGCGGCCCGGTACCCTTGATCGGGTACAGATTGTGACTTTATGTCCGCCAGTCGAGGGGTGCCCATGCCCGACCACGCATCCGGCCACATCGCGCTCGCTCACCTACAGAACGTGCTCGACGGACCGTGGGCTGCCGTTCGCAGGGCGCACCGGGATCACTTGAATGGGAAGTTTCTCCCGGTTTACGGCGAGACCGTTGACCAGGCACGTGAGCGGGTCTCCCGGCTGCTCACCGAGCTTCCCGTCGAGCTGGGTATGGGCTCGGCGTTCCCTGTCGAGTACGGCGGCAGATCCGACGTGGGGGGCTCGATCGTCGCCAGTGAGATGCTGGCGCAGGTCGACCTGTCGCTGATGGTCAAGGCGGGAGTGCAGTGGGGCCTGTTCGGCGGAGCGATCGCGGCCCTGGGCACCCGGCGGCACCACGACGCCTACCTCCGGGACATCGTATCCGGCAAGATTCTCGGCTGCTTCGCGATGACCGAGACCGGCCACGGTTCCGACGTCCAGCAGCTGCGCACCACCTGCGCCTACGATCCCCACACGCAGACCTTTGATCTGCACACCCCGCACGAGGCGGCTCGCAAGGACTACATCGGCAACGCGGCCCGGGACGGGCGGATGGCGGTGGTCTTCGCGCAGCTGATCACCAACGGGCGACAGCACGGCGTACACGCCTGGCTGGTCCCGATCCGCGACGCTCGGGGCAACCCGCTGCCCGGCGTGACCATCGGCGACGCCGGGCCCAAGGCCGGTCTGCTCGGCGTGGACAACGGACGGATCAGCTTCGACCATGTGACGGTACCGCGTGACATGCTGCTGGACCGGTACGGGCAGGTCGCGGAAGACGGGACGTACTCCAGCCCGATCGAGAACGACTCACGGCGCTTCTTCACCATGCTCGGCACGCTGGTTCGCGGCCGGGTGAGCGTGGGTGGCGCCGCGTCGGCGGCCACCAAGTCGGCGCTGACCATCGCGGTGCGCTACGGCGACGTCCGCCGCCAGTTCGGCACCCCCGACGCGGACCGGGAGGTGCTGCTCAACGACTACCTGGCCCACCAGCGCAAGCTGCTTCCCGCCCTGGCCACCACGTACGCGTTGCATTTTGCCCAGGCCGAACTGGTCGCCGCGTTGGACGAGGTCCAGGGCGGCAGCGGCCCGGTCGACGAGCATCGGCAACGGGAGCTGGAGTCCCGGGCCGCCGGTCTCAAGGCCGCACAGACCTGGCACGCGACCCGCACCATCCAGATGTGCCGCGAGGCGTGCGGCGGCGCCGGCTACATGGCCGAGAACCGGCTGCCCGGTCTCAAGGCCGACACCGACGTCTTCACCACGTTCGAGGGCGACAACACGGTGCTGCTGCAGCTGGTGGCCAAGGGGCTGCTCACCGGCTACCGGGACGAGTTCGGCTCGTTGGACGGCTGGGGGCGGGCCTCCTTCGTCGCCGAGCAGGTCCGCGCGATGGTGCTCGAGCGCACCGCCGCGCGAGCGGTCATCGAACGGCTGATCAGCGCCGTGCCCGGCCGTGACGAGGAGGTTGCCGTCACCGACCGCGGCTGGCAGCTCAAGGTGTTCGAGGACCGCGAGGACCACCTCCTCGACGGCGCGGTCCGTCGCCTCCGCAACGGCGCGGCCACCAAGAAGGACCGTCCCTTCGACATCTTCAACGACGTTCAGGACCACGTCCTGGCCGCCGCCGCCGCGCACATCGACCGGGTCACCCTGGAGGCGTTCGTCGCCGGCATCGAGGGCACCGCCGACCCGGCGGTTCGGGCGCTGCTCTCCCGGGTCTGTGACCTGTACGCGCTCAGCGTCATCGAGGCCCACAAGGGGTGGTTCCTGGAACACGGCCGGCTCACGCCAGCCCGCTCGAAGGCGATCACCGCCGTGGTGAACAGCCTGCTCAAGGAGCTGCGCCCGCACATGCGGACGCTGGTGGACGGGTTCGCCATCCCGGAGGAGTGGCTGCACTGCGCCATCCTGCGCGAGGAACCCGACCGGCAGGAGACCATGGCCGCCCATGATGCCGCCAGTGCTCCGCAGGCGGTCCCGGCGTAGGCAGCGAGACCTGTGCGCCCGGGAACAGCCCCCACCGCACGATGCGGTGGGGCTGTCAACGGACGGTAGGTCTGCGGTCGGTTCTGGAATTGGCTGGGTCCGCCCACCCGGCATATCCAAGCCGGCACCCGCTACACACTCTTCCGGACCCGTTGACTGCATGGCGGTGTTCGACGGACTCAGGCTCGTCCCGCAGAGACCGCCAGAGCACGTCCGGACGGCGCAGGTCCGTCCGCTCCTGCTCGGGCTGCCCGATCAGCCCAGCCCGTGCGACTTGAAGGGATGACCAGCCACTGTGACCGACACCAACCGGGAAATACTGCGTACCACGTTCGGCCAGGACGCCGAACTCTACGACCAGTGCCGTCCCGGCTATCCACACCAGTTGTTCACCGACCTCGTCACGCTCGCGGATCTCGGTCCACCCGCTCGGGTCCTGGAGATCGGCTGCGGTACCGGCCAAGCGACCCTGCCCCTGGCACAACTGGGATGCCATGTCGTCGCGATGGATCTCAGCCCCGACATGACCGCCGTCGCCCGGCGCAACCTCGCAGAGTTCCCGAACGTCACCGTCGTCACGGCAGCGTTCGAGGACTGGCAGTCCTCGGAGGGCGCCTTCGACGCGGTTCTCTCCGCGACCGCGTTCCACTGGCTCGACCCCGAGATGCGCATGATCAAGGTAGCTGACCTGCTGCGTCCCGGCGGCACCCTCGGCATCGTCTCGACCCACCACATCGCCGGCGGGACGAACGCCTTCTTCGCCGACGCACAACGATGCTACGAACGTTTCGACCCCACCACACCGCCCGGCATGCGCCTGACGACCGATGACGAGACCGCCGAAGAGACAGCAGAGTTCGATCGATCGGCACGATTCGGGCCGGTCGAATTCCGGCGCTACGAGTGGCAACAGACCTACACGGCCCACGAGTACCTGAACCTGCTCATGACCTACTCCGGCCATCGAGCCATGGCACCGCAGGCACGCAGCGGCCTGTTCGCCTGCATCACTCATCTGATCGACGACGTCTACGACGGAGAGATCACCAAGCAGTACCGGACCCGCCTCGCAATCGCGCACAAGACACCGTGACTCGGCTCGGCACCCGATCCGCGCACTACCGCCACCTCGGGCAGACAGCGAACGCCCGGTGTGTCAGGCCGGAAACACCCTTCGGTCCACAGACCCCGGGGTTACGACAGGCCGGCCTGGTGGGCGAGGACGGCGGCCTGGACCCGGTTCTGTGCGTCGAGCTTGATGAGGATCGAGCTGACGTGCGCCTTCACGGTTCCCTCGACGACGTGCAGGGAGCGAGCGATCTGGCCGTTGGAGTGTCCGGTGCCGAGCAGCGCGAGTACCTCGCGTTCCCGCTCGGTCAGCGACCCGACGCGCCGCGCCGCGTCGGCGGCCCGGCGGCGGTGGCTGTCGCGGTAGGTGGCGATGACCTGCCGGGCGATGGCCGGCGAGAGGAAGGCGGCTCCGTCGTTGACGGCGTGCACCGCGGCGATCAGTTCGCGCGGGTCGGCGGCCTTGAGCAGGAACCCGGCGGCACCACCGCCGAGCGCCCGCACGATGTACTCCTCCTCGCCGAAGGTGGTGAGCATCACGATGCTGGTGGTCGGTACCGTGCCGGCGATCTCGTCGGCCGCGGCGAGTCCGTCGAGAACCGGCATCCGGATGTCCAGCAGCGCGATGTCGGGACGGTGGGCGCGGCACAGCTCGACGGCTCGGCGTCCGTCGGCGGCCTCGGCGACGACCTCGATACGGTCGTCGGTATCCAGGATCGCCCGGACACCGGCGCGGATCATGGCCTCGTCGTCGGCCAGCAGTACCCGGATCGGGGTCGCCATCACACCTTTTCCATCCGGTCCTTGGCGACGAGTAGGTCTTCGTCGCTGAAACAGAGTCGGTAGACGCTGGCGGCGTCGCTGAACATGCTGGTACCGGCCTGGAAGTAGGCGCAGGTCGAGCCGGCCGGGGTCGGTGGCTCGTTCAGGATTCGCGGCAGCGGGTCGATCTCGCGTGGCGGCAACTGCGGCTGGATCTGTGCACGCGTCTGGCCGAGCCGCAGGTGTTGGTACAGCTCGTCGGAGAGCCCGGTGCGTGACACGGTGTACATCTGCAGGATGGCGAGGGCCGCGACGAGCAGGAGCGCGGCGCCGAGGGGAAGGGCGGCGGACTGCATCTGCCGGCGGCGGGTGAGCCGCCTCGTGCCTTGCAGTTCGAATCCGGCGGGACCGTCGTCGAGCCGCGATCCGGCCTCGTCGGGCAGCACCGCGGTGACGGCCCAGCCGCCGTCCGGCCGGGGTCCGGCTTCGAGTCGGCCGCCGACCAGCCGGACCCGCTCGTCCAGCCCGATCAGCCCCTGCCCGCTGCCGCTACCGTCGCCCGGCCGCGCCGGTGCCTCGTTCACGACGTCGATGCGGGTGCCGGCGTGCTGGCGGGTGATAGTGACGGTGACCTGCGCTCCGGGTGCGTGTCGGGCGGCGTTCGTCAACGACTCCTGGACCACGCGGTGCACCGCCTGGCTGCTCATCGGCAACCATGTCGGGCCTGATCCGTCACGGCGGAGCCGCACCCGCATGCCGGCCGTGACGGCGCGGCGGACCAGCTCGTCGACGCTCTCGTCGGCGGGTTGCAGGTCGGCGGCGGCATCGGCGTTGCCGAGTACCCGGAGGATGTCGCGCAGCCGTTCGGTGGCCCGGACCGCGCTCGCCCGCAGTGCGCCGGCGGCGTGACGGTGCTTGTCGGTGAGGTCGCCGGCCAGTTCCAGCGCACCGCTGTGCAGCGCGATCAGGGCCAGTTCGTGTCCGAGCGAGTCATGCATGTCCCGGGCGATCGTCGCCCGCTCGCGCAGCCGGGCCTGTCCCGCGACGATCGTGCGCTCGCGCTCGCCGTGCTCGGCACTCAGGCGCCGGTAGCGGCCCACCCACCACGGCAGCACCGAGACGACGAACAACAGCAGGACCAGCGTGAGCCAGTACGACAACGGATTGGTGGAGCGCCACAGCGCCACCGCGAGCCCGGCGAACGCCGCCGCCGTGAAAACCCAGAGCGCGACCGAGAGCGAGGCCATCCGCCGCCCGGCAACGAAAGCCGGCAGGATTGCCACCAGGGGCAGCCAGCCGGCGGTGGTGAAGACCTCCGAGACCGACACCCCGGCCGACACGATCAGCAGCGGTGTCCACGCCCGGTCCGCCCGGTCGTAACGCACCAGGCCACGATACATACGCCGGTGCCGGCGGCACCCTTGACGAAAGTCAGGGGTGGGCCTGACGACAGACCGATGTCCGGCAGACCGGCTCCTCGTAGCGTCCGGGGACATGATCAGAGCCCAAGGACTGCACAAACGGTACGGCGAGAAGGTCGCCGTCGATGATCTCTCGTTCGAGGTACTTCCGGGTATGGTGACGGGTTTCCTCGGTCCCAACGGGGCCGGCAAGTCCACCACCATGCGCCTGATGCTCGGTCTCGACCACGGCGGCGGCGAGACCCTGTTCGACGGACGCCGGTTCGGCACGATCCGGCATCCGATCCGCCAGATCGGTGCCGTACTGGAGGCCAGGGCGTTCCACCCGACCCGTACCGCCCGGAACCATCTGCGGATGCTGGCTGCCGGCGGCGGGCTCCCGGCGGCCCGGGCGGACGAGGTGTTGGAGTTCGTCGGGTTGGCGGAGGTGGCCCGGAAGAAGCCGCGGAGCTTCTCGTTGGGCATGGCGCAGCGGCTGGGGCTGGCGCAGGCCCTGTTGGGGGATCCGCGGACGCTGATTCTCGACGAGCCGGCCAACGGGCTGGACCCGCACGGCATCCACTGGCTGCGCGACATATTGAAGTCGCTCGCGGCGCAGGGGCGCACCATCCTCGTCTCCAGTCACCTGCTGTCGGAGATGGAGCTGATGGCCGACGAACTGGTGGTGATCGGCCGCGGAAGAATGATCTACAACGGCGACGTGGACGGGTTCGTGAGGCAGTTCACCCAGGCGACCGTCCAGATCCGCAGCCCCCGGTCCGACCGGCTCGCCCAGGTGCTGAAGGGTACCCACGGCGTCGAGGTCGAGGTCGCCGATGGCGGCACGCTGCGGGTGTCCGGGGCCGACGCGGCCGCCGTGGGCGAGATCGCGTTCGCCAACAACATCCCGCTGCACGAGCTGACCACTCTGACCGCGTCGCTGGAAACGGCGTTCATCTCCGCCACCGGCGCCTCCGAGGAGTACGTCGCCCGTCAGCTCAGCACGGCCGGCGGTGCCGCATGATCGACGCGTTGCGCTTCGAATGGGTACGCCTCCGTACCATCCGCTCGACGTACTGGCTCATCGGCCTGGCCCTGTTCCTCAACGCCGCGGTGGCGTTCCTGGTCAACCTCGCCACCCGGAACAATCCGCTGGACACTGACATCGTCGGGGCTACCGTGACCGGCGGAGGCACCGCCTCGCCGCTGCCGCTGCTGGCGGTGTTCATGGCCGCCGTCGGCATCCTGGCCACCGGTCACGAGTACCGGTACGGCACGATCCAGCCAACGCTGACCACCATTCCGCGCCGAGCCACCGTCCTGACCGCCAAGCTCGCGGTCGTGGCCGCCGCGGCGGTGGCGGCCACGGTCGCCTCCATGCTCGTCGACGTCGCCGTCGGCCTCGCCTTCTGGGGTGAGTTCCCGGCGCTGACCGAGCAGCCTCTCGATGCGGCACTGCCCGGCTACGTCCTGCTCGTCGTGCTGTGGGCCGTACTGGGCGCCGCACTGGCCCAGTTGTTCCGCAGCGTGCCGGCGGCGCTGGTGACGATCCTCGTGACGCCACTCGTCGTGGAACAGATCATCTTCAGGCTGTCGCTCGTCCCCGCGCTCGACTGGCTCGCGCCCATGATCAAATTCCTGCCCTTCTCCGCCGGCCTCCGGCTGGTCGATCTCAGCGGAACCGCCGCTCTCACCGACGCCGACAACTTCGACCTGTTCGACCGCTGGGCGGCCGGTGGCGTCTTCACGGCCTTTGTCGCCATCGTCCTGACCGCCGCCTGGACATTGTTCGCGCGCCGGGACGCCTGACCGGAGCTGCCGGGTGAGCCATCGATGCCAGCCCCTCGCGGAGGAGAGGTCAGCCTCCATCGCCGGCCTCGCGCTCGCCTGTCGGCGGCGCGTGAGCCTCCAGCCCGCCGTGGGCGACGAACGTCACTGTCTTCCACGGCGGGACGCCGACGAGCGCCGTGCACGAGGTCCGCACCGGCTTGCCGGTGGGACGCGTTACGGCCGGCGGGTGGTCCCGGTCCGGCCCGGTCAGGCCGGGCCGGTGACCAGCGGGTCGTGGACCCGGCCGAGGAACAGCGGTACGCCGGTGAACCGGTCGTGGATGACGTACAGGAACGGCCGGTTGACGAAGAACTGCGGCCCCTGCGGGATCGACGGCGGCCGGATGATGACGGCCGACGCGGCCGCCGCCTCGGTGCCCTTCTCGTCCACCGCGATGAACGTCTCGTGCACCACGTTGTCGATGTACAGCGCCGGGTCGGTGCTCATGCCGGTGAAGTCGGCGCGCGGCGTGAACGCCGTGGGCATGCCGAGGCTGCCCAGTACGGCACCCAGCTCGGCCGGCAGCCGGAAACTCCACCTGGGCAGGCGCAGTTGGACGGTGGTGGGCCGAAACCCGGTCGACAACGCGGCCAGCCACGTCTCATCGAGATTCGCCTCGACCGTGGCGAGATCGTCCCGGGTCGGCATGACGACGGCCATGGCCAGCCCACCGCCCGCGTACGGGATGTCGACCGCACGCCACCCGTCCCCCTCGAGGTAGCCCATCGTGTCGAACGGCCCGCGCATCATCGGAACGTCGACGACGACGCCGTCATCCCTGGTGAACGGTTCCGCCGCCGTGGCGGTCGCGATGAACGGGTACGTCCAGGCCGCCATGAGATAGGTGGTGTTGGTCAGCATCAGGCTGGTGTCGGGACTCACGACGCCGGACCGCAACAGCTCCGGGATCTTCGCGTTGGTCCGGTGGGACACCCAGGCGTTGATCTCCTGGCGGGTCGCCTCCGGCGCGCCGCGGAAGTCGACCGGGTGCGGCGCGGCACCGTAGTAGCCGGCCAGGGTGTCCCGGAACCCTGGTCGCAGGCCCAGGTCGAGCCGTGTCCACAGGGCGTTAGCCGTGGTCAGCCGGGGCTGCCTGGTGCCGTCGCCGTCCCGGTACCGGCCGGCGAGCGCCTGATCCACGGCGTTCAGCCCGCTGTCGAGCGCGTCGGGTCGCGGATTCGGCGCGTGGAGCACGGCATCCATCTCGTCCGCCGTGGTCGAGCCCGCGCCGGCCCTGGTCATCGCGAGCGCCAGCCCGACCGAGTACGGCGCGCACACCATGTTGCCGCCCGCGCGGGTCGACGCCAGCGTGCGGTAGAGGTCGGCCGTGAAGCCGCGTACCGCGGTCGCGGCGGCCTGCATCGTGGTCGCGTCGGGGGGTACGCGTACCGGATCCGTCGAGGTGGACGACCTGCCGGAGCGATGGGGAGGTGCTGGGGCGGCGGCAAGGGCAGCCGCCGCGAGCGGCACCGCCCGCAGGACGGATCGACGCGAGACCATGTCACGACGGTAGAGCAGTCCTCCGGCCGCGCACCAGGTACAGGTCCTAGATGCATCGAAGTTCGATAATGTTAATCATCTGCGCGGAAGTCCTGGTCCGCGGTCGAGGTCGGTGTAGAAGGCGCCTGGGTCGGCGGCCAGCGACGCCTTGACGTGGACGCTCCACTCGTCGGCGACGACCTCCAGCCTGCCGGCTTCGGTGCCGTCGAGAGCGGCGCGGACGACGTCCGCCGGGTCGCCCTTCTCGCCGTGGTAATCGGCCATCATGTCGGTGTCGGCGGCACCCAGATGCAGGCCGGTCACCAGAGTGCCCTGGCCGGCCAGTTCGAGCCGAATGCCGTTGGTGAGGCTCCAGGCCGCCGCCTTCGCCGCGCCGTAGGCGGTCGCCCCGTCGTACGAGAACCAGGACGCGGCGGACGGCGCGTTGAGGATGGCGCCGCCGCCGTTGCCGCCGAGTACCGGGGCGAAGGCCCGCACCATGCCGAGCGTGCGTAGAAGTGGGTGTCCACTTCCAGCCGGACCTTGGCCAGGTCGCCGGTGACCAGGTTGGTCCAGGTGCCGACCGAACCGTTGATCTTCATGTCCTGCCTCCAGGCGGGTAGCGGTGGCGAGGACGATCCTCGACCTGCTGCCCCGCGTCGACCCGAAGGTCAACACCCCCGGCGTCCCGCGCCCTGCTACGCACCGAACGGGACCGCATCGACCGGCGGATCTCCGAGCTCGTCGCAGCCAGGGAACGACTCGATGCGGTCATCGCTTCCAGCGAAAGCCCGGCAAGCGGGTGCACCCGCGTGGATCTCGCGCCCGGTCGTCCGGGTGGTCACACCCGGTGGGCTCTGCGTCGGCGGGTGCTGCCGGGGCGCGGGAGGGTGGCTGACCACGAATCGGGCCAGCCGTGACAATTCGTCGCTTATGTTACTGCACAGGAGGCTGTCGAAAACGGGGAGGTGACGTGGAGAGCTATCCGGCGATCGAGGATCACGGACTCATCGGCGACCTGCAGACCGCCGCGCTGGTGACGTGCGACGGCACGATCGACTGGTTCTGCGCGCCCCGCTTCGACTCGCCGAGCATCTTCGCCGCGCTGCTGGACCGCGAGCGGGGTGGCTACTTTCGCATCGCCCCGCGCGACGTCCGGTACGTCACCAAGCAGCTCTACCTGCCCGGCACCCCTATCCTGATCACCCGGTTCATCAGCGCGGACGGCGTCGCCGAGGTGATGGACTTCATGCCGGTCACCGGTGAGCGCGCCACCGACTCGCACCGCCTGGTCCGCATGGTCAACATGGTGCGGGGCAGCATGCGGTTCCGGGTGGAGTGCCGGCCCCGGTTCGACTACGCCCGGGAGAGCCACGAGCTGGAGCGCCACCGCAACGGTTTCCTGTTCCGCAGCCCGTCGGCGACGCTCGCCTTCAACCCGATCGACCCGGTGCGGCACGTCTGGGCCCAGACCGGGAGCGTCCGCCTGGAGGACGGCGACCTGATCGCGTACGGCACGTTCAACGAGGGCGACACCGGCGGGGTGGTCCTGGAGACGGGCAGTACCGAACCCCGGTTCGTCCCGCAGGAAGAGATCCAGGGCATGTTCGAGTGGACCCGGAACTACTGGCGGCGCTGGGTCGAACGCTCCCGCTACACCGGGCGGTGGCGGGAAATGGTCGAGCGCTCGGCCATCACGCTGAAGCTCATGACGTACGCGCCGACCGGCGCCATGATCGCCGCCCCGACCGCCGCGCTGCCCGAGCTGGTCGGCGGCACCCGCAACTGGGACTACCGCTACACCTGGGTACGCGACACGTCGTTCTCGGTGCACGCGCTACTGGGCCTCGGCTTCACCGAGGAGGTCAGCCGGTACATGAACTGGCTGGACGAGCGGATCCGTGAGGCCGGTGACCACCAGGACCCGCTGAAGATAATGTATCGGGTCGACGGCTCCTCCGACCTGCACGAGGAGATCCTCGACCACCTGGAGGGATACCACGGCTCACGGCCGGTGCGGATCGGCAACGGCGCCGCCGACCAGCTCCAGCTCGACATCCACGGCGAGGCGCTGTACGCCATGCACCTCGCCGACGAGCAGGGCATCCGCGTCTCGCACCAGGTGTGGAAGAGCACCGTCCGGCTCGTCGACTGGCTCTGCCAACACTGGGACCAGGCCGACGCCGGAATCTGGGAGAGCCGCCACCACCCCCGCAACTACACCTTCGGCCGGGTGATGTCCTGGGTCGCGCTGGACCGGGCCATCCGCCTCGCCACCCGCACCGGCCGCCCCGGCGACATCACCCGCTGGGTCGAACAACGCAACGAGATCTACAACCAGGTCATGGCCCGCGGATATCACCGGGCCCGCGGCAGCTTCGTGCAGGCGTACGACGAGAACATGCTGGACGCATCGCTGCTCGCCATGCCGGCGGTCGGCTTCATCACGCCGAGCGACCCCCTCTGGCAATCCACCCTGAGCGCGATCGAGCGCGAGCTGATCTCCGACAGCCTGGTCCACCGGTACGACCCGGTCCACTCTCCCGACGGCCTTCCCGGGCACGAGGGCACCTTCAACATGTGCACGTTCTGGTACGTCGAGGCGCTGGCCCGCTCGGGTCGCCTGGACGACGCCCGGCTCACCCTCGAGAAGATGTTCACCTTCAGCAACCACCTCGGCCTCTACGCCGAGGAGATCGCCGCGACCGGTGAGCAGATCGGCAACTACCCGCAGGCGTTCAGCCACCTCTCCCTGATCAACTCGGCACTGGCGGTGAACGACCTGCTCGACGTCGAGGCCGACGCCCGGCACCGCCGGTAGGGCGACCTCAGCCTGCCACGGTTGCGACTCGGATCGCCCTCAGCCAGGTTCCGGGTGATGCCGGAGGTCGGGCCGCCGTTCCGCCGCCCGCTCGGGCTGTGCCACCCGTACCCTGAGGATCTGTCGGATCTCCTCGCGGGTCCTGGTCGGATCGCCGGGTCGAGTGCCTCCGGCGGCCGTAGCTGCCCACAGACAGGGGTGTGAGGCCGTGACCGTTCCTCCGATCTCCGGCACGACCCGGCTGTACGCGGTGTTGGGCGACCCGGTCACCCAGGTCAAGGCGCCCGGCCTGGTGAATCCGCTCTTCGCGGCGGAGGGGGTCGACGCGGTGCTGGTGCCGGTACACGTGCGGCCCGACCGGCTGGGCGAGGTCGTGGCCGGGCTGACGGCAATGACCAACGTGGACGGTCTGTTGGTGACCGTGCCGCACAAGGTTGCGGTGTGCCGGTATGCCGACCGGTTGGCCCCCGCCGCTCTCATTGCCGGGAGCGCCAACGCCCTGCGGCGGGAGCCCGACGGTGGATGGCTGGCGGACAACTTCGACGGGGTCGGGTTTGTCCGTGGGCTGCGGGCGGCTGGGCACGATCCGGCCGGCCGGTACGTCGCGCTGGTCGGCGCGGGCGGTGCCGGCGGCGCGATCGCGGCGGCGCTGGCCGACGCGGGCGTGGCCCAACTGCGCATCTCCGACACCGACCAGGTCCGACGCGACGATCTGGTGTCGCGGTCGAACCGGCGTCGTCCGGGATTGGCGGTCGGCGTGGACGAGCACTCCGGCAGCGACGTGCACCTTGCCGTCAACGCGACGCCACTGGGCCTGCGCGACGACGACCCGCTGCCGTTCAGCCCCGGATCGCTGCCCCGGGACTGCGTCGTGGCGGACATCATCATGGTTCCCGCGCAGACCCGGCTCCTGCGCGAGGCCGAGGCGGCCGGTCGGCCCGTCCACCCGGGCATCCACATGCTCCGCTTCCAGCTCGACTCGTACCGCGCGTTCTTCGGCTTCTAGTGGCCCAGCCGGCCTGAGCCGGCGGGCGCCGGGGGAGCCCTCCACGGGGTCGGGCCACTGGCGTCACGTGAAGAGGTGACGTGTGGCGGCCGGGTGGTCGGACACACACTGATTCCGATTCGTCGTCGCGATTTGCCCGACGGGAGCAGGTGTGCCGTGCCTGCCGGTTGTTGGTGTCTAGTGGGGGGCCAGCATTGACTTCGGCTTTCATCGTTCAACTGCCCTTTCCGTCGACGCGGGCACCGGATCCACGCCTGTCCGCGTATTACCGGGACTATGATCGCCTGTTCAGACTGACGTTCCCGGATTACTTCATCCCGGGTGACGGACTGTGGGAGATGCCGCTGTGGGTCGCCCACCTGACCGCCCTGATCCGGGTGGCCGGGCTCGACTCGGCGTTCTGCGACCTGTCTCGACGACCGGCCGACGCCCAGGAGTGCGCCGACCATGTCCAGGAGGCGAGCGACCCCGGTGACCTGATCCTGATGTCACCGCTGGCGCAGAACATGGGGCTCGCATTGGAGACCGCTGCGCTGCTCAGGACGGCCGGCCGACGTGTCGTCATCGGTGGCAACATGGCGCCGCTCGTGCCGGCCGGCGCGGTGGACCTGGTACATCGTGGTCAGCTCGACCCGACCCTGGTCGGCAAGCTGGTCCGGCTGGCCACCTCCGGCGGTGGCGAGATCGTCAACCCGCCGGGCCGGGGTCGCTCCGCCAACATGATCGACTGGGCGCCTGACTACCGGCACCTGGACGGCTACCGGGGGCGGGTTCCGCTACTGCGGCTGAATGCCAGCCACGGGTGCCTCTACAGCTGCTCGTTCTGCGGTGACGCCTGGACGAACCAGCTCGTACTCGTCGACCGCGCCGCGCTGGCCGCCGAGGTGGACGAACTCACGAAACGGTTTCCGGACACCAGGCTGGTCTACATCGGGGACAAGACGTTCGGCCAGTCCAAAGAGGCCACCCGCAACCTGGTCGAGGTGTTCCGGGACCGGCCGGGCTTCCAGTTCGTCGTGCAGACGCACGTCATGCAGGTCCGGCCGTGGGTGATCGACGCGATGCGGGAGCTGGGCGTGGTGGCCGTGGAGCTCGGCTTCGAGTCCGGCGACTCGCAACTGCTCGCGCGGCTCAACAAGCTCTCCCGGGGTCTCGACGACTATGCCGAGAAGATTCGCATGCTCGACGACGCCGGCATGAAGATCGTGCTCAACGTACTGGGTGGGTTGGACGAGGAGACCGAGGTGTCCCACCGGGAAACCGTGGAATGGTTGTGGGACAACCGCTCCATGCTCTGGTTGTTCAACCTGTACAACTTCGTCCCCTATCCGCTCGTGCCGGACTTCCCCCGGCTGCGGGACCGGATATTCGACTGGGATTTCGCCAACTGGCGCGAAGACTGCCCACCGGTGTACCGGCCACAGAACCTCACCCCAGAGCGGAGCTGGGAATTGTTCACCGAAAAGGTCGACGTCGCACACCGAATCGTGCGGGAGGGCATCGAGATGGCCTTCCGGGGAGCGGAGCAGGGCTGTGGATCACCTGCCTGACTTCGCGGAGCTTGCCGCCCGGGCCACACCTGCGGACTTCCGCGACGACCCGCTGCCGGGCTGGGCCGGTCTCGGCACACTCTTCGGCGCGCCCGCCGCCCGGCTGGACGAGCTGGGTCAGGTCGACGGCTGGGCGGTAGCCGCGGTCCCGTTCGACGGTACGGCGAGTTCCCGGCCCGGTGCTGCCGAGGGACCCCGCGCACTCCGGACCGCCAGCGTGGTCTTCGCGAACTCCCTTGCCAGCCTTGGCACCTGGGAGATGCTCGACACCCGGACCGGAGAGGCGTTCCGGTACGTCGCGCCGCAGGTGGTCGACGTCGGCGACCTGCACGTCTATCCCACCGACACCTTCCGGACCTACCAGGCGGTGGCGGCGGAGAGCCGGTCGCTGTGCGCGCGGGCCGGACGGGTGATCTTCCTCAACGGCGACCACTCCACCACGTTCGCGACCTTCAGCGGCTTCCGCGCCGCCCAACTGGACCGCGCGGCTGGCCGACGGATCGGCTTCGTCAACATCGACCACCACTTCGACTTCGGCAGGTGGAGCGCCCTGCACGGCGCGCTGTACCACGGATCGAACTCGCGTCGGATCAGCGAACTGCCCGGGATGCGGCCCGAGGACATCGCCTTCGTCGGCGTCGGCGACACGACCCGGTTCGACCAGTTCCGGTCACTGGTCGAGCAGGGCTTCCAAGTCGTCCCGGCGGCGCGGATCATGCGTACCGGCGCCGACGCGGCACTTCGTCCCGTGGTCGAGCGGCTGGCCGCCGTGTGTGACGCCGTCTACGTGTCGCTCGACATCGATGTGCTGGACACCGCCGCGGTCACCGGGACCGGACACGTGACGATGGGCGGCCTCCAGGTGGCGCACCTGCTCGACGTCTACGAGGTCTTGCGCGAGCTACCGATCGGTGCGCTGGACGTGGCCGAGATCGCGCCACGGTACGACCCGACCGGCGCGACGGCGCAGGTCGTCGCCCGGCTGCTCTTCGAATTCCTCTTCCGCACCGGCCGCCACGATCCCGGCCTGCCCCATTGGCGATTCGACGAAGGAGGGTGACGATCGTGCGATTCGCATCGACCGACCAGTACCTGGACTGCGCGGAGCTGGTCCACGGAGAGGACACCGAGGCAGCCGCGCGAGCCCTGGCCGAACGCGCGGTGCCGCTGGTCCAGCGTGCCGGTTCCGTCGTGTTCCGCCTCGGTCGGCTACGGCTCGGCATCGAGGACAGCCGTGCGCTGAGCAGGGCGATCTGCGAGGCGCTGCGCCGGGCGCTCGTCGCCGGTGGAGCACCGGCCTCGATGCGGCTGGAGCACGATCGTGCGCAGTCCACGCACGTTCCGAGCGGATATCCGACCCGTACGCTGCTGCCGCACCACGACGGCCAGCACTGCTCGTACCTCACCCCGAGCACCCGGGACGACCCGAGCTGGCTGCCGGAGTGGCGCGAGTTCGGCCGGTCCGGATACACCACGACCCCGGCACACAAGATGTACCAGGGGGTGTTCATCGCGGACCCGGGCGAGGCGTTGAGCGTGACGACGTACTACGACTGGCTGGACCTGCTGACAACCGTGTACGCCGAGCGTCACCGCCGCCCGGCCGCCGAGGTACCCCTCGGCGCGGTGGCCGAGTGGTTGGGCCGGAACCTGCGCGCGGCCCTGGACCGGCAGGCCAAGCATGGCAGCCCGTACCCGACGATCGGGGCGATGCTCGGCGTGGAGGAGCCGATGTGGCACGGCCTCTCCTTCCACCACGCCGAGGCCGAACTCTCCGGCGAGGATCGGGAGCGCTACCCGATGTCGGGTCCGTTGGCCAGAGCCTGTCCGTGTGGCGACTGCGTCGGGGACACCGCGCGACTTTTCTGCCACCAGACACTGCTGGCGACCGGACGCGACTGGCGGCAGTTTCGCGCGCGCTGGGAGGTCTGTGCGCCGAGCGAGCGGTTCGACCTGCTCTTCGGGCACAACCTGACCATGCTGCACGGCGGGTTGGCCGGCGGCGGGCACCGGGTGATCGAGCCGATGTGCCTGGTGGTCGACGAGCCGTCGGGTCCCGAGTACGAGGACTGGCTCGCCGCGTCCTGGCGGCGTCGGCTGCCGGTCGGCGAATGATGAGGACCACCGATCCGCCGGCCCGGATCGAGGAGTTCGCCGCCAGCGGCGGGTACACGGACCTGCGGCCGCTTGGCCAAGGGCTGGAGTTCCTGGCCTTCGGTGCCACGGCGGCGGACGGCTCGCCGGTCGTGCTGCGGACAGCGGTCGGTGCCCGGATCCAGTCCAACGCCAATGACCCGTACGTCGACACCCGGCAACTGCTGCGTTGGGAGCAGAGCGTCACGGTCCATCTCACCCGGCTGGGTTTCCCCGTCGCCGCCCCGCGCGAGCTGGTCCTCGGCGAGGTCGACGTGCTGATCAGCGAGTACCTCCCGGACGACGGTCGCGGGGCCGACCAGCAGCAGCTCGGTACCCTGCTACGGCGCCTGCACGACCTTCCGCCGCCGCTGGCCGAACCGGTGGCGGCGGAGGGAACCACCTCGGCCGAGCTGCTGCCTCGGCGGATCGTCCGCCGCTGGCGGGAGCTGGCCGCCCTGGTGCCGGACCTGCCCACCGCGCCGGACACCGAGCGCCTGGCCGCCGAGCTGGCCCGCCCCCGTCCCGGCGCTCTGGTCCACCTCGACGTCCGGGCGGCCAACCTGCGCTGCACCGCCGGCCGGGTGCGGGGCCTGATCGACTGGTCGAACGCCATGGTCGCCGACCCCGTCCTGGAGCTGGCCCGGCTGGCGGAGTTCGCCCGGCTGCCCGGCAACGGGCTCGATCTCGACGCGGTCCTGGCCGGCTACGGGTGTTCCGGGCTGCCGGACTCGCCCACCACCTCGATCTACCGCCTCGACGCCGCGGTGATGCTCGCCGTGGTCTTCCGCTGCGAGGCACCCGATCCGCAGTTGGGCTCCCGGGCGGTCGACCGCCTCCGCGAGCTGCGGGCCCAGCTCGACCGGGAGCTGAGCCGATGAGGCACGTACTGCTGGTCGGCGGCGGCAGCCCGCTTCCGCAGCGGATCCGTTCCCTGCGCGACCCGGTGCGGACCTCGGTCATGGTGCGTAACCGCAACTTCGGCGATGTCCCGGAACCCGGCGAGAACGTCCGGGTCCTCGGCATGCGGGACGAGGCTCCGGCCGAGGAGTGGGTACGGACCGCGGCGGCGATCCACGAGTGCGACCCGTTCGACGGGATCGGCGCCTTCGCCGAGGACGACCAGGACAAGGCGGCGGCGATCGCCGCGAAACTCGGGCTGCGCTTTCACGCCGTGGGCACCGTCGAGTCGGTGTACGACAAGCTCCGGATGCGCGAGCGGCTGGCCGCCGCCGGAGTCGAGACGGTCCCGGCCGTCGCGGTGGAGTCCGCCGACGACGTGCGCGCGTTCGCCCGCCAGGTCGGCTACCCCGTGATCGTCAAACCGCGGACCGGTACCGGAAGCGCCGGTGTGGTGGCCGTCCGGGCCGAGCCGGACGTCGCCGAGGCCGTCGACTGGGCGGTCGGCACCGGCGTCCACGGAAACCGCCTGGTCATGGCGGAGCCGCTGCTCACCGGCCGGGAACTGACGGTGGAGGCGTTCTCCGAGGACGGCGTGCACCGACTGGTGGGCACGACACAGAAGTCTCGGAGCCCCCGGCACTACGTCGACGTCGGCCACTGGATGCCGGCGACCCTGCGCCCCGACGAGACCGACCTCGTCTGGTCGCACGTCGCCCGGATGCTGGACGCGCTGGGCATCGGGTACGGGCCGACGCACACCGAGCTGATCCTGACCGGGGCCGGACCGCGCGTGGTGGAGACACACATCCGCTGTGCGGGCGACCACCTGCCGGTGCTGGCGCAGGACGTCCGGGGAGTCGACCTGTACGAGCTCACCGCCCGGCAGGTGGCTGGCGAGCGGGTACTTCCGGTCCTGGACCAGCAGCTCGCGAACCCGGCGAGCGGCGGTGCCGCGGTCTGGTACGCGGCCCCGGCCGCACGGGGAGTGCTGGTCTCCGTCGACAACCTGGCGGAGGCGCAGGCGCTGGAGGGGGTCCGGGCCATCGAGGTGCTGGTGCCGCAGGGCAGCGACTTCGACGGCATCCGGGTGTCGGACTCGTTCGGGCGGGTAGTGGGCTGCCGGGCCGTGGGCCCGGACGGGGAGCGGGCCGCGCGGACCGCGCGCGAGGCGTTGGCGGCACTGGTCTTCGCGGTGCGCTGTACGGTGACGGACAACGACTTTGACTGACCGGATCGCGACCTCGCTGGCGGACATCGAAGCCGCTGTCTGGGACCGTGCCGGGTGCAGCTCCTCGGTCTACCTCACCCACGCCTGGCTCTGCTCGGTCGAGGGACGAATCTCGCCGACGCAGTTCTACCTGCTCTCCGGCCCTGACTCGCGACCCAGCGGGCGGCTCAGCTGTTACCTGCTCCCCGAGCCGGCCGGGAACTACGCGACCTTCGATCCGGTCGAGACGCTGCTCGTCGCGGACTCGCGCGCCCGGGTGACCGGGTACGGCGCCGAGGGGGACGCCGACGCCTACGATGCCGCGCTCGCCGAGGTGGCCCGGAATCGCGCCACGCTGTATCCGGCGCTGGTCTGCGCGGTGCCGAACGGCTACCTGGCCGGGATCGACCGGGCGCGCACCGGCGGCCCCGACCCGGACCGAGCCGCCCCGGACCGAGCCGACCCGGACGGAACCGACCCGGACGGAGCCGTGCTGACGCACCTGCTCGACCGCTTCGAGGCACTGGCCCGCTCGGTGGGGGCGCGTACGGCCGCCGTGCTGTACGTGCCGGACGGCGACCTCGCCCTGGCCCGGCAGTTGCGGGTTCGCGGCTACGTGGAGGCCGTGGCCGGCGCGAACAGCGTGCTGGAGGTCCCCGCCGGCACCTTCGAGGACTACCTGGGCGGCCTGCGCGGCATCAGGGCCAGGAAGGAGGTCGAGCGTTTCCGGGGGTACGGCCTCACCGTCGAGATCTGCGACAGTTCGGTCCTCGACGAGCGCCTTGCCGAGCTTCAGCTCCAGCACTACCGGCAGTACGGGTTGCGGGGATCGCTGGACCACGTGCTGCGTTCCTTCCGGGAAACCCGACGGCATCTCGGGGACAAGCTGCGGGTCATCCGGGTCCACCGGAGGGAGACGATCGTCGGCTTCCACTCCGGTTTCCGGTACGGACGCAGCCTCTTCAGCCGCTACGGGGCCTTCGACAGGGACCTGCTCGGCCGGGAGACCTTCGCGCACTTCAACCTCCAGTACTACGAGATGGTTCGGCTGGCGCAGGCGGAGGGGGTGCGGGAAATCCACTATGGACTGGGCAGCTATCCGACCAAGGTGCGCCGGGGTTGCCGGCTCGACGCGTTGCGCACCTTCGTCCGACCGATGGCCACCGGGCCGGCGACGTCGGCCCTGGCCACCTGCTGGCGCCTGCTCGGCCGGGCGAACGAACGCGAGATCGCCGCGGTGACGGGAGGGGTGCAGCATGACACGTGACGCCGAGGCGTATCTCTTCGACGGCGCCGGTACCCTCTTCGACTGCCACCCGACGCTCGCCGAGTACATCGCGCAGACCAGCCGGAGCTTCGGGTTCACCATCGAGCCGGCCGACGCCGGGCAGGCGCTGGCCACGGTCGGCGGCGCGTACGGTTGGCCGGACGACACCGATGACGTCGCGGCGCGGAAGGCCGGATGGCTGGCCTTCTTCGACCGGGTACTGCTGACCTGCGGTGCCCGGCACCACCGGGCCGAGCACGCCGAGGTGGTGGCGAACTTCGTGCTCGACCCGGGCAGCTACCTCCGCTACGACGATGCCCTGCCCATCCTGCGCGCGGTGCGGGACGGTGGGCTCAAGCTCGGGCTGGTCTCCAACTTCGACAGATGGCTGCGGGACGTGTTGCGGAAGCTGGACCTGCTGGACTACTTCGACGTGGTCACGATCTCGACCGAGGTCGGCGTGGCGAAGCCGGATCCGCGCATCTTCCGGGCGGCGCTGGGCCAGCTCGGCGTACCCGCCGGGCGTTCGGTCTTCGTCGGCGACTCGCTCCTCGCCGACGTGGCCGGCGCGCAGGCCGCCGGCATGATCCCGGTGTTGCTCGACCGCGACGGCACCCACCCGGACCATCCGGGGTGGCGGGTGCGGTCCCTCGACGAGCTGCACCGGTGCATTGCGACCGGTCCGGGCAGGGGGTGACGGTGACCGATCCACCCCGGGTGACCGTGGCCGGGTCGCTCTCGGAGGTCGAGCCGGCCCGGTGGGCGAGCCTGGCCACGGGCTGGCCGGTCGAGCTGTCGCACGCCTGGCTCAGGGCGGAGGAGGGCCGGACCGCCGCCGCGCAGTGGTACCTGCTCGCCTGGCGCCCCGACGGCCGGTTGCTCGGAGCCCTTGCCGCCTACCTGTTCGACGGCCCCATCACGCACACCGCTTACCCGGTGCAGAGCGTACTGCGCGGCACCTCGCAGGATCTCGACCCGGCGCTGCATCCCAGCCTGGTCTGCGTGGCACCCGGGTCCTACCGTCCAGGACTGCTCTCCGACCGGACGCTGGACCCGGAGTCGACCATGCGGGTCCGGGAGGCGCTCCTCACGGCGTTCGAGGAGCACGCGCGCGACCTCGGCTGCGCCGCGATCTCGGTCATGCACGTCTCCGGCGGAGACACCGGGCTGGCCGGGTTGCTGGCCGGACGCGGGTACGCGAAGGCTCTGGTGAGCGCCGACGCCGTGCTCCGGGTGCCGGCCGGCTCGTTCCCCGACTACCTGGCAACGCTGCCCCCGGACCGGCGCCGCAAGGTACGTCGAGAGCGGCGGACGTTCCTGGACAGCGGCGTCACGGTGCACGCCGGGGGCGCCGAGCTGCTCACCGAGAGCCTGGCACCACTGCTGGTGGATCACTACCGACGGTACGGCCACCCGGCGGACGAGCGTGGTGTGCTCGACCGGTTCCACCGCGTCCGGCGACAGGGCGAGCTACGGGTCTTCCTCGCCCGTGCCGGCGACGAGATCGCCGGCTTCTCCGCGTTCTTCACCGACGGCGCGGACCGTCTCGTGGGCCGGCTGTACGCCGCGCGGTCGGCCGGCGCGTTCGAGTACTTCAACCTGGTCTACTACGAGCCGATCACGGCGGCCGCCCGAGACGGAATCCGGGCGATCCACTACGGCTCGGAGTCGTTCGACGCGAAGGTGTTCCGCGGCTGCACCCTTCGCCCGCTGTACGGACACTTCGGGTCGGTCGCCGGTCACGCCGGGACGCTGTCCCGGATGGCGTACGAGCGTTGCGCGGCGGAACGGACGAGGTTGCGCGACTTCGTGCCGTACCTGGCGGAGTGATCGTCGGATGACGTCGTCGGCGGGTGGGGTCTACGCCGCCCTGGCGGAGCGGCGGTTCCGGTCGTACTGGATCAGCCAACTGCCGTCGCTGCTGGGTGACGCCCTCGTCCCGGTGACGCTGAGTTTCGCGGTGCTCGGCGGGGGCGGCTCGGCGGCCGATCTCGGCCTGCTGCTTGCCGCACAGTTGCTTCCGCAGATCCTGCTGCTGGGCCCCGGTGGGGTACTCGCCGACCGCGTGTCGCGGGTTCGGCTGATGGTCGCCGCCGACGTGCTGCGCGGTCTTGCCCAACTGACCACCGCTGCCCTGCTGCTCACCAACCAGACGTGGCTTTCGATGGTCCTCCCGCAACTGCTGCTCGGCGCGGCGGCGGCGGTGTTCCGGCCGGCCGCGTACGGGTTGATCCCTTCGCTGGTCTCGAAGCCCCGGCTGCACAGCGCCAACGCCCTGGTCACCGCGTCGACGACGGTCACGGCGATGGTCGGCCCACTGATCGCCGCGCTGCTGCTGGCCGTGATGCCGGCCGGCCTTGTCGTCGCCGTGGACGGCCTGAGCTATCTGGTCAGCGCGTTCGCGCTGGTGGTGTTCCGGCTCGGCGGCAGGGCACCGGACCGGTCCGGGCACCAGAGCTTTCTGCGTGACGCCCGGGCCGGCCTCACCGAGATCCGGACGCGTCCCTGGATCTGGATCGGCCTGATCTGCACCGCCGTCTCCCTGACGCTGGTCACCTCACCGTTTCTGGTCCTCGGACCGCTGGTGGCCGAGAGGTCCTTCGGCGGGGCGTCGACCTGGGCGGTCTGGCTCGTCGCCTTCAGCATCGGCGAGTTGGTTGGCAGTTATCTCGCGGCACGGGTCAGACCGGAACGTCCGGCCCTGTGGGCGTCCGCCGCGCTGATCCTGTTGGCGATCCCACCCCTGCTCCTGGCCCTACCCGCGTCCGCGCCCGCGATCACCGCGGCGGAGGCCGGTGCCGGCCTGGCCATCGGCTGGCACGCCGTGCTCTGGTCCACCGCCATACAGTCCGACGTGCCCGACGAGGCGATGTCCAAGGTGGGCGCGATGGTGACCTTCGGCTCGTTCGCCCTGCAACCGCTCGGCTTGGCGGTCACCGGCCCGTTCTCCGAAGTTGTGGGTGTCGAAACGGTCTTCTGGATCGCCAGCGTCAGCGCACTCCTCTCGACCGGCGTCCTCGTCGCCTCACGGTCGATCCGACGCTTCGTGGTCGTGCCGGCGTCGTCGGCCTGACACGTCCGCGCGAAACCGGTTCCGGAGCACCGGGAAGCGCGCGGAACTGTCGCCGCCACGCGACGGGGAGCAACTGCGGAAATCCGCCGGGAAGCGTGCGGAACTGTCGCTGCGGTGCGACGGGAGCAACTGCGGAATTTCCGCACCCGTGACCGCCGCACACCGGAGGCGTGCGAGAGCGGGGTCTCGCGCTCGTCCGTCGACCCGTTCGCAACCGAGGAACGGCACAGCGGGTGCAGGGCTCTCGATTATGTCATGGTCGGCTCCGTTCGTCGGCGCTTTGCCGGGACCGATCCGGTCAGCGAATACGGGGCCGCGACGGCCTTGCTGGTATCAGTCGGGTGCTCCTAAGCTGGCTGAAACGATCCGCCCGTAGCCTCGCCGATCCTGCGTTTGTGTCGGCGCCGGGCAGTACAGCGAATGGACGTGGTTGCCATTTCTCGTCAAAGCCTCGATCTGCCGCGCTGGCCACAGTTCGACGATAGGGAAAAAGCGGCCCTGCTCCGCGCACTCGAGCAGAGCGGATGGTGGCGCTTTGACGGGCACGAGGTCTCGGAGTTCGAAAAGGAGTTCGCCGGCTATCACGGCGCGCGTAGGGCACTGGCGGTGACCAGCGGCACCCATGCGTTGGAACTCGCGCTCCAGGTCGTCGGTGTGGGGCCCGGCACGGAGGTCATCGTGCCGGCGTTCACCTTCATCTCGTCCTCCCAGGCGGCACAGCGACTCGGCGCGGTGGCCGTGCCCGTCGACGTCGACCCCGTCACCTACTGCATGGACGTGCCGGCGGCGGAGGCCGCGATAACCGAGAGGACCCGCGCGATCATGCCGGTGCACATGGCCGGCCTGCTCGCCGGCATCGACGCGCTCGGCAAGCTGTCCGACGATTCCGGTGTGCCCCTGGTGCACGACGCGGCGCACGCCCACGGTGCGCAGTGGCGCGGACTGCGGCTCGGCGAGCTGGCCTCCATCGCCACCTACAGCTTCCAGAACGGCAAGCTGATGACGGCGGGCGAGGGCGGCGCGGTGACCTTCTCCGACGCGCAGGAGTACGAGGCGGCCTTCTTGCGGCACAGCTGTGGGCGCCCGCGAGCCGACCGCGCATACCGGCACGAGGTGTCGGGGTCGAACTTCCGCATGAACGAGTTCTCGGCGAGCGTGCTGCGCGTGCAGCTTGCCAGGCTCGACGAGCAGATCGACATCCGCGAGCGGCGCTGGCCGGTGCTGGCGGACCTGCTTGCGCGAATTCCCGGCGTACTTCCGCAGGGATCGGACGAGGGGTGCACCCGCAACCCGCACTACATGGCGATGTTCCGGGTGCCGGGGATCACGGCGGAGCGGCGTCAGACACTGGTGGACGAGATGGTCGCCCGTGGGGTGCCGGCATTCGCGGCGTTCCGGGCGATCTATCGCACCAGCGCCTTCTGGGAGGCGGCGGCCCCCGCCGAGGATGTCGAGAGCATCGCTCGTCGATGCCCGAACGTCGAGGCGATCACGAACGACTGCATCTGGCTGCACCATCGCGCACTGCTCGGCACCGAAGAGCAGATGTCCGCCATCGCGGAGGTCGTTTCCGACGTGGTCGGAAACACCGTCGCCTCGTCGTAGCGGTGCCAGTCAGGGGGAGTTCGCAATGTCCGAGGAGACCGTTCCTTGCCATTCTTCGGCCGCTCGGCCAGGTCTCGTGACCGGTACCGCACTGCGGGGCGTGGTCTTCGACCTCGACGGCGTACTCGTGAATTCCTTCGATGTGATGCGCCTCGCGTTCGACCATGCGTTCCGGGAGGTGGTTGGCGACGGTGAGGCGCCCTTCGAGGCTTACCGGCAGCATCTCGGCGGATATTTTCCCGACATCATGCGACTGATGGGTCTCCCGCCGGAGTTGGAAGGCCCCTTCGTACGCGAGAGCTATCGGCTGGCACACCAGATCAATCTGTACGACGGCGTCGGCGAGATGCTGGTCGAGTTGCGCGAGCGTGGCATCCGCTGCGCTGTCGCCACCGGAAAGAGCGGTCCCCGGGCCCGGTCACTTCTTGACGGGCTGGGCGTGTTGGAGATTTTCGACTGCGTCGTGGGGTCGGACGAGGTCGACCGGCCCAAACCCGCTCCCGACATCGTACGCCGGGCCCTGTACCTGATGGACGTCGACAGGGATGCCGCGGTGATGATCGGTGACGCGGTCTTCGACGTCATGAGTGCTCGCGCCGCGGGTGTCGGCGCCGTCGCCGCACTCTGGGGAGAGTGCGACCGCGAGGTGCTGCTGGCGGCAGGTCCGGACGCGAGCGTGGAGAACCCCGCGGAGTTCCTCGCCCTGCTGCGTGCCCGGGACGGCGCGGCCGGGTCGCCGCGACGAGACGACCGCGCGACATGAACGTACGCCGGGGTCCGGTTACCACCTGGAGGGACGGTGCAGGATGGTCGTGACAATCGAACGGATCCTGGTCGACTGCCGAGAAGCCAGGCTTGTCGTCGGCGATGCCGCATGGTCGTCCGAGGAGCTTCTTCGCTGCGGTGGGCGACTCGCCGAGGAGATTTCCAGCCGCTTCGACGGGTTGCGGCTCCTGACGGTTTCCAGCGCGAACGCCGCCCTGCTCGTGGTCGCCGCAGTCGCGGCCGGTCGCCTGGGCGTGCCCGTACTCCTCCTCGACCCCGAGGCCACCAGCACCTCGACCGGGTATGCCGACGACGTCCTGATCAGCGACCACCGAGTTCCCGACTGCGACCAGGGTGTCACGATCAGCCCGAGCCTTGCGTGTTGGCTGGCCGGGCGCACGAGCGGGAGCGTCTGCGCCCTGCCGGGCGACTCGATCCTCTTCCAGACCTCCGGCTCGACGGCCACGCCCCGGGCGGTGGTGAAGTCCGTCGCCGCCGTCGTCCGGGACAGTGCGCGGGTGGCCGACCATCTCTACGGCGATATCTCCTCCGCCGAGGTTGTCTGCGCCGCGCCGGTCTTCCACTCCTACGGGTTCACGCACGGGCTGCTTGCCGGCCTGCTCGTCGAGGCGAGAACGGTGTTCCGGTCGCCGTCGTCACCGCCTCTCTCGCTGGCCAGGGCGGCGGCCCGGTCGGGGGCGAGCACCCTGATCGCGCTGCCGACCCAGGTGCAGATGATCGCCGGATCCCGACCGTCGGAATTTGCCGGACTGAAGCAGGTGGTCTCGGCCGGCGCGCCACTCCGCACGGAGACGGTGCTGCGGGTCTGCGGCGACTTCGGCTTCCGTCTCCGCAACGCGTACGGGGCGTCGGAGGTCGGCACGTGTGCGATAGGGACCCTGACGGCGACGTCGGCGCCGGGCAGTGTCGGCGAGCCGTTGGACGGGGTCGACGTCCGGGTCGAGCCCGGAGACGGCGAACTCATGGTCAGAAACGACTCGTTCGCCGTCGGCTATCTCGCCGACGGGCTGCTCCGTCCGCTGCCGACCGAGGACGGTTGGTACCGCACCGGCGACCTCGCGCAACGGGACGCGGACGGCGTTCGGATCACCGGACGCCGGGACGACCTCATCAATATCGCCGGCCGCAAGACTCGCCGTTCCCGCCTGGAGGCCGTCCTCGCGGCTCATCCGGACGTGCTCGAGGTTCAGGTGGTCGTCGCAGAGGACGAGGTGCGCGGCGCGGTTCCGGTAGCCAGAGTCGTCGTCAAGCCGGGGCATCCACGGCCCGACATCGTGGGGTGGAGTCGGAGCAGGCTCGACCCGTTCGAAGCGCCGCGCCAGGTCGAGTGGGTGGACCGGCTGCCACGGTCCGCAACGGGAAAGCTGATCTACGCGGCCAGTCCCACCGAGGCCCAGCGTTGACGGCCGAATGAGTGCCTGGGAGGAAAAGCATGTCAAGCAGTGACCGGGAGGCATGCGTGTCGCCCGAGAGCGAGATCGTCGACCTGTACCAGATCAGGGACGAGTTCTACCGGGACCCGCATGCCGTGATGAAGTCCTTACAGGAATCCGGGCCGGTGCACCGGGTCCGACTACCGAACGATCTGGACGCCTGGCTGGTCGTCGGCGCCGACGTGATCCGTGAACTCCTCTCGGAGCCGACGTTCGTCAGTGGCCCGCGATTCCTCGGTGTCGCGCAGGAGGACACGGGCGGCAGTTCCACGCTCGGCATGCTCACCTGTGACGAGCCGCGTCACGGGCAGCTGCGCAGCCTGGTCGCCAGCACCTTCAAGCCCCGCGAGGTCGCCCGGCTCGAACCAGGCATCGAGGCGATCGCCAATGACCTCCTCGACCGGCTTCGCGAGGGCGAGGAGGTCGACCTGGTCGAGGCGTTCGCGTACCGGCTGACCCTCGAAGTCATCATCGAGATCCTCGGTGTGTCGTCGGTCGACCGGGCCGCATTCCGCAGGTGGACGAACGAAACCGTGGTGGACGGCGACGACTCCGCGGCCATCCGTGCGGCTCGCAGGCACCTGGAAGACGTCCTGGCGCGGACACTGCGCGAGGGCGACGGCAGCACTCTGGTGGAACGTATCGCGAATGCCGGCGGTACCGCCGACGCGCCGCCGATCTCCTTCGACGAGCTCGTCTCGATGACGTACCTGCTACTGATCGCCGGTCATGAGAGTGCCACCAACCTGATAGCGAACACCCTGGTGACGGTCCTCAACTCGGAGGAACTGGTCGACCAGATCCGCGCCGGGAGCCTGCCGTTCGAGGAGCTCGTCGAGGAGTCGCTGCGGTTCGATCCGCCTTTGATGATTTCGACGAGCCGCATCACCACCTGCCCGGTCTCTGCCGGTGGACGGACGATACCGGGAGGGGGTGAGCGGGTGTTCCTGGCGTGGGCTGCTGCGGAACGAGACCCGTCGGTGGTGCCGGACTCCGACACCTTCGATCCGCACCGTCGACGCACGCGTACGTTGGCTTTCGGCGGAGGTGGCCACTACTGCCTCGGCGCCAACCTGGCGCGCCTCGAGGCCACTGTCGCGCTGCGTACGCTCTTTCGGCGCTTTCCGTCGATGGAGTTGGTGAAGCCGCCACAACGCTGGCGTAGCACCGTGACGCGAGGGATAGAGAGCCTCTTCGTCCGGCTGTAGCGGCCCGCCCGCCGGGCGGGGCGTCCGTAATGCCCACAGAGTCACCCGGTTGACTGCGGAATACCCGCAGTCGAACAGCGGAAGTGTTTGCGCGCCGCCGTTGGCGCCGGTCGCGTCGCGTTTGCGGGCCAGGCCGGGCGATGTTCTCCGACAGCTACGAAACCGTTCGATGCTTGCCGTGTCCGGCGAGGGTCGAAAGGATGTTTTCCACAGGAGCTGCGGAAATGCGGCGCGGTCTCGGAATGGCGAGGCCGGGCATTGGTTGCTCCAGAGTCGAAGTTGATGGGTGGTGTAACGAATGACCTTGCGTGATGGCCTCACGGACGCGGAGATGGCCCGATTCTCCGAGGACGGCTTCCTGCTACTCGGGCGTTTCGTCGACGATGACCAGCTGGCGGTCCTGCGCGGCATCTACGACCAGATGCTGGCCCGGGATCTCGGTGACAGGCTCCTCGGCACCACCTCGGACGGGACGGCCGTGTCCCTCGTGCAGGTGCCGAAGCCCGAGAAGCTGTTCCCGGAGCTGTGGCAGACGTCCTACTTCTCCCGGAGCCGCCGGCTCGCCTCACAACTGCTGGAAACTCCGGAGGAGGAGCTGGAGGGGGTCAGCCACCTCATCCACAAGCAGGCGATGACCGGCCGTGACACGCCATGGCACCAGGACGACGCCTGCTGGCTCGCGCCGGAGTTCCAGACGCACGAGCCCCGCGCGGTGACGATCTGGATCGCCCTGGACGACGCGACCACGACGAGCGGCTGCATGAGCTTCATCCCCGGTTCGCACACGCGCACGGCGCGACACGTCTTCATCGACGACGAGTCGGCGTTCGTGATGGTCGCGGATCCGGCCACCGAGTCGGCACTCCAGTGTCCGATGCGCGCCGGTGAGGCGAGCATCCACCATTGCAGGACCGTGCACTACGCCGGAGCCAACACCTCGGCCCGACAACGCCGGGCGTGGGCGCTGGAGTTCTACGCCTCCCCGGTGCCGCGGTCGGAGCCGGACCCGCGGACCTGGCTGCCGGAGATGCGCGAACGCATGGCCCGCAGAGCTGACCTGCGGCTCATCTAGGCCGACTCGCCCTTGCCCACAACGGTTGGCGAGCCAGCCGTCCTGATTGGAGTGTGCCATGCGGGTGACGGTGATCGGCGGGACCGGGCACGTGGGCGGGTACCTCGTGCCTCGGCTCTCGGCGTCGGGCTGCGACGTGACAGTGGTGACGCGGGGGAAGAGCACGCCGTACCGGAGGCACGGTGCCTGGGACCAGGTCGAGCTGGTGGTGGCGGACCGGGAGGCGGAGGAGGCAGCGGGCACGTTCGGAGAGCGGATCGCGGCGCTCGATCCCGACGTGGTGATCGACATGATCTGCTTCACCGAGGAGAGCGCCCGACAGCTTGTCGAGGCGGTGCGCGGCCGGGTCGGGCACCTGCTGCACTGCGGCACGATCTCGGTGCACGGGCCGAGTCGGGTGTTGCCGACCACCGAGGCGGCGCCGCGCCGGCCGATCGACGAATACGGGATGGGGAAGGCGGCCGTCGAGCGGTACCTGCTCGACCAGGCGCACCGTCACGGGCTGCCCGCGACGGTGATCCATCCGGGGCACATCACCGGACCGGGGTGGGTGCCGGTCAACCCGGCCGGCAACCTGGACCCGGCGGTCTTCCAGCGGCTTGTCGACGGCGCCGAACTGGCCCTGCCCAACCTGGGGCTGGAGACGCTGCAACACGTGCACGCCGACGACGTCGCGGCGCTGTTCACCGCCGCGATGGCGAGCCGGTCCACGGCGGTGGGGGAGAGCTTCCACTCGGTGGGCGCCACCACGCTGACGCTGCGCGGGTACGCCGAGGCCGTCGCCGCCTGGTACGGCCGGGAGGCGAACCTGGTCTTCCAGCCGTACGACCGCTGGCGGGAGAACGTGCCGGACCGAGACGCCCGAGCCACCTGGAACCACATCGCGCACAGCCCGCACTGCTCGATGGCGAAGGCCGAGCGCCTGCTCGGCTACCGTCCCCGGTTCGGTGCGCTGGAAGCTGTCCAGGAGTCCGTCGACTGGCTGGTCGCACACGGCGAGCTGACCGCGCCGGTCTAGCCGGTACGGCGGAAGACCGATCGGTTCTTCTCGTCCCGCCAGTCGATCCAGCTGCGCAGTGGCGCCAGGTCGTATCTCGGGCCGCTGCTGCTGATGGTGAACAGTCGGGTCCCGAGCGCGTAGAGGGCCTCGGCCAGCTCGCCCGGCTCGCCGATGCCGGACGGCCCGGTCACTCCGGCGGACCGCTCGATCTCGACGGGGTCGCGGCCGATGGCGGCGCAGTACCCGTCGAGGACGCGATGCTTGCGCTCGATCTGCGCCGGGTCGCCGATGCCGTGCCAGATGTCCGCGTGCGCGGCGACCAGCTTGAGCGTCCTCTTCTCGCCGCCGCCACCGACCAGCACGGGCACCTTCCGGGTGGGTGCCGGGTTCAGCTTGCCGAGCCGGCTCCGGATCCGGGGCAGCGCCTCGGCGAGATTGTCCAGCCGGCCGCCGGCGGTGCCGAACTCGTAGCCGTATTCGAGGTAGTCCCGCTCGAACCAGCCCGCGCCGATGCCGAGGATCAGCCGGCCGTCGGAGATGTGGTCGACGGTACGCGTCATGTCCGCCAGCAGTTCCGGGTTGCGGTAGCTGTTGCAGGTGACGAGAGCGCCGATCTCGACGCTGGTGGTCGCCTCGGCCCACGCGCCGAGCATCGTCCAGCATTCGAAGTGTTTACCGTCGGGATCGCCGAAGACCGGGAAGAAGTGGTCCCAGGTGAAGATGATGTCGACGCCGATCTCCTCCGCCTCGGCGACCGCCCGGCGGATCTCGGCATAGTCGGCGTGCTGGGGCCACAGTTCCAGGCCGATGCGTACCGGACCGGTGTACGTGCGCACCACGAAATCCAATCCCTCCTCGATCCGGCGCTAGGCGCATCTGGTCTGGTCGGTCACCAGGCGCGGAGAGCGTCTGCGACGCACCGCCCGCCCCAATAAATCAGTTTCGGCGGCCAGGAGCCAGTCGCCGATTCCCGTTCCAATCGCCGCGCACCGAATTCTGGCAGAATGTACGGATGGATTGTTCACCGCAGGCGCGAATCGCCACCGGAGTGCTGGAAGGTGAATGGAAAAACGGGATAGCGGCGTTCCTGGGTATTCCGTTCGCCGCTGCACCCGTCGGTGCGAACCGGTTCGCCGCGCCTCGCCCGGCGCCGCCCTGGGACGGGGTGCGACGTGCCACCGAGTTCGGTTCGGCACCCCCGCAGCCTCGACGGGAGTCGGAGGACGACGACTGGTTGAACCTGGCGGTCTGGACGCCCGACCCCGGCGCGCGGGGTCTGCCGGTGCTGGTCTGGATCAGCGGCGGGGCGTACCTGCAATGCTCCACCGCGAATCCGCACCACGACGGCAGGATCCTGGCGGCCGGCGGCGCGGTGGTGGTCAGCGTCAACTACCGGGTCGGGGCCGAGGGGTGGGCGCACCTGCCCGGTTACCCCGACAACCGGGGGCTGCTCGACCAGATTGCCGCGTTGCGCTGGGTGCGGGAGAACATCGCCGCGTTCGGGGGCGCCCCGGACAACGTCGCCGTGTTCGGCCAGTCGTCCGGAGCCGGGTCGGTGGCCGCGCTGCTGGTGATGCCTCGGGCGGCCGGACTCTTCGACCGGGCCATCGTGCAGAGCCTGCCCGGTACGTACTTCACGTCGGAACTGGCCGCCGAGGTCACCGGCCGCATCCTTGCCGAACTCGACCCTTCCCTCGCCCCGGAGCAGCTCGCCGAGGTCTCCCCGCAACGGCTGACGACCGCGGTGACCCAGATGAGCGAAGAGTTGCTACCGACGATGGCTGCCCGCTGGGGCCCGGTCGCCTACACCCCGACCCCGTTCTCCCCGGTCGTGGACGGTGAAATCCTGCCCGTCACCCCGTGGGAGGGACTGGCCGCCGGCCCGGCGAACCAGGTGCCGATGCTGCTCGGCCACGTCCGCGACGAGGGGCGGCTGCTCGCTGCCCGGCTCGGTCCCGCCGAGGACGCCGCGGTCGACCAAATGATCAACAGTCTTGCCCCGGCGGCGGACGCCGCTCGCTACCGAGCGGACTTCCCGGAACTGGCCGCGGCCGAGCTGCGAGAGGTCGCGCTGGGGGACTGGTTGATGCGGATGCCGACGCTGAAGCTGGCCGAAGCCGCCCACCGCGGACGGGTCCCGGTGTGGCTCTCCGAACTCTGCTGGGGCCACGGACCCGGGGGTGCCGCGCACACCCTGGACGCGTTGCTCGTCTTCGGCACCGCGGACATTTTCGGCGAGGTCACGACGGCCGGATCGGCGAAGGTGGAGGAATACCGCAGGCTCTCGGAGCTGATGCGTACCGAATATCTCACCTTCGCCGCGACCGGCGACCCGGGCTGGTCCCGCTTCGATCCGGACAGGCGCGCCACCCGGATCTACGGTACCGACCCGTCGGTGCGGCCCTACCCGGAACAACGGTCCCAGGCAATATGGTCCGGTCATCGGTACCCGGCCATGGATCGACTCACGACAGTCGCAGGCTGAGGCACCGCCGTCGGCGATGGGCGGCGGCGCCCGGTGGCGTCGAGGCCGGGCCGCCGGTCCTACCGGGGGCGCACGGCCGTCAGCTGCGGCACCCCGGCCGACTGGTAGAGCCGCTCGATGATGTCGATCGTCCGGGTCACCTCGGCGATGGCTGATCCGGGCCGCCCCGGATCAGCCAGCAGCGCCGGCACCAGGTCGAGCTGGCGGCGGTACTCCGCCCCCCGGTCCTGCTGCGGCACGTCGACGGATTCGGCCCGCCCGTCCCGGTGCAGCAGCAGGGTCGAGCCGCCAACCCCGTTCGGGCTGAGGCCGAAGGTGCAGGTCAACTCGGCACGGCCGGTGGCGCCGTCGAGCACCACCCGGGTCACGTCGCGCTCGGAATGCGAGGCCCAGGCCGCGCAGACGGTGACGAGCGGGCCGCCCTCGATTTCGAGTACGCCGCGAGCGGTGTCCTCGACGTCCTTCGGAGCGCCGGCGTACGGGGCAGCGTGCGCGGCCGGACCGGTCCCGCGCCAGGTCGCTTCGGTGCCGGCCCGGGCGAGGAAGTCCCCCGACACGGCGCAGGTCACCTGCGTGACCCGCGGCCAGGACAACATCCGCATGCCGATGGTGATCAGGTGCCAGCCCAGGTCGATCAGTGCGCCGCCACCGGCCCGGCGGCGGTCGGTGAACCAGCCGCCCGGAGCGGGAATGCCGCGGGCCCGGATCCACGACAGTTCAACGGCCCGCAGCGGGCCGAGCCGCGGCAGCAGCGTACGCAGGGCCGTGACGTCCGCGCGATGCCAGGCCGCGCTGCCCGCCAGTAGGCGGGCACCACCCACCCGCTCCGCCTCGGCCAACGCCGCCGCCTCATCGGAACTGACGCAGACCGGCTTCTCGACGAACGTGGAGATTCCCCGCTCCAGCAGCGAGATCGCGATCGGGGCGTGCAGGTGATTGGGGGTCACGACCACGGCCAGGTCGACCTCGTCGGGACGGAGGTCGCCGGGCTCGTTCAGCAGCCGTGCGGCGGGGAACCTGCCGCCGGCCCACCTGACCGCGACGGGGTCCGGGTCGTGCACGGCGACGACGGTGAACCCGGGATGACCGCCGAGCAGCGGCGCCCAGAGCTCGTGGACGGCCCAGCCGAGGCCGATGAGCGCCAGCCGGACCGGGGCGACGTCGGACACCAGCGCCGCGCTCCGCCGCCGGCCGGCTCCCCGGACCGGACCCGGCGGGCGTGCACCCGTGCCGGGGGAGACACCGCTTCCGGTCACCGGGGGCAGCCGACCAGTCGAACGATGCTCTCCGCCAGCGAGCTGACCGAGGCCGCGCTCTGGATCGTCTGGTCCTCGTCGGCGAGGTCGACGCCGAACTCGTCTTCCGCCCTGGCGAGCAACTGGACGATGGCGATCGAGTCGAACCCGGCGAACTGGGTGAGTGAGGTCTCCTCGTCGATCCCGGACTCCGCGCAGCTCGGCACCAGCTCCACCACCCAGGCCATCAGTCGCCGCACCACCGCCGAACGCTCAACCATCTCCGCTTCGTTCATCAAGAGAGACCTCTCCTTCCGTATCAACAGCTTCGGTCAGCGCCACCCTGAAGGCGTCGACCGCTGGCAGGTGACGACCCTCGGTCAGTACGGCGAGTGCGAAAGCCTCCATCGCGACGAGGATGTCGCGCGGTTCCGCCACGGGCAGGTAGCTGCGGTCGATCAGAACTGCCGGCGCCGGCCCGCCCGCTCCGTTCCGCACCTCGACGTGGAACTTGTCGTCGTAGTACCGAAGACCCTGGGGCGGTCCGATGACGGTCCGGGAGCGGAGCGAATGGATCGCGGGAACGGACCGGAGCCGCTGCGGCCGGGAACTGGCCGCGGCGTCCCGGAAGTCGTTGTGCATGGCGTCGAACCTGGTCGGATCGACGATCGCCTCCAACTCGTCGGTGCGGTACCTGCCCATCGAGTAACCACGGATGCTGGCCGCCATGGAGCGCCGGACAACCTCGTCGAACACCGCGTCGCCCACCTCGACGTCGAAGGCGCACGCCTGCGACAGATTGCCGATGTAGCGCTTCTCGGCGTCGGTGAACCGGTTCGAGATCATGCAGCGGAGCACAGCGGTAGGGCGGTCCGACAGTGCTGACACCGCCGTCGCCGACAGGGCCACGTAAACGGCCGGCGAGGTGACCGCGTTCCGGTCGGCGATCCGGTCGAACGCGCACCCGAGTGCCGGGGAGAACATCGAGGCGCGCATCCAACGCGGCTCGCGGTCGGCAGGCAGCCGGCTCGGGAAGTTCGTGACATCGGCCCGCTCCACGAACCGCTTCCAGCGGCCGATCGTCCGCGCGTTCCGCAGCACGCCCGTCGGGGTGCCCTCCGCCAACGCTCTCGCCACCGGTGTCAGCAGGGCCCGGTCGTCGCCGTACCGGTGGTCGCCGTTCAGCCGCGCGGTGAACTCCTCCACCAGGCGGTTACGGGCCAGTCCGTCGATCGACAGGTGCGACACCACGATCAGCAGCCAGGCGGGACGCCCCTCGACGTGCACGACGCCGAATCGCGCGGGGAGTTCGGAGTCGAAGTCGAACGACCGATCGGCCAGCCGATCGAGGAGGCCATCCAGCGACTCCTCGGTGCCCTGCTCCACCACCACCTCGACCCCACCCGCCCCGACCACCTCCTGCCGGCCGGAGCCATCCGCCGAGTCGAAGTAGCGGGTCCGCAGCGCCTCGTGCTTGACGAGCATTTCCCGGATCACCGACAACACGTCGTCGAGTGAGCAGCCGGCCGGTATCTCGACCCTGAAACGGACGTTCAGATAGGTGTCGTAGGGATGGAATTTCTTGACCGCTCCCCACATCCCGAACTGGGACCATGTCATCGGCGCGACAGCGCCGGTCAGGCCCGAAAAATGCACGGTCGTCGACGTGGTTGACGAGGCATTCATTGTGGCTCGACCTCCTGGTGATTGGCTGCCCGGCACGCATGGTCTGGCCTCGGTGCGGATGCCCGTCGAGAGTGCGGAAAGCTTCTCTGTCAGCCGGCAGCCTTCGGTCAAAGTAGGGATCTCCCGAGCGGGAGTCAAACGTTTCCGTCTCCCGCCGGACACCTCCCGACAGGGCCGCGGTCGCCGTACGCCCCGGGACGGTCAGGCGCCGGTGAGGACCTCGGTGAACCGCTCGACGAGAGCGATGGCCTGGGCGGGGTTGAGGCGGGGATCGCACGCCGATCTGTATCGGGAGCGGGCCGGCCCCGGACCCAACTCCGCGCAGTTCTCCACGCATTCGGTCACCTCGTCCGGGGTCATCTCCAGATGCAGCCCACCGGGCTGGACCCGGTGCCGGTGCAGCACCGCACAGAACCGCTCGACCTCCTCGGTCATCCGCCGCATAACGCGGGTTTTCAGCCCCCGGGCCGAGCGGACGGTGTTGCCGTGCATGGGGTCGCTGAGCCACACGACGCGGGCCGCGTCCTCGCCCAGGGCGCGGACGACGGGCGGCAGCCGCTCACCGATCCGGTCGGCGCCCATCCGGACGATCAGACTCAGGCGGCCGGGTGGCCTCGTCCCGGCCAGTCGCGAGACCAACGCGGCTGCCTCGGCCGGGTCGACGCCCGGCCCGATCTTCACCCCGATCGGGTTGCTGACGCTGGCGGCGAATTCGACGTGCGGCCCGCCGACGTCCCGGGTGCGTTCGCCGATCCAGACCGTGTGGGCCGACGAGGCGAAGACCCCGCCCCGGATCGGGTCGGGGCGTACGAGGGCGCGCTCGTACTCCAGCAGCAGCGCTTCATGGCTGGCGTACGTGGTCCGGCCCGACGCGAGGGTGCGCAGTCCGCGGGCGGCGTGCGAGTAGGCCAGCAGCAGCCGGTGCGGGTCGGGCCGCCGAGCTGCCGCTGTCGGGGTCCGGTCGTTGACCGCGTCGCCGAGATACACGGGGATCTCCACCCCGTCGTCGCCGATCTCCACCGATCGTGAACGCGGCTTGGCGTACTGGCCCGCCAACCGTCCGACCAGAATCGGTGCCCGACCCGTACGGCGCAGGCGGCTGCCGAGTTCGTGCAGCTGCGCCGCCTTGGCGCGTACCCGCTCCGGCGCTGAGTCGGTGAACAGCTCGGCGCAGTCGCCCGCCTGTAGGACGACGCTCTCACCCCGGGTAACCGTCGCCAGTTCGTCGGTCAGCCGGGCACAGTCCTCCGCCTCCACCAGCGGCGGCAGCCGTCGCAGGCTGTGCAGTATCCCTCGCAGCACGTCCGGCCGCGACCAGATCGGCTGGTACGGCCCGACGAGGTCCGGTACGGCGGTCATGATCTCAGGCATCGCCGTGGTGGTCGGGAAAACGCATGTCGAGTACGCCCTCGATCTCCAGCAACAGTTCGCTCCTACAGATGTCCACGGTGAATATCTCGATGGGAACCCGGGGGCCGACGACCTCGCGAAGCCGCTGGTGCAGGTACGAGGCGTCGGGTCCGTGCCGCACGTAGCCCTTGATCAGGCGGAACGAGTCCAGGTCCACGGTGCCGCCCGACTTCTCCGACACCTCCTTGAGGAGGATCCGGATGTTCTCCAGAGTCGTGTAGCACTGACCTTCGAGATGCCCCAGGCTCACCGACCGGTGCCCGATGATGCTCGCCGTTCCGGACAGGAAGAGCCTTTTCGACGCCGGGAGGAGTGTTGCCCGGGCGAAGCTCGGCGATCGCGGTCCGTATGTCCGAGGGTATTGGTGGGCCGGGACCTGTCGCGGATTCTCGAAGTGGAGTGCGGCACCGGTCCGCTCGGCGAGAAAATAGACCACCACGCCGCCGTCGTGCGCACCGACTCCCGTCGCTGCCGGCAGGCGGGCGGAGATGGCCGTTCCCGCGTCGTCGAACCCCTCGGCCCGGCCCTGACAGAAGTCCCGGTAGATCTCCAGACCTCGGTGGTTCGGCCGGTTGATGTCCGCGATGTAGTTCCACATCCGGACCAGATGTGGATAGTCGAGGTCGGAGATCAGCGCCAGTAGCTGCCGGTAGGCACTCCTGGTCGCATCGCGGTAGCGGTCCGAACGGGGCAACCGGAGGGCGCCGAAGAGATGTGTGCCGTCGCTGCTGTAGACGATGTCGTCGCGGCGGCCCGCCGACACCTCGGAGGTACTCGTCCATATCTCGCGGACGTGAATTCCAGGCGGGTCGCAGGTCGCCACCGCGACCGTCGGATAGCCCGCGTCCAGGTGTGGTGCCGGTGCTCGGGAGCCGAATTCGACGACCCCCATGATATGGCCGTGGTCGGCGGGAGGATCGCCCACAGAGAGGACGACATCTATCATCGGGTCACTTCCGTCACAGTCCTGTCTGTCGTGGTGTTCCGCTTGCGGGCACGTGCCGCAGCGCCGATCACCGCAGATCTGTCCCGGCCATTCGAGGGCCGGCGGTGGGTGCGGCCGGGGGCGGCTCAGGCAGCCGGGACGTGGGCCAGCAGGGCGCGGGCGGCGAGGCGGTAGCCGAGTGCGCCGAGGCCGACGATCACCCCGCTGGCCAGCGGGGCGAGCACGGACTCGTGCCGAAACTGTTCACGGGCCCACACGTTCGAAATGTGTACCTCGATCCACGGGCGCGGATAGCTGGCCAGTGCGTCCCGCAGGCTCCATCCGGCGACCATCAATGCGCCGGGATTCACGATCGCACCGACCGTGTCGTACGCGTCCTGCACAGCGCTCACCAGCTGGCCCTCGCACTCGTGCTGCACCCCAACTACTTTCCAGCCTCGCTCGGCCACCTCCCGACCGACGGCGGCCTCGATGTCGGCCAGCGTGTCGGTGCCGTAGATCTCGGGTTCCCGCCGCCCCAGGATGCCGAGGTTGGGTCCGTTGAGCAGAAGTAGCTCACTCACGCTCACCTCACAGGTCACAGCGTTCTGCTGCCCAACCTATGGCCGCCGGCCGGGGTGGTCGAGCTTTTGGCGAAGCCACCGCCGCGCATCGCCCGATCCAGACGATGCGACCCGGCGAAGAGCCGAATGGGTGCGCAACTTCGGGGATTCCGCAGTTGCGCCGGCACACCGTGGATTGCCGGCAGCGGCGTCGACTTTCGAATGCGCGCCGGGCGCCGGGTACCCGGAAGGTTGCTATCGTTTTCCTCCGCCGACGGCGCCCATCCGACCCCACGGTTCCCGCTACGCCGCGCCGTGGTGGCAGGGAAACGTCCGCACGGGGGGAGGGACGGGCATGAACGGTGTACCGGCCGAGGTCGCCGGCCGCGAGCCGGTCGTGGTCACCGGAACGGACGCGCGGTACGGCGAGGTGGTCCGTGGCGTCAACGCGAGGTACGTCGGCAGTCCAGAAGCGGTCTACATCGTCAATTCGACGGCGCAGGTGGCCGAGGTGGTCCAGGCGGCGGTCACCCGGGGCAAGCGGCTCACCGTGCGCAGCGGTGGCCACTGCCTGGAGGACTTCGTGTTCAACCCGGACGTCCAGGTGGTCTTGGATCTCTCCGAGATGAACCGGGTGTACTTCGACGCCGCACGCGGAGCGTTTGCCGTCGAGCCGGGCGCCACCCTGATAGACGTGTACGAGCTGCTCGACACCGCCTGGGGCGTCGCGATCCCAGCCGGAAGCTTCTACTCGGTCGGTGCGGGCGGCCACGTCGCAGGCGGCGGATTCGGGTTTCTGTCGCGGATGCACGGCCTGGCCGTCGACCATCTGCACGCGGTCGAGGTGGTCGTGGTGGATGCCGCAGGTGTGGTACGCACCGTGGTGGCGAGTCGTGAGTACGACGATCCGTACCGGGACCTCTGGTGGGCGCACACCGGCGGTGGTGGTGGAAACTTCGGCGTCGTCACCCGGTACTGGTTCCGCTCGCCGGGCGCCGTCGGGCAGGACCCCCGGTCGGTCCTGCCACGGCGGCCGACCGACATGCTGCTCAGCACCGTCTCCCTGCCCTGGCCCGAGATGACCCGCCAGAGGTTCGGCAGACTGCTGGAGAACTTCGGCGCCTTCCACGAGAAGCACAAGGATCCGGACTCGCCCTATCTGGCGGTGACCGGCGGCCTGGTGCTCACCCACCGGTCGGGCGGCCCGATCCGGTTGGACACCCAGGTGGACGGCGGCCACCCGGCGGCCGATCGGCTGCTGGAGGCTTACCTCGCCGAAATCCTGGAGGGTCTCGGCCCCGTCGTACGGCCCCGCGCCCGGCGGGTGTCCTGGCTGGCGCTGGTGCGACAACACGCCCGGGCGAACAGCGCCCAGAACGACCCGACACTGCGCGGAGACTTCAAGTCGGCGCTCATGCGTGCGGGCCCACCGGACCACCAGATCGACACGTTCTACCGCCATCTCACCCGGGTCGACATCGACAACCCGACCATCACCGTCTCGCTCGCCGGATTCGGCGGCCGGATCAACGCGGTGCGGCCGGAGGCCACCGCCTTCGCGCACCGGGACTGCTCACTGGCTCTGTTGTGGACGGTGCTCTGGCACGACCCCGCCGACGACGGCAGGTACGTCGACTGGAACCGCGAGTTCTACGGAGCGGTGTACGCGGAGACCGGCGGGGTTCCGGTGCCGAACTCCGTCACCGACGGCTGCTACATCAACGACCCGGACGCCGATGTCGCCGATCCGAGGTTCAACAGGTCCGTGACCCCGTGGCACGAGCTGTACTACAAGGACAACTATCCGGGCCTGCGTGCGGCGAAGGCGAGGTGGGATCCCCGGAACGTGTTCCGGCACCGGCTGTCCGTACAGCTGCCCTGACCGGTGCACGCCCGAGCGGCGCTCGGCCCGTGGACCCGGTCCCCACTGAGAGGACCCGACGCTTCATGTCCCAGCCCCGTGCCGCCCTGTCCTGGCTGGCGGACGCCGTGCTGTACCACATATACCCGCCGTCGTTCGCCGACTCCGACGGCGACGGCATCGGCGACCTGGCGGGAATCACCGAGCGCCTGGACCACCTGGAGTGGCTGGGGGTCGACGCGATCTGGCTCAGCCCCTGCTTCACCTCGGAGTTCGGTGACGGCGGGTACGACGTCGAGGACTACCTGACGATCGCGCCGAGGTACGGCGACAACGACGACGCGGCGGCCCTGATCGACGCCGCGCGCAGCCGGGGCATCCGGGTGATCCTCGATCTGGTGGCGGGTCACACCTCGCACCGGCACCCATGGTTCCAGGAGTCGGCGAACACTCCCGGGGATCACCGGTACATCTGGTCGGACCGCATCGCGTCGCCGGTGCGCCAGTGGGTGCCGAACCAGGGCCGGCGGGGTGGCTTCTACCGGGCCAACTTCTATCCCATCCAGCCGGCGCTGAACTTCGGCTACGCCCGTCCCGACCCGACCGAGCCGTGGCGGCAGCCCGTCGACGCCGAAGGCCCCAGGACCAACCGGGCGGCGCTGCGCGAGATCATGAGCTTCTGGTTCGATCGCGGCGTCTCGGGCTTCCGGATGGACATGGCCTACTCCCTGGTCAAGGACGATCCCGGCCACGTCGAGACGGCGAAGCTCTGGCGAGAGATCCGCGAGTGGATCGACCGCAGCTATCCGGGGTGCGCCCTGCTGGCGGAGTGGGGCGACCCGAAGACCTCCATTCCGGCCGGATTCCACGCCGACTTCTTCCTGCACTTCGCCGGTTCCGCGCTGCGGTCCCTGTGGGACAACAACACCGGCAGCCTCGGCCCCTGGAGCGACGGCGAGCCCTGCTATTTCGACCACGACGGCAGGGGCTCGATGCGGACGTTCCTGGAGGCATGGCAGGAGGCGGAGACGGCGACCCGCGGCTCCGGACTGGTCGGGCTGCCCACCGCCAACCACGACTTCTCCCGGCTGACCTGCGGACCGCGTACCCGGGACATGGTCGCGCCGGCCTTCGCCCTCCAACTCACCTGGCCCACACTGCCGGTCATCTACTACGGCGACGAGATCGGCATGCGGTACCTGCCGGGTCTGCCGGACAAGGAGGGCAGCCAGTGCGACACCCAGGCCCGGCAGGGCTCGCGCACCCCGATGCAGTGGGCTGACGGTACGAACGCCGGATTTTCCACCGCACCGGCGGCGGCGCTCTATCTGCCCGTCGACTCCGACCCGGGCCGCCCCACCGTGGCCGGCGCCCGGGCCGACGAGTCCTCGCTGCTGCACCACGTCCGGAAGCTGATCCGGCTGCGCAGACAGACACCCGCGCTCGGCAGCACCGCCCCGGTGCGGGTGCTGAATCGCGACTACCCCTTCGTCTACGCCCGGGGCGAAAGCCATCTGGTGGTCGTGAACGGTCGTGCGGAGCCGGCCAGCGCGGCGGTGGAGGTCGGCGACGTCCGGCCGCTCGCGGTACACGGAGTCGAGGTGACCAACGGGGAAGCGCGGGCGAACGGCTTCTCCTACGGAATCTTCGAGTTTTTCCGCCGGCAGTAATTCGAGGTGGGGGCGGCGACAAAATCCACGGCCGATTCTGATGGTGTCGGATCGGGGACCGACGGCGACCGACGGCCGTACGCTGGCGCCTATGACCGTCCATCTCACTCGCATCTACACGAAGGCCGGGGACAGCGGCGCCACCCGGCTGGTCAACAACGAGCAGACGCCGAAGACCCATCCCCGAATCGCCGCGTACGCCGACGTGGACGAATGCAACGCCGCCATCGGGGTCGCGCTCGCGCTGGGGCAGCTCACCGACGAGGTACGCGCTGTGCTCCGCACGGTGCAGAACGACCTCTTCGACCTGGGCGCCGATCTGGCGAACCCGGCACCGGAACCGGGCCTGCGGGTCACCGAGGCGTACGTGCAGCGCCTGGAGGGCTGGTGCGACGACTTCAACGGGCGGCTGTCCGCCCTCGACTCCTTCGTGCTGCCGGGTGGCACCCCGGGCGCCGCACTACTGCACGTGGCGCGCACGGTGGCCCGTCGCGCCGAGCGGGCGGCGTGGACGCTGGTCGAGGCCGATCCGGACCGCACCGAGACCCTCCCGGCGAAATATCTCAACCGGCTGTCGGATCTGCTGTTCATCCTGGCGAGAACGGCCAACCCCCAGGGCGACGTGCTCTGGGTTCCGGGTGCGAACCGTTGAGGAGCCGAGGTGCTTAACTGCGGAATGGCGGTTGTCGAACGTACCTCGTGCTGACAACGACAGGGCGATATTCTGGCCGTGATCACACAGCGCGGCGGCGGCCCGGGGCGAACGGATGCATTTGACGGGCACAATGCGCCGCGCAGTTGTTCGGCTGATGTGTCGAGTGGCCGGGTGTGGTCAAATTCCGTCCCGAAAGGACCAGGAGTTGGCTTCGCTTCCGCCGATCGTTTGCGCAGTGGACGACAACTTCGAACTGCCGGTCAGAGTTCTCCTCCACTCCCTCGCCGTCACGCACCGCCACTGCCTGGACGAGCTTCGGGTCGTCATCCTGCACGACGCGCTGAGCCTGGCCTCGCGGACGCGAATCCGCGCCCACGCCGAGCAGTTGGGACTGAGACTGGAGCTGGTGCAGAGCCCTCCGGTCGACCCTCGCTTTCCGGTGTGGCGGCGGTTCACGGCAGCCATCTACCTGCGCCTGAAGGTGCACGAGGTGCTCGCGGACGAGTCACGGGTGCTGTACCTGGATTCCGACCTGCTCATCATGGACGACATCCGCGAGCTCCTCACCCAGCCGTTGGACGGCTTCGCTCTCGGCGCCGTCCGCGACCCCGTGCGGCCGACCCTGGGCTGCGGGGGAGCGCTGCCGTCCTGGGACCACCTCGACTTCGCCGCGGACCGCGAGTACTTCAACTCCGGCGTCCTCCTGCTCGACCTGGACAAGTGCCGGTCGACGGGCCTCCTCGATCGGGCCTCGAAGATTCTTGCCGAGCGTCCCGAGGTCGCCCGTTTCCCCGACCAGGACGCGTTGAACTGGTCGGCCGACGACAACTGGCTCCGGCTGGACCAGCGGTGGAACACGTTCGCGATGTCGATCGTGGCCCGCCGGGCCGACTACCTGCACTCCGCGGAACACGTGGTGAGCCTGGAATCGCTCCTGCGCGCCGAGGAGGTCGCGTCGATCCTGCACTTCAGCGGCCGGAACAAACCCTGGCAGGATTCCTGCCCGCAGAGCAGGTCGCGTGACCTGTACCGGCAGCTCCTCCGAGTGGTGGAGCGTTCCGTCCGGTGACGGCGGCGGCCGGGGCGAGCTTTCTGGGTATCGACATCGGCGGGACGAAGGTCTCCCTCGGTGCCGTGCGCGGGGCGGGCCGGGCCGATGCTGCCGAGGAACGGCACGCGCTGGCCCGCTGGCGGAACCCGGCCGGGGATGTCGAGGAGGACCTGTCGGTGCTGCGGGCGCAGGTCACCGACCTTCGACGTACCACCGGATGGCAGTTCGCGGGCGTGGGCGTCGCCGTGGCGGCGACCCTGGACGCGGACGGCCGTGTCGTCGCGTGGCCGAATCGACCAACCTGGACCGGTCTCGACCTGCTCCGGGAGCTCCGCTCGCTCTTTCCGCAGGCCAGGGTCGTCTGCGGCGACGACGGATCCCTGGCCGCCGTGGCCGAGGCCAGGGCGGTGGACGCGACAGACATGGTGTACGTCGGTGTCGGCACCGGCGTCGGCGGCGGAATGATCGCCGGAGGCCGCCTGGTGCCGGGTCTGTCCCGGGGCTCCTGCGAGCTGGGACACCTGATCGTGAACCGCGACGGTGCCCGGTGTGCCTGCGGCCGGCGGGGCTGTCTGCAAGCCGAGTCGTCGGGGCCGGCGACGCTGTCGCGAGCCGCCGCCGCCCGGGGGAAGGCCACCACCTTCGACGAGCTTCGCGCGGGCTACGCAGACGGTGCGGCCTGGGCCGTGGCGGCGGTGCGGCACAGTTGCGCGGCCCTGGCAGCCGCGCTGGCCGGCGTGGGTGAACTGTCGAGACCCGCTGCGCACATCGTGGGTGGCGGATTCGCCGCGGGGATTCCCGGCTTCGTCGCCGAGGTTGCCCGGCACGCCGCCACACTGTCCCGGCCCGGACATCCGGTCGCACCCGTCCGCTCCGCCCGATTCGGCGCGGAGTCCTCCCTCCGCGGAGCCATCGTCGCGGCAACGGGCGAACTGCGGGACCACGCCGTGACAACCGGGAGCGACGCGACCGGGTGATCGTGCGGGTCGTGCGGCCGTCCTCGACCCGTCGGTCAGCTCGATACCGACGAGTGGTGTTCCAGGCGCTGTGCGATGTCCGCCCAGGCCGCCGCGCAGTGCCGGGCCAACCGGGCGATGACCGGCAGGCAGTGTGGCGGTACCGCTGCTACCAGTCCTACGGGCAGGGTCTCGCCGACCAGGTATCTGTCCAGCCAGCGCAGCACGGCACGCCCCGAATCGGTGTACCGCAGGGACGGGTCCCGACGCAGCCCCTCCAGGATCGACTGCGGGTCGAGGACCTCGTCGTCGCGGTACGGGCGGGCGGATCGCGACCGGCGTACCGGACGCGACCCGGGCGAGCCGTCCCCGGGTACCCGATGGGCTTCCAACTGGGTCGCGGTCATCGGGCTGTCGCCGCGGCGCAGCCGCTCCCGAACGTCACGAACCGTGGCTGGTGCGATGCCGGCGGCCCGGGCCACCTCCCGGAGCGACGCCTCGGGACGAGCGGCGAGGATGTCTCCGGCGAGCTGCCGCCCGGTGGCCCCGTCGATCGGGCGTACCCGGCCGTCCTGGCCGATCCTCCTCGGCTGGGCGTCGTCCACGGTGCGCTGACGTAGCGCCCCGACGGTCTTGTCCGACAGGCCCACCGCCCGGGCGACCCGGCGGTCGGACCAGAGCGGATAGCAGTTCATGATCCGGACGGCGGCGGCCTTCCGATCGGCCAGCGAGAGCGCCAGGCCGTGACTGATGTTCTCGGTCACCGCCCGGACGAAGGCCGCGTCGTCGTCGCCGTCGAAGTACTCGACCGGCACATGGGTCTTTCCCTGGTACCGGGCGGCGAGCAGGCGGTGCATTCCGTCGATGACCCGCATCGACCGGCGGTGTACGAGGATGGGTGGCAGCTCCGCGCCGGACTCCAGGAGTATCGCGACGTGCGCCTGGTCGACGCCGTCGAGCCGGGGCGAGTCCGCCGGATGCAGCGAATCGACGGGGATCAGCGCTGTTTCCAGGTCGCCGAGCTGCGGCACCGCCGCTACGACCGGTTTCGTCTGCACACTGGACACCGTGGACGTCCCTCCTGACGATCGCCGGAACGAAAGCCCATCGCTGGGCCGCGTACCACTTCAACCCGTCCCGCATCCGTCGGCAAGGTCACGGCTTCCGGATCGATGTCCCCAGTTCACGGGGCTGAAACCGGAGCACCGCTCCGCCATATGATCGAAAGCCGCGGAAGCCTTACCGAATCGCATGAGGGGTGTGGCCGTAGCTGTGGCGGGTATCAGCGTGGTAACCCCTACCCTGGGCAATCCGGAACTGGTGGAGGAACTGCTCAGGTCGACGGTGCTGGCCGGACGCACGGCCGGGGTGCCCTGGGAGCACATCGTCGTCGACTCGACGCCGGGCGCGGCGGGCCAGTTGATGGCGCAGATCTGCCGGCGGCATGGTGCCAGCTATCTGCGCGGGCCGGATCGGGTGGGCGCGAAACGCAACCTGGGTGCCCGATCGGCGGCGTACGACATCGTCGCCTTCGTCGACTCGGACTGTACGGTGGTACCCCGGTTCTTCACGGCGCACCTGGCCGCGTACCGGGAGCAGCCGGATGTCGGCGGCGTCGCCGGTCCGACCGACCTGCACGGGCCGGACGACACGTTCGCGCTGCGCGCCCTGCGACGCGCCCGGCAGTACCGAAGCTGGTTCGAACGCGACCTGTCGTGGCCGCGCCGGTATGCCGAGATGGGCTGGAGCACGACGTCCAACCTCTCCGTGCGCGCCGACGTGTTCCGCGCCGTCGGCGGTTTCGACGAACGGACGCTGACCGTCGTCGGCGGCGAGGACGTCGACTTCGGGATCCGCGTCCGGAAGGCGGGCCACCGCATCGTCACCAGCCCCGAGGCCGTGGTCCTGCACACCACGATGACGGCCACCCGGCTCGGCCGCGTCGCCCGGCGAGTCTTCCGCTACGGCCAGGCCGAGGGTTGGCTCTGCCAGCGCCACCCGGAGCTGACCGCCCCGGACTATCGGAATCCTTTCGTCATCGCGGCAGCGGCGGGCGTCGCCGGTCTGGTGCTCTTCCCGCGCGCGCCACGGGCCCGGCAGGCGGCGGTCGCGGCACTCGCCGTGCTGGCGGCCCGGGAGGTGGCGAGCAGGCACGAGCGGGGCAGCGGCGCCGTGGGCGTCGTCCACGACTCCGTATGCACCGGACTCGACATGGTCTTCGACGCGGGAAAGGTGGCGGCGGCCGTCCAGCAGCGCCGGCCCGGCGACCTCTTCCGACGATTCCGCTACGTGCAGGACCGGTGGTTCGTCGCAAGGGAAGACGCCCGGTAACACCTCCGGAGAGGTCAGGGGTACGTCACGCCGATCTGGGCACGGATCGTGTCGAGAACTCCCATCACCTCAAGCGTCGTGGCGTGTGAGACCAGCGGGCTCTCGACCAGCCCCTCGTGCAGACAACGGTGCACCTCTGCCGCCTCGAACTGGTACCCGTTGCCCTCGAACGGCAGGGCGATCTCCTCCGGTGCCGCACCGTCGCGGTCCAACACCAGCCCGGACGGCCGGTGGCACGGGCGCGGCAGCGTGATCCGGCCGCGCGTGCCGGTGATCGACGCCGTGTTCGGCGTGCCACCCAGCAGGCCGCAGCTCAGCGTCGCCAGCGCCCCGGTGTCGTAGCCGAAGACCATGCCGGTGTTCTCGTCGACGCCGTCGCCGCTCAGCGCGGCCCACGCCCGGATGTGCGCCGGAGCACCGAGTACCAGATGCGCGATGGTTATCGGGTAGACGCCCATCTCCAGCAGGGCTCCGCCGCCGAGCGCCCGGGCGCGCAGCCGGTCCGCCGGATCGGGTGGCGCCGCGAACCCGAAATCCGCGACCACGGCGGCCACCTCGCCGATCGCGCCCTCGGTGACGAGATCGCACATCCGCCGAACGGCCGGATTGCAGCGGGTCCACATCGCCTCCATCAGGAAGAGACCGCGCTCGCGGGCCAGGTCGACGAGTTCCGCGCTCGTCGCGCGGTCCAGGGTGCAGGGCTTCTCGCACAGCACCGCCTTGCCCGCCTCCAGGCAGGTCGTCGCGGCGGCGTGGTGCACCGCGTGCGGGGTCGCCACGTACACGACGTCCACCTCCGGGTCGGCGGCCAACGCCGCCCACGAGCCGTGCGCGCGACCGATGCCGTGCCGGGTGGCGAACGCCTGCGCCGCGTCGTGGGTGCGGGAGCCGACGGCCACCACCTCGGCATCGGGCAGGAGGCGCAGGTCCTCGGTAAACCTTCCCGCGACTCGGCCCGTGCCGAGGATTCCCCAGCGGGTACGTCCAGTCATGGCTCGCATCGTAGGTGCCGCCGGTGCGTCCGCAGAGATGGCAACGGATGCACATTTTCCTTGAATCCGGTGTCGGACAAGGTCGTGCCGACGTCCGATGTGGAAAGTTATCCATTGGCCGTTCTGCGGATGCTCAACCGCGTACCGGCCTTGCGGTCGCTCGCGGCCGTTGGAAGAATTCGACTCGTCCCGGTGACGTCATCGGAGCAACGGCCGCCGGCGAACCGGGAATGCGGCGGGGCCGGACGGCGCCTCGATCGTGACGGCGGCTCGGGTCAACTCGGCCTTGTTGCCGAGCTTCAACTTCACCCGGACCCGCTTCACGTACGTGTCCACGGTGTGCGGGCTGATCCCCAGTCGTCGGGCCACCTGGTTGTGGGTCAGGCCCTCGGCGATCTGCTGGAGCACCTGGCGCTCACGCGGTGACAGCGTGATGCCGTCCCGTTCCGGACCGTCGGCTCCGGCGTCCTGCCGATCGACGGTGGACCAGAACTCACCGCCTCGGGCCACCGTCCGGACGGCGGTGACCAGGCTGTCGGCCGGCGCGCGGCGTTCGATGAACCCGGCCGCGCCAGCGGCGAGGTATCTCCGCAGCACCGCGGGCCCGGGTGAGGTGCCCACCACCAACACCGCCGTGATCCCGGTCGCGTCGGCGACGAAGTCCGCCAGGCTGATGTCTCCGGTCGCGGACGGGTCGACCAGTACCAGATCCGCCTCCCGCGCGGGCTTCGGATCTGTCGCCAACGGCTGGTGTTCGAGTACCCGGAATCCCTGGGCGGTCAGGATCGCCGTCAGCCCGCGAGTGAATATGGGGCAGCTGTCAATGACCTCTACCTTGAGCACCCGCTCTCCTCCAATGCCCTCCGTAGGAGTGGTGGTCAATCTGGGCCGGAGGTGTACCCGATGGATATGGACTCACACGCTGCGTAATGACTAGGGTGCGCAATCCAACGACGCCCGAGGTACGCCTACGACATCGGCGAGCAGCTCCGGCCAGTGCTGAGGCGAGACTACCCGGGGGCCACTCGCCGCAATGTCACTGAATTTCGCCACATGAGGGCGGCGGCGTCCGGGAATACCCGGCGTACCCGCATCGGACCTGCCGGGACACCGGTTTGAAGCAGTTATGAAGTCGCCATCGGCCAGGCTGGTTGGGTCGGCGACGTGACCCGAGAGTCGGATCGACCAGACGTCGACTTGCGGTACGACGTGCCGCGACATGCGGCTGTCGTTGTTACGGGGGGAGGCGACAAGGTGCGTGTCGCGATCGTGGAATCCTGCGAAATCTATCTGCACGGTCTCGTTGCGGCGCTCAGCGAGGCGGGAATGACGGTGGTCGAGGCGCGGGGGTCCTTTTCCGGGACCACAGAGCCGTCGGCGGACGTGGTGATCATCGGGGCGGAATCGGCTGTCGAACCGGGCCTCGAAGAGGCGACAGCCCGGATCGCCCGAACGACCCCGGTCCTCGTACTCACCGCCCGGGACAGCACCTCGACCGTCGAGCGGCGGCTGGCTGGCATCGTCGGAGTACTGGATCGAGACGCCGCCGTGGAAGTACTGCTCGACGCCATCCGGGCCGTCGGGGAGGGCAGCCGTCCACCGTCCACCGCGGGGACTCGGCCAGCGGGCAGCGCGGCCGAGGACGACACCTCCGTAGCGGTGGCGGGGCGCGGCGTACTCTCGGTGCGCGAATACGAGGTGTTGAGACGTATCGCCGAGGGCCGTACGCAGCGCCAGATCGCCCGCGCCTTCGGGATCAGCCACCACACTGTCGACAGCTACGTGCGACGGATCCGGGCAAAGCTCGGCCTGGGCAACAAGGCCGAGCTGACCAGGGCAGCCGTGCTCGGTCACCTCACCCCCGACACCCGCCGGCCCGACCAGTCCGACTCGTCCCAGCCATGCCCCTCCAGGTGAACCGGCCAGACCCAGCGGTGTCACACCCGCCAGCGGTGTCCGGCCAGCGACGTGGCCGGAGCGACGATCCGACATTTCGATGACCAGAGCCGGGCGTACCGCGATCATCCAGTTCGTCGCGTCGTTTGCGCCGGCGGCCCGGTGAGTCGATCTGGCCGACAGGCAGCGGCTGCGGCCACGGCGCAGCGGTTAGCATGACCGTCATGGCGACCGTCGAGCTGAATGAGTTGATCGTCGCGGACGCTGATGCACTGCGCGCGTGGTTGTCGGTCAACCACGCCACGTCGCCCGGCGTCTGGCTCGCCCTCACCAAGAAGGGCGGCACGGTCACCACCCTGTCCTGGCAGCAGGCGGTCGACGAGGCTCTGTGCTTCGGCTGGATCGACGGGCAGGCCCGTAAGCGGGATCAGGAGAGCTCCTGGATCCGGTTCACCCCTCGCCGGGCCCGCAGTTCCTGGTCGCAGCGGAACGTCGCCCACGTGGCCCGGCTGGAGGCGCAGGGGCGGATGCTGCCTCCGGGCCGCGCCGCGGTGGAAGCCGCGAAGGCGGACGGGCGGTGGGCGGCGGCCTACGCCCCGTCATCGGAAGCCGAGGTGCCAGCCGACCTCCTCACCGCCATCGCGGCCGACCCCGCCGCACAGGCCATGTTCGAGGTACTCACCAAGACCAACCGGTTCGCCCTCATCCACCGGGTCAACGCCGTCAAACGAGCGGAGACCCGTGAGCGCAAAATCTGCGAGTTCGTCGCCATGCTGGCCCGCCACGAGACGATCTACCCGCAGAGGGCCAAGCCGCCGGAGTCGCAGTAACCGACACTGTCATGGTTTTTTCGAGGTACCCGACCGTCGAGCCGTCATTCTCGGCTCCGACAGATCGCGGTGATCGGAGTCGCCCCGGCGGGAGAAACTACGTCGTCCTCGGGCAGCCGTTGACACCGTACCCCGGGTCCCAGTTGTTCACGTCGAGCTTGGTCCTGCGGTGGAAGCGTGGGGATCCGATGGCCGATGGTGCCGGTGCCAGCCTGGCCGCAGGCCCAGCACACCGAACCGTCGGTACGGATGAGCGTGCCTGCTAGACCATTGATCGAGCGCGGCGCCCGGTGGGCGACCGAGCACGGTCCTGGACATGTCTCACCCGTTTCGATCCGAGTGTCGACCGGGTAGGTGAGGGCATGGATCGCAAGGTGGTCACGGTGTTGCTCGCCGCTTGGGAACGACCCGACTTCCGGGCTGGCCTGCGGCACCTGATCGATCTTGACGAGGTGACGTCTCTGCTCGCCGCGCTGGCTGTCGACGATCAGGACGACGAGGTGCGGCGCCGGATCATGGAGCTTCTGTCGTCGGCGCTGGAGACAGCGGAGATTCGCGGGGCAATCCTGCTGTTGATCGAGACGGACGACATCCGGCACAGCCTTGCCGCCGCGATCTCGGAGAAGCTCGCCGACCGTCCGGGTCTCGCGTCGTCGATCCGGTCTGCTCTGGACGATCCCGCCGTCCGCGCCGAGATCCGCGACGCTCTTGAGTCGCAGGGGATGCGCACCCTGGTCTGGAAGGCAGCGGAGGATGAGTTTCGCGGCCGTCGACTGACGCTGGTCAAGGAGGCGACGTTGTTGCTCCTGCGGCACCGTCCCGCCCGCCGCCTGGTCTGGGCGTTGCGGCGGCATGGCGTCATCCGTGAGTTGCGCCGCAGGCCGGCGAATACCTGACTGCGAGGGGCAGCCGCCATCCGCGTACGCGGCCATGGTTGTGCCGGGACGTCGACAGCGGTGGCGCGGCTACCGTCGATGCACGGCGTAGGTCAGGTGCGTCACCCGCGGCGACGGCTCCGAACGGACCGGCTCCAGCGCCACGCGGCCCGCGTCCACGCCTTCGAACAGGCGGATTCCGGAGCCGAACAACACGGGCGACAGCGCGATCGAGAACTCGTCGATCAGGCCGGCGTTCACGTACTCCAGGATTGTCGCGCCGCCGCCCGCGATGCGGACGTCTCGGTCGCCGGCGGCCTCGCGGGCCTGGTCGAGCGCGGACTCGATGCCGTCGTTGACGAAGTGGAAGGTGGTCCCGCCCGGCCGCTCCCAGGCGTCACGCTTCTCGTGCGTCAGGACGAACACCGGCGTGTGGAACGGCGCCTCCTCTGGCCATGCCTGCTCGCCGGCGTCGAACATCCGCTTACCCATCACGCTCGCGCCGGTGCGCTCGAACGTCTCCCGCACGATGTCGTTGTCGCGCCCTTCCTCACCGCCCCCGCCGAGCTTCAGGTTCTCCCGGAAGAACCGCTGTGGAAAGATCCACCGTTGCAGTTCCATCCACTGCCGCCCCCTCAGGTCGCCGAGGGACTGGGGTGCGATGAACCCGTCCAGCGACATCGACACGCTGAAGAACACCTTCCCGGCCATCAGCTCTCCGCTCCCTTCCGAACGATCTCGGTGACATAGGTAGCCAGGTTGCTCAGGGTCTGCTGGCCGCCCTCGATCGCGTGGTACTTCTCGACCGCCTGGTCGCGCAGTTCCTTGGTGGGAAACACCGTGCGCATCTCGATCCGGGTCGCCGCCCCGTCGGGCGTGAACGTGAGGATCGACTCGAAGGCGTTCGGGTCGGTGCGGGACTCGCCGTGCAGCAGCGTGATTCCCTCCGGCGGGACGATCTCGGTCCAGGTGATCCACTCCTGGTAGTCCGTTCCGTCCGGTCCGTGCATCACGAAGTCCCACTCCCCGCCGGTGCGGAACTCGAAGGACCGCGTGGTGGTGGTGAACCCCTCCGGACCCCACCACCGCGACAGGTGCCGCACCTCGGTGAACGCCTCGAACACCAGCTCCCGTGGGGCGTCGATGACCCGGGAGATCACGATCTCGCGGTCGGCCGTTGCGGACTGCTCCGGCGTTCCTCGTCCCATTGCACTCATCAGCTATTCCTCCTTTGCCTGTTTCAGGTCCTGCACGTACGCGTCCAGTCGGTCGAAGCTCTCGTTCCAGAACCGCTCGAACCCGCCGGCCCACTCGTGCACCGGTCGCAGCCCCCGGGCGTCCAGGCCGTAGAGGCGCTGCTTGCCCGCCCCGCGGACCCGTACCAGCCCGACCTCCCGAAGCACCCGCAGGTGCTTGGACGCCCCCGGCTGGGTCATCCCCAGCGCCCGGGCCAGGTCGGTCACCGGCCGCTCACCCGCCCGCAGCAGTACGAGGATCTCTCTGCGCTGCGGCTCGGCGATCGCGTTGAAGACGTCCGACGTCGTCGCTGCTCGTGCCATGGCAGCCATCATATTCCCATAACAGAATACGTCAAGTCGGATGGCGCCCTTCCCCCGGCGCCGTCCGGATGCCACCGGCGTCGTGCAGCAGCACGATCGCTCCCGGATACGGGACCGGGCAGTGCGTTTGTGGGCGCAGCCACCACGGCGGCGATCTGGTTGCGGAGAAGACCACCGAGGGCGGCGCCCACCAGCACCGAAAGGGTCCCGGCGAGGACGATCCACCCGCCATCGGGATCAGCTGTGCCGTCGTGAGCGCGGGGCCCGGATGGTGCGAGGCGAGGATCGGTACCCCGAGAGCGAATGACGCTCCCGTCGTGAGTACGGCCAGGCCCAGTCCGACGACCACCGTCGCGCCCAGCCATGCGGCGGCGACGGTGCCGGGGTCGCGCCCGGAGCCGGCCCACCGCCCGTCGACACCCTCGATAGTCGGCAGCCGAGCCAGATACCTGGCGACCAACCTGACGAGGTTCTTCGACACCGGCGCGGAGAGACAGGGCCACGTCGCTCCTGGCGCCTGACCGGGCGGCCCCGGCCTCGTCCAGTTCGCTGTCCGCTCCGCACCCGACGGCGCCTCAGAGAGTGTTGTGATACCTCGGCGTGACCTTTGCTGACTCTTTGGACGAAGATCACTTCTGTGTCGTTGTGTTTGTAAACCGGCGTACGAGTCGTCGCTGACTGATCGGCAGTGGGCGGTGATCGAGCCAAACAAGGACTCAGCAAGAAAGAGATCATGCGCTGCCTCAAGCGCTACATCGTCCGCGAGGTCCACACCGCCCTCCTCGCCGACTTCACCGCCCTCAACACCCCTTGACTTCCATAGGAGCATCCCCGCCACCGACCTCGGCACCGGCTCGGGCAGCGGGCCCGCGCCGAGCCGGCCCGTCGGCTCGCACACGCCCACCTCCGGCGGGCTGGCCAGGGCGGCCCTGCCGTACGCCGACGCGATCGGCTCCGAGGTGGTGCAGGTCTATGTCGGCAACTCGCGGGGCTGGGCGCTGCCACCCGGCGACCCCGGACAGGACGCGGCGTTCCGGGCCGGCTGCGCCGAACGCGGGCTGCTGACGTACATCCACGCGTCGCTGCTGGTGAACCTCGGCTCGCCCACCCCGGCGACCGTCGAGAGGTCGGTGGCGACCCTGGCGCACGCGCTGGACCGGGGTGCCGCGATCGGTGCCGCCGGGGTGGTCTTCCACGCCGGCAGCGCGGTCGACGCCGGGCACGCCGAGGCGGCGATGCGACAGGTACGCGAGGCACTGCTGCCGCTGCTCGACTCGGCGGCGGCCAGCGGCGGGCCGAAGCTGCTGGTGGAGCCGAGCGCCGGTGGCGGGCGTTCGCTGGCCTCCCGGGTCGAGCACCTGGCGCCCTACCTCGGCGCCGTCGACTGGCACCCGTGGCTCGGTGCCTGCTTCGACACCTGCCACGCCTGGGCGGCCGGGCACGACCTGGCCCGGGAGGGCGGCATGCGCGAGACGCTGGACACCCTGGTCGAGGTGATCGGGGCGGACCGGCTGTGGCTGGTCCACGCCAACGACTCGCGGGACCTCTGCGGCTCGACCCGGGACCGGCACGAGACGATCGGCAAGGGCAGCATCGGCGAGTCCGCCTTCGCCGAGCTGATGACCCATCCGGCGACCGCCGGCATCCCGGTGGTGGTCGAGACGCCGAGCGAGAACCACGGGCACGCCGACGACATCGCCACCCTCAAACGCTTCCGCCCCTGACCTCGGCCCCGCTCCGTTTGGGTGCCGGGTCGGGCGCGGCGTAGCGTGGCGGCGGTGAGACGGGGCGTGCAAGGCGTGCTGCCGCCGGTCGGGCTGCTGCTGGTCGGGCTGCTGACCGCGCTGGTGGCGGCGGCCGGCTGCGGCGGCCCGGCGGGTGCCCCGGCCGGCAACGCGACCGGCCCGGCCGGCAACGCGAGCGACCCGACCGGCGGCGCGGACACCTCGACCGGCGGGGCGGGCGCGGCACGCACCCCCGCCGGGCCGACGACGAGCCGGCCCGGCGACCCGGCGACCACCGCCCCGGCGTTCGGGCACGAGATCTCCACGGTCACCGCCGCCGACCTCGGCCAGAGCTGGCGACCCGGCTGCCCGGTCGGCCCGGACCAGCTCCGGCGGATCCGGCTCGGCTACTGGGACTTCGACGGCCGGCCCCGGGTCGGCACGATCGTCGTACACCGGTCGGTCACCGCCGAGGTGGTCGAGATCTTCGCCACCCTCTACCGGGAACGCTTCCCGATCCGGCGGCTACAACCCGTCGACGCGTACGCCGGCAGCGACGACCGGTCGATGGCCGACGACAACACCTCCGGCTTCAACTGCCGCCGGGCGGTCTCCACGGGCGCGGCGAAGTGGTCCGCGCACGCGTACGGGAAGGCGATCGACGTCAACCCGGTGGAGAACCCGTACCTGATCGACGGTCGGGTCCTGCCACCCGCCGGAGCGACGTACCGGGACCGCTCCGGCCACCGCCCCGGGATGGCCGTCCCCGGTGGCGTACTGGTGGAGGCGTTCGCCGCCGCCGGCTGGGAGTGGGGCGGGCGGTGGCGCTCCCCCGACTACCAGCACTTCACCCGCACCGGCGGCTGACCCCGCATCGGCGACCGAGCCGCGCCGGGCGGGACAGGTGGGACAGGTTGGCCGGTCAGCGCCGGAACAGCTCGGTGAGCACCTCGACGGCCCGGTCCACCCCGGCGTCGTCCAGGTCGTGGTGGGTCACCAGCCGGGCGGTGCGCGGGCCGAGCACCGAGACGAGTACGCCCCGGTCCCGGGCCGCCGCGCCCAGCTCGGGAGCGTCGAACCCGCACTTGGTCAGGTCCAGCGGAACGATGTTGGTGCGTACCGGGCCGGCGAGTACCCCGAACGGGGCGAGCGCGTCGGCGAGCCGGGCCGCCCGGACGTGGTCGGAGGCGAGGCGCCGCACGTGGTGCCGGAGCGCGTACCGGCCGGCGGCGGCGAGGATCCCCGCCTGGCGCATCCCGCCACCCATCCGCTTGCGGATCACCCGGGCCCGGGCGATCCGTTCCGCGCTGCCGACCACCAGTGAGCCGACCGGCGCGCCGAGCCCCTTGGAGAGGCAGACCGAGAGGGTGTCGAAGAGCGCGCCGTAGCTTGCCAGCGGCACCCCGTCGGCGACGTGCGCGTGCCAGATCCGGGCGCCGTCGCAGTGCAGCCCGATCCCGGCCTCGTCGGCGACCCGGCGCAGCTCGCCGAGGGTGGCCAGCGGGATGACCCCGCCACCGCCCCGGTTGTGGGTCTGCTCGACCGCGATCGCCCGGGTCGGCACCGCGTGGTACCCGTCCGGCCGGATCATCGCCGCGACCACCTCGGGGTCGACGTCGGCGCCGGCCGGCGACCAGGTCCGGGTGGAGACGCCGCCGATCGCGGCGGCGGCGCCGATCTCGTACGTCACCACGTGCGCGTCGGCGTCGCAGAGCAGTTCCTCGCCGGGCGGCACCAGCAGCTGGATGGCGATCTGGTTGGCCATCGAGCCGGTCGGGGCGAAGAGGGCCGCCTCGTGCCCGAAGAGCGCGGCGACCTCGGCTTCGAGGGCGTTGACGGTCGGGTCCTCGGCGTAGACGTCGTCGCCGACCTCGGCCGCGGCCATCTCGGCGCGCATTCCCGGGGTGGGTCGGGTGACGGTGTCCGACCGGAGGTCGACCGGGGCCGGGGTGGAGCTGGGTTGGTCAGCCACGAAGCATCTCCGCTACCAGGAAGGCGAGTTCCAGCGACTGCTGGGTGTTGAGCCGGGGGTCGCAGGCGGTCTCGTACCGGTCCGGCAGGTGGATGTCCTCGATCGCCTGCGCACCGCCGAGGCACTCCGTGACGTCCTCGCCGGTCAGCTCGACGTGCAGGCCGCCGGGGTGGGTCTCCAGCGACCGGTGCACCTCGAAGTAGCCGAGCACCTCGTCGACGATCCGGTCGAAATGCCGGGTCTTGTAGCCGTTGGACGACTCGTGGGTGTTGCCGTGCATCGGGTCGCACTGCCAGACGACCTTGGCACCGGCGGCGGTGACCTTCGCCACGATCGGCGGCAGCACCTCGCGTACCCGGCCGTTGCCCATCCGGCTGATCAGGGTGAGCCGGCCCGGGATGTTCTCCGGGTTCAGCTTCTCGCACAGCTCGATCGCCTCGTCCGGGGTGGTGGTCGGGCCGAGCTTGACCCCGATCGGGTTGGCGATCCGGGAGATGAAGTCGAGGTGCGCCCCGTCGAGCTGCCGGGTGCGCTCGCCGACCCAGAGGAAGTGCCCGGAGAGGCCGTACGCCCGGCCGTCGGAGACCCGGGTCAGCGCCCGGTCGTACTCCAGGGCCAGCGCCTCGTGCGAGCAGTAGAGGGTGACGGTGCGCAGCGCCTCGTCCTCGGTCAGCCCGCAGGCCCGGATGAAGGCGAGCGCCCGGTCGATCTCCCGGGCGATCGCCTCGTAGCGCTCACCGGCCGGGGAGTTCTTGACGAAGCCCTTGTTCCAGTCGTGCACGGCGTGCAGGTCGGCCAGCCCACCGGCGAGGTACGCCCGGAGCATGTTCATCGCGGCGGCCGAGTTCGCGTACGCCCGGATCATGCGCTGCGGGTCGGCGACCCGCGCCTCCGGTACCGCCTCCAGCGAGTTGATCATGTCCCCCCGGTACGCCGGCAGCCCCCGCGCGTCGGTCGGCAGCGAGCGCGGCTTGGTGTACTGCCCGGCCACCCGGGCCACCTTCACCACCGGCAGCGACGCCCCGTAGGTCAGCACCACCGCCATCTGGAGCAGGGTCCGGGCGTTGGCCAGCAGGTGGCTCTCGGTGTTGTCGGTGAAGGTCTCGGCGCAGTCGCCGCCCTGGAGCAGGAACGCGCGCCCCTCGCAGACCAGCGCCAACCGCGCCCGGAGCTGGTCGACCTCGTAGGGCGCGACGATCGAGGGCACGTTCTGGAGGATCTTGCAGACCCCGTCCACCACCGCCTGGTCCGGCCACGGCGGGGTCTGGGCCCGGGGCAGTCCCCGCCAGCGGTCCAGGCCGAGCGCCTCGTCCTCGGCGGAGTCCTCGGTCGGCCGGCTGGTCTGCAACGCGGTGTTGCCCACGGCGGGATAGCTCAACTGGTGCCACTCATGGCGCATGTCAGAAAGCGTACGGCGGGACCCGCACCGCGCCGGGAGCGAGGGGCGCCCGTCCGCTTCGTGGGAGCCCGCGAGCGGCAGCCCGCGCCACCGGAGGAGATGATCGGGCCGGCTCGGTCGACAGCACCGGCCGAGGTGCTCAGGTCGGCTCGGTCGGCGAGCCGGACGGGGCCGGGGTGTGGCCGCCGATCGTCTCCTTGGCGATGCACCACTGCCCGTCCGCCCGGGCGACCGTGAAGAGGACCTTGGTCGGGGTGGACTTGCCGCCGACCTTGACCGTGATCGAGGTACTCACGTCCTGGTCGGCGCCGTTGGCCCGGACGTCGGTGATCGTCGCCGCCGGCACCGAGAAGTGCTTGGCGAAGTCGCCGTTCGGGCCGGTGGCCGCCTGGTCGAAGGACTCCCGCAGCGGCTCGCAGAGCTGTTCCCGGCCGTCCGCGACGCTCTTCGCCTTCATCGCGTCCAGATATGCCTGCACCCGCTCCCGGGCCCGCTGCGGCCCCTCGTCCGGGGTCGGGGTGGGCTCGGCGCCCTGCCCGGCGAGCCCGTCGAACGCGCCGCAGCCGGCCAGGCCCAGCGGCACCGTCGCCAGCACCGCGACCACGCCGACCACCCGTCGCCGTACGCCGACCATCGCGCTCCTTCCACCGAGGGGGTTCCCACCCTAGTCGAGCCGCCGCCGACCGACCCGCCCCGACGCCCCGGCAGCACGGGGCAACCGACGCCCCGGCAGCGGGGGGCGCCCGGCCGGCGCCGGACTCAGGGCCGCGCCGGTTCCGGGGTACGGGTACGGGGGTCGGCCGGGGTGCGCAACCCGGGGCGGAGCAGGAGGGTGACCAGCAGGGAGAGCACCGCCATCACGGCCATGGCGGCGCCGACCGGCAGATGCTCGGCGACGGTACCGGCCAGCGCCGCCGACACCGCCTGCATGGTCAACATCCCCGAGGAGTGCAGCCCGAGCGCCTGGCCGCGCATCTGCACCGGGGTGAGGTCGACGAGGCGCTGCTGGAGCAGCACCCCGGCACCGAACCCGGCCGAGGCCACCGCGACGGCGAGCGCGGCCACCGACAGCGGGATCGGCAGGGCGAAGAGCAGGTACGGCAAGCCGAGCGACAGTTGCAGCGGCGTGACGAGCCGATGCCGCCACCGGGCCGGGACGAACCGGCCGACGATGGTGTCCCCGGCGAGCATTCCGAGGGCACCGGCGACGAAGAGCACCCCGGCGGATTCCGGGGCGTACGGGATGAACAGCGCCTCGCAGCCGACGACGAGCCCGTTCGGCAGCCACAGCGCGAGGTAGACGTACCGTCGGGCGGGTGTCGCCCAGAGCGTGGCGTTGACCTGCCAGGTCCGCCGGATCGACGGCCGGCCGGACGCCCTCGGCGGGCGGCGGGGCAGGCCGAACCGGGCGACCAACGCGGCGCCCAGGTGCAGGCCGGCGCCGATCAGCAGCACCTGGCGCGGCGCGACGACCGCGAGCAGGGCGCCGCCGAGCGCGAAGCCGCTGATCTGCATCGCCCCGACCGACATGTTCATCACCGACCGGCCGAGCAGGTAACCGCCGTCGGGCAGGATCTCGCCGAGCAGCCCCCAGCGGACCCCGCCACCCATCGAGCCGGCCAGCCCCATCAGCCCGATCACCACGAACATGGCCCAGATCGGCATGCCGGGTAGGGCCATCGTGACGCTGCCGGCGCAGAGGAAGAGCTTGACGCTGACCAGCGCGGCGCGCGGCGGCACCCGGTCGGCCATCGAGAGCAGGGTGGTGGCGCCGAGCATCTGGGCGAAGGAGGGGCCGAAGAGGCTGAGCGCGGCGAGCAGCGGTGACCCGGTGGCGGAGTACACCAGGGTGCCGAGGGCGAGCCCGTTGACGGTGCCCGCCGCGACCTGGGCGGCGGTGGCCAGGAAGAGGGGACGGAATTCGGGGACCCGGAACAACTCCCGATAGGTACGCACGGACGGCAGTCTGGGTGCGCCCTCCGGCGAGCCGTTACCTTTTCACGTGCAGACGAAACCGGAGTCGAACGGAACCGGAGGTGGTCGGCGTGGGGCTCTGGCGGCTCGACGCGGACGTGCTGGCCCGCAGCCGGTTCGCCCTCTCCCCGCTGGTCGAGACGGTCGCGGTGCTCAAGATGCTGGACGGGCATCCGACGCTGCCCGGTCAGCGGGCCTGGGTCGACGCGCACTCGGCCGCCTACCGCGCCCGGTTGGCGGCGGACCCGTTCGCCGTCGCCTTCGTCCGGAGCGCCTTCCCGCCCCGGTGGCTGCCCGACTTCCTCGGCACGCCGACCGGCTTCCTCGGCGGCCGCGCCGACGCCGCCGGGACCCCGGCCGGTGACGCCGAGGAGATCTTCGCCGCCGAGCTGCGCCGGATCCGCGCCGTGCCGGCCGAGGCGGCCCGCGCCGACCTGGCGACCGGGCTGCGCGGGCCGGTCCCCGCCGAGCTGCGCGGCGCCGACCTGCCGGAACGGGTCGCCGAGCTGCTGGACTGGGTCTGGCGCGGCATCCTGCGCCCGGACTGGCCGCGCCGGCAGCGGCTCTTCGAGGCCGACATCGTGTCCCGGACCCACCTGCTCAGCTCGGGCGGCTGGGCCGCCGCGCTGGACGGGATGCGGCCGGGGATGCGCTGGCTGGGGCAGGGACAGCTCCAGATCAACACGTACGACCTGCCGCCGCAGGATCTCGGCGACGGTGGGCTGCTCTTCGTGCCGAGTACCTCTCCCCGGGGCTGGGTCGGCACCGAGATCCGGGGTGGCGGCGGTTCCGGCACCTCGCACCGGCACACCGTGGTCTATCCGTGCCAGGGACTCCTGGCCGATCCGGCCCGGGCCGCCCCACCGGCGGCGCTCCGCCGACTGCTCGGCCCGGTCCGGGCGGAGATCCTGGCACGGCTGGACTCGCCGACCAGCACCACCGGACTGGTCGCCGCGACCGGACACGGGCTGGGCTCGGTCGGCGGGCATCTGCGGGTACTGCTCGACGCCCAGCTCGTGCGGCGGCGCCGCTCCGGGCGGTACGTGCTCTACTTCCGCACCGCCGACGGTGACCGGCTGGTCCGGCTCAGCCGGCGGTCCGAGGAGCAGACCGCCGGCTGAGTTGCCCCGGTCGGAGGGCCGGGTGTTGCCGGGCCGGAGACCCTAGTCGAGCAGGGCGGTCACCGTGCCGGCGGCGACCGTCCGGCCGCCCTCCCGGACGGCGAAGCCGAGCCCGACGTCCATCGCGATCGGCTTGCCCAGCTCGACCGTGATCGTCACGGTGTCACCGGGGGCGACCTGGGGCAGTTCGCCCAGGTCCACCGCGCCGACCACGTCGGTGGTGCGGAAGTAGAACTGCGGCCGGTAGTTGGCGTGGAACGGGGTACGCCGACCGCCTTCGGCGGTGGTCAGCGCGTAGAGCTGGGCGGTGAACCGGCGGTGCGGCGTGACGCTGCCCGGCAGGGCCACCACCTGCCCCCGCTGCACCTGGTCGCGCTTGACCCCGCGCAGCAGTACGGCCGCGTTGTCACCGGCCTGCGCCGAGTCCAGCGACCTGCCGAAGGTCTCCAGCCCGATCGCCACGGTCGACAGGGTCGGGGCGAGCCCGACCACCTCGACCGGGTCACCGGCGCGCAACGAGCCGCGCTCGACCGCTCCGGTGACCACGGTCCCCCGGCCGGAGATGGTCAGCACGTTCTCGATCGGCATCAGGAACGGCCGGTCGAGTTCGCGCGGCGGCACCGGGACGTACCGGTCGACCGCGTCGAGCAGCTCGGCGATGGACCCGACCCAGGCCGGGTCGCCTTCGAGGGCCCGCAGCGCGGAGACCCGCACCACCGGTACCTCGTCGCCGGGGAAGCCGTACTCGCTGACCAGCTCCCGTACCTCCAGCTCCACCAGGTCGAGCAGTTCGGGGTCGGTGACCGCGTCCGCCTTGTTCAGCGCCACCACCAGGTACGGCACGCCGACCCGTTGGGCGAGCAGCACGTGCTCCCGGGTCTGCGGCATCGCGCCGTCGAGCGCCGAGACGACCAGGATCGCCCCGTCCACCTGCGCCGCTCCCGTGATCATGTTCTTCACGTAGTCGGCGTGGCCGGGCATGTCGACGTGCGCGTAGTGCCGAGTGGCGGTCTCGTACTCGACGTGCGCGATGGTGATGGTGATGCCCCGGGCGACCTCCTCCGGCGCCCGGTCGATGCCGTCGAAGGCGACGAACCGGTTGACCGACGGGTCCCGGTCGGCGAGCACCTTGGTGATCGCGGCGGTCAGCGTGGTCTTGCCGTGGTCGACGTGTCCCATCGTGCCGATGTTGAGGTGCGGCTTGGTGCGTACGAACTGGCTCTTGGCCATGAGACTGTCCTCATTGGAGAGTCGGGGTCGGCGGGCGACGAACGCGGGCGGGTGCCAGACCGCGAGAGGGAAGAACCGCGCCAGAACCGCGCATCCGGTGCGCCAGAAAGGGCGGCACCGGGAATCCGGGCCACCCTCCTCCGTGGGTTCTGCTGGTGCGGGAGGAGGGTCAGCCTCGCGCGCCGCTATCCAGCCGGCCAGGCTGGTGCGACTGCGCCGACGTCACGCACACGGCGGCGGGACCCAGCAGGACGAACCCTGCGGGCCACCCGAACCCAGCCGCGCCGAACATGACGATCACGCTAACCCCCAACATCCCCGTGCGCGAGCGATATTCCCGGGGGTGGGTCGGGGCGACTACCAGCCCCCGAGCAGTGAGAAGGGACACCCTGGCGGAGGGGGTGGGGGGTCTCTACGGTCGACAGCGGTCGAGTACTGGAAATAAACCTTACGGAGGACGGGTGCGGGCCGTAGGGGCGTGGTGGCGTGACACGGTCGGCGGGTTGCCGGCGGTCTTCTGGTACCTCTGGTCGGGGTTGCTGATCAACCGGGTCGGCGCGTTCGCGATGCTCTTCCTGCCGCTCTACCTCACCGACGCGCGCGGGGCGAGCGACGCGCTCGCCGGTCTGGTGGTCGGGGCGTACGGGCTCGGCGGGGTGGCCGGGGTCCTGCTCGGCGGCGTACTCGCCGACCGCTGGGGACGGCGCCGCACCCTGCTCTGGTCGCACCTGGCCGCGTCGGCGCTGATGGCGAGCATGGCGGTGGTGACGAGCCTGCCGGCGATCGCCCTGCTCGCCGCGCTGGTCGGGATCGCCCACTCGATGCCGGGCCCCGCCTTCGTCGCCGCGATCGTCGACGTGGTGCCGGCGGCCCGCCGCTCCCGCGCGTTCAACCTCCAGTTCTGGGCGTTCAACCTCGGCATGGCGGGCGCGTCGGCGCTGGCCGGGCTGCTCGCCGAGGCGAGTTATCTGGCGCTCTTCCTGGTCGACGCGGCGGCCACCCTCACCACCACGGTCATCATCGCCTGGAAGGTGCCGGAGACCCTGGTCCGGGCGGTGCCGGGGGCGTCAGCCGGTGCCGGGGAAAGTCCGCCGGTCCGCCGGGCCGGGCTACGCACCCCGCTCACCGACCGGATCTTCCTGGTCTTCGTCGCGCTGACCTTCGCGCACGCCGTGATCACCGCACAGAACTCGACGGTGATGCCGCTGGCGATGCGCGCCGACGGCCTCAGCTCGTCGGCGTACGGGCTGGTCGTGGCGCTCGGCGGACTGTTCATCGTGATCGGTCAGCTCTTCGTGCCCCGGCTGATCGACGGTCGCCGCAAGCACCGGGTGCTGGCCACCGCGCTGGGCCTGGCCGCCTTCGGGTACGCCGGACTGGCCGTCGCCGACGGGCTGCCCGGGTACCTGCTGGCGGCGCTGGTCTGGACGGTCGGCGCGATGCTCGCGGCACCGCCGAACGCGGAGATCAACGCCGAGTTGGCGCCGCCCCGGCTGCGTGGCCGCTACCAGGCGGTCTTCTTCCTCACCTTCCCGGCCGCGGCCTTCGTCGCCCCGGCGGTCGGCGGGGTGAGCTTGCAGTATCTCGGCGACGGCCACTGGCTGGCGGTCGGCGGGCTCGGCCTGCTCGCGGTCGCCGGCCACCTGCTCGCCGGTCCGCCCCGGGAACGCCGGGTGGCTCGCGTCGCCGCATCGGCCGTGCTGATCAACGAACCGGTTCGGGACTGATCGCGGCGGCCGGGCGTTGACCCGCGACGGTACGGCGGTCGTGGCAGCCGTACCGTCGCGCGGGTCTCTCAGCGGGCGAGCGCCTTCTCCAACTGGGCCTTGGACATGCTCGACCGGCCCTTGATGTTGCGCTTCTTCGCCTCGTTGTAGAGCTGCTCCTTGGTACGCCCCTGGGCGCCGGTGTGCGACCGCTTGCCGCCCCGGTGCCCGGAGGAGACATCCTTGATCGACGAGCGGCTGGCGGTCTTCGACTCGCCGGCCCGGGCGCGTTCCTTGTTGACCGTCCGGGCCGCGATCTCCTCGGCGCGCTCGGTCGACTCGCCGCGCTTCTTCGCGCTGGCCTTGATGTGCTTGTACTGGCGTTCCCGCTTCGGACTCGACCCTGCGGGCATGACGGAACTCCTTTCGGGGGGAGGATGGTCAGAGAATGGGCTTGCCGCCGGTGACCGGGATGATCGCGCCGGAGATGTAGCTGGCCTCGTCCGAGGCGAGCAGCACGTACGCCGGGGCGACCTCCTTCGGCTGGCCGGGGCGGCCGAGCGGGGTGTTCTTGCCGAACTTCTCGACGTGGTCCGGCGGCATGGTGGACGGGATCAGCGGGGTCCAGATCGGGCCGGGCGCGACACCGTTGACCCGGATTCCCCGCTCGCCGAGCATCTGGGCCAGTCCGGCGGTGAAGTTCGCGATCGCGCCCTTGGTGGTCGCGTACGGCAGCAGCGTCGGGCGCGGCGTGTCGTAGTTGATCGAACTGGTGTTGATGATCGACGCGTTCTCGCCGAGGTGCGGCAGGGCCGCCTGGACCAGCCGGAACATCGCCGTGATGTTGACGTCGAAGGTGTGTTGCCACTCCTCGTCGGTGACCTCTTCGAGGGTTTCGTGGGTCATCTGGTAGGCGGCGTTGTTGACCAGTACGTCGATTCGGCCGAACTCCTCGACCGCCCGGTCCACCAGCGCGCGGCACACCGCCGGATCGCCGACGTCCCCGGCGACGAGTACGGCCTTGCGGCCCTCGTCCTCGACGAACTTCGCGGTCTCCCGGGCGTCGTCGTGCTCGTTCAGGTACGAGATCAGCACGTCGGCGCCCTCCCGGGCGTACGCGATGGCGACGGCCCGGCCGATGCCGCTGTCCCCACCGGTGATCAGCGCCTTCTTGCCGGTCAACCGGCCGCTGCCCCGGTAGGAGTCCTCGCCGTGGTCGGGCTTGGAACGCATGTTGTCGAGGGTGCCGGGTGGCTGCTGCTGCGGTTCGGCATGCTGCTCGTCGGGCATCGGGTCGCTCCTCGGGTGCTCCTCGGGTGCTGGGACGGCGGCCGGCGGATCCTCGCGCGCGGCCGACAGTGCCAAATGTCCCCATACCCGGCACCCGGTAAACCCGGGGACGACGGTTCAGCAGCCCTCAGGGGACGGCGTGTCGCCAGGCGAACGTCTCGATCGCGTCCAAATCGGCGGGGCGGAGCCCTCGCCCCGGGTCGGGCGCGATCAGCAGGGCGTGGCCCCGGGCCACCGCCCGGTCCAACAACCTGTCCCGGTCGGGGATCGCCTCGTCGTCGGTCCAGACGAGGGTACGACCGGCCGCCAGCACCGCGTGCGCGGCGGCCAGCTTGACCGGCCAGCCCAGCTCGCCGGCCGGCACGGGATCGCAGAGGAGCGCCCGTTCCAGCACCGGCAGCCGCCACAGCCGCTCCAACAGGTCCGCCTCCGGGCACCAGGTGCTGCACCAGCGCACCTCGACCACCCCGGACTCGTGCAGCCGGCGGATCCGGTCGACGAGCGCGCCGGCCCAGCGCATCGGGTACTCGCACCGGTCGGCCTGGGACCAGACGTCGGCCCGGCGGGGCGCCCGGCCCCACGCCGGGCTGCGGGCGTTGATCACACCGTCTACGTCCAGCAGCCAGACCGGCCCCAGATCCGGTACGACCGGCAAATCCGGTTCGATCTCCACGGTGCCTCCGATGATCGCTCACATTGTGGACGCCGCCCGCCACCCCGTCCCGGGGCACCCGGGTGGCGCTCCCGGGCTAGGGTCGGAGGTTGTGCGGCGGGTGTCGGTGGTCGGTAACTCGGGTTCGGGCAAGAGCACCCTGGCCAGGGCGTTGGCCGCCCGGCTCGGCGTGCCGTACGTCGAACTCGACGCCATCCACCACCAGCCCGGCTGGCGGCCGTTGCCCGCCGCCGAGTTCCGGGCCCGGGTCGACACCCTCACCGCGACCGGCGGCTGGGTGGTGGACGGCAACTACTCGGCGGTCCGGGATCTGGTGTGGCGGCGCGCCGACACCGTCCTCTGGGTCGACCCCGGCCGGCACACGGTGATGCGGCAGGTCGTCTGGCGAACGTTTCGCCGGGCGGCACTCCGGGTCGAGCTGTGGAACGGCAACCGGGAACGCTGGCGCAACTTCTTCGCCACCGATCCGGACGAGTCGGTGATCGTCTGGGCCTGGCAGCGGCACTCGCTCTACCGGACGCGCTATCTCGCGGCCTCGACCGATCCGGCCTGGCGTCACCTGACCTTCGTCCGGATCAGGTCCCGCGCCGCCGCCCGCCGGCTGCTCGTCGACGCGTCACCCGGACCGGCATCCTGACCCGGGCGCTGCCGCCGTCACCCCGGACGCCGCACCGTCCGTCGTGCCCGGTCATCCCACCGGCAGGCGCTCGGCGACGGCGGCGGCGACCTCGTCGCGCCGCTCGGCCGTCAGCCACTCGCTCTCCGGCCGGGTGAGGTAGTGGAAGACCCGAGGCCCGCGATGTTCCGGCGGAAGGTCCGGCATCCGGGGTACGAGGTGGAAGTGCACGTGCCCGAAACCCGCCGCCTCGGCGAACTGCATGACGTAGGTCTTCTCGCAGCGTACGGCCTCGTGCAGGGCGGTGCTGAGCCGGTGGAGCAGCGGCCCCAGCTCGGCGGCCTCGGCGGGGGTCAGTTCGGCGATCGACGTGACGTGCCGCCGGGGCAGCACGATCAGCCAGCCGGGCAGGCTGGAGTTGAACGCGTGCGCGGTACGCCAATGCCCGGTGACGTGCAGCCGCTCGGCGGGCGGCGCGGTGGCAAGGTTCCCCTCTTGCCGGCAGGAGTAGCAGTCCCCGGTCATCGTCCCATCCTGCTCCGCGCCGCCCGCCGCCGCGACCCTCTGAAAGTGGGGCTACGGCAGGAACGGCGCGAAGTGCTCGGCCACCAGTTCCGCGACCCCTTCGGCGTCCCGGCTGCCGTCGACCTCGATCACCCGGATGCCCAGCCGCCGGGCGCCGCGCACGGCGTCCTCGGCGAGCAGCCGGTCCCGCCGGACCCGGTTCCGCTGCCCGAGTTCGGGATCGCTGACCTGGTGGGCGAAGCGGCCGGCCCGGGGTAGCCGGTCAAGCTGCCGCTGCCGGAACTCCTCGGTCGGCACCATCACCACCATCTGCCGGGTCGACCCGGCGACCGGCGCGACCAGGTCGGGGCGCAGTCCCCAGCCCTCGGCGAGCAGCGGCCGGGGTGAGACGAGCGCCCGCAGGTCGTCCTGCACCCACTCGAACCGCTCGGCGAACTCCACCAGCACCTGCCGGGCCATCTCCTCCGGCGTCGTGCGGACCCAGACCGCCTCCCAGTCCCGTTCCGGCGGTTCACCGCGCCGGATCCGGCTCACCATCCGGCGATCGTCGTGCCCGCGCGCGTCGTGGTAGTCGTAGTGGTAGTGCGTCAGGCCGTACCGCTCGGCGAGGATTCCGGCCACCGTCGACTTGCCGGCCCACTGGCCGCCACCGATCCAGAGTGCCCGCCGCAGGGTGCTGAAAGGGTCCCATCGCATGCCCAGAATCGTGTGCCCGTTCCGGGCCGAATTCCAGTCTTGTTTTCGGATGTCCGCCCTGGTCAACTGAGGTTAGGGAGGATCGGTCAGGACGACCACACCGGCCGCCGTCGCGGGTGACGGCGTCAGCGGTGCGGGCCGACCGGCCGTTCCGGATCCGTCATCTCCACACCCCGGCGCCGACGCGACCGCCGTCCACCCGCGCCGGCCCGACCCGGTGGGTCGGGTACTCCGGGTTCGAGCGCCGGTGCTGGTTGCGCCCGCGCGGCGGCGTCGACGGGCCCGACGGTAGCGGGTCGGGTGTCGGCGGGGCGGCCGGCATCGCGAGTTGGGGCGGCAGGTCGGGGATCGGGACCGTCTGCGGCAGCAGAACCGCAAGTCCCCGGTACGGGCACGTCGCCCATCGCCGCCCGCACCGGCACCACAGCCAGAGCCACGGCCGGCGCCAGTCGACGCGGTGCCGGAAAACGAGTGGGACGGGCCGGAGCCGACGTACTTTCCGCATCGTGTCTCCTTCCGAGTTGGAAGGGGGCCATCTCTGTACGGGGGAAGAGAGATGGCCCCCGCAGGTTCCGCCCGGCCGGTCACCATGCCATTTGAATTCCGAGCGGTTCCGCTAGTGACACTCTGCTGTGGAGTGCACTACGGTCGATACGCGCTCGCGGCATCCGTGCAGGTCAGAGCGGCAGGCGAGCGATTTTGTGGAACGCGTGTCCGGCAGTGAGCAGAGGTGGGATTATCGATGGGACTCGTCACGGAATACGTCCTCGCCGAGCTTAGGCTGTTTCGTGCTGAGCAGCGGCTCAGTCAGGAGGAGTTCGGCCGCAAGATCGGCTATTCCGGATCACACGTGAGTTCGGTGGAAACCGGCCAGCGTCCGCCGACCGACGAATACGTGGAAAAGATCGATCAGGCTTTCCAGACCGGCGGTACGTTCAGCCGGATGCTCAAGAAACTCGCCAAACTGGACAGCACCCCGGCCTGGCTGCGCGACTGGATCGAGTTCGAGCGCCTCGCCCGCCTCCTCCGCTGGTACGAGCCGGCCTTCGTACCCGGCCTCCTCCAGACCGAGTCGTACGCCCGAGCGCTGCTGACGACCGCCCACCTTCTGCCTGAGCAGATCGAGCAACGCATTCAGGCCCGACTGGATCGGCAGGCCGTGCTCACCGCCGAGAACCCCGCCCGGTTCGTCTTCGTTCTCGATGCGATGGTCCTGCGGCGGCCGTTGCGTGGAAACCCGAGCGTGATGGCCGAGCAGCTTGCGCACCTGTTGACGTGTGCGGAGCTGCCGAACGTCCAGATCCTCGTGGTTCCACCGGAGACCGGGGTCTACGCTGGCCTCCAGGGAGGCTTCATCCTGGCGACGCTGTCGGACCAGTCTGTGGTGGCATACCTCGACCATCAGGTGCGAGCCCAGATTGTCGACCGGGCGGAAGATCTCGCGGCCCTCCAGGACACCTGGGAGGCGATCCGCAGCGAAGCCCTCCCGAGCCTGCAATCACTCGATCTGATCAGGGAAGCGGCGAAGGAATGGACATGACCAGCGCCAACTGGCGCAAGTCGACCCGCTCCGGTACCAACGGCGGGGCTTGCGTGGAAGTAGCGGACAACCTGCCCGGCATCGTGCTCGTACGTGACACCAAGGACCGCGACGGCGGCACGCTCGCCTTCGGACCGGCCCACTGGCGGGCCTTCGTGGACCTCGCCAAGCAGCACCGGCCCGCCACCTGAGCCGGTACCCCGTAACGCGACGCGGCAGCGGGCCCCGGCAACCACGTCGGGGCCCGCTGTGGCACGCTTCCGCCGTGATGGCACATCGGCGCAAGGTGGCGTACCCGGTCGTGGCGGCGCTCGCGCTGGTCCTGTTCTCCGGCGCCTGCGACAGTCATCGCGACGACGCGCCCGAACTCCCCCAGGCATCGAGCACCCCGGCCGGGGGCGACCCGAACGACGCCCGCATCGTCGTTCCCGCCTCCTTCACCGGCGCGGGCAAGATCTTTCACGACACCACACCGGACACCGCCTACGACGCCAGCACCAACGGCGTCGCCTCGGTCTGCCTCGACCGCCCGGGCCGGGTGACCGTCACCGAGATCCGACCCGAGATGTCCACAGGGGAGTTCCGGGTCGAGGGCTTCGCACTCGCACCCGTCGACGGCTCGGCCTCCGGCACCAGCATTCCGCTGTCCCACGGTTCGACCGTCCTTGAGCGGAGCACCGCCTGCGTGGCCGACCCGGCTGGCAAGAGCCCGGCTGAGGCCAGGGCCGCACTGCTACTTCGGGTACGGATGGTCGGCCCCGACTCCGCCGTTGCCGAGAAACTGGTCCTGCACTACACATCCGGTGACCATCGCTACGAGTTCTCGATGCCGTGGCGCATCACCTTGTGCGCGCCAGGTGACGACCAGACCAGAGGGTGTCGGGAGCTGGGCTAGCCGGCGCGGGCCGGGAGGACCCGATCGAGCAGGGTGCCTGACAGTCACCTTGGTGCCTCACAGTCACCTTCGTGTCTGGGCACTCACCCCGGCGGTCGCCGGGCAGCCGTGTCGTCGGCGACGGCCGAGGGGCACCGGGTGGTGCGAGTCAGATCTGGGCGAGGGTGTGCGGCACCTCGTCCAGCAGTTCCCGGGCCAGATAACCGAGCCGGCCGTACCGGGGGGCCAACCGCTGCCCGCTCACCGCGTGGACCCAGGCGGACCAGCAGGCTGCCTGAGCCGGCTCGGCGCCCCGGGACAACAAGCCGGCCAGGATACCGGCCAGCACGTCGCCGCTGCCCGAGGTGCCGAGACCGGTGTCGCCGCTCTCCTCCCGCCACACCTGGCCGTCCGGGGTGGCGATGTGCCCGTGCAGGGACACCACGCAGTCGTACCGGCGGGCCACCGCCACCGCCTCCGCGTCCACGTCCCGGCCGGGTTCGCGGCCGAGCAGGTGGGCGGCCTCGGTCAGGTTGGGGGTGAGCACCGCCGGGCGGTTCCGTCCGGCGAGCAGCTCCGGTTCGTGGCTCAGCGCCCCGAGGGCGTAGGCGTCGACCACCAGCGCGGTCTCCGGATTGGTGACATCGAGCAGCGCGCGCAGCAGCACGAGGGTTTCGTCGACGTCGTTGAGTCCCGGTCCCACGACGATCGCCTGGGCCTCGCCGGCCAGTTCGGCCAGCCGGTCGTCCACCCGGCCGGCGACCGCGCCGTCACCGGTCTCGCCGAGACCGATGACCAGTGCCTCCGGCACCTCGATGCTGAGCACCGCTGCGGTGGACTCGGCGACGGCAAGTTGCAGTACTCCGGCACCGGCACGCAGCGCGGCGATCCCGGCGAGGAGTACCGCGCCGGGGGTGAACCGGGAGCCGCCGACCACCAGTACCGTGCCGCGGGCGTCCTTGCCGCCCTCCGGGACCGGCAGCGCCCAGTCGCGCAACAGCCCCGGGGTGATCACCTTGGGTTCAGACCGGTTCGGCACTTATGTCGTCCTCCTCGGTCGGTGGGGTGCTCTGGCGCTCCAGGTGCGCGACGTCGTTGAAGACGTCGAGCCGCAGTGATCCGCTGCCGTCGTCGGCCCATCCGGTGACCGAGCAGTTCGCCACCGTGGCGGACCGGGTCACCTCCATCAGGCCCGCCTCGTCCAGCCCTTCCACGAGGTAGCGCAGCAGCAGGACCACCGCCTCGTGCCCGAACAGGATGACCCGCCGGCCGGCATGGTCGCGGCGCAGGTCGCCCAGGAGGGCGCGCAGCCGCAGGGTCACGTCGGCCCACGACTCGCCCCCGGGTGGCCGATAGTAGAACTTGCCCAACCGGCGCCGACGGGCTATCTCGTCCGGGTAGCGGGCCCGCGCGCCGTGGCTGGTCAACAGGTCCAGGATGCCCAGCTCCCGGTCCCGCAACCGCTCGTCGTAACTGACCGGTACGTCGGTGCCGGCCAGCGCCAGCTCCGCGGTCTGCCTGGTCCGCCGGTACGGCGAGACGACCGCCACCTCGGGCCGGGTCCGCTCCGGCAGGCCGGCCAGCCACCGTCCGGTCGCCTCGGCCTGCTCCCGGCCGAGCGGCGACAGGGGTACGTCCGCGTCCCGGTCGGTGAGGTCGATCGACTCGACGCCGGACGCCTCGGCCCGGGAGGCGGCGACGTTGCCGACGCTCTCCCCGTGCCGGACGACCCACAGGTGACCCAGTTCCGCCATGCGGCTTCCCCTACCCACGCGAGGTTGCCGATAACCGGGGACCGGGGTCGGTCGCCCCTTCGCTGACCGGCCGTTATGCCGAAGATCGCGTTTTGCGTCGGGCGTACCGGGGTAGCGCTGTTCCCGACCGTCGTCGATCCGGACCGGCGGCGGGGAAGAGGTGTCGGGGACACGCGATGCAGGTGTTGGACGGGCGGTACCGCCTCGATCAGCGGATCGGGGCAGGGGGCATGTCGGAGGTCTGGCGTGCCCACGACGAGGTGCTCGACCGGCCGGTCGCGGTCAAAATCATCACCCTGCCGTACGCCGATCCGGCGGCCGGTCGGGCGATCGCGGACCAGGCCCGGACGGAGGCCCGCGCGGCGGCCCGGCTGGCTCATCCCAACATCGCCAGCGTGCACGACTTCGGCCTGGCGCACCTGCCGGACGGCCGGCCGGCGCCGTACATCGTGATGGAGCTGGTGGAGGGCAAGACGCTGGCGGTGCATCTGCGGTCCGGGGCGCTGGACTGGCGGATCGCGGTGCGGGTCTGCGCCGAGGTGGGCGCGGCGCTGGCCACGGCCCATCTGAGCGGCATCGTGCACCGGGACGTCAAGCCGGCCAACATCGTGCTCACCCCGTCGGGGGTGAAGGTCCTCGACTTCGGCATCGCGGCGCTGATCGGCGAGCGTGACCTGCTGACCGGGGGCGAGCTGGTGGGCACCCCGGCGTTCGTCGCCCCGGAGCGGCTCAACGGGGTCGGCGTCAGTCCGGCCACCGACGTGTACGCCGTCGGCGTGCTGCTCTACCTCACCCTGGTCGGACGGCTGCCGTGGCCGGTACGCGCGGAACCGGACCGACCGTTCGCGCACGTCTACCGGGCTCCGGATCCGCTGCCGCCGGTCGACGGCCTCCCCGCCGACCTGGCCGAGCTGTGTCTGCGCTGCCTGAGTGCCGATCCGGCCGACCGGCCGGCGAGTGTCGCCATGGCGCTGCTGCTGGCCGAGGCGGTGGAGGCGCAGGTGTACGTCCCGGTCGGCGTCCTGCCGCCACCGTTCCGTCCGGATGTCGCGGCACCTCGACGGCCGGTGTCGGACGACGATCCGGCGCTGGACGAGGTGACCCTGCCAGCGGCCGTCGATCCGTTCCCGCCGCCGCCACCCACCGGCCGACCCGACCACAACGGCGGACCCGAGCACGACGGCCGCTCCGAGCACGACGGCGCACCCCAGCACGACGGCCGCCCCGAGCACGACGGCGCACCCGACCCGGCTGGCGACGTGTCGCATCCGGCGCGCTCGGTACCGGCTCCGATGCCGGCTCCGGTGCCGTCCGAACCGCAGGTCGCGCGCCCGGGTCGGCACCGCGCCTGACGTCAGTGTGCGGTACCACCGTCGGCGGAGCGGGCCGCGTTCTCCGCAACCCGCTCCCCCGGCGCCCGCTCCTCCGGTGCGTCGAGATGGGCGGCGAGGTGGGCGCGGAGCTGGTCGGCGTCGGGCATGCCGAGTTCGGTGTAGAGGGAGACGGCCTGCTCGTAGTGCCGGCGGGCCAGGGCCGGCCGGTCGAGGCTGCGGTGCGCGTGTCCGAGTCCGGCGTGCGCGCGGGCCTGCTGGCAACGGTCGCCGAGGTCGATCGCGGCGGTGTGGTGGCTGGCAGCGGCGTCCGGCCGGCCTGCGACACGGGCGGCCTCGCCGAGGCCGTTGAGTGCCCAGGCCCGGCCGTGCCGGTCGCCGATACTGCGGAAGATCTCCAGGGCCCGCCGGTGGTATTCGGTGGCCTGGCCGGGCTGGTCGAGGCGGAGATGGAGGGTACCGAGGCCGTCCAGCGTCCATGCCTCGCCGTTGCGGTCACCGACCTGCCGGAACAGCCGCAGCGACTGCCGGAGGTGTTCCGCCGCCGAGGCGTACCGGCCGAGTCGCCGTTCGACGTCGCCGAGGTTGTTCAGCGTGGCGGCTTCGCCGGCATGGTTGCCCGCCTGCCGGCAGAGGGTCAACGCCTGTTCGAGATGGCCGGCCGCCGACTCGTAGCGACCGAGCCGCTCCTCGACGACGCCGAGGCTGGTCAGCGCCCGGGCTTCGCCGGTCCGGTCACCGACCTGCCGGCAGACGACCAGGGCGCGCTCGTAGTGCTCGATGGCCATCTGGTAGTTGCCCAGCCGCTGCTCCACGACGCCGAGGCTGGTCAGGGCGCGGGCCTGGCCGACCCGGTCGCCGACCTCCCGGAACAGGTGCAACGCCCGTCGGAAGTGCGTCGCCGCCGGCCCGTACCTGCCGAGCCGCACGTGCGCGGTGCCGAGGTTGGTCAGGGCCCGCGCCTCGCCGACCGGGTCACCGGCGCGTTGCGCGACGTCCCGGGCGTGCCCGTGCACGGCTAGCGCGTCGGCGTGGTGCCCACCGTCGAGATAGCGGAACAGGCAGACCGAGAGTCGGGTGGTGTGGGCGGGCCAGCCGTGCCCGGCGGTGTGTGCGGCCACGGCGACCAGGGTGGGGCGTTCGGTGTCCAGCCACGCGCGGGCGCCGTCCGGGCCGGCCAGCACCGGCGCCGGGGTGGCCGGCGGCGGGACCTCGGGTCGGTCACCCGCCCCGGCCGGTATCAGGATGTCCATCGCGGCGGCGGATGTCGCCAGGTAGAAGTCGAAGAGGCGGGTCAGCGCGGCGCGCCGACCGGAGGGCGGGTCCTCGTCCCTGGCCCGGCCCATGGCGTAGCCGCGTACCAGATCGTGAAAGCTGTACCGGCCCGCCGTGGCCTGCTGCAACAGGTGGTCGGCGCAGAGGCGGTCCAGGTGGCGCCGGGTGGTCGCCGGATCGGTGTCGGCCAGCGCCGTGGCGGCATGGAGGTCGAAATCCTGACCGGGATGCAACGCGGCCAACCGCAGCAGCCGCTGCTCCTGCCCCGGTAGGTGCCGGTAGGAGAGGTCGAACGCCAACTCGATGCCGACGTCCAGCCGCCCGTCCTGGTGGCGTTCGTCGAGCCGCTCCGCGTGGTCGGTCAAGGTCCAGCCGGGTGTGCCACGGATGTGTCCGGCGACCAGCCCGAGGGCGAGCGGCAGGTGCCCGCAGCGTTGGGCGACCCGGGCCGCCGCGCCCGGATCCTGACCGACCGGTGTCTGCGGTGCCGCCCGGGTCAGGAACGCCAACGCCTCGTCGGGGGTGAAGAGGTCGACCGTCAGCTGTGTCGCCGACGGCAGGCCGGTGAGGCGGCGCCGGCTGGTGACCAGCGCGGGGCAGCCCGGAGTCTCCGGCAGCAGCGGCCGGACCTGGCCGGCGTCGGCCGCGTTGTCGAGCAGGACCAGGGTGCGGCTGCCGGCCAGGCGCTCCCGGTACGCGGCGACCCGCGCCGGCAGGTCGTGCGGAATCTGCTGGCCCGGCATCCCGAGCAGGCGCAGGAAACCGTCCAGCACGGCGGCCGGGTCGGCGGGTGGCTGGACCGGGTCGGGGTGGAACCCGCGCAGGTCGACGAAGAGCACCCGGTCCAGCGGCAGCTCCCGGGCGAGCAGGTGACCGGCGTGGATGGCGAGCTGGGTCTTCCCGACGCCGGCCATCCCGGCGATCGCGCAGACCACCGCCGCACCGCCGTCCCGGTCGCCGCCGGAGAGGGTACGACGGATGCGGTCCAGTTCGGCGGTACGGCCGGTGAACCCGGTGAGGTCCTTCGGCAGCCGGTCCTGTACCCGTACCTGCCCCGCCGCGCGGATCTCCCCGCCGATCACCTGGAGCGCCTGCCGCCACTGCGTCACGTACCCCGGATCCGGATGCAGGGCCTGCACCACCGCGACGACCAGGTCGACGTTCAACCGCCGCCGGCCGGGCCGGAAGCAGTCCACCACGGTGGTCTTGCCGACGAGTTCGGCGGCGGGTCGCCCGGCCGAGGTCCAGGCCGCGTTGACCCGGTCCTTGATCGATTCGTACGACGGTTCGCCGGCCCAGGTCTTCAGCGACCGCAGCCGCTCGACGAGACCGTCGATGGTGCCGGCCTGCCCGGGATCGGGCAGCAGCGTGAAGGTCTCCACCAGTTCCTGGGCAGGTCGCATCCGTCACTTCCCAAGCCGGGTGACATCGTCCGGACCGTTCACGTTATCGATCCGGGGCACGGCGGCTGTCGGCCGCGAGACAGTGCCCGGTATCCGTCTCGACCAGCGGCCCGACGGAGGCACAGGCGGCCCGCCGACGGCCGGCCCGCGTTCGGATTCGGTCGGGATTTCTCCGGCCGGCCCGTCCACACCGGAGAGTCGATGCCAGGTGGTCAGGCCGGCCAGGCCGGGACCGCCCGTCAGTTCCCGCATTCCCGTTGGAGGAAGAATGCACAGCGCCAGATTCCCCACATTCGACTCGGGCGAGGGTGGCGCCCTCCGGCTACGCCCCGCCCGACCGGTCACCCGGGGCAGCCGGATCCTCGCCGTGGCGGTCGCCCTGCTGGTCGCCTCCTTCGTGCTGGTCGTGCCCTCGCCCGCGCAGGCGGACACCCTCCGCCGAGAGCTGGTGAGTGGCTACGGCAACCTTCGCGCCGACGTGATCTGGGCCTCGACGGCGACACATCAGGGCGTCTTCCTCTGGCCGGACAACGCCAGCGCCTCGCAGGAGTTCGACCTGCTCGACAGCGGCGGCGGCTTCTTCCGGATCAGGGCCCGGCACTCCGGTCAGTGCCTGATGCTAGACTGGCGTGCCGGGTTCTACGACAACGGCACGCCGATCATCCAGTACCCGCACTGTTCCGCCGGCTACACCCCGGGCGAGTGGTTCACCCAGGAGGTCTTCCACAAGCCCTGTACGGGCCAGTGCTTCGGCTCCTGGTTCGTGCTGATCAAGAACCGTGAGACCGGCATGTGCCTGGATGCCGCCGCGCCGTCCGGCCAGCCCGCCCAACAGGCGGTGTTGCAGCAGTGGCAGTGCATCTCGGCCACCACCGACTGGAACGCCTTCAACCAGATGTGGAAGATCTACGACCCCACTCCGGTGATCATCGGCTGACGCGGCAGCGGCGGTCCGCGGTGGACGGGTGCCGACCGGCGCCCGTCCACCGCAGGGTTCGCTCGTCGTGCAGCACCTCGGCGATCGGCAGTCGCGCCGCCGAGCGGGCCGGCGGCAGCGCCCCGAGCATCGCGAGCACCGCCCCCGCCACGGCCAGTACGCCGAGCAGCGGCACCTCCCAGACGTTGATCACCGAGTCCGGTACCCGGATCTTCGCCAGGCTCGGCCTCCGGGACCGCGCCCAGGCGGTCGTACTCGCCTACGGGACCGGGCTGGTCACGCCCGGCGAACCGGCCGGCGGGTAGCCGGATCAGATGGCGGTGGAGAGTTCGTTGTAGTGGTCGGCCGGCTCCTGGCCGGAGAGGTCCCGGATCGCCACCATGATCTCGTCGGTGACCGCGCGCCGGGCCTGCCCGCCGCTGGTGCCCGGCGGCTGGGTGAACCGCAGCGGCGTGCCGAAGCGCACCGTCACCCGGCCGGGTCGGGGCAGCCGCGACCCGACCGGCTGGATCCGTTCGGTGCCGAGTACGGCGACCGGCACCACCGGGGCGCCCGAGGCGAGAGCCAGCCAGGCGACTCCGGTGCGGCCACGGTAGAGCCGGCCGTCGCGCGACCGGCTGCCCTCGGGGTGGATGCCGAAGGCACCTCCCTCGGCGAGGACGCCCAGCGCCAGGTCCAGCGCGTTCCGGGCCGCTCGATGACCGCCGCGCGGCACCGGGATCGCGTCGACGCCGGTCAGGCAGGCCCGGACCAGCGCTCCCCGCAGCCCCGGCTGCCGGAAGTACTCGGCCTTGGCGAGGAAGGCGACCGGCCGGGGCGCCACCAGCGGGATCACCACACTGTCCAGCACGGAGAGATGGTTGGCGGCGAGGATCACCGGGCCCTGCCGGGGGACGTTTGCCCGGCCCTCGATCACCGGTCGGAAGACGAGCCGGGCCAACGGGGCGAGCAGCAGTCGGGTGGTCGCCTGGAGCAGCACGTGATCCTCCGCGGGTCGGTGGCGGGGTCGGTGGCGGGTCGGGCCGGGTCAGTGCCGCCGCGCTGCGGTCTCGGCCGGCACCGGCGGGCCGAGGTGGGCGTCGATCGCGGCCTGCAGCAGCGGCTCGACCTCCCCGGTCCCGACCGTCATCTGGAGGCTTCCCCACTGCCAGAGCTGGGCGATGCCGTGCAGGTTCGCCCAGAGCGCACCGGCGGCGACGGCCGGCGGCGGAGCGCCGTCCCGCTCCGGACGGGCCCGGGCGACCAGCTCGACGAGTACCTCGAAGAGTGGCCGACTGGCCTCCCGCAGGCCGATGCCGTTGCCGCGCAGCAGGTCGTGCCGGAACATCAGCTCGAACATCCCGCGATTGGTCCGGGCGAACTCCAGATAGAGCCGGCCCAGCGCGAGCAGTCGGGCCGACGGGTCCGGGCCGGCGGGGTCACCGACCGCCTCGGCGACTCGCCGGCCGAGTTCCCGATAGCCCTCGGCGGCGATCGCGGCGAGCAGCGCCCGGTGGGTCGGGAAGTAGCGGCGCGGCGCGCCGTGCGAGACACCGGCCCGGCGGGCGATCTCCCGCAACGACAGCGCCTCGACGCCCTCCTCCGCCAGCAGGTCGAGCCCGGCCCGGACCAGCCGAGCCTGAACAGCACCGTCCGACTGAGCCATAGACACTGTCTACCAGTACTCCGTAGACATTGTCTACGGGCCGAGCGGACGGACGATGTCCCGGGCGTGGTCCACCACCGCCGCGCCGACCACGGTCGCCTCGACGGGCAGCATCTCCAGGCAGCGCCGCACCGCCGCCGCCATCAGGGTGTTCGGCACCCGCATCGAGAGGGTGCAGTGCGGCACCCAGCGACCGGGGCGATACAGCTCGCTGACCGGCACGTCGGCCCAGGTCAGCCGCTCGTGCACCATCGCCTGGTGGGCCAGCAGTTCCGCGGTCGGCGTCGGGCCCAGCCAGAGCACCCGGCCGACGAACTGGCCGGCGTACTGGAAGGTCAGTCGCAGCGGAGCGGCCACCACCGTACCGGTCAGGGCCTCGGCGACCTGCTCCGGATCGAGCCGGGGCGCGACCGCCAGCGAGATGTGCGGCCGGTGCCGCTGACCGAGCAACGAGCGGAGGCTCTGCACACCCTCGGACTCCAGGGCGTCCCAGAGGACCCGGATCCGCCGGGTGGCGTCGGTGTCGAAATACAGCTCCAGGGCGGCGACCACCCGCCCACCCTAGGGGTGGGGCCGGGTCCGCCCGTACCTGTTTCCGGACCGGTCGGCCCGAGGCGAGAAGCGCGGCCGTACGTGTTCCACGCCCGGCCGGGCCGGGCGCCCCGGGTACGCCGGGTTCGACACCTCGGCACCGGCGCGTACCCGCGAAGCGGCGGTGCCGGCGGTCGCGGCGGCGGCGTACGGCTGCGGTGCCGGCCGACGGCGCAGCACCAACCAGACCACCAGGCCGCCGAGCGCGGCACCCATCAGTACCGCCAGCACGAGGCGTACGGTCCCGGTGAACACGACCTGCCCGACGGCGGTTCCCAGCACCCAGCGGGTCACCCAACCCGTGGGCCCCGCCCTGCCCCACCCGCCGCTGTCCGGCCCCATCGACATCGCCCCTCCGCCCCTCGCGCGGTGTCGCGCGGGACCACCGTGCCCGGCGGGACATCGGGGGAACCGGCCGGCCGACCTCCTTGGCATCATGTGAAAAGGATTCGCCCTGATGGCGCTGTCGTTCCGGCGGCGGGCCGTTTCACAGCGGGCCGATTCGCGGCGGGCGGCGACGGCGGCTCCCCGTTCGCCGGTGTATGCGAGCGGGGGCCGCCTCCGTGTCCCGCCGGAGTCGGCCCCCGCTACCCGCCCCCGGAAACGTCGTCCGGCGGGTCCCGGCTATCGCAGGCCGTTGGCGACCGCCGTGATCAGTTCACCGTTGCCGGTGTCCCCGGAGAGTTCCCAGAAGAAGGCGCCGCCCAGTCCCTGGCTCTTGGCGTACGACATCTTGCCGCCGATGGTGGCCGGGGTGTCGTAGCTCCACCAGTTGCTGCCGCACTTCGCGTACGCCGTGCCGGCGATGGTGCCGGTGGCCGGGCAGGTGTTCTTGAGTACCTTGTAGTCCTCGATGCCCGCCTCGTAGGTGCCCGGTGCCGCCCCGGTGGCCGTACCGCCCGGGGTGGCCTGGGTGACCCCGGTCCAGCCCCGGCCGTAGAAGCCGATGCCGAGCAGCAGTTTGCTGGCCGGAATGCCCTTGCTCTTCAGCTTCTGGATCGCCGCGTCGGACCAGAAGCCCTGCTGCGGAATCCCGGCGTACGAGGTCAGCGGCGAGTGCGGGGCCGTCGGACCCTGCGCGGCGAAGGCGCCGAAGTAGTCGTACGTCATCGGCATCAGCCAGTTGAGGTTGTTGATCGCACCGGCGTAGTCGGCCGCGTCGATCTTGCCGCCGTTGCTGCCGTCCGCGGTGATCGCGGCGGTGACCAGGTTCGACGAGCCGAACCGGCCGCGCAGCGCGGAGATCAGGTTCTTGAACGCGTTCGGGCCGCTGGCGTCGCAGGTCAGGCCGCAGGCGTTCGGGTACTCCCAGTCGATGTCGATGCCGTCGAAGACGTCCGCCCAGCGCGGGTCCTCGACCAGGTTGTAGCAGGACTCGGCGAACGCGGCCGGGTTCTGCGCGGCCTGGGTGAAGCCGCCGGACCAGGTCCAGCCGCCGAACGACCAGATCACCTTGAGGTGCGGGTACATCCGCTTGAGCTTGCGGAGCTGGTTGAAGCTGCCGCGCAGCGCACCGGCGTCCCAGGTGTCGGCGACCCCGTCCACACTCTCCGCCGCCGAGTACGCCCGGTCGTAGTCGGCGTAGCTGTCGCCGATGGTGCACCGGCCGCCGGTGGTGTTGCCGAAGGCGTACAGGATGTGGGTCAGCTTGGCGGCCGAGCCGCTGGTGTGGATGTTCTTGACGTGGTAGGCCCGCTGGTAGACGCCCCACTGGGCGAAGTAGCCGACCACCTTCTGCGCGCCCGGGTTGGTCGGTGGCGGGGTGGTCGGCGGTGGCGTGGTCGGCGGCGGGGTCGTCGGCCGTACGGTCGTCGGGGTGGCGGTCGGGGTCGGTCCACCGCCGCAGGCGGCGCCGTTGACGGTGCAGTTCGCCGGGGCCCGGTATCCGCCGGTGCCGACGTAGCCCCAGGTCGCCGAGGCGCCCGGGGCGAGCGTGCCGGCCCAGCTCTTCTGCACGGCCACGTAGCGGTTGCCGCTGCGGGTGACGTCGGCGTCCCAGAAGCTGCTGATGGTGGTCCCGGCGGGCAGGTCGAACTCGACCCGCCAGCTGGCGACCGGTGCGTCGGTGCCGTTGGTGACGGTGACCCTGACCTCGTGGCCGGAGCCCCAGTCGGAGCTGGCGGCGAAGGTGGTGGTCAGGCTGCCGGCGCCGAGGGCCGCGGTGATCGGGACCACGGCGACGGCCACCGCAGCCGCGACGCCGGCCCACAACGCGCGGCGGATGGATCTCCTCATGGTGGCGTCTCCCTTATTGATAGGAAACTTTCCAGATAGTGAGGCGACGCTACTCAGCAGTTCACCGCTTCGTCAAGATGTCCATGTTTCGATTCCACCGCCACGACCCGGGTCCGCACCGCGGCCGCCACCGGGCGAGCGGTGCCGGACGGGTGGCGGGGAAGCCGATCCTGACGACAGCGTCGCCGGGTAGCCTCTGGGCCATGACCGAGCGGAGAGTGGATGTCAGTCGGGTGCGACGGGCGGGACACGGCGACGATCGCCGGACCGGCCGGACGGCGCAGCGGGGCGGAGGCATCCGGTGAGCGTCTTCGACGTCCAGATCGGAGCGCTGACCGGCGACGGGTTCGTCGGCCTGGAGCAGTTCCGGGGCAACGCCATGCTGGTGGTCAACCTCGCCTCCAAGTGCGGGCTGACCCCGCAGTACGCCGGGCTCCAGGCACTGCACCAGCGATACGCCGACCGTGGGCTGACGGTGCTCGGCGTACCCAGCAACCAGTTCGCCGACCAGGAGCCGGGCACCCCGGCCGAGATCGCCGAGTTCGCCCGCTCCACCTTCGGGGCCACCTTCCCGATGACCGAGAAGATCGACGTGAACGGACCCGGCCGGCACCCGCTCTACGCCGCCCTGGTCGACACCCCCGACCCGGAGGGACACTCCGGCGACGTCCGGTGGAACTTCGAGAAGTTCCTGGTCGGCCCGGACGGCAAGGTGGTCGCCCGGTTCGCGCCCCAGGTCGAGCCGGAGTCGCCGGAGATCACCGCCGCCGTCGAGCGGGTCCTGCCGAGATAGCGCCGGACCGCGCGGGAGCCGGCGTCAGAGCCAGCCGTGCTCGTGGGCCTGCCAGCCGAGCTGTAGCCGGGAGCGGGAGTTGGTGCGGTGCATCAGCACCTGCACCCGGCGTACGACGGTCCGGCGGCTGAGCCCGAGCCGGGCGCCGGCCGCCTCGTCGGTCAGCCCCGCCACCAGCAGCGAGAGCAGGTGCCGGTCCTCGGCGGAGATGCCGAGCGCCGTCGGCACCTGCTCCGGGCCGGCCGCCGACAGCGGTGTCGCCTGGGTCCAGAGCGTCTCGAAGAGCGCCACCAGGGCGTCCAGCAGGCCGCACGGGTGCACCAGCAGCGCCGCGTCGTGCGCCGACGCGGTCCAGGCCAACGGCAGCAGTGCCAGGGTGCGGTCCGCGACCGCCAGCTTGGTGGGGAGCCCGACGGCGAGCCGGGCCAGCTCACCAGCGCGGATGTGCGCGGCGACGCTGGCCGCGAACTCGGGGTCGTCCAGGGCACTGCTGTCGTACACCGCCCGGTAGGTCACCCCGGCGGCCTCCCGGTCGAGCTGGGTGGTGTTCACCGAGGTCGGGACCGCGTACGGGGGTGCCACCAGCACCCGCATCTCCTGCCGGGCGCTGCGCTGCACCCGCTCGAAGGCGCGACCGACCGCGGCCCGCCCCGAGACGATCTCGATCAGCTCCTCGGTACGCCGGTTGCTCGCCCGCCCCCGCGCCTCGGCGGCGAGCCGGTGCGCCGCCTCCCGGGTGAGTTCCAGTTCGGCGTACCGGCGCCGGATCAGTTGCTCGACGGCGAGATCGGGCGGCACCGGTACGACCCGTTCGGCGGGCGGCGGGGTGCGGTGCACGAAGCCCTCCCGTTCGAGTACGCCGACCGCCCGGCGTACCCGCGCCTCCGACAGGCCGAGCCGCTCCGCGAGGTCGACGAGCCGGGCACCGCCCTGCCGGACCAGCGCCAGGTAGGCCGACTCCTCCACCGTGGTCAGCCCGGCGAACTTCAGCACGGCCGAACCTCCTGGCGCATCTAGGTCATGGCGCAGTTGCGCTCGCTGCGGATCCTTTACCGGCATGGTGACGAAGTGTGACGCTGCCCGATGATCTAGCAGCACGTCAAGGGAGCTTTCGTGGTCAAGCCAGCACGTACGGTGCTCGCGCTCGCGGTCACCGTCGCCATCCTGGCCGCCGTGGCCCCGCCGGCCGCCGCCGCGCCGCACGGTGGCGCAGTCGCGCCAGCGGTCCCCGCCGGGCCGGCGGCGGTGCACACCGTCACGCTGGTCACCGGGGACGTCGTCCGGCTGCACACCTTCGCCGACGGTCGGCAGTTCGCCGAGGTGGACGACCGGGGCCCCCGGCGGGGGCTCGGCTTCCAACTCTCCGAACGGGACGGTGACCTGCACGTCACGCCCTACGAGGCGCTCCCGCTGGTCAGCGCCGGACGGGTCGACCCGGCCCTGTTCAACGTCACCGACCTGGTGGCCGAGGGCTACTCCGACGCGGCCCGGTCCAGCCTGCCGCTGCTGCTCACCGGCGCACCCGCCGCACCCGGACTGCGGGCCGCCGCACCGGCGACCCCGACCGGCGCCACCCGGCACCGCGAACTGCCCAGCATCGGGGCGATCGCGGTCGGCGCGGAGAAGTCCCGGGCCGCCGACTTCTGGTCGGCCGTCACCGGCGACCACGCTCGCCAGGGCAACCGGGCGAAGGCCGGCCCGACGACGACCGGCGCCGGCACCCTGGCGAGCGGCTTCGGCAAGCTCTGGCTCGACCGGCGGGTCCGGGCCGACCTGGCCGAGAGCGTGCCGCAGATCGGTGCCCCCCGGGCCTGGCGGTCCGGGTACGACGGCCGGGGCGTTAAGGTCGCCGTCCTGGACAGCGGCTACGACCCGACCCATCCCGACCTGGTCGGCCGGGTCAGCGCGGCGGCGAGCTTCACCGGTACCCCCGAGACCACCGACCGGGTCGGGCACGGCACCCACGTCGCCGCCACCATCGCCGGCGCCGGCAGCAGCACCGGTCGCACCGGCGGCGCCGGCCGCGACGGCGCAGCGCCGGGCGGCAAGGGAGTCGCGCCCGGCGCCCGGCTGCTGATCGGCAAGGTACTCGACGACAACGGGTCCGGAGACCTCTCCTGGGTCATCGCCGGCATGGAGTGGGCGGTACGCCAGGGCGCCAGGGTGGTCAACCTCAGCCTCGGCGGCCCGGCCGGTGAGGGACCGGACCCGGTCACCGAGGCCCTCGACGCGCTCTCCGCCAGCTCCGGCGCGCTCTTCGTGGTCAGCGCCGGCAACGCCGGACCCGGCCGGCAGACGCTCACCACCCCGGGCACCGCCGACCGGGCGCTGACGGTCGGCGCGGTCGACGGCCGGGACCGGATCGCCGACTTCTCCAGCCGGGGCCCGCGACTCGGCGACGCCGCGGTCAAGCCGGAGATCACCGCCCCCGGGGTCGGCATCGTCGCGGCCCGGGCCGCCGGCACCAGCCTCGGCGAGGTGGTCGACGCCGGCCACACCTCGATGTCCGGCACCTCGATGGCCGCCCCGCACGTCGCCGGGGCGGCGGCGCTGCTCGCCCAGCGCCACCCGGACTGGCGGGCCGACCGGCTCAAGGCGGCCCTGGTCGGCAGCGCCACCGAGAGCCGGGACACCCCGGTCTGGGCCCAGGGCGCCGGCCGGGTCGACGTCGCCGAGGCCCTGGAACAGCCGGTCACCGTCGACACCGCGACGCTCGCCCTGGGCCGGGTCCCGGCCGGTACGCCGGCCCGGAGCGCCACCGTCGGCTTCACCAACTCCGGCCGCCGGCCGGTGACGCTCACCCTGGACGCCGAGGCCCGCGACCTCGGCGCGGACCAGCGGCCGGCGGTACTCGGCGTCTCGCCGACCCGGCTGACCGTACCGGCCGGCGGGCGGGCCAGCGCGGTCGTCCGGCTCGACCCGACCCGCACCGCCCCGAACCGGTACGCCGGGGTGCTGACCGCCCGGGGCGGCGGCGCCGAGCTGCGTACCCCGATCGGGTTCCAGGTCGTCCCGCCGACCCGCCGCCTGACGATCGACGTGCTGGACCGGGACGGCCGGGCCCCCACCGACTTCTACACCCGCTCCCAGGTGTTCAACCTGGACACCGGCGAGGAGCACTGGGCCCACTTCGGCGGTGGCCAACCCGCCACCGTCGAGCTGCCGGCCGGCCGCTACGCCGTGGCGACCTGGGTCTTCACCCTGGCGGCGTCGGGCTTCCCGAAGGACGCCACGCTGCTCGCCGAGCCGGAGCTGACCGTCGAGGCGGACCGGACGCTGCGCCAGGACGCCCGCGACGGCCGGGAGATCCGCATCGACACCCCGGACCGGACCAGCGCCGCACAGGCCGCGCTGGTCTGGCAGCGCGGTACCTCCGCGGCCTCGCTGCTCTCCGGCGAGTCGTTCAACCTGGACACCATCCGCCGGGTGTACGCGGCGCCGACCCGACCGGTCTCCACCGGTACCTTCCAGTTCTTCAGCCGGTGGGACCTGGCCGCACCGGCGCTGACCGCCACGGTCACCGGCCCGGACGGCTTCCCGGTGCCGGAGCCCCGGCCGGTCGACGGCGCGCCGCTGCTGGACGGCCGCAGCAGCGCCCGGCTGGTCGACGGAGGCGGCGGTACGCCGGCCGAACTGGCCCGGGCCGGAGCCCGGGACGCGGTGGTGCTGGTCCGGCTCGACCAGGGCGGCGCGGAGGATCCCGGCGTCGCGCAGTTGCGGGCGGCCGGCGCGGCCGGCGCCCGGGCCGTGCTGCTGGCCGGGCCGACGCCGGGCTACCACGAGGCGAACGGGTACGGCTCGCCGGTGCCGGCCTACCGGGTGGACGCGGAGGTGGCGCAGCGGCTCCGGGAACGGCTGGCGGCCGGGCCGGCGACGCTCGCGCTGGACGCCGTCGCCCGGTCGCCGTACCGCTACGACCTGCTGCTGCCCGAGCGGGGGCGGGTGCCGGCGGACCTGCACTACCGGGCCGACGAACTCGCACTGGCCACGGTGGAGTCCGAGTTCCACCAGCACGCACCCGAGATGCTGGCCCGGGAGACCCGGGCCGGCTATCCGGACGGGGTGTCGACCGGCTTCGGTTTCAGCCGGACCGTCACCGCCGCACACCGGCGCACCGACCACGTCAGCACCCGGGGCGTCGCGTGGCGGAGCAGCGGAATCCTGGAGGCGTACCAGGTCGGCAACCCGCAGGGGCAGCTCTGGGGGCCGCTGCGGGCGTACCGGGCCGGCGAGCGGGTGCGCCAGGTGTGGTTCCCGGCCCTGACCCGACCCGCGGTGCCGGCGACGGTGACCCCGGACCACGCGTACGGGCTGCCGGTGAACCGGTCGTACGACGCGATCCGGGTCGCGATCCCGCAGTACGCGGACGGCGGGGCCACCGCGTACGGCTGGGTCGACGGCCGCTCCGACCGCAGCGAGCTGACCCTGACCCGGGACGGCAGGGTCGTCGGCCGGAGCAGTGCCTCGTCCGCCCAGTTCACCGTGCCGGCCGGCACCGGGCGGTACCAGCTTCGGCTGGACGTCGCCCGGGACTCGTTCCCGGACCGTCCATGGTGGACCACCTCCACCGCCACGTCGACGACCTGGACGTTCCGCTCCGGGCGACCGCGCGGCGCCCGGCCGGCGGTACTGCCGCTGCCGCAGCTCGGCTACGACATCGGCACCGACCTGGGCAACACCGTCCGGGCCGACCGGCCGTACCGGCTGGTGCTGCGCCCCGGCTACCAGCCCGGTGCGACCGGACCGGGCCGGTTCACGGTACGGGTGGCGGTCTCCTACGACGACGGGGCGCACTGGCGGGACGTGCCCGTCCGGGGCGACCGGGAGGTGGTGGCGACGCTGCCGGCCGCCCCCGCCGGGGCACGGTTCGGCACCGTCCGGGTGAGCGCCGTCGACCGGGACGGCAACCGGATCGAACAGACCGTCGTCCGCGCCTGGCGGGTGACGGCTGACGGGTGACGGGTGCCGGGCTGAGCTGAGAACGCCCACCCGCGACACACCTCCCGGTGGGCCGGAGCGGGTGGGCGGGCGGAGTGGGTGGGACGGACCGTGGGTGCGACATTCCGGGTGGTGGCGCCGATACCGTGCCGGCACATCCCAGGGAGGCGAGAAATGGAGCACCTCGAACGACCTGTCCGGCCGGGGCGGCGGATCGCTGCCGCAGCCGCCGCCCTCGGCCTCGGACTCGGCCTGGCCACCTCGGTCGTCGGCCCGGCCGGCGCCACCGCACCGGTCGGATACGTCCGGCTGGCCCACCTGTCGCCGGACACGCCCGCCGTCGACGTCTACCTCGGCCCGGCCGACGGTACGACCGAACCGCAGGTGTTCCGGGCGGTCGGCTACGGCGTGCTGTCGCCGTACCTGCCGCTGCCGACCGGGCCGTACGCCGTCGCGATGCGCCGGGCCGGCGCGCCGAGTGGCGACCCGCCGGTACTCACCACGGGCGTGTCGGTGAAGCCCGGCGGGGCGTACACGGTCGCCGGTGTCGGCCGCTACGCCGAGCTGGGGCTGAAGGTGCTCGACGACGACCTGAGCGCACCCGCCGACGGCCGGGCGAAGGTACGCGTGGTGCAGGCGTCGGTACGCGCGCCGGTGATCGACGTCACGGTGGCCGCCGGGCCGCGCATCGCCGAGGCCGTACCCTTCGCCACCACCACGCCCTACCAGCAGGTCGAGCCGGGGCGGTCGACGCTGCGGGTCTCGGCGACCGGGGCGAGGGCGACCACGGCCGACGTGTCGCTGCACAACGGCACCGTCTACTCCCTGCTGGTGCTCGACGCGAAGGCGGGCGGGTTGACCACCGAGCTGCGCGTCGACGCCCGGGGCGGGGCGGTGGTGCCGGACGGCGGGGTGGACGCCGGTGCCGGTGGGTCGGGCGGGCCGGCGTACCCGCTGGGGCTGGCCTCGGTCGGCGCGCTCGGCGCGGTCGTGGTGGTCGCGGCCGCCAGGTCCGCCGCTCGGCGCCGCCGGCATCCGTGACGGCCGGCCGGAGCATGCCGGGCGCCGTCGACCTGCTGCTCTGCGCGATCCTCGGCGCGAGCCTCGGCGTCGCGGCGGCCGGCGACGCGGCGCCGGCACCGGTCCCGGCCTCGATCCCCGACCCGCCGCCGGAACCGGTCGCGTTGCCGCCGGCCGCGTCGGCGGCGTGCCCGGACGGCTGTCCCGGTAGCCCGGCCGGCGCCACCGGGCCGGCCCCCGCCGGAGCACCGACCCGGGTACGCATCCCGCGGATCCGGGTCGACGCGGCCCTGACCCGGCTCCGGCTGGACCGGTCCGGCCGGCTCGGCGCCCCCCGCGACTTCGCCGAGGCCGGCTGGTACGCCGCCGGCACCGCACCCGGGGACGTCGGGCCGGCGGTACTCGCCGGGCACGTCGACTCGACCACCGGCCCGGCGGTCTTCGCCCGGCTGTCGGAACTGCGCCCGGGCGACCGGATCGAGGTACGGCGCGGCGGCCGGTGGCTCGGGTTCCGGGTCACCGGAGCCGGCCGGCACGCCAAGGACGCCTTTCCGACCGACGCCGTCTACCGCCCCACTCCCGGCCCGGAACTGCGGCTGATCACCTGTGCCGGAGCCTTCGACCGGTCCACCCGGCACTACCGGGACAACCTGGTCGTCTACGCCGTCGCCGACCGGCCGGTGGTGATCCCCGGTCCCGCCCGGGCGCCCGGCGTCCGGGCCGGGCCGGTCGGCTCAGACGGGGCGCCGGCCTGAGAAGCCGCACTCCACCCGGTGGTACCACCGCAGGTCGCTGTCCCCCTCCAGCCAGCACCAGAGCACCGGCCGGCCGTCCCGCTCGCCGGGGAAGTCGAGCAGTACCGGGGCGAAGCCCTTGACCTGGATGTCGTGCCCGGTCAGCTCCTCCAGGATGCCGAAGATCCGCGCCTCCAGGCCCTTGACCTCGGCGAGTCCGCCGAGCGGGCTCGCTCCCCGGTCGGTCAGGTCGGCCCGCAGCTCGGCCAGGTCGGCGCGGAGCACGATCAACTCGTCGATCCGGGGGCGCAGCGTCACGATCAGGTGACGTGCCTGGGCAAGGGTGAACACGGGCACAGTATGGGGCACCCGGGCCCGGATCACGCCGTGGCGCCCGGCTCAGTCGTTCTGCGCCGCGATCTCCCGCGCCCGGTCCCGGGCCGCCTCCAGCGCGGCCAGCAGCGCCGCGCGTACGCCGTGGTTCTCCAGCTCCCGGATGGCCGAGATGGTGGTACCGGCGGGCGAGGTCACCGCCTCGCGCAGCTTCACCGGGTGCTCCCCGGAGTCGCGCAGCATCACCGCCGAGCCGATGGCGGTCTGCACGATCAGCTCGTGCGCCACCTGGCGGGGCAGCCCGAGCAGGATGCCGGCGTCGACCATCGCCTCGACCAGCAGATAGAAGTAGGCGGGGCCGGAACCGGAGAGCGCGGTCACCGCGTCCTGCTGGGACTCGGGAACCCGGATGGTCGCCCCCAGCGGCCGGAACATCTCCTCGGCCAGCTCCAGGTGCCCGGCGGTGGCGTGCACCCCGGCGGAGATCGCGGTCATCGCCTGGTCGACCAGGGCCGGTGTGTTGGTCATCACCCGGATCACCGGGGTGCCCTCCGGCAGCCGCCGGGCGAAGAAGTTCGTCGGCAGCCCCGCGCAGAGCGAGATCACCAGCTTGTCGGCGGGTACCTTCGGACCGATCTCGTCGAGCAGCGCGTCGGCGTCCTGCGGCTTGACCGACACGGCGAGGACGTCCGCCTCGGCGACCGCCGTGAAGTTGTCCACCACCCGTACGCCGTACCGGGTGGCGATCTCCTCGGCGCGCCCCTGCCGCCGGGTGGTCGCCAGCAGCCGGTCCACCGGCCAGCCGGCGCGGAGCAGCCCGGAGAGCATCAGTTCACCGATCTTGCCGGTGCCGATCACGGCAACGGTGTGCGCTCCCGGCGCCATCGCTCCTCCTCGGGTGGAAGCCGTCACGTCGTCGTGGGCGGGGGCCGCCCGGGCGCGGGGTGGCCGCCGCATCCGGCGCGGAGATCGTTTCCGACCTTCCGCGTCGGTGTGCGGCGGGTCCCACCCCGGCACCGCGGGTCGTCAGCTGCCGAAGAAGACCTCGGCCTCGGTGTAGCGGTCCAGCGGCACCGTCTTCAGCTCACGGGTCGCCTCGGCCAGCGGCACCCGGACGATGTCCGTGCCCTGCATGGCGACCATCTTGCCCCAGTCGCCCTCGTGGACCGCGTCGATCGCCTGCAGGCCGAGCCGGGTGGCGAGCACCCGGTCGAACGCGGTCGGGGTGCCGCCGCGCTGGATGTGCCCGAGTACGACCGTCCGGGCCTCCTTGCCGGTCTTCGCCTCCAACTGCCCGGCGAGCCACTGGCCGATGCCGCCCAGCCGGACGTGCCCGAAGGCGTCCAGTTCCTGGTTGTGCAGCACCATCTGACCGTCGAGCGGCTGGGCGCCCTCGGCGACCACCACGATCGGGGCGTACTGCTTCTGGAAGCGCTTCTCGACGTAGGTCGCGACCTGGTCGACGTCGAACTGCCGCTCCGGCAGCAGGATCACGTTCGCCCCGCCGGCCAGGCCGGCGTGCAGGGCGATCCAGCCGGCGTGCCGGCCCATCACCTCGACGACCAGGGTGCGGTGGTGGCTCTCGGCGGTGGTGTGCAGCCGGTCGATCGCCTCCATCGCGATGTTGACCGCGGTGTCGAAGCCGAAGGTGTAGTCGGTGGCGCCGAGGTCGTTGTCGATCGTCTTCGGCACGCCGACGACCTGGACGCCCAGCTCGTGCAGCTTGGTGGCGACGCCGAGGGTGTCCTCGCCGCCGATCGCCACCAGGGCGTCCACGCCCTGCTGCGCGAGGTTGGTCTTGATCTGCTCGACCCCGCCCTCGATCTTGAACGGGTTGGTCCGGGAGGAGCCGAGGATGGTGCCACCGCGCGGCAGGATCCCCCGTACCTCCGCGATGCCGAGCGGCTTGGTCAGCCCCTCCAGCGGGCCGCGCCAGCCGTCCCGGAACCCGACGAATTCGTGGTCGTAGCTGGCGACGCCCTTACGCACCACCGCTCGGATCACCGCGTTCAGACCCGGGCAGTCACCACCACCGGTGAGCACGCCGATACGCATGATCTGCTTCTCCTCCAGGAGCTTCGAATGAGCCCGTCAAGCCCCAGGGTGAAAGTCGGGTGAGACCGTCGGCGTCGTTGCCGGCCCGGGGCGGGCCGTCATTGCGCACTGTAGTCGCCCGCTCCGGGCCGGACCACCGCGCCCCGGGCACCGTCGAGGGGCCGAACCGGTGTCCGGGGCAGGCCCGGCGGCCGGTACCACCCGAAACGATCATGAATCCCGCTCAGGAACTCCCCGGCCGGGCGTGTATCGCCTGCCAGCGGGCCAGATTGTGCCGGGCGTCCACCAGGGCGTCGTGCCGGTCGGAGGCGGCGTCCGGCAGCGGCGGGCTGCCCCGGTCCTCCCAGCGCTGGCGCAGCTCCTTGGTGAACCGGGGAATCTCCCGGGGCAGCGCCGGCATGGCCCCCCAGAGCTGGGCGAGCGCCACGTGGTCGTACGCCGCGTACCAGGCCCAGAGCTCCAGCTTCTCCCCCGGCCGGTCCCGGACCGGCTCCATCAGGAACTCGTAGAGATCGTCCCTGATCCGCTCGCGGGAGCGCCACGCCCCGTCGCCCGGCGAGGGGAGCTTGTCCAGCACGTGCCGGCGTACCCAGGGCACGGCGCGGGAGTCGTCGAACTCGGTGGAGACGGCGTAGAACTCGCGACCGTACTCGTCGACGACACCGATTGAGACGAGGTCGACGAGCCGGCCGTCCTCGATGAACTCGCAGTCGTAGAAATAGCGGTAGACCATCGCCGCCATCCTCGCCCATCCGTCCCGCCGTACGGGAATCGGGGGTGGAAATTCCACCATTCGGCGCCGGACCGCCCGCTCGGGGTACGACTCGACTCGGGGCGGTCGGCGTGGTGATCGGCGAGTACCGCCTGATCACCACGCCTTCCCTCTCGGTCCGGCCGACGCCCCCACGCCGGTCGTACCCGGGTCCGCCGCGGCCGGCCAGCGGAACTTGGCGCACCTCCGGCCGGTCGCGGCTCCCCGCGCCCCCACGTATCCGCCACGCCCCCGTACGGTCCCCACCCAGTGGCGGATCTGATGTCAGAATGCCCCCTGGTCAGCGGCAGAACTGTCACAGAAGTGATTTCAGGGGTGTACAGCAAGCGACACGACCGTCATGATCTGATGTGTACCGCTACCGGACCCTACCGGTATCAGTTTCACCTTGCTTCTTCGGTCGGTTGCGGGTCGCCCGAGAGCAAAACTGGGTTATTTACCGGGGAGGGGTTGAGCCGTGGAGGTTCGCCTGCCTGAGCCGGGCGACGCCCTCACCGGCGTCGACATGTTCGCCGGCCTTGAGCCAGAGGTGCGTCAACGGGTGATCGCCGCGGCGGTGCCGCGCACCTATCGCAAGGGGCAGCTGCTCTTCGTCGAGAACGATCCCGGCGAGTCCCTGATCGTCCTGCGCCGGGGAGCGGTCGCGGTGTTCCGCACCGCCCCGACCGGCGAGCGCGCGGTGCTCAACGTCATCCGCCCGCCGGACGTGCTCGGCGAGGTCTCCCTGCTGGACGCCTCCACCCGGTCGGCGTCCGCCGAGGCCATCGAGGACTGCACGGCGCTGGCGCTCTCCCGTGGCGCGTTCATGGAGCTGGTGCACTCCAATCCGCGCATCCTCGACGCGGTGATGCGGTCGCTGGGCGGGCTGATCCGCCGGTTGACCGAGCAGAACGCCGACCATGTCTTCCTCGACCTGCCGGGGCGGGTCGCCAAGACGCTGGTCCGGTTGGCCGGCGAGAGCCAGGCCCCGATGATCACCATCGAGCTGAACCAGAGCCAACTCGCCGAGATGGCCGGCGGTTCGCGACAGAGCGTCAACCAGGCCATCGGGTCGTTCGCCAGCCGGGGTTGGCTGCGCACCGAGGGCCGACGGATCGTGGTGACCGACGTGGCGGCGTTGCGCCGTCGCGCCGGCATGGCCGAGCGCTGACCCGTCCGCCGACCGGACCCACCGACCGAACAGCCCGAGCGGCGCCCGTCGGGAGCGTCCCGGCGTCGGCGGGACCGTCGAGAGTGTCCGGTCACCGTCGACTCCGGACCGCCGTTCCCGGCCGACGGTGCCGACCGTCGGCGCCGACCCGGCGTTCCGTCCGGAAACGACCGCGGGCGTCCGGTCCGGAAACCACCGCGGGCGTCCGATCCGGAAACGACCGCGGGCGTTCCGGAAGACCGACAACGGTTTCCGGAACGCCCGGTCAGTGCCGGTGCACCGCGACGATCAGGTCGCCCCGGGCCAGTTCGTCGTGTCCCGGCCAGCAGTGCGGGTCGCCCCCGGCCAGTCGGGAGTCTCCCCGCCGACGATCCCGGCGGCCTGGAGCTTCGCCAGGGTCGCGGCGTCGACGTCGATCATGTCCCCGGAGGAGTGGCCGTTCCCTTCGCCGTCGGTCCATTCCTTTTCCAGTCGGACGTACACCATTGCCCATCTCCCCTGATAAATCGTCGATCGGTAGGCGCCAATGACTGTATCTTGGATCACTATGGGTGGGACTGTCCGCTAGCTAACAGCCTGGTTCCCGACACCGGGCCGGGCGCTGATACTCGGCGGTGGCGCACCTCCACCCCCATCACGACCGGCGGCTCGCCGGAGCCGCCGGCCACGGCCGGGCGGGGCCATCCCGGTGGACGGCACGTCCCTTCGACACCGTAGGAGGACGGCATCTCCGCTACCTGCACCAGATGCGGCCGGATCTCCGCCGTCGGCGACCGTTACTGCGGCGGCTGCGGCACCGAGCTGACTTCGGCCTGTCCACACTGCGACCAGCCACTGGCCGCGGATGCCGCGTTCTGCACGGCCTGCGGCAAGCCCCGGCCAGCCCAGCCCGGTCGGCCGGCCGTGATGCCGCAGGAGGACCGGCGGCGGGTCAGCGTACTCTTCGTGGACCTCATCGACTTCACCCCGTACGTCGAACGGGCCGACCCGGAACTGGTCCGGGGCATGCAGACCGCCTTCTTCTCGGCGGCCCGCCGGGTCATCGGGCAGTACGGCGGGGTGGTGGAGAAGTACATCGGCGACGCCGTGATGGCGTTGTTCGGCGCGCCGGTGGCGACCGAGACCGACCCGCTGCGCTGCGTACGCGCGGGTCTGGAGTTGCAGCGGGTGCTCACCCGGTTCACCCCGACCGGCTCGGACCACCTGCGGTTCCGGGTGGGCGTGGCGACCGGTGAGGCGCTGGTGGACGTGGCCGCCGCCCGGGACGGCGGACAGGCCATCGTGGCCGGTGACGTGGTGAACACGGCGTCCCGGATGCAGTCGGTGGCACCGCCCGGCGGGGTACTGGTCTGCGGCACCACGTACGCGCTGACCCGGGACGCGATCCGCTACTCCGAGCAGGCACCGGTGACCCTGCGCGGCCGCTCCTCGCCGACCGAGGTGTGGTTGGCGCTCGCCCCGGTGGACCGGCAGCCGCCGGACCGGGAGCCGGACACCACTCCGCTGATCGACCGGGAACACGAGCTGGGGCTGCTGGTCAACGCGCTGCACCGGTCGATGCGGGACCGCCTGCCGCAGATGGTGACGGTGCTCGGGCACGCCGGCATCGGCAAGAGCCGGCTGGTCCGGGAGCTGTTCCGGCACACCGAGCGGCTGACCGACGAGCCGTTGACCTGGCGGGTCGGCCGCTGCCCGCCGTTCGGCGAGAACGTCACGTTCGCCGCGCTGGCCGACATCGTCAAGGCCGAGGCCGGAATCCTGGACACCGATCCGGCGCCGACCGCCACCCGGCGGCTGGAGTCGGCGCTGGTGGAGCTGGTCGGGCCGGGTGCGGCGGACCGGCTGATGGACGCGCTGCGCCCGGTGGTCGGGCTGCCCGGGCCGACGCTGCCGGCCGAGGAGTCCGAGTCGGCGTGGCGGCGCTTCCTGGTCGCGCTCGCCGCCCGCCAGCCGACCGTACTCGTCTTCGAGGACCTGCACTGGGCCGACGAGAAGATGCTGAACTTCGTCGAGCTGCTCGGGGCGTACGCCCAGAACGTGCCGCTGTTGCTGCTCTGCACCGCCCGCCCGGAGCTGGTGAACCGGGAGCCGAGCTGGGCCGGCACCATCACCGGCTCGATGACGGTGACCCTGCCGCCGTTGCGGGACACCGGGATCGCCTCGCTCTACGGGCACATCTTCGGCCAGGCGGCCTTCTCCACCGACATGCTCAGCCCGCTGGTCGAGGTGGCCGACGGCAATCCGCTCTACGCCCACGAGTACGTCCGGATGCTCATCGAGCAGGGCGCGCTGCGCCAGTCCGGCCGGGGCTGGTCGCTGGAGAAGCAGCAGGACCTGGCGATGCCGGAGAGCGTGCACTCGGTGATCGCCAACCGGGTGGACCTGCTGGACGGCCCGGACCGGATGGTGCTGCTGGCCGCCTCGGTGGTCGGCATGCAGTTCTGGCCGGGTGCGGTCGCGGCCGCGCTCGGCCAGCCGGTCGAGTCGGTGGAACGGGCGCTGCGCCGGTTGGAGCAGCGGGACTTCGTGCACGAGCAGGCCACCTCGACGATGGCCGGCCAGCCGGAGTTCCGGTTCCGGCACGTGCTGGTCCGGGACGTCTGCTACCAGCGGCTGCCCCGGACCGAGCGGGTCGCCCGGCACGACCGGACGGCGGACTGGCTGGACGGGATGTCCCGGGGCCGGGACACCGACCTGGCCGAGGTGCTGGCCCACCACCGCTGGGCGGCGCACGAGATCGCGTACACCCTGGGGGTGGACACCGAACGGTACGCTCCGCCGGCCCGGGAGGCGCTGCACCGGGCGGCCCGCCGGGCGTACGCGCTGCACGCGCTCGACGCGGCGGCCAAGCACGCCGGCCGGGCGCTCGGGCTGGCCGACGACAGTGATCCGGTCGGCCGGCTGCAACTGGAGCTGCTGCTCACCGAGATCTCGTACTTCCGCGACGGCACCGCCTTCCTGGCCGGCGGCGGTACGGACCAGTTGCACGTACTGGCCGACCGGCTCTCCGCGCACGACGAGCCGGGCGGTGCGGCCCGGGCCTGGACGCTGCTCGGCAAGGCGGCCTGGCTGCGGGCCGACCGGGCCGGGGCACTGTCCTGTCTGGACCATGCCGTCGAGCTGTTCGACGCGTTGCCGGACACCGCGCAGAAGGCGGACGCCTACGCCGAGCTGGGCCGGCTGCACATGCTCAACTACGAACGCGACCCGGCGGTGGCGGCGGCGGGCGCGGCGGCCGACATCGCCGAACGCCTCGGCCTGGTCGAGACCCAGACCGACGCCCGGATCACCGTGGCGACCGCCCGCTACCAGTCCGGCGACCGGGCCGGGCTGGACGAGCTGCACACGATCCTGCGGTTCTGTCAGGACTCCCAGCTCGTCGTGCTGCCCCGGGTGGTGCGCAACCTGTCGCACGTGATGCGGGAGGAGGGCGACTGGATCCGCGCCGACGAGCTGGTGGCGTCCTGCCCGGCACTGGCCCAGGCCGAGGCGCTCTCCACCGGCGGCTCGGCGGAGGCGGTGCGTGCGTACTACGAGGGCGACATCGGGCGGCTGCTGACCGTCGCCGACGGTTTCGTCGACACCGCGGCCGGCCGCTGGGACATGCAGGTGCGGGGCATGCGAGCGTACCTGCGGGTGCTGCGCGCCGAGCCGGTGCCGGGGGCGGCGCCCGCCGGCCGCGCCGGGGTGGTCGCCCCGGACGAGGCGCAGGACGTGGACGACGTGACGGACGCCCTGGAGACCGCCCGGCGCAGCGGCTTCCACCGGCTGCACTGGAACATGCTGGGCCTGGGCGCGCTGTGCCGGGCCCTACAGGGGCGTACCGGGGAGGCGGCGGAGCTGCTCGACGAGCTGGCCGAGTCGTGGGCCAAGGTGCCGGCGCTGGCCAGCGGGGAGTGGATCCCGGCCGCCTCGTACGCCGCCGCGCTCACCGGCCGGGAATCGGCGGTCTGTGTCCGGGGCATGCTGGACGCGGTCACCCACTCGACGCTCTGGGTGGAGGCGGCGGTGCGTACCGTGACGGCGGCGCTGGCCGGCGCGGACGGCGACCATGCCCGGGCCGGGCAGCTCTATCTCGCGGCGGCGGAGAGCTACGCCCAGATCCCGGACGTCACCGACCGGATGCTCGGGTTGGCACTGGCCGCCGGCGAACTGGCGCTGGCCGGTGACGACTCCGCCGCCGAGGTGGCGCTGGCCGAGGTACGCGCCTTCGCGCTGCGCAACCGGGTGCCGGGGCTGCTCCGGCTCGGCCAGCCGCCCCCTGCCCCCGGTGCCAGCACCCCGATGCTCGCCTCCTGACCCGGCCGGTGAGGTGCCGGCCGGGCCAGGACCTCAGGCGGCCAGCGAGTCGGCGTGCGACTCGGCGGTCACCTTGCCGGCCGCCGCCTTGAGCTGCTGGTTCTTGATCTTCTGGGCGTAGATGTCGACGTACTCCCGGCCGGAGAGTTCCATCAGCTCGTACATGATCTCGTCGGTGATCGCCCGCTCGACGAAGCGGTCGCCGGACATGCCGGCGTACCGGGAGAAGTCCAGCGGTCGCCCGAACCTGATCTTGACTCGCTTGATCTTCGGCAGCAGCTTGCCGGGCGGCTGGATCTCGTCGGCGTTCAGCATCACCACCGGGACGACCGGGGCGCCGCTCTCCAGGGCGAGCCGGGCCACCCCGGTCTTGCCCCGATAGAGCCGGCCGTCCGGCGAGCGGGTCCCCTCCGGGTAGATCCCGGCGAGGTTGCCGGCCCGCAGCACCTCCAGCTGGGTGTCCAGCGCGGCCTGGGCGGCCCGCCCGCCGGAGCGGTCGACCGGGATCGTGCCGGTACCGACGAAGAACATCCGCACCAGAGCGCCCTTGAGCCCCTTGCCGGTGAAGTATTCGGCCTTCGCCACGAAGGTCACTTTTCGCTTGACCATCAGCGGCATGAAGATCGAATCGGAGAACGACAGGTGGTTGCTGGCGATGATCGCCGGGCCGGAGTCGGGCACGTTCTCCCTCCCCTCGACCTGTGGCCGGAAGATCAACTTCAGCCAGGGCCCGAGGATGACGTACTTCATCAGCCCGTACAGCACCAGTGTCCTTCCCGAGCGTCCCGCGCGTCCCCACGTCGACCGCCGATCGGACCCGACGCACGGGTACGCGTCGGGCCGCCGTCGACGGCTGCGGGCGGGAACTGTCGGCAAGAAGCCTACGAAGCGGGTACGCCGCGCCACAACGCACTCCCGCAACCCGTGCCCGCCGTGTCACGATTCATTGCACGGCAGATGCGGCGCAGCCGGCGGTCGGCAACACGGCCGGGCGCCACAGGGCCGGTAGGGAGGGTGTCGGGGTGTCAGCGGGTGGCGCCCGCCGGGGACGGCGGGACAACGGGCTGGAGGCGACGGAGTACGCCGTCGCCGGCGACGTGGACCCGCGGCTGGGCGAGCACCTGCTCGACGTGCTGGCGGCGGGCGGCATCGCCGCCTACCTGCAACCCTCCGCCGACCTCAATCCGGTGACCCGGACCACCACCGTGCCGTCCCGGCCGGTGGACCGGCTCTACGTCGACCGCAGTTTCCTGGCCACCGCCAAGGACTACCTGACCCAGCTCGCCGACGAGGAGCCCCCGGGGCAGCCCCCCGCGCCCCGCCCCGATCCCGATCCGGACCCGGACGTGGAGGCGGAGTGGGCCCGGATCGTCGCCGCCTACCACACCGAGGTCGCGGCGGACTCCCGATCCTGGCCCGCCGTCGAGGACGTCGCGGTCGGCGAGACGACGGAACGGGCCACCGGTACGGCGACCAGCCGCCCGGGGGCGGAGCTGGCCGGGCCGCCGGACCAGGGCGTACGCCGGCTGCCGTCGGCCACGGAGATCTCCGGAATCTCGGTCGGCGGCCGGGCCGACGACCCGTCGCTGCTCGACGGGCTGGACACCTTCGGTGCCGACCTCCCGGACGACGAGGAGGAACGCTACGTCCCGCCGCCGCCACCGCCGCTGCCCCGGCTCTCGAAGTACGCCGTCGTCGGGGTGCTGGCCATCGTCACCGGCTTCGTGCTCTTCCTCTTCCCGCACCTGCTCCCGATCGACCGGGGCCTGGTCACGGTGCTCGGCTTCGCCGGCATCCTCGGCGGTTTCGTGACGCTGGTCTGGCGGCTGCGGCCGGGCAACGAGGAGGACGACGATCCCGACGACGGGGCGGTGGTCTGACCCCTGCCGTCCAAATCGCGAGATTCATCACTACGTGGAGGCAAGGCGTAACACTCGCGTAATTTCGCGTCAGTAGGAATACTGCTGTAAGTTACCTTCCCCTCACGACTACCCCGATCGCTCCTATTCGCGGTGGTCGCCTCGCCCGGAACGAGGTGCCCGATTGCGACAGAGTTCCCTCGTGGTGGTGGCCAACCGGCTGCCCGTCGACGACAGCGTGGCGCCGGACGGCGCCTGTGAATGGCGCCGCAGCCCCGGCGGGCTGGTCAGCGCCCTGCACCCCCTACTCCAACACACCCCGGCGACCTGGGTGGGCTGGGCCGGCGGCACCGGTCCCGCCCCGATGCTCGCCGACATCGACCGGGTACGCATGCACACCGTCCCACTGGCCGGCAACGACGTACGCGACCACTACGAGGGCTTCGCGAACTCGACCCTCTGGCCGCTCTACCACGACGCGGTGGAGCAGCCGGTCTACCACCGCCGCTGGTGGGAGGCGTACCAGCGGGTCAACCAGCGGTTCGCCGAGGCGGCGGCGGAGGCGGCCGAGCCGGGTGCCGTGGTCTGGGTGCAGGACTACCACCTGCAACTCGTGCCCGGGCTGCTCCGGGCGATCCGCCCCGACCTGCGGATCGGCTTCTTCATGCACGTGCCGTTCCCGCCACCGGAGCTGTTCATGCAGCTCCCGCGCCGCTCCGAGCTGCTGCTCGGGATGCTCGGCGCCGACCTGGTCGGCTTCCAGCGCCCGCAGGCGGCACACAACTTCGCCCAGCTCGCGACGAAGGTGCTCGGGCTGGCCGCCACCGACCGGCGGATCGCCGTCGACGACCGGGTGGTGCGGATCGGCGCGTTCCCGGTCTCGATCGACATGGCCGAGATGGAGGCGCTGGCCGAGCGCCCGGACGTGGTCACCCGGGCCGCCCGGATCCGGCGGGACCTCGGCGACCCGCAGCACGTGCTGCTCAGCGTCGACCGGATGGACTACACCAAGGGCATCGAGCAGCGGTTGAAGGCGTACAGCGAACTGCTCGCCACCGGGCACGTCAAGGTGCGGGACACGGTGATGGTGCAGGTGGCGGTGCCGAGCCGGGAGCGGGTCGAGCAGTACCAGATCCTCCGCGACCGAGTCGAGCGCGAGGTCGGCCGGATCAACGGCGAGTTCGGCCGGGTCGGCGAGCCGGCGATCCACTACCTCACCCAGCCGTTCGACCGGGCGGAACTCGCCGCGCTCTACCGGGCCGCCGACATCATGGCGGTGACCCCGCTGCGGGACGGGATGAACCTGGTCGCCAAGGAGTACGTGGCGGCCCGGGTCGACAACGGCGGCGCGCTGCTGCTCAGCGAGTTCGCCGGTGCCGCCGCCGAGTTCCCGGAGGCGTTCCTGGTCAACCCGCACGACCTGGAGGGACTCAAGCTGACCCTGATGCACGCGCTCCAGGCCATCCCGGCCGACCTGACCGCCAGGATGACCGCGATGCGCGCGCAGCTCCGGGTGAACGACATCCAGGCGTGGGCCCGGTCCTACCTGACCGCGCTGGACCAGAGCGGCAGCCTGGCCCAACAGCTCGCCATCAGCTGACCGGCGGCCCGGCCCGGCCCCACCCGGGGTCGGCCGGGCCCGGCCAGGGTCAGCCCGACGTCGCCGGGCAGGAGTACCGGGTGGCGACCGGGCGAGAGCCGAGCCGCGCGCTGACCGCTGGGCGCTATCCGACCAGGTCCTTGTCGAGCCAGTCGAGGATCGCGTCGATCGGCTCCCGCCACCGGGCGTCCAGCATCATGTCGTGCCCCATGCCCGGAAAGAGCAGCGGGGCGACGCCGTACCGGCCGGCCGTCCGGGTCAGCGCCGACGGCGGCACCACCCGGTCGTCCGGGCTGCCGACCACCAGCATCGGCGGGTTGCCCACCGCCGGCTCGACCGGCCGCTGCCGGAGCAACTGCCACTGGGCCCGCGCGGAGGCCCGGCCGAGCCGGGCAGTGTATTCCCGGGCCGCCGCGTCCGGCAGCTCCCGGCTGAACAACTGGCGGTGGTGCAGCCGCAGCCGACCGCCGAAGACCGCCGGCAGCGTACCGGCGGGGTTGCGCAGCAGCGCGGTGCCGAGCGTCGCCCAGCCGCCGAAGACCGGCGCGACCAGCACGCCGGCCCGGGCCGGATAGCGGGCCAGCGCGTGTGCCACCACGAGCGCGCCGGCACCGTGCCCGACCAGCACCGCCCGCCGGTCCAGGCTGGTGGCCACCTGGACCACGTCGTGCGCGTACGCCCGCAGCGTCGCCTTCGGCGCCGGCCCGCTGCCGCCGTGCCCGCGCAGGCTGACCGCGTGCGCCGGAAACGCCCGGGACGCCGCGTGTTCGAGCCAGTGCTCGGCGAACGCCCACGCCCCGTGCCCGAAACCGGGTACGAAGAGCAGCGGCGGCTTCCCCTCCGGCGCCTCCGGCGTGGCGGCGCGTACCTCCCGGAACACCGCCGGCACCGGACGGGTCCAGTCCCGCACCCGTACGACCCGGGTCTTCACGCCGCCACCTCCAGCTCGTCCAGGCTCCGCTGCAACGTGCGCAGATAGTCGATGTGCCCGATCTCGAACCAGTGCCGGGTGCTCTCCTTCACCTGCGCGGAGTGCCACCGCTTGCCGGCCTCGGCGTCGACCCGGGCGGCGAAGGAGCGGGCCCGTTCCGGCGCCGCCTCGCGCAGCCGCAGCCAGCGGGCGATCAGCACGGCCTGCCAGTGCACCAGCGGCAGCAGGCCGGAATCCGGCTGGAGCAGGCCGGCCACCGCCAGCGTCGGGTGCCGCCGGGGGAAGGCGTTGAGATAGAGGGCCGGCCGGCCCGACGTGTCGGTGCCGATCAGCTCCGGCGCGAGGAACTCGAAGCGCGGGAGGTAACCGGTGGCGAAGACGACCAGGTCCGGCTCGATCTCCTGCCCGTCGACCAGGGTCACGCTGTTGCGGCGGAACCGTCCGACGTCCGGCACCGGGGTGATCGACCCGTGTCCGAGCTGGTAGACGAGGTGGCTGTTGACGATCGGGTGGGTCTCGAAGACCCGGTGGTCGGGGCGGGGCAGGCCGAACCGGGTCAGGTCGCCGACGGTCAGCTTCAGCACCCGGTGGAAGAGCCACTGCCGCAGCCGCAGCGGCAGCCGGTACGGCGCCAGCGAGTCGTTGACCTGGTCGGCCGGGCGGCCGAAGGCGTACTTCGGGGCGTACCAGTAGCCGCGCCGGGTGGAGTGCCAGCACTTCGCCGCCTGCTGACCGGCCTCGACCGCGATGTCGCAGCCGGTGTTGCCGGCCCCGACCACGAGTACCCGCTTGCCGCGGATCTGGGTGGCGTCCTTGTACGCCGACGCGTGGATCACCTTGCCCCGGAACTCGTCCAGCCCCTCGTACGCCGGCATTTTCGGCGCCCAGTTGTGCCCGTTGGCCACCACCACGGCCGCGTAGCGAGAGGTGCGCTCGGCGCCGTAGCCGCCGGTGCTGCGGGTGGTGACGTCCCAGCGCTGGCCGTCGGCCGGCTCGACCCGGACCACCTCGGTGCCGAACCAGATGTGCGGCCGCAGGTCGAAGTGGTCGGCGTACCGCTCCAGATAGGACAGTAGCTGGCTGTGGTGCGGATAGTCCGGCCAACTGTCCGGCATCGGGAAGTCGGGGTACTCGGTCAGAGGTCGGGACGAGATGAGGTGGGTGCTGGCGTAGACCGGGCTGCGGTCGTGCCGCCAGTTCCAGGCCCCGCCGACCCCGGTCTCCCGTTCGTAGCAGTCGACGCCGAAGCCGTACTCCTTCAGGTTCTTGATCGCGGTGAGGCCGCTGGCCCCGGCGCCGATCACACAGACGGTGCCGCCCCGGTCGTAGACCGGTCGTCCGTCCCGCCAGAGGGTCGCGCCCGGGTCGTTGCTCTCCTGGTCGCTGAAGGTGGCCACCGAGAAATCTCCTTTTGTCCGGCACGAGTGCCGACGTGCGGGGGAATCCTCTCGGCTGCCGTCGCCCTTGTCCAGCCCAACGCGCACCGTTCTGCGCCAATCGGGGTACCGGTCCGCAGGAGCTGCGGCTGGCCGGCGGCGGTCGACCCGCGCCGCCTCCCGCAAGAGTTCCGGTGGACCGTGCCGTCCGTTCCTCTCGCGGGAGGCGCGGTGTCGCCTGTCCGCACACCGTCGGCGAACCGGTTCGCTCGGTGGGCGTCGAGCGTCACCCGGCTCAGTACCCGAAGATCATCTTGTAGGCCACCTCGGGCAGGAACTGCCCGGCGCTGGAGCCGGCGCCGACCCCGCAGTTGCCGTCGGACTCGCCCGGCGTCTTGAGCCACAGCAGCATCTCGGCGCCGCCGCCGAGCTGAGTCGGTGTGCCGATCCTGCGGCCGGCCGGGTTGCACCACTCACCGTTGGATCCGTTGCGGTTGCGGCTGGTGTCGATCACGAAGGGCTTGGTGTACCCGAAGTTGCTCCGCAGCGTGGCGGCGACCGAGTTGCCGTAGTTGGTGTTCTCACCGGTGGTGAAGTAGTTGGACACGTTGAGCGCGAAGCCGTGGGCGTTGGCGACGCCGGCCATGTTCAGGCGCTGTGCCATCGTCTGCGCGGCGACCCAGCCGGGGTTACCCGCGTCGAGGTAGGCCCAGGTGTTCGGCGCTTTGGACCGGAACTGGTTGGCGGCCCGGCTGAGCATGCCGACGCGGTCGTTGATCTGTGCCTGACTCATGCAGTTGAAGTCGCCGAGGGAGTCCGGTTCGAGGACCACGACGGCGGGCCGGTTGCCGATGGCGCTGGCGAAGGCCGAGATCCATGCGTCGTAGGCGGCGACGCTTCCGGCACCACCACCGGAGTGTCCGCCGCAGGCGTCCCTGCCGGGCAGGTTGTAGGCCACCAGCAGGGGAAGTTTGTCGACGGCGTCCGCGGCGCCGACGTAGTTGCCGACCGCGGCGCCGATGTCGCCACTCCAGTTGCCGAACCAGGAGGCCATCGGCTTCTGGGCGATCTCCGTTCTGATCGCGTTGGCGCGTCCGTCGCCGGGATTGGCGGCGGCCCACGTCGCGGGGCTGGAGTTGGGATTGACGTAGAAGCCGCTGGTCTGGCTGACCGGGTCGGCGTAGGCGGCCGACGAGCCGAACAGGATCGTCGGGACCGCCACTGCCAGCGCGGCTGCCAGCGCGAGCAACGGACGGGCGGGTCGTCTCATCGCGAGTCTCCTAGTGCGTCGGGTCGTGCATCGACATGACCTGGTGCTGGGTGCCCGGACGTCCCTCGCGGGCGAGGCGCCGAGGAAGGCATCTGCGGGCGATACTGGAAGCGCTTCCGGGCCGATCCATCTATTGACATCGATCTAATCGTGGGCATCTGACGAGTGAAAGTCAAGGTTGTCCCCGCACCGTGGGTTCGGCACATCGGCCTCATGTCGTTGACACTGGAAGCGCTTCCAGCCGTGTCAACCGTGGCCACCAAAGGCCGATACCATCTAGCGGCGAGGTCGGCACCGGCCGGTGTCGGAGTTGGCGCCGATCGAGCCGCGCCGGGTGCCCCGTCGCCGGTCTGTCCCGACGTTCGACAGGAAGGACGCGGCATCAAGATGGAGACACGGCGCCAGCCCACGCTCGACGAGGTGGCCGCGCGCGCCGGGGTGTCCCGCTCGGCGGCGTCCCGGGTCCTCAACAAGGCACCGCACGTCAGTCGCGCCACCCGCGACGCCGTCGAGCGGGCCATCAAGGAACTGGGATACCGGCCCAACCGGACCGCTCGCGCCCTGGCCACCCGGCAGACCGGAATCGTCGCCCTCGCCATCTCCCACGACGACCCCGAGTTGTTCGCCGACCCGTTCTTCGGTCAGGTCATCGTCGGTGTCTCCTCGGCACTGGAGGACACCGACCTGCACCTGCTGTTGTGCCTGGCCAGCCCCGGCCGGGGCCGGTCCCGGCTCACGAACCTGCTCAACACCCGCGGCGTCGACGGCATCATGTTGATGGCGCTGCGCGGAGACGACCCGCTGACCCACATCGTGCGCCGAGCCGGCCTGCCGGCCGTGTACGGCGGTCGACCGCTGCACTTCAAGCCGCAGTGGTTCGTCGACTCCGACAACCTCGGTGGGGCGCGACTCGCCACCGAGCACCTCATCAGCCTCGGCCGGACCCGCATCGTCACCATCACCGGCGAACTGGGCACCGAAGCCGGTACGGCCCGCTACCGCGGCTACCGCGAGGCGTTGATCATGGCGGGTCTGACCCCGTACGGCATGGCGGAGGGTGACTTCACCGAGGGCAGCGGCGCCGCGGCGATGACGAGGCTGCTCGACGACCACCCGGACCTCGACGCCGTCTTCGCCGGCAGCGACAACATGGCGGCCGGAGCCATGCGGGTGCTGAGCGAGCGGGGTCGGTCCGTACCGGCGGACGTGGCGGTCATCGGCTTCGACAACCTGGGAATCGCCGAACGGACCGACCCACCACTGAGCACGGTTCACCAATCGATCCAGTCCCTGGGGAAGGAGATGACCCGGGTTCTCATCGAACTGATCGCGGGGCGGGAAACCGCCTCCCTGATCCTCCCCACCAGACTGGTACTGCGCGGCTCCGCGTGAGCGGCCGACGTCACGCAGCCACGGCGCCTCAGCCGGCCGCCGGCACCAGCAGGTCGGCGCGGATCGGGAAGTGGTCGCTGGCCCGCCGGGTCTGCTCGGTCTCCACCACGTCGTAGCCGAGCACGCTGATCCGGGGGTCGACGAAGAGCGCGTCGATCCGGTCGCGCGGCTGCCGGCACGGGAAGGTGAACCGGGACTCGCCGCCGGCCGCCACGGCCGCGTCGGTCAGGCCGTCGGCCACGGTACGCCAGGCGCCGCCGCCCGAGTTCTCGTTCAGGTCAGCCCCGACCACCACCGGCAGCCGGGTGGCGGCCAGCTCCTGCTTGAAGAGGTACGCCTGACCGGGGCGCTCCGTCGGGTCGGTGGAGAGGTGCGAGCCGGCCAGGATGAACCGGGAGGCCCCGATCCCGCACTCGGCGAAGACCGCCCCCCGCATGTGCCGCCCCGGCGTCAGCGGGAACTGCCGGCACCAGCTCCGGTAGACCCGGACCCGGAGACTGGTCAGCAGCAGGTTGCCCAGGGAGGGCAGGCCGCCGCCCGCGACCACCAGACCGAGCCGGTCGGCCAGGGCCGCGCACCTGTGCCGCCAGCGGAACCGGCGCGGCGCCTCCTGCACGATCACCACGTCCGGCTGCAACGCCCGGACCGCCTCGGCCAGCGCGTCGACGTCGTCACGCTGGCCGTGCACGTTGTAGGAGAGCACCCGAAGGCGCACCGCTGACGTCTCCGCGCCGGAGGACTGCTGCTGAACCACGCCGTACCCCTTGCTCTGCTGTTCCTCCGGCCCCGCGCGGCGGTCCGGCTAGCGGCGCCGGGCCAGGTCGGCGGCGCCGACCATGCCGGCCGAGTTGCCCAGCTCGGCGGGGCGGATCTCGGCCACCGGAATCTTGGCACGCGCGGCGAGAGCGTCGGTGAAGGAGCGGCGGGTCGGGCCCATCAGCAGTTCACCGGCCTCCACCACACCGCCGCCGACCACCAGCATCTGCGGGTCGAGGATCTGCGCCATGTCGGCCAGCCCGATGCCGAGCCAGTGCCCGATCTGCGCGAACGCGGTGCTGGAGACCGGGTCGCCGGAGCGGGCGGCGGCGGTCACCATCGGGCCGTTGATCGCGTCGACGTCACCGCCGGCCAGGTCGAGCAGTACGGTGGCCCGGCCCGGCTCCTGCCTCGCTCCGGCCCGGGCGAACCGGACCAGGGCGTTGCCGCTGGCGTACTGCTCGATGCAGCCGAGCCGACCGCAGCCGCAGAGGTGGCCGTCCGGCACCGAGAGCATGTGCCCGAGTTCGGCGGCGATCCCGTGCGCGCCGCGCAGCAGCTCCCCGCCGAGCACGATGCCGCCGCCCACCCCGGTGCCGATGGTGAAGAGCACCATCGAGTCGTCGGCGTCCCGGGCCGCCCCGTGCCGGAACTCGGCCCAGGCGGCGACGTTGGCGTCGTTCTCCACGATCACCGGCAGCCCGACGGCATTGCCGACGAAGTCGCGCAGCGGTTCGTCCCGCCAGGCGATGTTCGGGGCGAACAGCACCGTGGAGCGGTCGGCGTCGATCCAGCCGGCGGCGCCGATGCCCACCGCCTCGACCTCGTGCTCGGCCGCCAGCTCCTTGACCACCTCGACGATCACGTCCCGGGTCCTGGCCACGTCCTCGGCGGGGGTGTCCCGGCGTACCTGCGCCCGCACCCTACCGTCGACGTCGACGACCCCGGCGGCCACCTTCGTACCTCCGACGTCGACTCCGATGGTCAGCGTCACCGAGCCGCTCCCCTCTGCCACACCGCACCCACGCGGTCACCGTCCCGCCACTGCCGCCGTACCGTGCCGTTCCCACCCGGCGCCACCGGCGGCCCCGTCCCGGCGGTCAGCCGTCCTCGCCGGGGGCGGTCTGCTCGCCGGAACCGGCGGCGACCGGTCCCTCCGGGGTCCGCGACGCGGGTACCGGTGGTCGTCCGGTGGCCGGCGGCGCGGCGGGCCGGGCCTGCTCCGCCCCGGCCGGGGTCGCCCGGTCCGGACCGGCGGTCGTCCGGGTCTCCCCGGTTCCGGCCTCGGCACGGATGGCGGCCGCCCAGACGTCGTCCGGCTCGCCCGCCGGCCACGAATCATGCCTGGTACCGGTCGCCTCGCGCCACACCGTGTCGCCGCGTGGGCCCGGCACGTCGGCCGACGGGGCTCCGGCCGGGTCGACGGGAGCCGTGGAACCCTGCCCTCCGCCCCCGCTCCCGGAGCTGACATCCGGCTCGGAGGGAGCCGTGGAACCCTGCCCGGCGCCCCCGCTCCCGGGGCTGACATCCGGGTCGGCGGTGCTCGCGCGGGTGGCTGCCGCCCAGGTGTCCCCGGTCGGGTCGTCGCCGGTCCCGGAACCGGTGGTACCGCCGCCCGGACCGGTGCGGCGCTCGGCGGGGGCGGTGACCGAGGAGAGGGCGCGGAGCAGGCTGGCCACGCCGGCCGCGAAGTCACCGGCGCCGGTGGCCAGCCGCTCGGCGAGTTCCGGACTCGGGTCGCGCAGCGCGGCGATGGACCGGCAGACCGGGCAGACGCAGCACTCGGGATCGCCGGTGGCGAAACCGGCCCCGAAGGCCGCTCCGACCCCCGCCCGGCCCGCCTGTGGCGGCACCTCGCCCGTCCACCGCGACGTCGTGTCGGTCGGCGGCGCCTCGCCGGTCGGCGGCTGTGCCGGGACGGTCGAGGGCGTACCCGTGGGCGGCGGCGCCTCGGCGTTCGGTGGCGGCGTGTCGTCGGCGGGTGGTGTGGCGGCTGCCGGCCCGGGCTCCGGCACCGCGCCGTGCGGTCGGGCCTTCCGGGGCGGGTCGGCCGGGGTCGGCCCGGGACCCTCCGTCGGCGGCGTACCCGGGGTGGCCCCTCCCGGCCGGCCCGGTCGGGGCACCACTCCGGTCTGGTCCAGTACGTCGGAGATCACCTGTCCGAGCGGGCCGAAGGCACCCGCCCGGTCCCGGGCCTCGGACGCGGCCGACCGGGCCATCGCGAGCGCGGCGGCGACCAGCCGCTCGGCCTCCTCCCGGGCGGAACCCGGATCGGGCGCTCCCCCGTACGAACCACTGTCTCCCATGATCGGCTCCTCTACCCCCGCCCCGCTCCGGGTGGCCCGGCATCCCGTCCGAACCCGAACCCCTCACCGCACCCGGTCGGCGGTCGGCTTCCCTGGCGCACCAGCGCGCCCGGGGTCGCCTCGCCGTCGCGTGCCGAGGCGCCGTCGCGCCCCGGGCGCGTCACCGGGTCCCGTCAAGAGTCTCCACCCGCCGTTTGAGCTGCGTCAGGGCGGCATCCATGATCATCTTCTCGGCCTTGCGCCGGAACATCCCCAGCATGCCGACCGAGAGCTCGACCTCCAGGGTGTAGGTCACCGTCGAGGTGCCGTCCCCGTTGTCCTCGATGTCGTAGGACCCGTTCTGGACCTTCTGCATCCGCGAGGGCTCCACCAGGTGCCACTCGATCCGCGAGATGTCCTCGGCGTACTCGTAGGCCAGGGTGTACTCGTCGGTCATCACCGAGGCGTCGAGCACGAACCGCACCCGGGCCGGGTAGCCGTCCTCGTACTCCTCGACCACCTCGACCCGCTTCACCGCGTCGGCCCATTCCGGATAGCGCGGAAAGTCGCAGATCACCGCCGTCACCCGAGCCGGCGGCGCGGCTATGACGATGGACTGGGTGGAGGAATCCGCCATGCCCGGCAGGCTACCGCGCAGCGGGGCCACTCCGGCTGACCGCCTCGACCCATTCGTTCCGACTCGACCCACCTGGTCGGGCGGTCCGGTCGGCTCGAAGGTAGGTTGCGGGTAGTCCGACCGGCCGGGCTGGCCGGGTCGATACGAGCACGAGGGAGTGCAGGTGCGCGAGTTCTCGGTTCCCCCAGCGGTCACGGTCGGGGACGCGGCCAACCTCACCGACCCGGTCTGGGACAACGCCGAGGAGGCGCCGGAGAGCGTGCAGTTCGTCCGACGGGCCGTCGACGCCGCCGGCCAGCAGGACGGCTGGACCGACGTGACCTGCCGGCAGTTCCGCGACGAGGTGGTCGCGGTGGCCCGGGGACTCATCGCCGCCGGGATCAACCCGGGCGACCGGGTCGGGCTGATGAGCCGCACCCGGTACGAGTGGACCCTGATCGACTATGCGATCTGGGCGGCCGGCGGAGTGACCGTACCGATCTACGACACCTCCAGCCCCGAACAGGTCGCCTGGATCCTCTCCGACTCCGGGGCGGTGGCCTGCGTACTGGAGACCAACGGGCACGCGATGGCGCTGGCCGGGGTGCGGGACCGACTGCCCAGCCTGGAGCAGGTCTGGCAGATCGAACTCGGCGGCATCGACGAGTTGGTGGCGCTCGGTGGCCCGGTCGACCCGGCCGAGGTCGACGTACGACGCAAGGCGGTCAAGGCGGCCGACATCGCCACGATCATCTACACCAGTGGCACCACCGGACGCCCCAAGGGCTGCGTACTGACCCACCGGAACATGCTCTCCGACATCTGCAACGCCATCCCGGTGCTGCCGAACCTCTTCAACGAGGGCGCCTCGACGCTGCTCTTCCTGCCGCTGGCCCACTCGTTCGCCCGGCTGATCCAGATCGGCACGGTCCGGGCCCGGGCCACCGTGGCGCACAGCGCCGACACGAAGAACCTGGTCGACGAGCTGAAGGAGTTCACGCCCAGCTTCGTGCTCTCGGTACCCCGGGTCTTCGAGAAGGTCCACACCGGCGCGGTGCAGAAGGCGACCGACGAGGGCAAGGGCAAGATCTTCGCCGCCGCCGAGCGGGTGGCGATCGCGTACAGCCAGGCCCTGGACACCCCCTCCGGACCCGGCCTGGGGCTGCGGCTGCGGCACCGGGTCTTCGACCGGCTGGTCTACCGCAAGCTCCGGGCCGCGCTCGGCGGACGCTGCCAGAACGCGATCTCCGGAGGAGCACCGCTCGGCGCCCGGCTCGGACACTTCTTCCGGGGCGTCGGGGTGGTGGTCTACGAGGGGTACGGGCTGACCGAGACCTCCCCGGCGGTCGCGGTGAACCTGCCCGGGGCGATCCGGATCGGCACCGTCGGCCGACCGCTGCCGGGGGTGACCATCCGGATCGCCGACGACGGGGAGATCCTGATCTCCGGCGACGTGGTCTTCCAGGGCTACTGGAACAACCCCGAGGCGAGTGCCGAGGTGCTGACCCCGGACGGCTGGTTCCACAGCGGCGACCTCGGCGAGCTGGACGACGACGGCTACCTCCGCATCACCGGGCGGAAAAAGGAGATCATCGTCACCGCCGCCGGCAAGAACATCGCCCCGGCCGTACTCGAGGACGGGATCCGGGCGCACCGGCTGGTCAGCCAGTGCATGGTGGTCGGCGACCGTCGGCCCTTCGTCGCCGCGCTGGTCACCATCGACGAGGAGGCGCTGCCGGCCTGGCTGCGCGAGCACGGCCGGCCGGACGGCACCCCGGTCCGGGAGCTTCGTGACGACCCCGAGCTGCGCGCCGAGATCCAGCGCGCCGTGGACGAGGCGAACCGGGCGGTGTCCCGGGCCGAGTCGGTCCGGCAGTTCCGGATCCTGCCCCGGGACTTCGCGGAGGCGACCGGCGAGTTGACTCCGTCGATGAAGGTCAAGCGAGGCGTCGTGGAGAAGACATACTCGGCGGAAATCGCCGAGATATACGGCAACTGACTACCATCCGTCAGGTGCCCGCCTCGACCTCCGGCCTCAGCCGTCCGCACCCGCTCGCGGCGGCGGCGCGGGTCATCATGCTCGCGCTCGTCGCGGTCCTCACCCTGATCGCCACCCGGGAGCCCGGGCAACTCCGCTGGGTCGCCCTGCTCGCCGTCGCCGGCATCCCCGCCGTGGCCGCCCCCGGACACCGGGTGCTGGCCCCGCTGGGCCGGTTCGCCGAGGTCGTCCTGGTGGGGCTGGCCGCCGGCCAGGTCGCCGCGGCGGCAAACATCGGTACCCCGATGCCCGGGGTCGGAGCGTCGGCGATCCTGCCCTACCTCGCCGTACCCCTGACCGTGGCGGCCCTGCAACGGCGGATCCGGGAGGGCATCGCGCTGATCGTGGTCGCCGCGGTGACGCTGGTGGTCAGCGGGGTCCTGACCGTCGGCGACGGCGGGCCGCAGATCAGCCAGGTCGGCTATCTGACCGTGGCGGCCCAGTGGGTGATCCTGGCCGCGCTCGGGCTCTTCGCGGCGGGTTCGCTGCAACGGATCGTCCAGGCCCGTGGCGAGCCCCGGCCGCAGCCGTACACCGAGGCGACCCGGCTGCTGACCCAGTTGCGCAGTGTCGCCCGACAACTACCCGGGGCAACTCTTGATCCCGGCAGCATCTCCGAGCACCTGATCGAGGAGTTGCGCGGGGTGACCCGGGCGGACCGGGCCGCGGTGCTCTCCGCCAGCGGCGGCGGCCGGCTGGTCGTACTCGCCCAGGCCGGGGTGGACCGGGTCGACTGGGAGACGACCCTGGACGCCGACTCGGCGATCGCCGACGCCTGGGCCAGTCAGCAGCCCCAGACGGCACACCGGTCACAGGCCCGCTCGCACCCCGGCGGTGAGGTGTCGGCGCTGGTCGTACCGCTGGTCGCCGGGGTACGGACGGTCGGCCTGGTCACCCTGGAGGCCGACGTCTCCGGCGCCTATCCGCCCCCGGTGGTGGCCCAGGTCACCGCGCTGACCCGGCCGGCGGCGCTCCGGCTGGAGGCGGCGCTGCTCTTCGACGAGGTACGGTCGCTGGCCACCAACGAGGAGCGGCAGCGCCTGGCCCGGGAGATCCACGACGGGGTGGCCCAGGAACTCGTGATGGTCGGGTACGGCATCGACAACGCCCTGGCCACCCTCCCCGAGGACGCCACCGACACCGCCGAGGAGCTGCGTACGCTGCGCGGCGAGGTGACCCGGGTCATCACCGAACTGCGGCTGAGCCTCTTCGAGCTGCGCAGCGAGGTCGACCGGCACGGCGGGCTCGCCGCCGCCATCGCCGAGTACGCCCGCACCGTCGGCGCCTCCGCCGGCCTGCGGGTGCACTACACCCTCGACGAGTCCACCGCCCGGCTGCCGGCGGCCACCGAGGCGGAGCTGCTGCGCATCGCACAGGAGGCGATCACGAACGCCCGCAAGCACGCCGGGGCGTCGAATCTCTGGGTCACCTGTGCCGTGGACCCCCCATTCGCCCAAATTGAAGTGTCGGATGATGGTCAGGGCATCGCTGACCAGCGGCCCGATGGCAGGTATGGTCTTGCGATCATGGCGGAGAGGGCGGAACGTATCCGGGGCCGGCTAGAGATCAGTCCGCGACACCCCAGCGGCACGACGGTGGCAGTGGTGCTCGGAACCTCGTCCCGGCGCGATAACGTGCGCGATAGCGTCACCGCATCAGAAGGGGAGTAACCCGAGCATGACCACCAGCCCCATGCCGACCACTCGGACCAAGGTCCTGCTCGTCGACGATCACGACCTGATTCGTAAGGGCCTGCGGCACGCGTTCGAGCGGGACCGGCAGTTCGAGGTCGTCGGCGAGGCCGCCACTGCCGCCGAGGGGGTCCGCCAGGCCGGCGCCCTGCAACCCGATGTAGTGATCATGGATCTCCGCCTTCCCGACGGGAGCGGGCTGGAGGCGACCCGGGCGCTGCGCAAGTCCAGCGCCACGATGGGCATCGTGGTGCTCACCATGTACGCGGGCGACGACCAGCTCTTCGGCGCCCTCGAAGCCGGTGCCAGCGCCTTCGTGCCGAAGACCGCCCCCGCCGACGAGGTCGTCGCCGCCGCCCGGCACGCGGCCTCCTCGCCGAGTGCGTTCACCGCCGCGGACCTGGCCGAGGCGATGAAGCGCCGCCTCGCCCCGTCCGGCCCGCAGCTCTCGCCCCGGGAGGGACAGGTGCTGCGCCTGCTGGCCGACGGGATGAGCGTCGCCGGCATCGCGAAGCAGCTCTTCGTCAGCGAGTCGACGGCCAAGACGCACATCTCGAAGCTCTACGAGAAGCTCGGCGCGGCCAACCGGGCCCAGGCCCTGATGACCGCGCTCCGGCTGGGCCTGCTCGAAGCGCCGGACGCCCCGAAGTTCTGATCGGTCGGCGGTTCCGATCGTCGGCGGCGGGTCCGCCGGGGCCGGATGCCAGCGGGTACGCCCCGCTGGTCTCCGGTGGCCGACGACCAGCCACACCGGCCAGGGCAGTCACAGCGGTCACACGACGTCGCCCGTGGCCGGGGATCCGGCCGGCGCAGTCGTGGACGGTGGTCAGTTCGACGGATTGGGTACCCGGGCGGGGATCGCCCGGCCGGTCATCCGGCGGAACGCCAGATAGGTCTCGCAGCCGAGGCAGAGCCCGAACGCCCCGTTGAGGAAGGCGGCGGCCAACGCCAGGCAGGAGACGACCAGCCCCAGCCAGGTGGCGCCGGAGAGATAGCCGGCGGCGGCCACCAGCATGAACCCGAGCCCGAGAAGCTGGGCGAAGCGTACCGGCGCCACGGGCTCCAACTCGGCGGGGCGGGCCAACCGAGGCGCCAGTACGGCCCGGAACAACAGGCCGTACGGGCTGCGGCGCGGGTCGACGGCGGCGATCGCGAACACCACCGCCTGGGCCAGCGCCAGCCAACCCGAGCCGGTGACGAGTACGACGACCAGGACGAGCGTGGTGACGACCGCGGCAAAGCGCGGTCCACGGGGGTCGAGCAACATGTTCACCTCGGTGGGCAGGGACGGCGCCAGTCGTCGTCACGGCGCTCGTCGGGACGTGGACGCGGGATTGCCGCCGGGACGGTCTCGCTGGTCAGTGGCGGAGGTGGGCGGACGGCCGGCCGGCGCCGACCTTCCGGTGCCGAGACGGTACGCCCACCCCGGCACTCCCGGCGGTGCACCGGGTCATGACGGTCCCCGGCGCAGCAGTGGCGCCACCGCAGCGAGGACCTGGGCCCTGGCCGGCACTCCGGCGGCACGCTGCACGATCCGCCCGTCGGCGTCGACCAGCAGCACCGTGGGGGTACGCCAGATGCCCAGGGCCCGTACCGCCGGCAACTGGCTCTCCGCGTCGACCTCCACGTGTCGTACCCCGTCCAGGGTCTCGGTGACGTCGGCCAGCACCTGCCGGGTGGCCCGGCACGGCGCGCAGAACGCCGACGAGAACTGGAGCAGGGTGGCGGAGGCGCCGGGCCGGACCCCGAGCGCGGCCAGCAGTGCGGGGTCGACCGGCAGTCCGACCCCGGCGCCCGGCGTGGAGCCGTTGCCAGCGGCGGGATCGGCGCCCGGCGTGGAGCCGTTGCCGGCGGCGGGATCGGCGCCCGGCGGCCGAGGTGGCGGCGCCGCAGGAGGCTGGCGCCGAAGGTCGGCAGCCGGATCGGAACCGTCGTCCGACCGCAGCCCGAAGCCGGCCCGGGAGAGCCGGTTGGTCGGCGACTGCCGCCGGAGTCGCCCGTCGAAGTGGCGGCGCCACAGGCCGTAGCCGGCGGCCAGCAGCAAGGTGGCCACCGCCGCGACGGAACCGCTCAATGCGGCGTTCTGCACCACTACAGACTGCCATGTCCAGGCGTCGATGACCATCGTTGTGATGTCACCCGTTCCCCCGGCCGGCTCCACCGCCGGGACGGGGAATCGACGGGCAGTTCCGACCCGAGTCGGTACGCCGACGCCGGCCCGCCGGGGCGCGGCAGCGTAAGCCGGTCAGCATTTCCGTCAGCCGGTCAGCACTTCTCAGCCGATCAGCACTTCCGTCAGCCGGTCAGCACTTCCGTCATCCGCCGTGCCTGCCGCTCCCAGCGCCACTCCCGCTCCACCCAGGCGCGTCCGGCCGCACCCATCCGGCGGGACAGCTCCGGGTCGGCGAGCAGCGTCGCCACCCGGTCGGCGAGCTGGCCGACGTCACGGCCGTCGACGACGTACCCGGTCTCGCCCTCCCGGACCGCGTCCGGGGCGCCGCCGGAGTTTCCGGCCACCACCGGCAGCCCGGTCGCGGATGCCTCCAGATAGACGATGCCCAGGCCCTCCACGTCCAGCCCGCCGTTGCGGGTCCGGCACGGCATCGCGTAGACGTCCCCGGCCGCGTAGTGCGCCGGCAGTTCGGCGGTCGGCACCGAGCCGGTGAAGACGACATCACCGGCGACTCCCGCCCGCCGGGCGAGCTTCTCCAGCGTCGCCCGGTACGGTCCGCCGCCGACCACCAGCAGTGCCGCCCCCGGCACCCGGCGACGGATCTCCGGCAGCGCCCGGATCAGCGCGTCCTGCCCCTTGCGCGGCACCAGCCGGGAGACGCAGACCACCACCGGCCGGTCGGCCAGGCCGTGCCGGGCCCGGATCTCGGCCCCGTCCACGTCCGGGTGGTAGACGTCGACGTCCACCCCGGGCGCCAGCCGGCGCAGCTCGGTGCGGCCGCGCAGCACCCGGTCCAGCCGTACCCGGGTGTATTCCCCCAGATAGGTCGTGACGTCGACGCCGTCACCGATCCGGCGCAGCGCCGACCGGGCACCCGGCAGCGCCGCCCAGCCGACCTCGTGGCCGTGGGTCTGGGCCACCACCCGACCGATACCGGCGCGGCGACGCAGCCCGGCGGCGAGCAACCCCAACGGGGCCGCCGCGCCGAACCAGACGGTGTCGCAGTCGTAGGACCGGGCCAGCTCCGCCGCCCGCCGCGCGACGTGCCGGGTCGGCAGCAGTACGCCGGTCGGCTCGCGTACCACCTCGAACGGCTGGTCGGCGTCGAACTTGTCGGCACCGCGCCAGGTCGAGGCGTAGACCACCACGGATCCGGGTGGCTGCCGGACGGCGAGGCCGTGCACGAAGGACTGGATCCCACCGGGGCGCGGCGGAAAGTCGTTGGTGACGAGCAGAGTCCTGGTCAACCGCCGGCTCCTCGGGCGTACGCGCGGGCCGCGGCCATGCGCTCCACTGTGGATGGATGACTCGCCCGGAAGAGGTACTCCCACCGGGGCGGATCGGGGTCGGCGAGGTTGACGCTGGAGAGCCGCCGCTGCATCGCCTCGAACGAGCCCGGGTCACCGGTCAGCGCCAGGGCGTGCGCGTCGGCCCGCGCCTCGACCTGCCGGGAGACCCAGGCCTGTGCCGGCGTCGCCACCAGACCGGCCACCGTCACCAGGGCCAGCAGCAGCGGAAACGCCCGTGGCTCGGCCACCGAGTCGACTCCGGCGGCCCGCAACAGCGCGGCCGACGAGCCGAGCAGGTAGAGCGCGACGACCGCCGCCGCCGCGCCGAGCGCACCGGTGAGGGTGCCGGTCAGCACGTCCCGGTCCTTCGCGTGGCCCAACTCGTGCGCGACCACGCTCGCCACCTCGGCCGGCGGCGCCTCGCGCAGCAGGGTGTCGTAGACGACGATCCGCCGGGTCGGACCGAACCCGGAGACGTACGCGTTGACCGCCCGGGTCCGCCGGGAGGCATCCGCGACCAGCACGTCCTTCACCGGTACGCCGTCGGCGTCGGCCAGCGTCATCAGCTCGGTGCGCAGCGGTCCCGGCTCCATCGGGGTGAACCGGTTGAAGATCGGCTCCACCAGCACCGGCAATATGAACGAGAGGAGCGTGACCAGCACCGCCGCGCCGGCCGCCCCGAACGCCCACCACCACCTCGGGGCCAGCCGGGTCACCGTGTAGAAGCCGAGCAGCGCCACCGCGCCGATCACGGCACTGACCGCGTACGACTTGAGCAGGTCGACCGTCCAGCCGCCCCAGCCCTGGGTGGAGAGCCCGTAGCGGGCCACCACCGCGTGCCGCCAGGCGGCGAACGGCAGGGTGACCAGGTCGGCCACCAGCACCACGGCCAGGCCGCCGAGCACGGCCTGGGCAATCCAGTTGTCACCGAAGGGGCGCCCGACCAGGGCGATCAGCTTCGCGCCGAGCGGGGTGAGGCCGAGCAGCAGGGCGATCACCAGCCCGACGGCCAGCGCGCCGTAGCCACCCGGGCGCAGCGCGGCGGCGAAGGCCCTCCCCCGGGCCACCTCGGCCGGATCCAACTCGTCGAGCGCGGAGAGCTGATCGGCGCGGGGCGCGGGTGGGCGGTGCCACGGCACCAGCAGCGCGGTGGCGGCGACGAGCAGCAGTACGAGAGCGACGAGGGTCAGCCCGGCCCAGGCACGCGGCGTCATGCCGTCGCCCGTACCCACTGGGTCGTCCGCTCCACCCACTGGGTCATCCGCTCTGCCCTTTCGCCGGCCCGATCGCGCGGCCAATCCTATGCCGGACCGGCCGGCCGGAGTCCTGCGCCGGGTGGAGTCCCGCGCCGGGCGGAGTCCTGCGCCGGGCGGAGTCCTGCGCCGGGCGGAGTCCTGCGCCGGGCGGAGTCCTGCGCCGGGCGGACTACGCGACCCGTCGGCCTCGGCGCCGGTTGGCGAGCCGGGTCGGCGCCGAGACCGGGGCGTCGAGGATCTCGACGTCGAAGCCGGCCCGGGTGAAGACCTCGATCGCGTGTATCTCGTCGGCGGTCAACGAAGCCTGTCCCGGCGGCTGGTCCAGCAGGGCACTCACCAGGCACCCGGAACAGGCCGCACCCCGGCGGAGGGTGCAACTGTCGCAGTCGATGAGCATCTGCTCACTCCTCAAAGCAGCGGGAGACGGTGTTGTCGTGACGCGGCCACCGTCCGTGACACCCACCCTAGAACAGGGGTACGACAAAACCTCCGTTGCCGCCCAACGCCCCCATCCAGATGATCAACGGACAAACTGGCGGCGGCCGTGCCACGGCACGGCACAGCAGGGCAGGGCACAGCAGGGCAGGGCACAGCAGGGCAGGGCACGGCACAGCAGGGCAGGGCACGGCACAGCAGGGCAGGGCACCCGAGGTGCTGGTGCCCGCTCAGGAGCGGGCGAGCCGGCGGAGCAGCGAGTCCGCGCCGAGCGGGTAGGCGCCGTGCCGGCGTACCCCATCGGCGACCTCGCGGTCGGAGGAGACCACCACGACCGGCCGCCCGGCCGGCTCGGCCCGGACCAGCCGGCGGATCAGGTCGTCGGCGGTCTCACCCTTCCGGGAGAAGAGCACCCGCACCCCGCGCGGCGCGGGCGGTAGCCCGTGCATCCGCTCGGCGCCGTCGAAGACGACCGTCACCTCGTCACCGGTCTGCGCCGCGATGCCGCCCAGGCCGGTGATCAGACGCTTGCGCTGCTGCTCCAGGGACATGTCCCCGAAGCCCCGCTTGGTGACGTTGTAACCGTCGACCACCAGGTGCGCGCGGGGCAGGGCCAGCAGCTCGTCCAGCCGGGCCGGGTCGTCGGCGTCCAGCGCCCGGGCCGAGTTGGCCGTCGCCGGACGCTCGGCGAACGCGTCGGCGACGTAGTCGGCCGGCAACCGGTCGGCGGGATCGAGGGCGAGTTCCCGGCGCAGCCCGACGGCGGCCCGGCCGATCGTCTCCAGCAGCAGCCAGAGCCGGGCGTCGTCGACCGACCGGGCCTCCTTGGCGGTCTGCCGGACCGCACCGGCGGTCGCCTCGGCCTCGGCCAACCGGGCCCGTACCCTGCGCAGCTCCGCCTCGTGGTCGGCCGCCGCCCGGCTGGCCCGTCCCTTCTCGGTGGCGAGCAGCTCGGCCGCCCGCCGCTGCCCGGCCTGCGCCTCCCGCAGTGTTCGGCCCAGCACCCGGTTCTCCTCGCGGAGCTGGCCCAACTCCTCCCGGAGCCGGGCCACCTCGTCGCGCAGCTTGTCGGCCTCCACCTTCGCCACCGCACGGTCGTGCTCGGCCCGGGTGGCCCGCTGTTCGGCCTCGCGGACCAGTTCGGCGACGACGGCGCTGTCGGCCTCGGCCCGGACCGCCGCACCGGCATCCTCGACCAGGTCACGCCAGCCCGGCGGTCGGGTCAGGTAGGCGAGCGCGGCGACCTCCACCGGATCGGCGGCGGCCGGACTCGCACCGGAGACCACCACGGAGCCGAGTTCCCCGGCCTCGGCGAGGACCCGGCTGGCGACCCGCTGCCGGAACAGCGGATCGGCGGCGAGCTGGGTGGCGATCGGTCCGCCGCCGAGCCGGGCCCGCCGGTTCGGCGCGAACTTGGCGACCCGGCGCAGCGGCGGCGGCAGTTCGTCGGTGGGCAGCGTCGGCAACGCGGCGGCGGCCAGGCTGACGATCCGGGCCCGGACCGGCTCCGGCAGGGTCGGCTCCGGCTCCCGATCCCCCAGCTCCCGATCGTTCGGCTCCCGATCCGCAGCCCCAGCGTCGCCCGGCTCACCGTCGCCCGGATCACCGCCGCCCGGCTCACCGTCACCCGGATCACCGCCGCCCGGATCACCGCCGCCCGGCTCACCGTCACCGGGCTCGGTAGCAGCCGGGTCGGTGTCGATCGGGTCGGTCTCGATCGGGTCGTCGCCGGTCGGCTCCGTCAGCGGGCCGGCGGGCGGCACGGCTGCTCCGCCCCCGGGGCCGGGCGATGTGTCGGTGACCAGCGTCGGTTCCGCCTCGTCGGTACCGGGTACGGCCGGACGCGGCTCGTCGCTGCCGCCGTCCCGCCCGGGATCGCCAGCACGCTCAGAGCGCGCGAGCTGCGCCGCCTCCTCGGGGAGGCGGTCGTCGGACGGTTCGGCGCGGGGCATGCCGCCAGTCTCCCACCGACACCCTACCGATCGCCCAACACCTCAGATGATCTCGCCCCGTCGGCCCCCGGTAACGACTGGTACGGATGATACGGAAGTGTCGTACGTGCCGCCTAACCTGCCCGCCGTGGTCTCACCTCAATATGTCCAGGGCACGCTGGACGGCCTGCCGGACGGCACTCCCGGCGCGGACGGCTGGCCCGACGAGGCGACGTCACTGCGGCAGACCACCTTCGTGGTGCTCGACCTGGAGACCACCGGTGGCGCCCCGGACGGCGGCGGGATCACCGAGATCGGCGCGGTCAAGGTGCGCGGCGGCGAGGAGCTGGGCGTGCTGGCCACCCTGGTCAACCCGGGTGAGCCGATTCCGCCGTTCATCACCGTGCTGACCGGGATCACCCAGGCGATGCTGCTGCCGGCCCCGCCGGTCGAGGAGGTGCTGCCCAGCCTGCTGGAGTTCCTCCGGGGTGCGGTGCTGGTCGCGCACAACGCCCCCTACGACGTGGGCTTCCTCAAGGCGGCCTGTGCCCGGCACGGCTACACCTGGCCGAACCCCCGGGTGCTCGACACGGCGGCGCTGGCCCGCCGGGTGCTCACCCGGGACGAGGTGCCCAACCGCAAGCTCGGCACCCTGGCGGCCTACTTCCGCACCCCGCACCAGCCGAGCCACCGGGCGCTGGCCGACGCCAAGGCCACCGTGGACGTGCTGCACGGGTTGATCGCCCGGCTCGGCGGGCACCGGGTGGAGACCCTCGGCGACGCGATCGAGTTCGCCAAGGCGGTCACCCCGACCCAGCGCCGCAAGCGGCACCTGGCCGAGGGGCTGCCCAGGGTGCCGGGGGTCTACATCTTCCGGGCCGCCGACGACCGGCCGCTCTACGTCGGCACCTCCGGGGACATCGCCACCCGGGTGCGCAGCTACTTCACCGCCGCCGAGAAGCGGGCCCGGATCTCGGAGATGCTGGCCGCCGCCGAGCGGGTCGAGGCGATCGAGTGTGCCCATCCGCTGGAGGCGGAGGTGCGCGAGCTGCGGCTGATCGGCGCGCACGCCCCGCCGTACAACCGCCGGTCGAAGTTTCCGGAGCGGGTGGTCTGGCTCAAGTTGACCTCGGAGCCGTACCCGCGGTTGTCCCTGGTCAGGTCGTTGGGCCCGGACGACGCGGCCTATCTCGGCCCGTTCAGCTCCCGCCGCTCGGCGGAGCTGGCCGCGGCCGGGGTGCACGACGCGGTGCCGCTGCGCCAGTGCACCCCCCGGCTCTCGGTCCGGACCACCAGCCCGGCCTGCGCGCTGGCCGAGCTGGGTCGCTGCCCGGCACCCTGCGAGCACCGGATCTCGGTCGACGAGTACGCGCACCGCGCGGTCGAGCCGGTCCGCTCGGCTCTGGCCGACGACCCGCAGGTGCTGGTCGACGCGCTGCTGGCCCGGATCGGGGTGCTCTCCGACGCCCAGCGCTACGAGGAGGCGGCGGTGGTCCGGAGCCGGCTGGCGGCGGTACTCCGGGCCACCGTCCGGATGCAACGCCTGGTCGGGCTGACCCGGATCGGTGAGCTGGCCGCCGCCCGGCGGGCCGCCGACGGCGGTTGGGAGATCGCGGTGGTCCGGCACGGCCGGCTGGCCGGGGCCGGCACCGCCGCGCCGGGGGTGCCGCCCCGGAGGGTGCTCGACCTGGTCCGGGCGACCGCCGAGACGGTGCTGCCCGGGCACGGTCCGGTCCCCAACGCCTCGGCCGAGGAGTCCGAACGCATCCTGTCCTGGTTGGAGCGGCCCGACACGCGGCTGGTCGAGACATCCGCTGGTTGGGCCTCTCCGGCCAGGGGGGCGGGGCGGTTCCGTGACCTGCTGGTCCGGGCCGAGGCGGCGTCGTCGAGACAACTCCCGACCGAACGCACATAAGCAAGTGACCGATCGGACGACCTTCACTCCTTTAGGCTGTTAGAGAAGTGCAGTCCTGCCCGATTTCGGGGCTTGCGTGCGCACTGGTCTTCCGCGCGTCCGTCGGCCCTGGACGTGGCGGTGAGTGAGGAGGTGGCTCCGCGTGGACCTCGAAGCCGGTCACGGCGCTGCCTTCGGAAGCGCCCGCCCGACGGAGATCACGCTGAGCAGACGGCTGCGCTCGTTGCTGTCCTGGCCGTCCGCTGAGGACGATCCGGTGACCCAACTGGTCCGGGCACACCGCAGCGTGCACCCGAGCGCCGACGTCGGAGTGCTGCGCCGCAGCTACGCCATTGCCGAGAGCATGCACCGGGGGCAGTTCCGCAAGAGCGGCGAGCCGTACATCACGCATCCGCTGGCGGTGGCGCAGATCTGCGCCGAGTTGGGGATGGACACCGTCACCCTGGTCGCCGCGCTGCTGCACGACACCGTCGAGGACACCCGCTACACCCTCCAGGCGCTCACCGGTGACTTCGGACGCGAGGTGGCGCACCTGGTCGACGGAGTGACCAAGTTCGACAAGGCGTTCTACGGCAAGGCCGCCGAGGCCGAGACGATCCGCAAGATGATCATCGCGGCGGGCAAGGACGTCCGGGTCCTGATCATCAAGCTCGCCGACCGGCTGCACAACATGCGTACCCTCGACGCCCGCTCGCTCGCCTCGCGGGCCCGGATCGCCCGCGCCACCCAGGAGGTGCTGGTCCCGCTCTGCGACCGGCTCGGCATCCAGGCGCTCAAGCGCGACCTGGACGACGTGGTGCTGCGCCACCTCGAACCCGAGGCGTACGCCCGGATCGACGAATACGTCAAGAGCCGGCCGGACTGGGCCGGCTATCTCGACGACGTGGTGGCCCAGGCCAAGGTGGTACTCCGGCGCGACAAGATCATTTCCACGGTACGGCGCCGGGACCGGCACTACTACTCGATCTGGAAGGACACCGTCGCCCGGGACCAGACCACCCCGTTCGACCTGCCCCGGATCGCGATCGTGGTGGACGGGCCGGACACCGACTGCTACGCCGCGCTCGGCTCGATCCACGGCCTCTGGCGGCCGGTCGCCGGGCGGTTCAAGGACTACATCGCCGCGCCGAAGAACAACCTCTACAAGTCCCTGCACACCACGGTGATCGGTCCGGACGAGCGGACCGTGGAGGTGCTGATCCGGACCAAGACGATGGACCAGTCCGCCGAGTACGGCATCGCCGCCGACTTCCGCTTCCCCAAGCCGGGGGTGGACGCGGCGGGCAGCGCCGAACAGCTCGACTGGTTGCAGCGGGTGCTCAACTGGGAACGGGACACCGCCGACCCGGCGCAGTTCCTCCAGTCGCTGCGCTGCGACCTCGCCGAGACCCAGATCCAGGTCTTCGCCGAGGGTCGGCAGATCGTCCTGCCGGCCGGCTCCACCCCGGTCGACCTGGCGTACGAGCTGGGCCCGCACCGGGGCGACCACTGCCTCGCCGCGAAGATCAACGGCCGGCTGGCCCCGCTCTCCTCGGAACTGGACGAGGGCGACGTGGTCGAGATCTTCAGCGAGACCGACGCGCAGGGCGAGTTCGACCTCGCGGTCGCCCCGCCGGGGCCGCGCAAGGAGTGGCTCGGTTTCGTCAAGTCGCCGCACGCGCAGATGCAGATCAACCGCTGGTTCGCCGACCACCAGGAGCCGGCGATCTCGATCTCAGACAAGGTCCGGCTGGGTCGGGCCACCATCGGGCTGACGCTGCGCAAGCACGACCGGGGGCTCGCCAACGACCTGCCGCTGCGCCGGCTCGCCGAGGAGCAGGGCTATCCCGACCTGGAAACCCTGCTGGTCGCGGTGGTCGACCGGACGGTCGAGCCGGACACGGTGGTCGAACAGTTGATCGCGATGGTGGACCACCAGGAGTGAAGGGTCTGCCCCGGGACACTCACCGGGTCGGCTTGCCCTCTAGCCTGGTCCGGTGATCTCCCGCCGCTCGTCGACGCGCGCCGTCGGCTACAAGATCTTCTATCGTCTGCCCATCGGGGTGCGTCGCCGGTTGGTCCGACTGGCGGTGCCGAAGTACATCGTCGGCGCGGTCACCCTGGTCCACGACGCCGAGGCGGCGGCACCGGGCCGGATCCTGCTGCTGCGCCAGCCACCGGGTCGGAAGTGGACCCTGCCGGCCGGGCTGCTCCAGCGCCGCGAGAGCCCGCTGGTCGGCGCCGCCCGCGAACTGCACGAGGAGACCGGCATCAAGCTGCCGTTGACCGAGTTCGAGCCGGCGGTGCCGAACGCGGTGGTACACCTCAAGGGCTGGGTCGACATGGTCTTCCAGGTACGCGTCCCGGCCTCGACCACCGAACTGGTGGTCGACGGTGCCGAGGTGTTCGAGGCCGCCTGGCACCGGCTCGACGAGCTGCCTCCGCTCAGCACCGCGACCGCCCGACTGCTCGCCCACTACCGGATCGGCCCGCTCGCCGAGACCGACCCGGCCGGCACACCGCCACCGTCGTGACCACCGCGCCCGGCCCGGGGCCGCACACCGACCCGACGCAGATCGCCTCCGGCCCGCCGGCTGCCGTGGTCGAGGTCTGTGCCGTGGTGCTGGCCGCCGGGGAGGGCCGTCGGCTCCGCCCGCTCACCGAGCACCTGTCGAAGGCGCTCTGCCCGGTCGGAAACGTGCCGTTGCTGGACCGGGCGCTCGGCCGGATGTCGGCGCTCGGCTTCGACAACCCCGCGACGGTCGCGGTGAACGCCTGCTACCTCGGTGACCAGGTGGTCCGGCACGTCGGCGGCCGGGCCGCCCTCTCGGTCGAGCCCGGCGACCCGCTCGGCACCTCCGGCGGGGTGGCCAACCTGCGGAACTGGATCGACGGCCGGGGCGTACTCGTCGGAAACGCCGACGCCTATCTGGCCGCGCCCGACACGCCCCCCGGGCCGGACGTCGCCGCGCTGCTCGCCGGCTGGGACGGCACGACGGTACGGCTGCTCGGCCAGCCGGTCGACGGACCACCCCGTCCCGGCGACTTCGGCCGGCACCGCTTCGCCGGCTTCTCGCTGCTGCCCTGGGCCCGGGTCCGCGACCTGCCGGTCGAGCCGGCGGAACTGGTGCACACGGTCTGGCGCCCCGCCGAGGAGGCCGGTGAACTGGAGGTGGTCGAGTTCGCCGGTTGGTACCTCGACACCGGCACGCCCGCCGACTACCTGGCGGCGAACCTGCACGCGGCAGGCGGCGGCAGCCTGGTCGACCCGACCGCCGAGGTGACCGGCGAAGCCCGGGCGGCGGTGGTCGGCGCCGGTGCCGTGGTCCTAGGCAGCATCGAGCGCTGCGTGGTCTGGCCCGGCGGCCGGGTCCGGGCCGACGAGCGCCTGACCGACGCGATCCGGGTCGGCGACACCCTGACGGTCCCGGCACCCGCCGCCCCCGCGTCGGGCCGGTAGCCGCGAACCCCCGGACGAAGCCCTGCCGGCCGGTCCCCGCGTCGGGCCGGTAGCCGCCACCCGCCGGGCGACGCTCTAGCATGGGCGGGCAGCCCGACACGGCACCCGATCTCCGCCCGGCGCGGGCTGCGCCAGCGAGCACGTCGACGAGAGGAGTCCACCGGTGATCACCGCGATCGTCCTGATCGACTGCGCCACCGACTCGATCCCCGAGGTGGCCGAGACGCTGGCGGCGGTGCCCGGCGTCAGCGAGGTCTACTCGGTCGCCGGCCACGTCGACCTGATCGCCGTCGTCCGGGTACGCGAGTTCGAGCAGATCGCCGAGGTGATCGCCGGACGGATCTCGAAGGTCCCCGGCGTGCTGGGTACGGAGTCGCACATCGCCTTCCGGGCGTACTCCCAGCACGACCTGGAGGAGGCGTTCGCGATCGGTCTCCCCGACCCGGACTGACACCGGCCAGGGCTGCCCGCCGCCTGGCCGAACACCGGTTACCCGACAGTAACATGAGCCGGCTACGCTCGCCGGATGACCAGCACTCCGGACCAGCCGCCGCAGCCGACCCCGCCCTCGCAGCCGGACTCCTCGCAGCCGGGCTACGAGGAGTCCTTCGTCGACCGTGACGGCGACCGGATCGCCCTGCGCAGCTATCCCGACCCGGTCGGCGCGCCGGAGGCACCGGTCGTGCTGCTCTGGCCGGCGATGGGGGTGCGGGCCAGCTACTACGCGCCGTTCGCCGCCGCGCTGCGCAGCGCCGGTCTGGCCGTGGTCGTGGCGGACCTGCGCGGCACCGGCGCCAGCACCCCGGCACCGAGCCGCGCCTCCCGGTACGGCTACGCGGAGCTGGCCGGCGACGTCGGCGCGGTACTGGAGAGCCTGAAGCCTCGGCTCGACGGCCGGCAGCGGATCCTGCTCGGCCACTCGCTCGGCGGGCAGGCCGCGCTGCTGCATCTGGCGCTCGACCCCAGCACCCCGGTCGACGGGTTGGCCCTGGTCGCGGTCGGGCTGCCGTACTGGCGGGCCTATCCGGACCGCCGTCTGGCGATGCTCGCCGGCACCCAGCTCATCCACGGCTGCGCGGCCGTCCTGGGCAGTTGGCCGGGGTGGGGCTTCGGCGGCCGGCAGGCGCGCGGGGTGATCCGGGACTGGGCCTACACCGCCCGGACGGGTCGCTTTCCCCGACTGGACGGGGTGGATGTCGAGGCGGCCGTACGGGAGGTGCGCACCCCAGTGCTGGCGGTCAGCGTCGACCACGACCAGTACACGCCGCACGGGACCGTCGACTACCTCTGCGACAAGCTGGTCGCCGCCCCGGTCCGGCGTACCCGTTACACGCTCGCCGAGAGCGGCACCCGGCTCGACCACTTCACCTGGGTACGCGCGTCGGCGCCGGTCGCCGCCCGGGTGGCGGAGTTCGTCGCCGACCTGCCGCACCGGTAGCCTCCGCCGCCGCTTCGGTCACCGGCGCGCTGACCCGGCGACGGGTCCCCCGGCGTAGCGGCCGGAGGACCCGTCATGCCGCCGCGTCGCGGCGGCGGATCAACTGATGGTCGGGCTCGGCGTCACCGTGCCGCCCGGCGTCGGAGCGCCGGAGCTGATTCCCGGACTCGGTGCCACCGTGGTGCCACCGGGGATCGGGATGCCCAGACTCTGGGCGACCGCCACCAGCGCGTGGTGGTGCGCCTGGAGCACCGGAGCCGCCTGCTGCGCCACCTGCTTGGCCGACGGGTCGGAACCCTGGGTCAATTCGGCCTGTACGAGCTGCATCGCCTGGGTGTGCGCGGTGAGCTGCGCAGTGACCCACTGGGTGTCGAAATCCGTACCCGTGACGTTCTGCAACTGGTTGATGACCGCCTGCTGCTCGCTGGTCACCTTGTTCGGCAGCGTCAGGGAGGCCGCCGAGGCGACGCTCTGCACCTTCTGGTCGAGCTGGGTGTGGTCCGTCACCAACCGACCGCCGAGGTCCTTGACCTCCTGACTCGCCCCCTTCTGCTTCGCCAGGTTCCCGGTCGCGATCTCCGCGAGGTTCACCTGGTGAATCGACTGCAGGAACTGCCTGTCCTGCGCCGACAGCGAAGCGGACGGCGTGGCCGACGGCGTCCCCGACGGTGCGGCAGCGGCGCTGTACGCGGCACCCGCCGGTACGAGGCCGAGCACCGCCATCGAGACGAGCACGCCCAAGCGTTTGACGACCAACATGTTTGTTCCCCCCTCCGTCGTTGAACTTCGGGGGTACCCGGTTGACCCCTACACACGCGGACCGATGCCACCCGACATCACACGCCCCCACCACCCCGCCCCGGTTCGGCGAGGTCGTGCCCTTTCCGCGAGGTAGTGCCCCTCGACCGACGCCGAGGGCTCTCTTCTGCGAAAGAGCGGGATATCCGAGTTACAGCTCGGCGGCCTTGGCGGTCTTGGCGATCTCGACCCAGGTGTCGAGGGTGCGGGCGGCGGCGCCGGAGTCGATCGACTCGGCCGCCCTGGCCAGGCCGTCCCGCATCGCGGGGAGGAGGCCGCCGGAGAAGCTGCCGTGGGCGGCCAGGGCGGCGGCGGCGTTGACCAGCACCGCGTCGCGGACCGGGCCACGCTCGCCGGCGAGCAGCCGGCGGGTCACGTCGGCGTTGAAGGCGGCGTCGCCGCCGCGCAGGTCGCCGGGGGCCGAGCGGGGCAGGCCGAGGTCGGCGGCGTCGGCCAGGGTCTCGGTGACCCGGCCCTCGTGCGCGATCCAGAGCCGGGTCGGCGCGGCGGTGCTGAACTCGTCGAGCCCGTCCTCACCGCGCATCACCAGCACCGAGTCGCCGCGCTGGGCGAAGACCTCGGCCACCACCGGAGCCATCCGGGAGTCGAAGCAGCCGACCGCGCCGGAGCGCGGGCGGGCCGGGTTGGTCAGCGGGCCGAGGAAGTTGAAGACCGTCGGCACGCCCATCTCGCGTCGCGGCACCGCGGTGTGCCGCATCCCCGGGTGGAAGCGGGCGGCGAAGCAGAACCCGATGCCGACCTCGGTCACGCAGCGGGCCACCCCGGCCGGGCCCAGGTCGAGCGGTACGCCGAGGAATTCGAGCAGGTCGGCGGCGCCGCACGAGGAGGAGGCGGCCCGGTTGCCGTGCTTGACGACGCGTACCCCGGCGCCGGCCACCACCATCGCGGTCATCGTGGAGATGTTGACGGTGTGCGCCCGGTCGCCGCCGGTGCCGACCACGTCCAGCGCGTCGACCCGGAGCGCCTCCGGCAGCTCCACCAGGGTCGCCCGGCCCAGCATCGCCTCGACCAGGCCGGCGAGTTCGGCCGGGGTCTCGCCCTTGGCCCGCAGCGCCGTGGCGAACCCGGCGATCTGGGCCGGGGTCGCCGACCCCGACATGATCTCCCCCATCGCCCACGCGGTGTCGGCGGTGGAGAGCTCCTCGTCGCGCAGCAGCGCGGCGAGCAGGTTGGGCCAGGTCCGTTCCCCCATGCGGGCCTCCCGGGCGGGGCGGGTGGTGGGCGGTGTGTGGTGGTGTGCGTGACCCGGAGCCCTAGGAGCGCGCGCTCGCCCCGCTGGCGCGGGCGCGGAGCAGGCCGGCCACGGTCTGGCCGGTGGTCACCGGGTCGAGCGGGTGCACGAGGGTGGCGTCCACCTGGGCGTAGGCCGCCAGCCAGCGGTCGGCGGCCCGGGCGATCACCACGCAGGTCGGCGGGGCGTCGTCCCGGTCGTCCTTGATCTGCCGGGCGATGCCGAGCCCGCCGGTCGGGCTCGCCTCGCCGTCGAGCAGCAGCAGGTCGATCTCGTAGTCGTCGACCAGCCGGATGCACTCGTCGTAGCTGGCCGCGTCGACGAACTCGACGGTCAGGTCGGCCGCCGGCCGGGTGCCGACGGCGAGCCGCATCCGGTCCCGGACCTCCGGGTCGTCGCTGTAGAGCAGGACGGTGTATTGACGATCGCTCATCGGTCGCTGGGCTCCCACCTCGTAGCTGCCCGCCGATCGTACCGGTCGGCTCCGGAGCCCGGCCGGCCCGCCCGGCGTCCGGGGCCGGCACCGCCCGAATCCCGGGACATCCGGTACGCCGGCCGCGCTGCCCGGCCCGCCCCGTTACACCGCGGTACCGGCGGCGCGTTCCCGGGCCTCCTGGCGGTCCAGTTCCCGGTCCGTCCGGCGCGCCTCCCGCTCGGACTGCCGCACCCACTGCACCACCAGCACGCCGAGCATGGTGACGCTGACGAACTCGCCGCCGGCCCAGAGGATGCCGCCGGCGACCTTCTGGTCGTTCCACGGATCGGACCAGGCCAGCGCCAGGGACGGGTACCAGTCGCCGCCGAAGAGCGTGGTGCTCTGCATGACGGTGAGCCCGAGCACGGTGTGGAACGGCACCGAGAGCACCATCAGCAGGGCCCGGGCCGGGTACGGCCAGCGGCCGGGCAGCGGGTCGAGCCCGACCAGCGGCCAGAAGAAGAGGCAGCCGGTGAGGATGAAGTGCGCGTGCACCAGCTCGTGGCCGAACGAATTCTCCAGGGTCCACCGGTAGAGCCCGGAGAAGTAGAGCACGAACGGGTTCACCACGAAGATCGCGTAGGCGAAGAGCGGGAAGGTGAAGACCCGGGCGACCCGGCTGTGCAGCACCGCGAGCAGCCGCTTGCGCGGCGCCTTGCCGAGGGTACGCAGCGCCAGCGTCACCGGCGCGCCGAGGGCGAGGAAGATCGGCGCGACCATCGACAGCACCATGTGCTGGACCATGTGCACCGAGATCAGGGTGGTGTCGTAGGCGCCCAGCCCGGTGAGCGTCACCGCGGCGATCCCGCCCAGCCCCGGCCCGAGGAAGAGCACGGTGCGCAGTACCGGCCAGGAGTGGCCGCGCACCCGCAGCCGGTGTACGCCGTACAGGTAGCAGGCGGCGGCCAGCACCAGGCCGACGGCGAGCCAGCTGTTCAGCGTGGCCTCGGTGAAGATGGTCGAGACGGTGAACGGTGCCGTCTCGGCGCCCCCACCGGCGAGAACGGCCGGTGCCGGGGGCACCGCCGAGGCGGTACCGGGATCGAGGTGCAGCACGTTTTCAGGCTAGGCCAGACGAACCGGGCGGGGGACGTCACCCCGTCCGACGAGGCAGTTAGGCCACCCCGACGATGGGCGATGCCGATCAGGGGCAATAATGACCGCGTGACTGCGGCCTCAGCCATTGACAAGAGCCGGATCCACTCGCTGACCCGTCCCAACATGGTCAGCGTCGGGACGATCGTGTGGCTCTCGAGCGAACTCATGTTCTTCGCGGCGTTGTTCGCGATGTACTTCTCCATCCGGGCGGCGGCGCCCGAGCAGTGGGAGAAGCACACCGAGGTGCTGAACATCCCGTACGCGACGACGTTCACGGTGATCCTGGTGCTCTCCTCGGTCACCTGCCAGATCGGCGTCTTCGCCGCCGAGCGGGGTGACGTGCACGCGCTGCGCCGCTGGTTCACGATCACCTTCGTGATGGGCCTGATCTTCGTCCTGGGTCAGCTCAACGAGTACCGCGAGCTGGTGCACCACGGCGTCAAGATCAACGCAGACGGGTACGGGTCGGTCTTCTACCTGACCACCGGCTTCCACGCGCTGCACGTGACCGGTGGTCTGGTGGCCTTCATCATCTTCATGATCCGGACAACCATGGGCCGGTTCACCCCGGCGCAGGCGACCTCGGCGATCGTCGTCTCGTATTACTGGCACTTCGTCGATGTGGTCTGGATCGCTCTGTACGGCATGATCTACTGGCTCCAGTGATCTTGGTCATGTCACGTTCCGCCCCGTTGCCCCGTCCCTGAGACAAGGTCGAGAAAACCGTTAAGGACACAGGCCATGACTTCTGACACCCCCGGCGGCGACCGCTCCCGCGGGCTGCTCTCGCGGCTGCGCCGCGCGCGGTCGAGGCCGCGCGGCAAGGCCCGGCGTCGACTGGGCGCCGCGGTCCGGTTGCTGGCCGCGCTCATGCTGGCCGGCGGCGCCTACACCGTCTTCGCGCCGGGCCTTTCGGCGCAGGACACCCCGCAGCTCACCTCGGCGGCGCAGGAGGGCAAGGCGCTCTTCGACACGAGCTGCGTGAGCTGTCACGGCCGCAACGCCCAGGGCGTCGAGGGACGCGGGCCGAGCCTGATCGGCGTCGGCGCCGCCTCGGTGGAGTTCCAGGTGAGCACCGGCCGGATGCCGCTGGCCCGGCAGGAGGCCCAGGCCGAGGAGAAGCCCCCGGTCTTCACCGACGACCAGACGACGCAGCTGGCGCAGTACGTGCAGGAACTCGGCGGCGGGCCGCAGCTCCCCGAGGGTGAGAACCTGCACCAGGGCGGGGACGCGGCCGAGGGCGGCCGGTTGTTCCGGATCAACTGCTCCTCCTGCCACGCCTTCGGCGGTGGCGGCGGTGCCCTCTCCTCCGGCAAGTTCGCCCCGAGCCTGCGGGACGCGACCGACCGGCAGATCTACGGCGCGATGCTGACCGGTCCGCAGAACATGCCGGTCTTCGGGGACAACCAGATCCGGCCGGACCAGAAGGCCGACATCATCGCGTACCTGAACGAGACCGTGCAGTCCGACCGCGACCCGGGTGGGTTCAACCTCGGCCGGTACGGCCCGGCCACCGAGGCGCTGGTGATCTTCCTGGTCGGCATCGTGGCGTTGATCTTCGCTGCTCTGTGGATTGCGGGTAAGTCATGAGCACTGCCAACGACGTACAGCCGCACGGGGCCGGCCAGCAGCCGGTCGACCTCGACGACCCGACGCTGTCCCGGTTCGACATCGTCCGGGAGGGTGCGCGGCGCGACGACATCGAGATCGTCCACTACGAGGCGCAGTTCCCGGTGCCGGGCACCAAGGCGGAACGCCGGCTGACCCGGACGATCACCCTGATGTTCCTGCTGGTCGGCGTACTGGCGACCGCGTTCCTGGCGATCTACATCTGGTGGCCCTGGACCTTCGAGTCCCAGGACGGGCTCGGGGTGCTCTACACCCCGCTGCTCGGCATCACCCTCGGCCTCGCGCTGCTCCTGATCGGCTTCGGTCTGCTCGCCTGGGGCAAGAAGCTGCTGCCCAAGGAGGTGTCGATCCAGGGCCGGCACGACGAGCACGTCACCGACGACGAGCGCAAGCTCACCGGCAACACGATGCTCTACCTGGCCGACGAGATGGGCGTACGGCGTCGGCCGCTGCTCGGCATCTCGCTGCTCGCCGGCCTCGCCCCGGTGGGTGCGGTCGCGGCGGCGCCGCTGATCGGCGGAATGATCGAACAGCCGCACAAGAACAACCAGATGTTCACCACCGGTTGGAAGCCGCAGGACGGCAGGCGGATCCACCTGACCCACCACGACGGCACCCCGATCCGCCCGGAGGACATCAGCCCCGGCGGGATGCTCACGGTCTACCCCGGAATCGAGGGCGGCGCCACGAACAAGTGGGCGGACTCCCCGGTCCTGCTGTTCCACCTGCGGGAGCGTGACGCGGCCGACGCGAAGGCGGCGAACGTCCGGGACAACAAGCCGAACTTCATGTGGGGCAACTACATCGCCTACTCCAAGATCTGCACGCACGCCGGCTGCCCGGCCAGCCTCTACGAGCAGCAGACCAACCGCCTGCTCTGCCCCTGTCACCAGTCACAGTTCCTGATCACCGACAACGCCCGCCCGGTCTTCGGACCGGCGAACCGGCGGCTTCCCCAACTGCCCCTCGACGTCGAGGGGGGCTTCTTCGTGGCGAAGTCCGACTTCACCGAGACCGTAGGGCCAGACTTCTGGGAGCGGCCATGAAGCGCCGAAGGTTGGACGTGGCGGCGGTGCCCGGCAAGGCCGCCCGCGAGGTCGACGACAGGTTGCAGGTAGCAACCCCGCTGCGGTCCCTGCTGAACAAGGTCTTCCCCGACCACTGGTCGTTCCTGCTGGGCGAGATCGCGCTCTTCTCCTTCATCGTGCTGCTGCTGACCGGTGTCTACCTGACGCTGTTCTTCGAGCCGTCGATGCGCGAGGTGACCTACGACGGCAGCTACCGGCCGTTGCAGGGCGTGCACATGTCCGCCGCGTACTCCTCGTCGCTGGACATCTCGTTCGACATCCGCGGCGGCCTGATCATGCGGCAGATGCACCACTGGGCGGCGCTGCTGTTCATGGCCGCGATCATCGTGCACATGATGCGGATCTTCTTCACCGGAGCGTTCCGCAAGCCGCGCGAACTGAACTGGATCATCGGGTACCTGCTCTTCTGGGTCGGGTTCCTGGCCGGCTTCACCGGATACTCGCTCCCGGACGACGGGCTCTCCGGCACCGGCCTGCGGATCGCCTCGGCGATCATGCTCTCCATACCGGTGATCGGCACCTGGGTGACCTCGTCCATCTTCGCCGGGGAGTTCCCCGGTGAGATCATCGTCAGCCGGTTCTTCATCGCGCACGTACTGCTGATCCCCGCCCTGCTGGTGGCCCTGATCAGCGTGCACCTCGGACTGGTCTTCAAGCAGAAGCACACCCAGTGGCCCGGCCCCGGCCGGACCAACTCGAACGTGGTCGGCGAACGGATGTTCCCGCGCTACGCGCTCAAGCAGGGCGGCTTCTTCATGATCGTCTTCGGGGTGATCGCCCTGCTCGGCGGCGTGGCACAGATCAACCCGATCTGGTTCTTCGGCCCGTACGAGGCCGGGGTGGTCTCCGCGGCGAGCCAGCCCGACTGGTACGTCATGTTCCTCGACGGCTCGACCCGGTTGATGCCGCCGTGGCAGATCTCCATCCCGATCGGCGACGGCTACGTGATCCCGCCGCTGTTCTGGCCGACCGTGGTGCTGCCCGGCATCCTGACCGTGGTGCCGCTGCTCTACCCGTTCATCGAGGCCCGGATCAACAAGGACCGCCGCACCCACCACCTGCTCCAGCGTCCCCGCGACGTACCGGGCCGCACGGCCCTGGGCGCCATGGCGGTGTCGTTCTGGCTGGTGCTGACGCTCTCCGGGGCGAACGACGTGATCGCGGAGAAGTTCTGGATCAGCCTGAACGCGATGACCTGGGCCGGCCGGATCGGGTTGATCATCGTACCGCCGATCGCCTACTACATCACCTACCGGATCTGCCTGGGGCTCCAGCAGCACGACCGGGAGGTACTCGCGCACGGCGTCGAGACCGGCATCATCCGCCGGCTCCCGAACGGGCAGTTCGTGGAGGTGCACCAGCCGCTCGGCCGGACCGACGAGCACGGGCACAGCGAGCTGGAGTACGTCGGCTGGGTCGTACCGAAGAAGATGAACCGGCTCGGCGCGCTCGGCCCGGCGATCCGGGGCTTCTTCTACCCGATCGAGAAGCCGGCCGAGGCGCCGGTCTCGCCCGGCCACCCGCCGGTCGAGCCGCGCCCCGAGCGCGAGGAGATCGGCAGCGGCGACCGCCGCTGAACGACACGCACCACGTGACAGTGGCGCCCGCCGGAGTTTCCGGCGGGCGCCACTGGCGTTTCAGGGTCGGAACGTCGGGTCGGCTGTCACGGGCGCGGAGGTGTCCGCGTGTGCGTTCCGGCGGAGTCGAGGACGAGCGGTTCAGCCACGCCGGCCCGCTCCATCGACAGGCCCGTGCCCAACTCCCGGCGGCCCGTGCCCGGTGGGCGAGCTGTGGCGCCGCTCCAGTCGGATCAGCCGGGGTCGGGGCCGGGGCGAAGGGCTTCGGCCCCGCGACCGCTGCTCGATCAGACCGGGCCGGCGAACCGGCGCCGGGGCGGGATCCCACGGCGGAGGCCGGCAACCTGGCTCGCGCTGGCGACCGACCGGCCACGCCGACAGCGTCGTGGCGGGCCTGCACGGCACGTCGGAGTCCGGCCTTGTCGCGGGGTACCACCTGGACCAGATCTTCGCCAGACGGGCCGCTCAGCACGGCTCGCGGGGCATCAACGACGACGACCCGCAGCCCCCGAAAGGGCCACGGGTCGTCGGAGATGCCTACCGCGCCGGTCAGTGCTCCGCAGTGCGCCGGGTGCCGGAGTAGTACTCGAAGAGCAGGCCGCAGGCCCCGAAGATCACCGCGATCAGGCCGGCGGCGATCAGCCACCACTGCCAGAACACCAGGCCGAGCCCGGCGACGGTGGCGGCAGCGGCCAACCCGAACGGCCAGTAGCTGCCGGGGCTGAAGAAGCCGACCTCACCGGCGCCGTCCGAGATCTCCGCGTCCGCCCGGTCCTCCGGACGCGGGTCGATCCGCCGCGACACGAACCAGAAGAAGCCGCCGCACATCGCGGTGAGCAGGAACGACAGCGCCAGCGCGACGGTACCGATCCACTCCACCCGGCCCGCCTCGCCGGCCGTCCACACCCCGTAGACGACGGCCGCGAGGGCCAGGAAGATCGAGACGATGCCGAACAGCTTCCACTCGGTCTTCATTTGGACGCTCCTCAGCTTCCCGCGCTCGCGTTACCGAAGTTGTTGACGTCCCGCCGGGTCTCGAACGGCCGGGTGGTCTGGGCCAGCGGCTCCTCGCCGATGGCGACCAGGGCGTCCTGCGTCGACTGGCCGGCCCGCTTCGCCTCGATGAACCGGTCGTACTCGTCCGGCGAGACGACCCGCAGCTCGAAGTTCATCATCGAGTGGTACGTGCCGCACAGCTCGGCGCAGCGCCCGACGTACGCGCCCTCGGTGTCGAGGCTGCTCACCTCGAAGACGTTGCGGACGTTACCGGGGAAGACGTCCCGCTTGAAGAGCAGCTCCGGCACCCAGAACGAGTGGATGACGTCCCTGCTGGTCTCCTCGAACCGGATGCTGCGGCCGGTCGGCAGCACCAGGATCGGGATCACCTCGCTGGTGCCCAGCGTCGAGGCGACCGTGTTGGCCTCCTCACCCGGCTCGTCCCGGTAGTTGAACTGCCAGTTCCACTTGAAGGCGACCACCTCGACGGTCACGTCGGGGTTGCTGGTGACCTTGTTCACCCCGGTCTGCACGATCGCCGTGTAGTAGAAGAGCACGGCGACGACCAGGATCGGCGCGATGGTGTAGAGGAACTCCATCGGCATGTTGAACCGGGTCTGCACCGGCAGCGCCTCGCCCCGCTTGCGGTAGCGGATGATGCACCAGAAGATCAGGCCCCACACGAAGACGCCGACCGCCAGGGCGGCGATGGAGGAGCCGATCCAGAGGTCGTACATCCGGTGGGACTCGGGGCTGATGCCGCCCTGCGGCCACCCGAACCCGTCGAACGTCCGGCCGACGTCACAGCCGGTCAGCAGGGCGAGCAGCGCGGCGCCACCGGCTCCGAGCGCGGCCAACCGGCCCACCGACGGGCGCGTGCCGCGCCCTCGGGCGTCCCGGGGACTGCTCTGCCGTACGGCCGACGGCCGTACCTCCGAACCCCTTGCGACCACCTGGTCCTGCCTCCCTAGCGCGCCGCGGCGTCGGAGTTGTCGACACCGGCGGCAAAGGCGTCACCGACGGTCGCAGATTACTCGACCTGCGTCGGCTGGACGGCCTTGGGGTCCGCGTCCCCACTCTGCCGGGGGATCTTGCCCGATCCGGCGCCGGGTTACGGTTTGCTGGTGAGCGAGCCTCCGGTCTACTTCGACGCGGCCTCCGCGGCACCGTTACACCCGGTAGCCCGGCAGGCGCTGCTCGCCGCCCTGGCGGACGGCTGGGCCGATCCGGCCCGGCTCTACGCGCCGGCCCGCCGGGCCCGCCAACTCCTCGACGCGGCGCGGGCGGCCACCGCCGAGGTCCTCGGGGTACGCCCCGACGAACTCTCCTTCACCCCCAGCGGTACGGCCGCGGCGCACGCCGCCGTGCTGGGCGGGCTGGCCGGGCGGCGCCGGGCGGGCGGCACGCTGGTGCACTCGGCGATCGAGCACTCCGCGGTGCTGCACGCGGCGCAACGGCACGTGGCGGCCGGCGGCGACGCCACCCCGGTACCGGTGGACCGGTCCGGGCGGCTCGACCTCGACGCCTGGTCGTCGGCGGTGGCCGGCCCCGGGGTGGCCCTCGGCACGTTGATCAGCGCCAGCCACGAGGTGGGTACGGTCCAGCCGGTCGCCGAAGCCGCGCGGGCCTGCGCGGCCGTCGGGGTGCCGCTGCACGTCGACGCCGCCCAGTCGGTGGGCCGGGTGCCGGTGCCGGAGGGCTGGTCGATGCTGTCGGCCAGCGCGCACAAGTGGGGCGGGCCGCCCGGCGTCGGGCTGCTGGTGGTCCGCAAGGGCACCCGCTGGGAGTCGCCGTACCCGGCGGACGAGCGGGAGGCCGGCCGTACCCCCGGGGTGGGAAACCTGCCCGCGATCGTGGCGGCGGCGGCCGCGCTGCGCGCGGTGCACGCGGAGGCCGCGGCGGAGGCCGCCCGGCTCGGACCGCTGGTCGACCGGATCCGGGCCACCGTGGCGGCGACGGTGCCGGACGTGGAGGTGGTCGGCGACCCGGTGCAGCGGCTGCCGCACCTGGTCACCTTCTCCTGCCTCTACGTCGACGGCGAGGCGCTGCTGCACGCCCTGGACCGGCGCGGCTTCGCGGTCTCGTCCGGCTCCTCCTGCACCTCGTCCACGCTGCGCCCGTCGCACGTGCTGGAGGCGATGGGGGTGCTCTCGCACGGCAACGTCCGGATCTCGCTGCACCGGGAGAGCACCGAGGCGGAGGTGGAGCGCTTCCTCGCCGAGCTGCCGGGGATCGTGGCCGGGCTGCGCGCCGAGGCCGGGGTGCTCGGACTCTGACCCCGGCCCCGGCGGGCCGGTTGGCTCGACCCCGCCCGGCGTCGGACAATCGCCGGAGGGCCGACGACGATCGGAAGGACGTACGCGAGTGCCGGGAGGTCAGCGGTGAACGCTCCGGACGAGGTCGTCGACTGTCTCGGCCAGCGCTGCCCGCTGCCGGTGATCGCGGCGGCCCGGCGCCTGCCCCAACTGCCGGTCGGCGGCGTGCTCCGGGTACTCGCCGACGACCCGGCCGCGGCGATCGACATCCCGGCCTGGTGCCGGATGCGCGGACAGGAGCTGGTCGGTACCTCGACCGTCGACGGCTCCCCCGCGTACGACATCCGCCGCGCCCACTGACCGCCGACCGCGCTCCGGCTCAGCCCAGGTGCTGCCGGACCTCCTCGGCGGCCTGGTCGCCGTACGACTCGGCGAGGCGCTTGACGAAGAGGTCGCCCCGGACCTCGTACTCCTGGGTGCCGACGGTCTCCAGCACCAGCGTGGCGAGGAGCGAGCCGATCTGGGCCGACCGCTCCAGGCCCAGTCCCCAGGAGAGTCCGGCGAAGAATCCGGCCCGGAAGCCGTCGCCCACCCCGGTCGGGTCGGCGATGTGCAGCTCGCGGGCGATCGGCACGTGGATCCGCTCGATGTCCCGGCCGACGATCTCGACACCGTCCTTGCCCAGCGTGGTGACCCGGATCTTGACCCGCTCCAGCAGCTGGTCGTCGGTGAGCCCGGCCTTGCTCTGGAGCAGCGACTTCTCGTAGTCGTTGGTCAGCAGGTAGTCGGCGCCGTCGATCAGGCCGAGTACGGCGGAGCCGTCCATCCGGGCGAGCTGCTGCGACGGGTCGGCGGCGAAGGCGTACCCCCGCTGGCGGCACTCCTCGGAGTGCCGCAGCATCGCGTCCGGGTCGTTGGCGCTGACCAGCACCAGGTCGAGCCCGCCGACCCGGTCGGCGACCGGGGCCAGCTCGATGTTGCGGGCCTCGCTCATCGCACCGGCGTAGAAGGAGGCGATCTGGCACATCTCGGTGTCGGTGGTGCAGACGAACCGGGCCGTGTGGGCCACCTCGCTGATGTGCACCGAGGCGCAGTCGACGCCGTGCCGCTCCAACCAGGACCGGTAGTCGTCGAAGTCGGCGCCGACCGCGCCGAGCAGCACCGGCCGCAGGCCGAGCTGCGCCATCCCGAAGGCGATGTTGGCGGCGACGCCGCCCCGGCGGAGCACCAGCTCGTCGACGAGGAACGAGAGTGAGACCTTGTGCAGCTGGTCGGCGATGAACTGATCGGCGAACCGGCCCGGGAAGTGCATCAGGTGGTCGGTGGCGATCGAGCCGGTGACGGCGATCTTCATGTCGGCCCTCGGAGTTGGAGACGGGATTACGGCCGGGTCAGCCTACCGGTCCGTCGTCGGCCACGTCCCCGATCGATCGGGTACCGGCCAACCCGAGGTCACCTGCGGCTCACCGCCCGGCAAGGTCCGCCGCCCGGCAAGGTCCGCCGCCCCGGGCGCCCGCGGCGCGCCCGCGGCCGCCGTGGACCGCCGCCAGCCGGCCCGGGTACGCGAGGACGCGCCCTGGAACGCCGAACGGGCCGCTCCCGACGCGGCGGCGTGACGGACTCTCCGGGTAACGTCACGCCCCCGCGCGGGGCGACCCGCTCAGGTAACCAGTATGGAGCAGTAGATCGGGATGTACCGGGTAAACCGGGACAAAGCACCGATCAGTGGAACGAATCACCGCACGCGCACGAGTTCTGCGCGTTCGGGTTGTCGATGGTGAAGCCCTGGGCGTCGATCCGGTCGGCGAAGTCGATGGTGGCGCCGGTCAGGTACGGCGCGCTCATCCGGTCGACGACGACCTCGACCCCGCCGAAGTCACTGACCACGTCACCGTCGAGCGAACGCTCGTCGAAGAAGAGCTGGTAACGCAGGCCGGAGCAGCCACCCGGCTGCACCGCGACCCGCAGCCGCAGGTCGTCGCGGCCCTCCTGCTCGATCAGGGCCTTCACCTTCTGCGCCGCGACGTCGGTCAGGACGATGGTACTCGGAGCGGTTTCCGCGCTCGACTCGGTCTGCGCTGGCGTTGTCACGATGAAAGTCTCCCCTGCGCCGGTGCGATGTTTATCCGTACTGGCCAACGCTAGCCGGCTGGCCGGTGATTCCCAATGTGGGTACAAAATCGATTCTAGGCCGGTGCGACGCAGGTCACCCAGGCTCGGGGGGAACCCGCCCCGGCGTGCCGGATCGTCCGGTTCGCCGACCGGGGCGACCCGGTGCCGCGCGGGCACCGGAATGTGACGAACGCCCCAGACCCGGCACCGGGGCACGGCACACCCATACCCACCCCGCCGGTCCGGCCTGAGGTCGGCGGCCGGCCGGTCACCGGCTCCACTGCCCGGCCAGCCGGGCCGCCAGCGCCCGCAGGCCCTCGGCCGGCCGGCTCATCGCCCGCTCGACCCCGCCGTGCGGCTCCCCGCCGAAGTGGTCCACCAGGCTGTGCGTCTCGGTCACCCCGGCCGCCGCCGACTCGCGCCGCCCGGCGCTGACCCGGCCGGCCAGCACCACACAGGGCACCCCCCGGTCCCGGGCCGCCCCGGCCACCCCGGCCACCACCTTGCCGCGCAGCGACTGGTGGTCGAAGGAACCCTCCCCGGTGATCACCAGGTCGGCCTCGTCGTAGGCGGCGTCCAGCCCGGTCAACCGGGTGACCAGCTCGATACCCGACTCGCACCGGCCGCCCAGCGCGAGCAGCGCCGCACCGAGCCCGCCGGCCGCGCCGGCACCCGGCAACCCGGCCAGCCCGGGCGGGCAGCCGGGCAGGTCGCGCTCCAGCACCTCGGCGAAGCGCCCCAGCGCGTCGTCGAGCAGGAGTACGTCCTCGCGGGTCGCACCCTTCTGCGGCCCGAAGACGTTCGACGCGCCGGTCAGCCCGGTCAGCGGGTTGTCGACGTCGGTCGCCGCGACCAGCCCCATCCCACGCAACTGGGGCCGTCCGGTCAGCCCGGCGACGGCGAGCAGCGCGGCTCCGCCGTACGGCAGGGCCATCCCGGCGGCGTCCACCGGTACGGCGTTCAGCGCGGCCAGCAGCCCCGCGCCCGCGTCGTTCACGGCCGAGCCGCCCAGCCCGACCACGGCACGCCGGGCCCCCGCCTCGGCGGCGGTGGCGAGCAGCGCGCCGAGGCCGTACGAGGTGGTCCGCTTCGGGTCGCGTTCCTCCGGGGCGAGCAGGTGCAGGCCGCACGCCTGGGCACTCTCCACGTACGCGGTGGTGCCGTCGGCGGTGAGCAGGATCTCGCCGGCGGCCGGCCGGCCCAGCGGGTCGACGGTCGACACCGGCACCCGGCGTCCGGGCAGGGCGGCGGCGAGCACCTGGACGAAGCCCGGCCCGCCGTCGGAGAGCGGCCGCAGCACCAGGTCGTCGCCGGGGGCCACCTCCCGCCAGCCGTCCCGGACCGCCTCGGCCACCTCGGCCGCGGAGAGGGTACCGGCGAACTTGTCCGGACAGATCAGGATCCGCATGGATCACGAGTGTGGCAGCCCACATCAGGACGGCTGGAAAGCGGTCCCGGCTGTGGAAGCATGGGGATCGTGACTTCGACGTGGGTAGAGCCGTCCAGCACCGCTACCGCCCTGCTGCTGCTCGGCCGGGGCGCCGACCCGACCAGCGAGCGCGGGGTCGACTGTCCCGGCGAGCTGCCGCCGCCGAGCGACCCGAACCTGGTCGCCCGGGCCACGGCCGCCAAGGCGGCGCTCGGTGAGCGGGTGTTCGTGCTCGGCCACCACTACCAGCGCGACGAGGTCATCCAGTTCGCCGACGTGACCGGTGACTCGTTCAAGCTCGCCCGCGAGGCGGCGGCCCGGCCGGACGCGGAGTACATCGTCTTCTGCGGCGTGCACTTCATGGCCGAGAGCGCCGACATCCTCACCACCGACGCCCAGCGGGTGGTCCTGCCCGACCTGGCCGCCGGCTGCTCGATGGCGGACATGGCGGCGCTGCCGCAGGTCGAGGCCGCCTGGGAGGCGCTGGAAGAACTCGGCGTGGCCGGTTCGACCGTGCCGGTGACCTACATGAACTCGTCCGCCGACATCAAGGGCTTCGTCGGGCGCAACGGCGGGGTGGTCTGCACCTCGTCGAACGCCGAGCGGGCGCTGCGCTGGGCGTTCGAGCGGGGGCAGCGGGTGCTCTTCCTCCCCGACCAGCACCTCGGCCGTAACACGGCGGTGCTGAAGATGGGGCTGGACGCGGACGACTGCGTGCTCTACGACCCGCACAAGCCGGGTGGCGGGCTGACCGCCAAGCAGCTCCGGGAAGCCAAGATGATCCTGTGGCGGGGGCACTGCTCGGTGCACGGCCGGTTCACCCGGAGCAGCGTCGACGAGGTCCGGATGCGGGTGCCCGGGGTGAACGTGCTGGTCCACCCCGAGTGCCGGTACGACGTGGTGACCGCCGCCGACCACGTCGGCTCGACCGAGTACATCATCAACACCATCGAGGCGGCGCCGGCCGGCTCGGCCTGGGCGGTCGGTACCGAACTGAACCTGGTCCGTCGGCTGGCCAACGCCCACCCGGACAAGCAGGTCATGTTCCTGGACCGGACCGTCTGCTACTGCTCCACGATGAACCGGATCGACCTGCCGCACCTGGTCTGGTCGCTGGAGGAACTGGTCGCCGGCCGGGTGCCGAACCAGATCACCGTGGACCGGGACACCGCGCACCACGCCCGGGTGGCGCTGGACCAGATGCTGGCCCTGCCGTAGCGGACGCATACGACTACTGACAGTAATAAGCGGGGTACGGATTCCTGCCGCTGTCCCCGTTTCGTGCCATCCGTCGCGCTGTGACCGCTCTTTTTTCGTAACCGAGCGCTATGCTGCCCGGGGCCGTGACAGAGCCCGGGCAGGACGGCGTGACCGCGTCGTGCCGGCCGGGCCACGGGGGGCGACGGCTGTGTGGACCTGATGGTTCACCCTCGCGGAGAGCATCGACGTAGAGCAGCATCAACCCGCTGGAGGTTCCGTTGACCGACGACGTCCTGGTCGTACACGGAGGTACGCCCCTTTCCGGGCAGATCCGAGTGCGCGGCGCGAAGAATCTCGTCTCCAAGGCGATGGTCGCGGCCCTGCTCGGCGACGAGCCGAGCCGGCTCTTCGACGTGCCGCGGATCCGCGACGTCGAGGTGGTCCGGGGCCTGCTCGAACTGCACGGCGTGAAGGTCACCGACGGCGTCGACGACGGCGAACTGGTCTTCGACCCGGCCAACGTCGAGAGCGCCAGCACGGACGAGATCAACGTGCACGCCGGATCGAGCCGGATCCCCATCCTGTTCTGCGGTCCGCTGCTGCACCGGCTCGGCCACGCGTTCATCCCCGACCTGGGCGGCTGCCACATCGGCCCACGGCCGATCGACTTCCACATCCAGGCGCTGCGGCAGTTCGGCGCGGTGGTGGACAAGGCACCCGACGGGATGCACCTGACCGCACCGAGCGGCCTGCACGGCACCAAGTTCGAGCTGCCGTACCCGAGCGTGGGCGCCACCGAGCAGGTGCTGCTGACCGCGGTACTCGCCGAGGGCGTCACCGAGCTGCGCAACGCGGCCGTCGAGCCGGAGATCATCGACCTGATCTGCGTACTCCAGAAGATGGGCGCGATCATCAAGGTGCACACCGACCGGGTGATCGAGGTGCAGGGTGTCGCCCGGCTGGGCGGCTACACCCACCGGCCGATCCCGGACCGGATCGAGGCGGCGAGCTGGGCCGCCGCCGCGCTGGCCACCGGCGGCCGGGTCGAGGTGCTCGGCGCCGAGCAGGCCGACATGATGACCTTCCTCAACGTGTTCCGCTCGGTCGGCGGGGCGTACGAGGTCACCGACACCCGGCCGCCTCGGCAGGGCAGCCCGGGCCAGGAGGGCGGGATCCGGTTCTGGCACCCCGGCGGCGAGCTGCGGGCGGTGGCGCTGGAGACCGACGTGCACCCGGGGTTCATGACCGACTGGCAGCAGCCGCTGGTGGTGGCGCTGACCCAGGCCCGGGGCCTGTCGATCGTGCACGAGACGGTGTACGAGCAGCGGCTCGGCTACACCGAGGCGCTGAACAAGATGGGCGCCACGATCCAGGTCTACCGGGACTGCCTCGGCGGTACGCCCTGCCGGTTCGGCCGCCGCAACTTCAAGCACTCGGCGGTGATCGCCGGGCCGTCGAAGCTGCACGCCGCCGACCTGGTCATCCCCGACCTGCGGGCCGGGTTCAGCCACCTGATCGCCGCGCTGGCGGCCGAGGGCACCTCCCGGGTCTACGGCGTGGATCTGATCAACCGGGGTTACGAGGACTTCGAGGCCAAGCTCGCGGACCTCGGCGCGCACGTCGAGCGCCCCTGAACCCGCGTACCCGCATCCGGTGGCCGGCGTGCCGGCTTCCGGGTCCGGGCCGGCCGGAGACCGGGTGAGACGCTGCTCACCCGGTTCCGGGCGGCGGCGGTGGGCGGTCGGCGTACCGCGAGGTGCGGGTCGCTCCGGCGGTTGGCTACCCTTGCCGCGTGCCGTCGCTGTTTCGCCGCAAGCCCACCGACCTCGTCGAGGAGGCCACCGCTGAGGTGACCCCCGAGGAGGAGTCCGCGTCCGCCCGCCCCCGGGGCTACACCCCGAGCAAGAAGGAGTTGGGCCGGGAGACTCCGAAGCGCCCGAGCGCCGGTCGGCGGGTCGTCGGCGACGCCAAGCCGCTCACCAAGCAGGAGGCCCGGGAGCGGCGCCGGCAGTTGCGGGCGGAGTCGGCGGCCGAGTTCCGCCGGGAGGGTGGTCCCCGGGACCGGGCTCCCGAGCGCGGGCTCGCCCGGGACGTGGTGGACTCCCGGCGTACCGTCGGGACCTGGTTCTTCGGCGGCGCCCTGGTGGTGCTGATCGGTTCGGCGAACACCATGCCGCCGGCGGTGCGGTTCGCCTCCAACCTGCTCTGGGGCCTGCTGGCGATCGCCCTGGTGATCGACTCGGTGCTGATCTCGCGGAAGATCAAGAAGCTGGTCCGGCAGCGGTTCCCCAAGACCGACCAGCGGATGGGCTCGCTCTACCTCTACGCGATCATGCGCTCGATCACGTTCCGCCGGATGCGCGCTCCGGTCCCCCGGGTCAACCTCGGCGACAAGATCTGAGCCACCGGCGCGGCCCGGCGGGCGAAGCGTCGGCGCAGGGCGTTTCACGCACGCCGAGCCGGGTGAAGCGTCGGTGCAGGGCGGTTCACGCACGCCCAGCAGGGTGAAGCGTCGGCGCCCAGCCGTTCACGGAACGCCGAGCAGGCGGAGCAGGGCGGCCGTGCCGGCCGCCGCGACCACCACCGCGACGAACGGGGCACGGCGCCAGGCCAGCACGGCGCCGACGAGTACCCCGGTCGGGCGGGCGAAGCCGGCGAACGCGCCCGCCTCGGTCAGCGCCGCCGTCACCGCGAGCGCCGCGAGCAGGGCGGCCGCCGCCATCGGCAGCAGCCGGTTCACCCCGTCGGGCAGGGCCAGCCGGTCCCGCAGCACCACTCCGGAGAGCCGGAAGGCGTACGTGCCGACGGCCAGCGCCAGGATCACGACGATCAGCATCTCGACTCCCCCGGTCGACGCTCCGGCGGCGGCGACCCGCACCCGCCGGCACGCCGACGGCTCAGCACGGCCGCGCCCGAGGTCGCCGGGGCAGCAGCAGTACGGCTAATCCGGCCAGCGCCAGCAGCACCGGCAGGCCGGCCGGCAGTACGGGGGTGACCAGCAGCGCGATCGCCGCGCCGACCAGGGCCACCCGCCGGGTCTGCGGGTCACGCAGCGCCGGCAGCAGCAGGGCGAGCAGCCCGGCCGGGAACGCGGCGTCCAGCCCGAGCCGGAGCGGGTCGCCGACCCGGCTGGCCAGCAGCACCCCGAGCAGGGTGCCGACGTTCCAGGCCAGGAAGAGCAGGATCCCGGCCAGCCAGAAGGCGCGGCGCCGGCCCGCCCGGTCGGGTTGGGCCAGCGTGAACGCGGTGACCTCGTCGGTCATCAGGTGGCTGCCGAGCAGCCGGTGCCGCCAGCGCCGCCCGAGTACGTCCCCGAGGGCCAGCCCGAACGGCAGGTGCCGGGCGTTGAGCAGCAGGCCGGCGAAGACCGCCGCGACGGGGCTGCCGGCCGCGACCAGCCCGACCGCGACGAACTGGGCGCCACCGGCGTACAGCAGGGTGGACATCGCGACGATCGCCGGGACCGGTAGACCGGCGGCGAGCGCGACGGCGCCGAAGGAGGCGCCCACCGCCACCATCGCGACCGCGATCGCGCCGATGTCGCGCAGCAGGGCGCGGGTCGGCACCGATCCGGATGCCGGTGTTCGGTCTACCGTACGCATGGTTCAGAATAATGAACACCTGATGCCTGTTCGTCAAGCCGAACGGATGGACCGATGGATCGAACGCAGTCCCGCTCCGGCGACTCTCCGGTGCCCGCCATCGCCGCCGCGCTGCGCCGGGAACGGGAACGCAGCGGCATCTCGCTCGCCGAACTAGCCCGCCGGGCCGGAATCGCCAAGTCGACCCTGTCACAACTCGAAGCCGGCAACGGAAACCCGAGCGTGGAAACCCTCTGGGCCCTCGGGGTCGCCCTCGGCGTACCGTTCAGCCGGCTGGTCGAGCAGCCCCAGCCGGCGGTACGGGTGATCCGGGCCGGCCAGGCCCCCGGGTTCCGCTCCCAGCAGGCCGAGTTCACCGGCACCCTGCTCGCGGCCGGTGCGCCACAGGTACGCCGGGACGTCTACCTGATCGAACTCGAACCCGGCCAGCCGCGCGACGCCGACCCGCACATCCCCGGCAGCGTGGAACACCTGGTGCTGGCCGCCGGCCGGCTGCGTACCGGACCGGCGAGCGACCCGGTCGAACTCGGCCCGGGCGACTACGTCAGCTTTCCCGGCGACGTCCCGCACCGCTACGAGGCGCTCGCCCCCGGCACCTTCGCCGTGCTGGTGATGGAGCACCCCTAGAGCGTGCCGGGCCCACCGGCGTCGACCGGGGCCGGCGTCCGGTAGAGCCGGGCGACGACCTCCTCGATGTCCGGCTCCACGATGGCGATGTCCCGCAGCGCGGCGACCCGGGCCAGCCCGGCCACCACCTCGGAGGCGGTCGCCGACTCGCAGGCGAAGACCAGCCGCCGCCCGTCCGCCTCGGCACGCAGCAGCGGCGCGCCGGGCAGCACCGGCGGCTCGGCGAGTGGCTCGTCGAGGTCGGCGACCACCTGCCGGCGCGAGCCGTACCGCGCGTGCAGCGCCTCGATCGACCCGTCGTGCACCACCCGACCGTGGTCGATCACCACCAGCCGCCGGCAGAGCCGCTCGATGTCGGCCAGGTCGTGCGTGGTCAGCACCAGCGTGGTGTCGCCGGCCGCGCCGAGTTCGGCCAGGAAGGCCCGGACCGCCTGCCGGCTCACCACGTCGAGCCCGATCGTCGGCTCGTCCAGGAAGAGCACCTCCGGACCGTGCAGCAGCGCGGCCGTCAACTCGCCCCGCATCCGCTGCCCCAGCGAGAGCTGCCGCACCGGCACGTCGAGGAACCCGTCCAGGTCGAGTTCGGCGCGGCAGCGGCGCAGCCGGGCGGCGTGTTCGGCCGCCGGCACCCGGTAGACGTGCCGGAGCAGGTCGAAGGAGTCCCGCAGCGGCAGGTCCCACCAGAGCTGCGAACGCTGCCCGAAGACCACCCCGATGCGCAGCGCCAGCCGGGTGCGCTGGGCCACCGGCAGCAGCCCGCAGACGCGTACCTGCCCGGACGACGGGCTCAGCACCCCGGTCAGCATCTTCAGCGTGGTCGACTTGCCGGCACCGTTCGGCCCGATGTAGCCGACCATCTCGCCGCGCCGGACCGTGAGGTCGATCCCGTCGACCGCGCCGACCACCCGCTTCGTCCGGCGGAACCGGCCGGCCCGGACGCGTACCACGAACTCCTTGCGCAGGTCGCGGACCTCGATCACCGGGGCGTCCGGCGGGGTCGCGGTCACGAGCCGGTGCTCCGGTAGTGGCGTACCCCGAGCCGCCACACCCCGGCGGCGATCGCGGCGGCCGGCGCCGCCACGCCCGGTGCGGCCCAGCCCACCCAGGTCGGCAGGCCCAGCGGGTCGGCCCGGCCGAGCAGCGCCAGTGCCGGGTAGTAGGCCACGAAACCGAACCCCATCCCGTACGCGAAGGCCGCTCGGAACCAGCCACTATAGACAGTCATCGGGTACGTGGTGAAGTCGCGCCCGCCGTAGGTGAACGCCGAGCCGACCTCGCCGGAGTCGATCCACCAGAACGACAGCGACGCGGTGGCCACGAAGATCGAGGCGAAGAAGACCGCCCCGGCCAGCGGGGTCAGCACGGCCAGCAGCACCCGACCCGGCGTCCACGCCAGATCGGCGGCGACCAGCGCGACCACCAGCACAGCCGCCCCGAACACGGCCCGGGCGGCCTTGCGCAGCGGCAGATCCATCAGCAGCAGTTGGGGCAGCGCGCCGAGCGGGCGGACCAGCACCGCGTCCAGCAGCCCGGACCGGACGTACCGGCGGAGCACCTCCACGTTGCCGACCGCGAGATCGGCGGCGGCGAAGGCGGCCGCGGAGAGGCCGACCATCACCATCGCCTCGGTCCGGTCGAAGCCGCCCAACTCCCGGGTGACCCGGAACAGCACCAGCACGGTGATCACGTCGAGGGCGGTGGCGCCGACGTTGCTGACCAGGTCCACCACGAACGAGGTGCGGTACGACGCCTGCGACCGCGCCTGCCCGCGCAGCAGCGCCAGATAGGCGGGTGCCCGGCGCAGCCGGTACGTCCACTCAGCCACCCTGCACCACCAGCCTGCGCTCGGCCCGGCGCTGCACCGTACGGCAGGTCAGCAGGAGCAGCCCCACCCAGAGGAGTTGTACGCCCACCATGCCGGCCTGGATCGCCGCGCCGTCCCGCTCCACGAGTACGTCCAGCGGGGTCTGCAACAGGCTCGGGAACGGGGTGGCCAGCCAGAGCGGCACCGCGATCCAGTCCGGCATGAACCGCAGCGGGAAGTAGAGCCCGGCCAGTACGCCGGAGCTGAGGGTCCAGAGGATCATCGCGCCCCGGGCGTCGTGCAGCCAGTACGCGGTCGCGTTGACCAGGAACCGGCAGCCGAAGCAGATCACCACGGCCAGCCCGACGGAGCACGCGAAGAGCGGCACCGTCTGCCACCGGGTCGGCAGCGCGAGGTCGAAGAAGAGCAGCCCGGTGAGGACCGGCGGGAGGAAGCGGGTCAGCAGGGCGTACCCGGCCCGGCCGAGGTCGGCGGCGAGGTAACTGACCACCGGGTGCACCGGGCGGAGCAGGTCGCTGGCGACCTCGCCGGTGCGGATCCGGTCGGCCAGTTCGGTCCAGCGCCAGAGCAGCACCACGGCGAGCAGCCCCTGCCCCACCCAGACGAAGGTGGCCAACTGGGCCGGACTGTAGCCGGCGGCGTCGCCACCGGCACCGCTCGCGACGGCCAGCAGGACGTAGCAACGGAGGAAGCCGAAGACGGTGTTGGTGAAGGCGCCGGCGACGGTAGCTTGCCGGTAGGTAGAGTATCGACGAAACCCCGATCCGGTTATGGCAGCAAATGTCCGGAACCATGGGATGATGTTTCGGCTGATGGGTGGTGCCACAGTGGCGGTGACCGAGCCCACGCCGTTACCCTCCTTCCGCGACCACGCTGCACCGAGCCGGGTGACTTTACCCGGAACGCCCGGCTGCCCAGCGAGATTTTTCGACGAGGTGACACCCCGTGAGTGAGCGACGCGAGCCGGCTTCCCCGGCCGCGTGGCGCGCGGTTTCGCGTAGCGCTCACGGCACCGTCTCCCCGCCCCGAAACGCCGGCGTACGCCCGGGAGCGTCGCGGTGAGCGGCCGGTACTCGGGCCGCTGGGGCGAGCCGGCCGAACCGTCCTGGGTGGTCGAACCGACCGCCGAGTGGGAGCCACAGTTTCCCGGTCAGCGCTATCCCGGCGACATCGGCCACCAGCGGCGACGCCCCCGGCCGGCGGGCCGGGCACCGGTGCCGACCGGCCGGGCCAAGGTGCCACCGCCGGGTGCCCGCCCCGGCGAACCGGAGACCTTCGGCCGCCCCGAGCCGGTCTCGAACGGCCGTCCCGAGCCCACCTCCACCGGCCGCCCCGAACCGCTACCCAATGGTCGCCCCGACACGTTGCCGAAGGGGCGCCCCGAACCGCTGCCGAACGGGCGTCCCGACACGCTCCCGAACGGGCGTCCCGACGCGCTGCCGAAGGGGCGTCCCGGACAGCCGGCCGGGGCACACCCGTCGGCCCGGGGCGACGGGCCGCCGCGCGAGACGCGTACCGGACGGCTCGACCGCTGGGACAGCCGGTCCGCCGGCTGGAACCCGCCGCCCGACTCCCGGGACGACGGCCCGGACTCCTGGGACCAGCCGTCGAACGGACGTGGCCGACCCGCCGCGGAGTACCGCGGCGGCGGTCCGGTGCCAATCGGCCGGGACGACCGGCGGCCGCCCGGTGGCGAGCCCGGACCGCGCGGAGGTCGCGGCGAGAGTGGCTTCGCCGGTGGCCGGGCGGCGTCGCAGCACGATCCGCACCGCCCCGGCGACGATCGCCCGGGCCGGGCCGGCGACGACCGGCCGGGCCGCTCAGGCGCCGCGCCAGAGCGGCGTGGACGCTGGCTCACCGGACCGGCGTCCGAGGAGACCCAGCCGCTGCCGGACCGGCGCCCGATGCCCTCCGATGGCCGGCCCGGACCACGGGACGGCCGGGGGCGGGTCGGGCCGGGTGCCCGCCCGGCCATGCCGGCGGCGTTCGACGGCCCCACCGGTCCGGAGCGGGGCGTTCCCGGGCCGGACCGCGCCGATGGTTGGGCGGCGCGCTCGGCCGGCCCACCGCATCCGGGGAGCCGCGAGATGCCACCGGGCCGGGAGATGCCACCCGGCCGCGAGATGCCACCGGGCCGGGAGGTACCACCGGGCCGCACTCCGCCCCGGGCCCGGCCCGACCGGCCCGGCTCCGAGCCTCCGGTCCGGCGCCCCGCCGCCGGACCGTCCGGTGCACCCAGTTGGCCGGCACAGCGCGGTCCGGCCCAGGAACCGCGCGAGGGCCGGCGCTTCCCCGACCTGGGCTCCGGCCGTCCACCGGTACGCGACCCGCGCGGCACCGATCCGGCCGTCCGGCCAGGCCCGGCGCCCCGGGGCGACCGAGTGGGACCGCCGACCCCGCCCGGCGTCGACCGGCCCGCCGCCGAACTGGCCCCGGGATACGGCCGACCGGAGCGGACCCCGGTCTCGGGTCCCGACCGGGTCCCGCCGCGCAGCGGCCAGCCCGACGACGCGCCGGTCCGCCCGGACCGGGTCGCCGGGTATCCGGTCGTCGCCGCCGGCACGGCGAGCCCGACCGATCGGGTCGGCCCGACCGTACCGCCCCGGCCCGGCGAACCGCCCCGGCCCGGCGAACCGCCCCGGCCCGGCGAGACCCCCCGGACCGGGGAACCCGCCCGGGCCGCCGAGCAGCCTCGCCCGGTCGAGCCCGCCCGCCGGATCGAACCGGCGCACCCGGTCGAGCCGGTACGCCGGGTCGAGCCGGTACGCCGGGTCGAGCAGTCCCGGCCGATCGAGCCCCGCCCGGTCGACGCCGGACGCCCGGTGGAACCACCCCGTCCCGTCGAGCCGGCCCGCGCGGTCGAGCCGGCCCGCGCGGTCGAGCCGACCCGGCCGGTGGAGCCGACCCGGCCGGTGGAGCCACCGCGCCCCGTCGCGCCACCCCGACCGGTCGAACCACCGCGCCCCGTCACGCCACCCCGGCCCGTCGAGCCGGCACGCCCCGTCGAGCCGCCCCGGCCGGTCGAGGCGGCCCGGGCTGCCGAGCCACCCCGCCCCGTCGAGCCACCCCGCCCCGTCGAGCAACTGCGGCCGGCCGAGCCACTGCGGCCGGCCGAGGCGGCCCGGGCCACCGAGCCGGCCCGTACGGTCGAGCCGGCCCGGCAACCGGATCCGGTCGAGCCGCCCCGGATCGCCGAGGCGGGACCCTGGCTCACACCGCCTCCGGTCGAGCCCGCCGGACCGGTCGAACCGGCGGAGCCGCCGCGCGAACGGGCAACGGGCTGGCTGACCCCGGCCACACCGTCGGACCCGGCCCCCACGCCGCCCCGCCAGCCGTCCGCGGAGGAGACCGGCGAGCGACCGCCGGTCACACCACCCCCGACCACGGGACTCCGGCTGGAGTTCCTGCCCGCGCCGACGCCCGCCGGCACACCGTCCCCGACCACGCCCGTCGAGTCGACGCCGCCCGCCAGCCCGCCCCCGGGCGCAGCGGTCGGAGCGGAGACCGGCGGACCGGTCGAGCCCGCCGCCACCCCGGAGGCGGGTCCCGCCATCGAGCCCGCCTCGCCCGTCCCCTCGTCCGGTCCTCCGATCGAACCGGCCGCCGCCGGGCCCGTACCGGAGGCCGGACGGGCCACCGATTCGAGTGAGACTTCCGTACCCTCCATGCCAAAGACCGGACCTGTCGCGGACCGTGCTCCAGTCGGACCGCTCACCGATGCCGCCCCGGCGGCCCCCTCCCCCACCGAGCCGGAGACCGGCCCGTCCTCGGCCGCCGACGGAGGTACCGGCGCTGCGGACCAGCCGCGCGGCGGCGACCCGGAGCTGACCGTCGACGCCGGGGCACCGGCGTCCCCGGCGGACGACCCGGCGCCCGAGGCCGTACCGGGTCCGCAAACCCCGACGGACGCGGCGGCGCGGAGCGCGCCGCCGGCGGCCACAGCCGCCGCAGCAGTTCCGGAGGAGCTGGCACCCGGCGCCGACACCCCGGCCTCCGCGCCCACCTCCGGCCCGGCCGCTTCCGGCCCGCCCGCCTCCGCGCCCGTCTCGGGGACACCGGCCGAGGCGCCCACGTCCGGGCCGCCGGCCGAGGCGCCCACCTCCGGTCCGCCCCTGGCGACCTCGCCGCCGGGTTCGCCGGTCGTCGAGGCGAGCCCGGACACGGTGCTGCCGACCGGGCCGGCCGCCGGGGCGGCGACCGCGCTGAGCGCGCCCACCATGCTCACCCCGATCATCCGGCCCGGCGAGAAACGCGGACCGGTCGAGCCGGAACCGGCCGACGTCACGCCGGAGCCGGCCGCCACCGACCCCGAACAGGTGCTCGCGTCGTACGAGTGGCGGTTCCACCACGAGACCCTGCGGGAGCTGGTCGAGGACCCCGAGTCGCTACGGGCGATCCGGGACCGGTTGACGGAGAAGCTCGAACCGGCGAAGGACAACGGCACCCGGGCCCGCCTGCTGAGCCTGCGCGCGGTGGTGTCCCGCATCCTCGGCGAGCTGGGCAAGGCGCTCTCCGACGGCAAGCTGGCGCTGGCCCACGCGGAGGCGACCGGCCAGTTGCGACGGATCGCGATCGCCCAGGCCCGGTTGGCGCACGTCCTCCAGTGGCGGGGCGACTTCGCCGAGGCGGACCGGCTCTTCGCGGAGGCGAACTCCTCCGAGCTGCCGGACCGGCTGCGGGCCACCATGCACGAGCACGCCGGGCGGTCCTGCTACGACCAGGGCCGCTACATGGAAGCCTGCAACCACTTCGAGAAGGCGCTGGAACTGCGCAAGGTCGAGGACCCGGATCTGATCGCCCGGACCGAACTCGCGCTCGACGCGGTCTTCAACAAGGTCGCGCAGAACGGCTGGGGCCCGTACCCGCGCGACCGGGACGAGATCCTCCAGGTGCACAAGCCGCCGGTGCCGAAGTTCAGCGAGAAAGTGCAGCGCTGGGGGTACGCCGACCCCGACGGCCAGCTCGCGATCGCGCCGAGCTACGCGGACGTGCAGCCGTTCCGGGACGGGGTGGCCTGGGTACGCCGGCCCGAGACGCGCACCTGGGAGCTGATCGACGAGACCGGTGAGCTGCTGATCGAGGCGTCCACCGGTTACCTGGGCGTCGGCTCCTTCTCCGACGGGCTGGCCTGGGTGTCCCGGGACGGCACCGGCGGCTGGATCGCGATCGACAAGGCCAACAAGGTGGTCATCCCGGCCGGCTTCGAGGACGTACGCCCGTTCCGGCGCGGTGTCGCCGCGGTCCGTCGGGGCGGCTGGGGCGCGGTAGACCGGACCGGCAAGGTGGTGCTGCCGACCCGTTACACCGGCTTCACCACCGCCCTCACCGACGGGCGGTACGTCGACGGTTTCACCGACGAGGGGCTGGCGATCGTCGACGCGGGCGGCCGCAAGGGTGTGGTGGACCGGTCCGGGCAGGTGCTGGTCGCGCCGGCCCACCCGGCGCTGGTGATCCACCCGGTCGCGTTCCTGATCGGCAACGGGACCGGGCAGTGGGGTGCGCTCGACCGCCGGGGCGAGCCGCTGATCGACCCGGTGCACCCGAGCCGGAACGACGTGATGGAGGAGATCGACCGGCTGCTCGCCGACACCAAGCCCGTGCTGTAGCGCAGCCAGCCTGTGTCCGTAGGGCAGCGAGTTCGGGCCCGTAGCGCAGCCAGGCCGTGCTGTGATCTGCGTTCCTCACCCCGTCGCCCAACCTGATCCACTCGGGGTACGAGGACTAGGGTCGTTGGTATGGAATTCCGACACCTTGGCCGCTCGGGCCTGCTGATCAGCGAGATCTCGTACGGAAACTGGATCACCCACGGCTCCCAGATCGAGGAGGACGCCGCGCTGGAGTGCGTACGCGCGGCTCTCGAGGTCGGGATCACCACCTTCGACACCGCCGACGTCTACGCCGGCACCAAGGCGGAGGCGGTGCTGGGCCGGGCCCTCAAGGGCGAGCGCCGGGAGGGCCTGGAGATCCTCACCAAGGTCTACTGGCCGACCGGCCCGGGTCGCAACGACCGGGGCCTGTCCCGCAAGCACATCATGGAGTCGATCAACGGCTCGCTGCGCCGGCTCCAGACCGACTACGTCGACGTCTACCAGGCGCACCGGTACGACTACTCCACGCCGCTGGAGGAGACGATGGAGGCGTTCGCCGACGTCGTGCACTCGGGCAAGGCGCACTACATCGGCGTCTCGGAGTGGAAGGCGTCGGAGATCCGGGCCGCGCACGCGCTCGCCCGCGAGCTGAGGATCCAGCTCGTCTCGAACCAGCCGCAGTACTCGATGCTGTGGCGGGTCATCGAGGAGGAGGTCGTACCGACCAGCCAGGAACTCGGCGTCGGCCAGATCGTCTTCTCGCCGATCGGCCAGGGCGTGCTGACCGGCAAGTACCTGCCCGGCCAGGAGCCGCCGGCCGGCTCCCGGGCGACCGACACCTCCGGCGGGGCGGGCTTCATCGCCCGGTTCATGTCCGACGAGGTGCTGACCCGGGTGCAGCGGCTCAAGCCGCTCGCCGAGCAGGCCGGCCTCAGCATGGCCCAGCTCGCGGTCGCCTGGGTGTTGCAGAACCCGAACGTCTCCTCGGCGATCATCGGCGCCTCCCGGCCGGAGCAGGTGCGCGACAACGTCAAGGCGGCCGGGGTGAAGCTCGACGCCGAGCTGCTCAAGGCGATCGACGAGATCGTCGACCCGATCACCGAGCGGGACCCGGCCAAGACCCAGAGCCCCGCCCAGCGCCCGTGATCTCGCGGCCGTCCTGACTGCGGCGGTCCTGACTGCGGCAGGCCCGCCCCGGCGTCACGCCGGGGCGGGTCGGTCAGCCCTGCCAGAAGCGGATCAGGCGCAGGCCCTCGACGTAGAGGTAGTCGGGCAGGCCGATCAGGTCACCGACCGCGAAGACCCCGTCGAAGAACCAGCCGCCGACGCGCGGATTCCAGAGCAGGGCGAAGAGCAGGATGAAGCCGAACGGCGCCATCAGGTCGTAGCCGCGCCGCCACTGCGCGTTCAGCCAGGGCTGGATCACGTTGCCGCCGTCCAGACCCGGTACCGGCAGCAGGTTGAGCACGCTCGCGGTCAACTGGAGGAAGGCGAGCAACGCGACGGCGGACCAGAACTCCGGCCGGGCCAGCACGTCCACCCCGATCGCGAACGGGATGACCAGCAGCAGCGCGAAGAGCACGTTGGTGGCCGGGCCGGCGAGGCTGACCAGCGAGTGCCGGAGCCGGCCGGGAATCTGGTGCCGGTCGACCCAGACGGCACCGCCGGGCAGGCCGATGCCGCCGAGCAGTACGACCACCACCGGCAGGATGATCGAGAGCAGCGGGTGGCTGTACTTCAACGGGTTGAGGGTCAGGTAGCCGCGGTGCGCCACCGCACGGTCACCGGCCCGGTACGCCACCACGGCGTGCGCGTACTCGTGCAGGCAGAGTGAGACCAGCCAGCCCGAGACGACGAAGAGGAAGACGTCGAGCCGGACGTTGCCGAACCCGTTCCACGCCATCGCGCCGCTGGTCACGAAGAGCGCGACCAGGGCCAGGAAGATCGGGCTGGGCCGGAACGCCTCCCGGGGCACGCCGAGGACCAGCCGGTCCCGGCCGCGTTGGTCGAAGTCCATCCGCGTCACTCGGCCGCGGGCAGCAGGCTCATCCGGTATTCCACCCGGTCGTCCTCGACCAGCAGCACCGAGGCGACACCCGAGGCGGCGAGCTCACGCCAGGTCTGGCCGATCCAGGACTCGGCGTCGGCCTGGCTGCTGAACGCCTCGGTCGGTCCGTTCACCGGATCGCCGTCCGCGCCCTCGTACCGCCAGCTCCACGGCATGTCGCGTCTCCCCTCGCCGATCTTCGCGCCGACAAACCTCCGCCAGCCTAGTCGGCCGGCCGGTGCCAGCCAGTCAGAGCGGTCCGGAGCGGGTTGCACACCCGTACCTCACCGCGAACTGCCCAGCCGAGCGCTCTAAGGTACGGGCATGTCCGTAGACGGGTGGAGCAGGCTCCTGGTGCTGGGCGGGATCCGTTCCGGCAAGTCCGAGTTCGCCGAGTCGCTGCTGAAGGACGTACCGGTTGTCCGTTATGTCGCGACAGCCGTGACCGATCCGGACGACCCGGAGTGGACGGCCCGGATCGATGCCCACCGGCTGCGCCGGCCGGCGGGCTGGACGACCGAGGAGGCCAACGCCGACCCGTCCCGGCTCGCCGGCCTGATCGCCGACGCCGGGCCCGGCGACACGCTGCTCGTCGACGACCTCGGCGGCTGGGTGACCGTGCTGCTCGACCCGGCGCACCAGCCCGCCGACGACGTCGCCACCATCGGCGAACTCGGGGCGGCGATCCGGGACTGCCCGGCCCGGCTGGTGCTGGTCAGCCCCGAGGTGGGGCTCTCGACGGTGCCGGTGACCCCGCTCGGGCGGGCCTTCGCCGACGCGCTCGGCACCACCAACCAGACGGTCGCGGACGCCTGCGACGCGGTGGTGCTGGTGATCGCCGGCCAGCCGGCCTGGTTGAAGGTCGGGGCGGACCAGCCGCCGCCGTCCCCGGACGGCGCCGGCCAGCCCGGGGTACCGGCGCAGGCCGACCGAGCCACCACCGACCGAGCCGCCGACGATCAAGCCGCCGCCGACCGAGTCACCACCGACCGGGCCACCGACGACCCGGCCACTCCGGCCGGGTCGGCCTGGACCGAGGTACTGGGCGCTGTGCCGCAGGTCCTCCGCCCGACCGTGATCCCGGCCCCGGCGGCCGAATCGGCGCCGCCGAGCGGGCCGGGGAAGACGGCGGGCTGGACCGCGCCGACCATGGCGCTGCCGATGGTCGCCACCGGCCTGGTCATCCAGCCCGGGATGGACCTGCCGATGCCGGACGAGTACGCCGGACCCGCCGCCGTCGACCGGCTCGGCACCCTCGACCTGCCCGGCGCCGGCCTCGGTCACCTGGAGCGGGTCGTCTCGTTCGCCGCCGCCACGCAGGGTACGGCGACCCCGCAGCCCTGGCGCTCGGTCCGGGTGCTCCTGCTGCACGGCGACCACTCCGGCGGTGCCGCCGCCGGCGCGGTACCCGGCGAGTCGGCCCGCCGCGCCGAGCAGGCCCGGCAGGGCGCCGGGCCGATCGCCCGGCTGGCGGCCGAGGCCGGCGCCACCCTCCAGGTGGTCGAGGCACCGCTCTCCCGCCCCGTCGAGGAGGGCCCGGCGCTGAGCGCCGAGGAGGTCGACGCGGCCCTGCGCTACGGCTGGCGGCTCGCCGAGGAGGCCGTGGACGCCGGAGTGGACCTGCTGGTCCTCGCCGCCACCGGTGCGGGTACCGAGGCCGCCGCCGCGGCCGTACTGGCCGCCACGGCCGGCGCCGAACCCGCAGCGGTACTCGGCCGGGTGGTGACGCTCGGCGGGAAGGTGGACGACGAGGCGTGGATGCGGCGCTGCGCGGCGGTACGGGACGCGATGCACCGCACCCGGCGCAGCCCTCGGGACGCCAAGGACGTACTCGCCGAACTCGGTGGCGGCGACCTGGCGATCGCCACCGGCGTACTGCTCGGGGCGACCGCCCGGCGTACCCCGGTGCTGCTGGACGGGCCGGTCGGGGTGGCGGCGGGCCTGGTCAGCCGGGACCTCGCCGGCCAGGCCCGGCACTGGTGCCTGCTGCCGGACCACGGCGACCACCCGGCCGTCAAGCTCGGCGCCGACGTGCTCGACCTGACCCCGCTGTTCGACTTGCGACTCGGCCTCGGCGAGGGCGCCGCCGCGCTGGCCGCGCTGCCGCTGCTGCGCTCGGCGCTGACCCTCGCCGGCACCCTGCCGGTGCACCCGAGCCTGGCCACCGGCGAACCGACCGACGGCGAACCGGCGAACCCGGCGGACGGCGGCGGGACCGAGCCGGCACCCGAGGACTCGCTCCCACCGGTGCCGGACCCGGCCGAGCCATGGGCACCGGGTCCGGCGACCGACCGGCCGGGGCAGGGCGACGACAGCCCCGACGACGACCAGGAGTTCATCGAGCCTCCGCCGGCCGGCCCCGGCCCGACCACCGTGCCGGAGGAGAGCACCGGGCCGGCAGACACCACCGGGCAGCCGTCGACGGACGCGCCGCTGCCGGGAGAGTCGACGACCGACACGCCGCCACTGCCGGGGCAGCCGTCGACCGGCCGCACCGGGCCGGCGGACGACCGGGACGCCGGGCGGGTCGGCGGCGCCACCGTGCCGCCGGGTGTCTGAGGACCGGTCCGAGGGCCGGTCCGAGAGCCGGTTTGAGGGCCGGTTCGCGGCCGGCGGCCGGCTGGCCCTGACCACCTTCACCGTCGCGCCGCTGCGGGCCGGTCGGGTCGACCGCGCCACCGCCGGTACGGCGATGACCCTGGCCCCGCTGGTCGGCGCCCTGCTCGGGGTACTCCTCGCCGGGCTGCTCGGCGGGCTGGCGGCGATCGCCCCGCCACTGGTCGCCGGTGTGGTGACCGTGGCCGCGGCGGCGCTGCTGACCCGGGGACTGCACCTGGACGGGCTGGCCGACACCGTGGACGCGCTCGGCTCGTACCGCTCGGGAGAGGCGGCGCTGCGGATCATGCGGCAGCCGGACGTCGGCCCGTTCGGGGTGACCGCGCTGCTGCTCGTACTCCTGCTCCAGGCGGCGTCGTTCGCGGCGCTGGCGGCCCGGCCGTGGACCGCGCTGCTCGCGACGCTGGCCGCCGGTGCCGCGACCGGCCGGCTGGCGGTGAGCTGGGCCTGCCGGCGCGGTGTCCCGGCGGCCCGCCCGGAGGGGCTCGGCGCGCTGGTCGCCGGTACCGTCGGCCCGGCGGCGCTGCTCGGGCTCTCCGCCGGGGTGGCGCTGCTCGCCGTGCCGGCGGTGCCGGGCCGCCCCTGGCAGGGGCCGCTCGCGGTCGCCGTGGCGCTGGCCGGCACCCTGCTGCTGCTCCGGCACGTGGTACGCCGGATCGGCGGCATCACCGGTGACGTGCTCGGCGCCAGCGTCGAACTCGGCGGCACGCTGTTCTACCTCGGGGTCGTGCTGACCGGCTGACCGGGCAGGCGTTCGCGGGTAGCGTTCGCGAAAGGGACACCGGCACGAGTGGCAGGCCGACAGGCGGTCGAGCGGGGGACGTTATGCTCATCACGGACGATTTCCTGCCCGTGCCGGTCCCGGAGTCGTTGACCGCGACCTATCTGGTGCCCACCACCGGCCAGGTCGACCCGGCCCCGGCGGAGGCGGTGGCGGCGCTGGGCGGCCGGCTCTCCGGGCCGGTGCACGACCTGGCCCGGCAGATGCTGGACAGCCCGCTGATGACGGTCGACACCCGGCCGATCGCCGAGTTCCCGCACCTGCCGCCGGACCTGCTGACCGCGTTCGGAGCCACCGACACCCAGCTGGCCCGGCTGGACGCCGCCACCGACCTGGTGGTGGTGCAGGCCAGCTACCGGCCCGGCTGGCCACCCGCGCACGAGTGGGCGGCCCGGACGGTCGCCTGCGCCGTCGCCGAGTCCCTCGGCGCCGACCTGGTGGACGTCTTCGCGTTGCAGTTCCTCGACCCGGCCACCGCGCTGCGCTCGCTGCCCGACGCCGAGGGCCGGGTACGCCTGATCGACTGGGTCCTGGTGCCGTACTCGTCCGACGACGGCGGGCTCTGGTTCACCACGAAGGGACTGCGCCGGTTCGGGCTGCTGGAGTTGCAGGCGCAGGGGGTGCCGACGCATCTGACCCGGGCCTGGGGCGCGGTGATGACCGGGGCGGCCCGACGACTGCTCCGGGCCTGGACCGACGGGCTCACCGACAGCGAGGTGCCGGCCTTCGTCCAGTTGCCGGTGGTCACCTCGGTCACCGGGCACGACATCGCGGTGGCGTACGGCAACCCGCAGCAGCACGACACCACCGGTCCGGCGGCGCTGCGGCTGGAACTCGACCCGGCCACCGACCCGGACGCGGACTCGTTCCTGACCCTGCTGCCGCCCTCCGGGCACCCCGGCCCGGCCGGGCGGTACTTCGCCGCCGTCTGCGCCGCCCTCTTCGGTGCCGCCGCCCAGTCCGACGTCCGGTACGCCCGCCCCGACGACGCGATGGCCCGGGCGATCGCCACCGCCCGGGACGGGCTGCCCGGCATCCGGGAGCGGTTCCTCGCCGGCACCCTGCCGGACGGGGTACAGCTGCTGGTCAAGTACGGCCTGCCGACCGACGAGGGGCCGGAGTTCGTCTGGGCCGGGGTGACCTCGTGGGCGACACCGGAACGGATCGTCGGGGCCAGCGCCAGCGACGCCACGGCCGATCCGGCGGTCCGGGTCGGCCGGCCCGTCGTGGTGGACGCCGTCGACGTGGTCGACTGGGCCCTGCTGGACGGCAGCGGGGTGATCGAGGGCGGCTGGACGCAGGCCGTACTCGACGCGGGCGACCGCTCCCAGCGCTGACCCGGCGCGGGGGCCGCTACCTGACGGAGGGTTGCACGAACGGTGGCCGGACCACCCGCATCGTCGCGCGGCGGCCCCGGACGTCGACCACGACCTCGTCGTCCTGGCCCAGCCCGGCGGCGCTGTCCAGCAGGGCGAGGGCGATGCCGGCCTTCCGGGTCGGCGAGAAGGTGCCGCTGGTGACCGTGCCGACCGGCGTGCCGTCGGCGGAGAGCACCGCCATGCCCGGCCTCGGGATGCCCCGGTCCAGCGCCAGCAGCCCCCAGAGGGTACGGCGGGGCCCGGCCGCCTTCTCGGCGAGCAGCGCGTCCCGGCCCCAGAACGCCGGCTTCTCCCAGCCGACCGCCCAGCCCGCCCGGGCCTGCACCGGGGTGATCTCCGGGGAGAGGTCCTGGCCGTGCAGCGGGTAGCCCATCTCGGTCCTCAGGGTGTCCCGGGCGCCGAGCCCGCAGGCGCGGATCCCGTACGGCTCGCCGGCCGCCAGCAGCGCGTCCCAGACCGTGGTCGCCGCCTCGGCCGGGACCACGAGCTCGTACCCGTGCTCGCCGGTGTAACCGGTCCGGCAGACCACCAGCGGCACCAGGTCGCCGGCCGGGGTGGGCGCCCCGGCGCTGGAGAAGCCGAGTTCGGCGGTGGAGAAGCTCATGTAGCCGTGCCCGGTCGGCAGTCCGAGGGTGCCGAGCAGCTCTGCCGAACGCGGCCCCTGCACCGCCAGTACGGCGTACGCGTCGTGCTCGTTCGTCACGGTGATCCCGGCCGGGGCGGCGGCACGGAGCCGGCGTACCACCTCGGCGGTGTTGGCGGCGTTCGGGATCAGGAAGACGTGCTCGGGGCCGTGCAGGTAGGCGATGATGTCGTCCACCACGCCGCCGGTGGTCTCGTCGCAGCAGAGCGTGTACTGCGCCCGTCCCGGCCCGATCCGGCCCAGGTCGTTGCTGAGGCAGGCGTTGACGAAGTCGGCCGCCCCCGGACCGGTGACCCGGGCCTTGCCCAGGTGGGAGACGTCGAACACACCCACCCCGGTACGCACCGCGGTGTGCTCCCGGAGGACTCCGCCACCGGCGTACTCCAGCGGCATGGACCAGCCGCCGAAGGCGGCGAACTTGGCGCCGAGCGCGGCGTGCCGCTCGTGCAGCGGCGACTGGCGGAGTGCGTCGGCGGAAGGTTCCGGGGTCTCGCCGGTCACCTGCGTCGGGTCGGTCATGGGTCGCAACCTACCTGCGATCCGGCTGATGGTTAGCATCGGCGGGACCCCTCCGGCGGACCGTCGGCGGGACAGCCCCTTCGTCCGGCGGGTAGGTTGCGCCGGAGACCACAACGCCCGGCCGCAACCAGGCGGCCGGCCACGCCCGTCCGGAGCCGCGCAGTGACATCGCCCAGCACCAGCCTCAGCCTGGTCGACACCGACCCCGCCGAACTCGCCGTCGACGCCGTCGTCATCGGGTTGCACAGCCAGACGGCGGACGACCCGGGCTCTGGCGCCGACGCCGCCGCGGCCCTGCTCCTCGCGACCGGCGCGGAGAGCATCGCCGCGGCGTTCGACGGCCGGCTGACGGAGACCCTGGCGCTGCTGGGCGCCACCGGCGGCCCGGGTGAGGTGATCAAGCTGGCCACCCTGGGCACCATCACGGCGCCGCTGGTCGTCGCCGTCGGGCTCGGTGCCGAGCCCACCGGCGCCGCCCCGGCACCGGAGACGCTGCGCCGGGCGGCCGCCTCGGCCGTCCGGGCGCTGGCCGGCGCCGAGCGGGTCGCGCTGACCCTTCCGCTGCCCGACGACGAGGACGGTCCGGCCGCGCTGCGCGCCACCGCCGAGGGTGCGCTGCTCGGGGCGTACCGGTTCGCCGGCTACAAGACCCGGCCGCAGCCGACCCGCCGCTCGCCGGTCGCCGCGATCGCGGTGCACGTGCCGGACGCCGGTGACGACCGGGCCCAGGCGGAGATCACCCGGGCCGGTGTGGTGGCCCGGGCCGTCACCCGTACCCGGGACTGGGTGAACACGGCGCCGAACGAGCTGCGCCCGCCCTCCTTCGCCGACTCGGTGGCCGCCGCCGCCCGGGAGGCGGGGCTCGGCGTGGAGGTCCTCGACGAGCAGGCGCTGGCCGCCGGCGGCTACGGCGGCATCCTGGCCGTCGGGCTCGGCTCGGAGGCGCCGCCCCGGCTGGTGAAGCTCAGCTACGAGCCGGCCGCCGCCGGTGCCGCCGGGTCGGTGAAGCGGCTCGCGCTGGTGGGCAAGGGCATCACCTTCGACACCGGGGGCGTCTCGATCAAGCCGGCCCAGGGCATGTGGGAGATGAAGTCCGACATGGCCGGCGCGGCGGCGGTCGCCGCGACGATGCTGGCGGTCGCCGAGCTGAAGCCGGCGGTGGCGGTGACGGCGTACCTGCCGATGGCCGAGAACATGCCGTCGGCCACCGCGTACCGGCCGGGCGACGTGGTGACGATGTACAACGGCAAGCGGGTCGAGGTGCTCAACACCGACGCCGAGGGGCGGATGATCCTCGGTGACGCGATGGCCCGGGCCTGCGAGGACGGCTGCGACTACCTGGTCGAGACCTCGACGCTGACCGGCGGCCAGGTGGTGGCGCTGGGCAAGCGGGTGGCCGGGGTGATGGGCAGCACCGACCTCTGCCAGCGGGTCCAGCAGGCCGGCGACGCGGCCGGCGAGCCGACCTGGCCGATGCCGCTGCCGGACGACGTCCGCAAGGGCATGGACTCCGAGGTCGCCGACATCTCCCAGGTGAACGCGTCGATGGACCGGGCCGGTCACATGCTCCAGGGCGGTGTCTTCCTGCGCGAGTTCGTCGCCGACGAGGTGCCGTGGGCGCACATCGACATCGCCGGGCCGAGCTACCACTCGGGCGAGCCGACCGGGTACTGGACCAAGGGCGGCACCGGGGTGCCGGTGCGTACCCTGCTGGAGCTGGTCGACGACATCGCCGCGAACGACTGACGCCGTGCGCCGCCGACCCCTCCGGCGGGGTCGGCGGCCGGGCGGTCAGGCCGTGGGCCGCCGCTTGCGGCGCTCGTTGAAGTCGCGCATCCGCTGCGGATAGCCGACCAGCCGCACGTCGTAGATCGGGATCGCCATCTTGTGCGCGAACCGCCGGGCGCCGTCCGGGCCGTCGATCCGGCGCCGGGTCCATTCGCCGTCGTGCGCGATCAGCATGACGGTGGTCTCGGTCACGGTCGTCCGGGGCTCGATGAACGCCTCGACACCGCGCTTCGACCGGACGAACTGTTCAAGATGGTCAAGATCGGCACGGCTGGCGGGACGGTCACCCGCCGTGACAACAGCCTTCTTGCGTCGGCGAAACCAGGCCAACCCGACCCTCTCCTCCCCGGCACGGCCGCCCCGCGACGAAACTGGCGACTTCCGGCAAGCGTACGTCCCGACGACGTGTCCTTGGGCACCTCGGTACGCGGCCCGCTTCCACTAGTGACAAGATGACCGAGGTGGGCGCTCCCCGGTCGGCGACTGTCAGTTCCGGAGAAAGTCCACGCCACGCCGGGCGGAGAACCCGACCGGGGTGGCGGTATGCCCGGTTGACCGGCATCACCCTCGTAGCAGCGACGCGACCTGGGAGTTAACTGTGAGCGAGCCGAACGGCGGAACGTTCGATGTCGTCATCCTCGGGGGTGGCAGCGGCGGGTACGCGGCGGCGCTGCGCGCCGCCCAACTGGACCTCTCGGTCGCGATGATCGAGAAGGGCAAGGTCGGCGGCACCTGCCTGCACAACGGCTGCATCCCCACCAAGGCGCTGCTGCACGCGGCCGAGATCGCCGACCAGACCCGCGAGTCGGAGCAGTTCGGTGTCAAGGCCGAGCTGGTCGGCATCGACATGGCCGGCGTCAACTCGTACAAGGACGGCGTGATCTCGCGGCTCTACAAGGGCCTGCAAGGACTCATCAAGGGCGCCAAGATCACCGTGGTCGAGGGTGAGGGCAGGCTCGTCTCCGCCGACACCGTCGAGGCGAACGGCGCCCGCTACACCGGCCGCAACGTCATCCTGGCCACCGGCTCGTACGCCCGGTCCCTGCCCGGCCTGGAGATCGACGGCGAGCGGGTGATCACCAGCGACCACGCCCTGACCCTGGACCGGGTGCCGACCTCGGCGATCGTGCTCGGCGGCGGCGTGATCGGCGTCGAGTTCGCCAGCGTCTGGAAGTCCTTCGGCGTCGACGTCACCATCATCGAGGCGCTGCCCCGGCTGGTCGCGGCCGAGGACGAGGAGTCCTCCAAGGCGCTGGAGCGGGCGTTCCGCAAGCGCGGCATCGCCTTCAAGACCGGCAAGCGGTTCGAGAAGGTGGAGCACACCGAGAAGGGCGTCAAGGTCACTATCGAGGGTGGCGAGACCTTCGAGGCCGAGGTGCTGCTGGTGGCCGTCGGCCGTGGCCCGAACACCGCCAACCTCGGCTACGAGGAGCAGGGCGTCAAGCTCGACCGGGGCTTCGTGATCACCGACGAGCGGCTGCGCACCGGGGTGCCGAACGTCTACGCCGTCGGCGACATCGTGCCCGGCCTCCAGCTCGCGCACCGGGGCTTCCAGCAGGGCATCTTCGTGGCCGAGGAGATCGCCGGCCGCAACCCTGCCGTGATCGACGAGAACGGCATCCCCCGGGTCACCTACTCCGACCCGGAGCTGGCCTCGGTCGGGCTCACCGAGGCCCGGGCCAAGGAGCAGTACGGCGCCGACAAGGTGAAGACCTACAACTACAACCTCGGTGGCAACGGCAAGAGCCAGATCCTCAAGACCGCCGGCTTCGTCAAGCTGGTACGGGTCGACGACGGTCCCGTGGTCGGCCTGCACATGGTGGGGGCCCGGGTCGGCGAGCTGGTCGGCGAGGCGCAACTCATCTTCAACTGGGAGGCGTACCCCGCCGAGGTGGCGCAGCTCATCCACGCCCACCCCACCCAGAGCGAGGCGCTCGGCGAGGCCCACATGGCCCTGGCCGGCAAGCCGCTGCACGCACACGCCTGACCACAGAATCTCCGCGCCCGCCCGGCACCAACCGGGCCAGGAACGCACAGGCCACGAAGGAGTCTTGAAAGATGCCGGTATCGGTCACCATGCCCCGGCTGGGCGAGAGCGTCACTGAGGGCACCGTCACCCGGTGGTTGAAGCAGGAGGGCGACCGCGTCGAGGTCGACGAGCCCCTGCTGGAGGTTTCCACCGACAAGGTCGACACCGAGATCCCCTCCCCGGCGGCCGGCGTGCTGGCCCGGATCGTGGTGAGCGAGGACGAGACCGCCGAGGTCGGCAGCGAGCTGGCGGTGATCGACGGCGACGGCGAGGCGGGCGGCGAGGCCCGGCCGGCCCAGCCGGAGGCGGCCGAGGCGGAGCAGGCACCCGCCGAGGCGGCGGCCCCGGCCGAGGAGCCGGCCGGCGAGCCGGAGCAGGCCGAGGAGCAGCAGCAGGCCGAGCCGGAGACGGTGGCCGCGCAGACCGCGCCGGCCGGCGACTCCGGCACCGTCCTCAAGATGCCGGCGCTGGGCGAGAGCGTCACCGAGGGCACGGTGACCCGCTGGCTGAAGGAGGTCGGCGACACCGTCGAGGCCGACGAGCCGCTGGTCGAGGTCTCCACCGACAAGGTGGACACCGAGATCCCCTCCCCGGTCGCCGGCACCCTGCTGGAGATCCGGGTCAGCCAGGACGAGACCGCGCCGGTCGGTGCCGACCTGGCGGTGATCGGTGCCGCCGGAGGTGCCGCCCCGGCCGCCGAACCGGCGAAGCCGGCTCCCGAGGCCGCGAAGCCGGCACCTGAGGCCGCGAAGCCGGCACCCGAGCCCGAGCCCGAGCCGGAGCCGGAGCCGGAGCCCGCGAAGCAGGCGGCACCGGCGGCCGGTGCGTCGTACCAGACCCCGGCGCCGGAGACCGAGCGTTCCGAGCAGCCGGCCCGGACCGAGCGGGCGGCCCAACCCGCCCCGACCGGTACCCGGGCTCCCGCGCCGGCCCCGGCGCCCTCCGGGGAGAACGGTGCCGGCTACGTCACCCCGCTGGTACGCAAGCTCGCCAGCGACCAGGGCGTCGACCTCTCCACCGTCAGCGGTACCGGGGTCGGTGGCCGGATCCGCAAGCAGGACGTACTCGAAGCGGCGGAGCGGGCCCGCGCGGCCGCGCAGGCCCCGGCCGCCCAGCCGGCCGCGGAGGCCGCCGCACCGGCCCCGAAGGCGGCACCGAAGGCGGAACCGAGCCCGCTGCGGGGCAGCACCCAGAAGCTGCCCCGGATCCGCGCGGTCATCGCCAAGCGGATGCAGGAGTCGCTGCACGAGATGGCGCAGCTCACCACCGTCGTCGAGGTGGACGTGACCAAGGTGGCCCGGTTGCGGGCCAGGGCCAAGGACACGTTCCTGCAGCGGCACGGGGTCAAGCTGTCGTTCCTGCCGTTCTTCGCGCTGGCCGCCGTCGAGGCGTTGCAGACCTACCCGGTGGTCAACGCCCGGATGGACCTCGACGGGGGGACGATCACCTACCCCGAGGCGGAGCACCTGGGCATCGCCGTCGACACCGAGCGCGGCCTGATGGTGCCGGTGATCCACAACGCGGGTGACCTGAACCTGGCCGGGATCGCCCGGCGGGTCGCGGATCTCGCCGAGCGGACCCGGACCAACAAGATCAGCCCGGACGAGATCGCCGGGGCCACCTTCACGCTGACCAACACCGGCAGCCGGGGTGCGCTCTTCGACACCCCGATCGTGCCGGCGCCGCAGTCGGCGATGCTCGGCACCGGCGCGGTGGTCAAGCGTCCGATGGTGGTCACCGACCCGCAGCTCGGCGAGGTGATCGTGCCGCGCTCGATGGTCTACCTGGCGCTCTCCTACGACCACCGGCTGGTCGACGGCGCGGACGCCGCCCGGTTCCTGACCGCGGTCAAGGAGCGGCTGGAGGCCGCCCAGTTCGAGGCCGAACTCGGGCTCGCCTGACCGCAGCAGCGTCTCGTACGGGGCGTCCGGCCATCGGCCGGGCGCCCCGTCGCCATTGCGGCGCCACCCCGCTCCGCCGTTCCGCCGGGGCGCCCGGAGCCGACCTCGGCCGATCCGGACGGAGTGGGCGAAGATACAGGGATGCGTATCCTGATCGCCGGCTCGTCCGGTTGGCTCGGCACCCGTCTGACCGATCGGCTCCGGGCCGCGGACCACGACGTCGTCCGGCTGGTCCGGCGCCGGACGCAGGGCCCGGACGAGGTGCGGTGGGATCCCGGCGCCGGTCAGCTCGACCCGGCGGTCCTGGTCGGCGTCGACGCGGTGGTCAACCTGGCCGGTGCCAACATCGGCGACCGACGCTGGACTCCCCGCTACAAGGAGGTGCTCCGGTCAAGCCGGGTCGACAGCACCGGGACGCTGGCCCGGGCCATCGCCGCACTGCCGGCCGAGCAGCGTCCCCGGACCCTGCTGAACGGCTCGGCGATCGGCTGGTACGGCGACACCGGTGACCGCCCGGTCGAGGAGGACGAGCCGGCCGGGGAGGGCTTCATGGCCGACCTGTGCCGGGTCTGGGAGGCGGCGACCGCCCCGGCCGAGCAGGCCGGGGTACGGGTGGTACGCCTGCGCATCGGCCTGCCGCTGGAGCACTCCGGCGGCCTGCTCAAGCCGCAGCTGCTGCCGTACCGGCTCGGCATCGCGGGCAAGTTCGGCAGCGGTCGGCAGTGGATTCCGTGGATCTCGATGGCCGACTGGCTGGCCGCGATGACGTTCCTGCTGGATCGCGAGGAGATCGCCGGGCCGGTCAACGTGGTCGGGCCGGCGCCGGTGACCAACGCCGAGTTCACCCGGGCGCTGGGCCGGACGCTGCACCGGCCGACGGTGATGCCGGTACCCGGGATCGCGCTGCGGATCCTGCTCGGTGAGCTGTCGGTCGAGTCGCTGCGCAGCCTGCGGGTGCTCCCCGGGGTGCTGAACCGGGCCGGTTTCGCCTATCGGCATCCCGACCTGGTCAGCGCGCTGGAAGCGGCGTTGCCCGGCCGCTGAACTGCCCCGTCGAACGCGGATCGAGGGTGCCGAAGCCGCCAAAGAGCCGACAGAAGCGAGAAGGTGTGCAAAAGTAGTTTCACCTTCCGTACCGGACAAAGCATCTGGTGTCCGGACATCGCAGTGGGCGGTCCGGCCGGGAAGGCGACCCGCGCCGCGAGCGGCGCCGCCAGGCTGGAGGCTCGATGACCGCCGAGGACCGGACCGGCCGACCGACCGTCCCGCCGCCACCACCGCGCAGGGCGGTCGCCGCCGCGCTCGCGCTCTCCGCCGGCCTGGCCGTCGCCGGTACGACTGTCGCGACCGTCAGCTGGCCGGGCGACCCGACCGGCATCACCGTCGCCGCGCCGGAGCCCGCAGAACCCGGCACGGTCACCTTCCGGGTGGTGCCCGCGCCGACGACCGCGGCACCGACGCCGCGACCGCCCACTCCCCGGCCGGCCCCCACGGGCCACCTTCCGGTCACCGGCGGCGGCGACCCGGTGCCCGGTTGGCTGCCGGCGCTCGGCGCCCTGCTGGTGCTGACCGGTGCCGTGACCGTCGTGGTCGCCCGCCGGTCCCGCCGCCCCGGCGGCGCGGAGCCGACCGGATAACCGGCCGGACCCCGCGCCGGGCGGTCGGGAGTCAGCGGTCAGCAGTCGCGCAGCTCCGGCGACTGGTTGCGGATCTGGGCGAGCGGCGAGACGAACCGCTGGTACGTCGTACCGCCCACCGCCCCCGGCCGGAACGCGGCCACCCGGTGGCAGTTCTGGAACGCCAGGCGTACCCCGAAGTGGCGTTCCAGCCCGCCCCGGATGGCGTCGCTGGCCAGTGCGCGGAGCAGTTGGCCCCGCTCCGCCTCACTCGGCGGCGGTACGGCATGGTCGGCGTAGTCGGCCGTGGTCGCGTGGACCCGGGCCGACACCTCGGCGACCACCGCCCAGGCGTACGGCAGGGAGCGCCGGACACAGTCGACGAACTCCTCGTCGTCGACCCGGCCGGCCTCGGCCCGCTCCAGCAGTGCGGTGGGTACGTCCAGGGACATTGTGTTCCTCCTGTCGTGGATTCGACCCGACCCGGGCTGGCTGGCCCGGACCGGCGGCACATCTCCGACCGGCACCACCGTTCGGGGTGCCGGCCACCGGGGCGGTCAGCGAACCGCCGCCTCCGACCCGGCCAGCGCCGGCGGTCCGGGCAGGTAGTCGGGGTCCACCTGGCCGGCCAGGTCCTCGCCGACCCGGTCGTTCGCCCAGGCGGCCGCGTTGCGCAGGTGGAACTCCACCGCGTGCCGCTGGAAGGTCGCCCAGTCCTGCACCTGTTCGTCGACAGTGACCCGGAGCAGGTCGAGCGCGGCCCGGTTGCCTGGCTCCAGGGCGTGCACCGGTGCCGGTACGCCCCGCTCGGCGCTGCGCACGTAGTCCGAGCGGGTCAGCCAGGTGAGCAGGTCGGCACCGACGTGCTGGCGCAGGAACTCGACGTCGCCCGCGTCGTCGACCTTGTTGCCGACCACGTGCACCCGGACGCCGTACTCCCGGGCGTAGCCGACGTACTGCCGGTAGACGCCGACGCTGCGCAGGGTCGGCTCGCAGACCAGGAAGGTCGCGTCGAACCGGGTGAAGAGCCCGGAGGCGAACGAGTCGGCCCCGGCGGTCATGTCCACCACCACGTACTCCCCCGGACCGTCGACCAGGTGGTTGAGCAGCAGCTCCACCGCGCCGACCTTGGCGTGGTAGCAGGAGACCCCGAGGTCGTCGGCGCCGAACGGGCCGGTCACCGCGAGCCGGACCCCGGCCACCTCGCGGACCACCGCCGCGTAGAGCGGGTTGTCGCCGTCGACCGGCAGCAGCCGGGAGCCGCGCCCCGGCGGGGTGGTCTTGACCATCGCCTCGACCGAGGAGATCCGCGGGTTCTCGCCGCGCAGGTACTCCTTGATCTGCGGCAGGTGGTCGCCGAGCGTCGGCAGCCGGGCCGCCTCCGCCTCGGTGGCGCCGAGCGCCGTCCCGAGGTGCTGGTTGATGTCGGCGTCGATGGCGAGCAGCGGCGGGGAGCCGCCGGCCGGGCCGGACGCGGCGAGATGCCGGGCGAAGAGGGCGGCCAGGGTGGTCTTGCCACTGCCGCCCTTGCCGACGAACGAGATTTTCACGGTACGGGTCCTCCGGTGCACTCTGCGACGTTAATCCAATTGGAAATCATTTCCATTGGACCCGTCAAGCTGCCCGCTTCCTCGGCGTGTCGGGCCGGGGTTGGTAACCTCCGGCCCGTGCCGCACTCCCCGCCCGCGCTCGCCGGGCCGACCTCGCCCCCGTCGCCGCCGTCGCCCACGCCCCCGGGCGCCCGACGGAGCCGCCGGACCGACCTGCTCGTCGCGCTGGTCGCGATCGTCGGAGCGGGCTGGGTCACCAGCGGACTCTGGCTCGACCCCAACGGCCGGGCGATCACCGTCAACTCCAGCGACCAGGCCCTCTTCGAGTGGCTCCTCGCGTACGGCGCGCACGCGCTCACCCACGGCCAGAACCCGTTCTTCACCGAGCTGGTGAACGTCCCGGACGGGGTCAACCTCGCGGTCAACACCTCGGTCACGGTCTACGCCGCCGTCTTCGCCCCGCTCACCTACTCCGTCGGCGCCCCGGCCACCTTCCTGGTGATCCTCACCGGCAACATCGCCGCCACGGCGTTCGGCTGGTACTGGCTGCTCTCCCGGAAACTCGTCCGGAGCACCCCGGCGGCGGTACTCGGCGGGCTCTTCATCGGCTTCGCCCCCGGCATGGTCGCGCACGCCAACGCCCACCTGAACTGGAGCGCCGGCTGGGTCGTCCCGATGCTGCTCTGGGGGATACTCCGGCTGCGCCGGCCCGGCCGGTGGCTCCGCAACGGACTGCTGCTCGGGCTGCTGGTGGCGATCGCCTTCTCCATCGCCGCCGAGGGGCTCTTCTTCACCGCCCTGGCCTGCGCGGTCTTCTTCGGCACCTGGGCACTCGACCGGCACCGCCGGGCCGAGGCGAGGGCGGCACTGCCGGACTTCCTGCGCGGGCTCGGCGTCACCGCGCTGGTGGCGTTCGTGCTGCTGGCGTACCCGCTGTGGCTGCACTTCCTCGGGCCGCAGCGGTTCCACGGCACCGGATTCGATCCGGTGATCCATGCCGAGGACATCGCCGCGTACGGGGCGTACCCGCAGCGGACCCTGGCCGGGGAGGCCGGGCTCGGCACCTCGCTGGCACCGAACCCGACCGAGGAGAACTCCTTCCTCGGGCTGCCGCTGCTGGTGCTGGCCGTGGTCTGCTTCGTCGTGCTGTGGCGGCGCGCCGGCCCGGAGCGCCGGGCCACGGTACGGGCGATCGGGGTGAGCACGCTGGTCTTCGCCGTACTCTCCTGGGGCCCCCGGGTGAAGATCTTCGGTACCCACACCGACGTGCCGCTGCCGTACGCCCTGCTCGGTCACCTGCCGGTCTTCAACGCCGCCCTGCCGTCCCGACTCGCCCTGGTGGTGGCCCCGCTGGTCGGGCTGCTGCTGGCGCACACCGTCGACCTGCTCCGGGCCGCCGCACCGTCCCGGCGGGCCCGGGCCGGCTGGATCGCCGGGTTCGCCGTGGCACTCTTGCCACTGCTGCCGGTGCCGCTGCTCACGACAGCCCGGGAACCGATCCCGGAGTTCGTCACCGCCGGCACCTGGCGGCAGTACGTCTCACCCGGCGGGGTATTCACCCCGCTGCCGCTCACCCTCGACCTGGCGCCGGACGGGCAACGCTGGCAGGCGTACGCGCTCAGCCACCGGCAGGGCGAGTTCCGGATCCCGTCCGGCTTCTTCCTCGGCCCCGGCGGGCCGGACGGCCGGGGCCGGATCGGGCCGGTGCCCCGGGCCACCGACGCGCTGCTGATGCGGGTGGCCGAGACCGGCGAACGGCCGGTGATCACCGACGCCGACCGGGCGGCCGCCCGGGCCGACCTGCGCTACTGGCGGGTCGAGGCGGTGGTGCTCACCGACCGGGCGCACGGGGCGAAGTTCCCGATCCACACCGACGCGCTGCGCGAGGTCACCACCGCGCTGCTCGGCCCCCCGGAGCGGGTCGCCGACGTCTGGCTCTGGCGCCTCACCCCCTAACCCCCACCCCCAACCCGACACCATCATGATCACGTAGCGTCCGGCCGACCGGGGGCAGCCGGACGCTACGTGGTCATGACGCTCACGCCGCTCCGGGATGTGCGGCGAGGATGCCGAGGGTGTAGGCGGCGGCGACCAGGCCGAGCATCAGCACCGCGACGCGGCGGAACCGGCGGGCCAGCGCCGGCAGTTCGGTCGGCAGCGCGAAGACCCGGCGCGGCCAGCCCCGCCAGGAAACCCACCAGAAGAGCGCGGTCGCGGCGGCCAGCAGCACCGCCTTGGCGGCGACCAGCAGCCACCAGCCGGTCGAGCGGTCGCCGGCCAGCAGCACCAGGACGAGTCCGGTCGCCCAGAGCACCCCGACCAGCCCGACCACGGGCCACCGGTTACCGTGCGCCAGCACCCGCTGCGCATCCTCCACCCGCTGCGCGTCCTCCGCCTCCTGCGCGTCATCCGCCTCCTGCCGCTCATCGGTTCTGCCGGAGGAGCCGCCGAGCATCCGGGTCAGTTTCGGCGCCACCACGAAGAGGCTGTACGCCATCGAGCCCAGCCACAGCGCCGAGACCCCGGCATGCAGCAGGATCATCGTGGTCGACAACGCGTCCATCCGGGCATCATCCCCGCCCCGGCCTCCGACCGCGCGCCGGTGAGCCCCGCCACGAACCGGAGCGACCCGCCGGTAGCCCACTAAGCTGGAGCGGTGACCAGCACAGTTGCCGGCTTGACCAGTCTCCGGCTCGGGACGGTCGACTATCTGGCGGCCTGGGACGAGCAGCGTCGGGTGCACGAGGCGGTGGTCGCCGGGGAGCGCCCGGACACCGTACTGCTGCTCGAACATCCCGACGTCTACACGGCCGGCAAGCGCACCGAGCCCTGGGACCGGCCGATCGACGGTACGCCGGTGATCGACGTGGACCGGGGCGGCAAGATCACCTGGCACGGTCCGGGGCAGCTCGTCGGCTATCCGATCCTCAAGCTCCCCGGCGCGGACACCGGGCTGCCGGTGGACGTCGTCGCCTTCGTCCGGCGCACCGAGCGGTTGCTGCTCGACGTCTGCGCCGAACTCGGCCTGCACACGGCGATGCTGGTCGAGGGGCGCAGCGGGGTCTGGGTGCCGGCCGACGAGCGCGGGCCGGAACGCAAGGTGGCCGCGATCGGCATCCGGGTGGCCCGGGGCGTGACCCAGCACGGCTTCTCGATCAACTGCGACTGCGATCTCGCCGCGTACGACCGGATCGTCGCCTGCGGGCTGCGCGACGTCGGCGTCACCTCGCTCAGCGCCGAACTCGACCGCCCCGTCACCACCGCCGAAGTGCTCCCCATCGTCGAGCGGCACCTCCGCACCCTGCTCCCCTGAGAGAGTGTTGTGATACCTCGGCGTGACCTTTGCTGACTCTTTGGACGAAGATCACTTCTGTGTCGTTGTGTTTGTAAACCGGCGTACGAGTCGTCGCTGACTGATCGGCAGTGGGCGGTGATCGAGAGCCGGGCGTTACGGTGGGCCATAGAGACCTCCGGTAGGTATGGGCGTCAGCACCTCACACCTCGCCGGAGGTCTCTCCATCGATCAAGCCGACACGCCGTCAACAACGCTCATGGTCACTACAGCTAGCTCCCCATCGGGTACGGGGTGGAGTCGGCTGCGGCGCCGGTTCCACCCGTACCGGTATCGGCTGGGCCCCAGTCGGTGTCGGCGGTGGTCAGCGGCGGCGGGCCAGGGTGAGGCCGTCGGCGATCGGCAGCATCACCAGGTCGACCCGCTCGTCGGCGAGTACCGCCTCGTTGAAGTCGGCGATCGCCCGGTCGGCCACGGTCTCCGGGGCGAGGACCCGGCCGCCCCGCAGCACGTTGTCCACCACGAGCAGCCCACCGGTACGCATCCTCGGCACCAACTCGGCCCAGTAGGTCGGGTAGCCCGTCTTGTCGGCGTCGACGAAGGCAAAATCGAGGTGTGGCTCGGAGGGGAGGGACCGTAGCGTCTCGGCGGCCGGGCCGATCCGCAGCTCGATCCGGTCGTCGACCCCGGCCCGCGCCCAGTACCGGCGGGCGACCGCCGTGTACTCCTCGGAGATGTCGAAGCAGGTCAACCGCCCGTCGGCGGGAAGGCCACGGGCGATCGCCAACGAGGAGAGCCCGGTGAATGTGCCGACCTCGACCGCCTGCCGGGCGTTCACCAGCCTGGTCAGAAAGGTGAGCAGCCCGGCTTGGTCCGGAGCGATCTGCATCCCGGCGTCGGCCGGCAACAGGGAGACCGTCTCGTCGATCAGCTCTCGGACGAGGGCGTCCGGCGGTGAGCCGTGCGCCAGGACGTACGCGTGGAGGTCATCGGTGAGCGGGATCGACTTCGTCGGCACCGCTCGACGCTATGCCAGGTTGGCGGCGGACGGTAGCGGTTCGGTCAGTGTGGGTCGTCCGCCGCTGTCGTCTCCGTCCCGAAGCCGGCACCGTTCGGGGCTGCCCGGTCAGTCCAGAGGTCGGTGATCCGCAGGTCGAGTTCGCCGAGCAGGTTGCGGAACAGCGGCAGGGAGAGCCCGATCACCGCCCCAGGATCGCCGTCCACCCGGTCGACGAACGGACCGCCCAGCCCGTCGATGGTGAACGCGCCCGCCACCTGCAACGGCTCGCCCGTCGCGACGTACGCGGCGATCTCGTCATCGGTGACCTCGGCGAAGTAGACGCCGGTGGCGGCGACCCGGGCCACCTCGCGCCCGGTCGACAGGTCGATCAGGCAGTGCCCGGTGTGCAGCACGCCGCTCTTGCCCCGCATCGCCTGCCAGCGACGGGTCGCCTCGTCCGCGTCGGCCGGCTTGCCGAGAATCTCCCCGTCGAAGGCGAGCACAGAATCACAGCCGAGGACGAGCGTACGGAGGTTGTGGTCGGGCTGCCTCCGGCTCTCGGCGCTGCTGCCGCTGTCGGTGCCGGCGCCACTGCCGCTGCCCGCGCTGGCGCCGCTGCCCGTGGTGGTGACATTGCTGTCGGTCAGGTCCGCGCCGAATCGCTCGGCGACGGTTCGGGCCTTCATCTGGGCCAGCGTGAGACTCAGCGCTTCGGGGGTCGACGGGTCCACCTGTGACTCGTCGACCCCGCTGACCAGCACCTCCGGCTCGATGCCAGCGGCCTGTAGGAGCTTGCGTCGGGCCGGGCTCGCGGAGGCGAGCACCAGCCGCAGCCGATTTTCCGTTCGCACGACGGCCAACGCTACCCGGCCCGACGAGGGCTACCCGCGCTCGGGCCGGGTGTGCGCATCGGTTCGATTCGGGACGGTTCGATTCCGGAGCGGCTCAGAGGCGTGGCTGCCGTCGCCGTAGCAGGAGCACCACCAGCAGGGTCACCAACAGACCGAGTACGACAAGCGCTATCAGGACACCGATCAGGATCGTCGAGCCGGCGTTCGACTTGTTCTCCGGCTCTGGAGCGGCGTTGTCAGCAGGCTGCGTCTGGGTGGGGCTGGGCGCGGCGCTAGCGCTCGGGTTGGCACTTCCCTCCAAGGGAGGTACGTCGGCCGTCAGCGCCTTGACCAGGTTCAGTACGCCGTACCCGTACTCCTCGTCGCGTCCCGGCGTTCCCTTGTCGTCGGCGGTAGCGGTGAGCCGATGTACGACTTCCTCAGCGGACAGATCCGGAAACTTGCTCCGTACGAGCGCAGCCGCCCCCGAGACGATAGCAGCAGAGTCAGACGTGCCTGAGGTTTTGCTATACCTGCCACCTTTGGCAGTGCTGTGAATATCAATGCCCGGCGCGGCAAGGACTACCTTTTTGCCAGTGACCGACGTGGTCGAGTAGTTGCCTTTGCGATCAGTGGCGCCGACCGCAACGACTCCTTCGAAGGCGGCAGGAAATCCAACGAGTATATGTCCCGGGCGATTCCCAGCCGATGCTACGACGACAATGTCCGCCTGGAGAGCAGCCTCGATTGCTTCACGGAGCCTCGACGACGATGACATGACGGCAGAGATGTTAATTACATCCACTTTCTTAGAAATTGCCCACTCTATCGCCTTCGCCGTATCGTCGGGGTCGCCCCCGCTCTTGCTCTTCGAGTCACGGATCGGGATAATCTTGGCCTTCGGAGCAACGCCTAGAACACCATTTGGGCCTCTCCCATGGGCTGCTATGAGCCCGGCCATGCTTGTTCCGTGTCCGCCTGGGTCACCATCCTCGCGGCCGTCGCCCGTTCCCCCTGAATATGCGACGGTGCCGGATAAGAGATTGTTGCGAAGGTCGGGGTGAGGATCAACACCGGTGTCGATTACGGCGATGGTGACCCTCTCGCCTTGGCTTATCTCGTGCGCATCAGCGATTTTGAGATATTTGAGGTGCCATTGATTGTTGCGTACCTGATCGGCGCGTGCTGGGGCGGCCGGCAAGACGGCGACGGCCGTGGCGCACAAGAGCGCCACGGCCGCACGTGCGGTGCGAGAAATCACCGCTTGTGGCCAATCGTTGGGCCTGGATCGATTCTGGTGCTTTCGCGACTTGGCATCATAACCGGCGCTACACCCTCGTCCGTCTCCCAAGGATTGTCGGGGTCCCAGTGTCGCCCTATTTCGTCGTCTTTGTTGTGATGGCCCGCTCGTGCTCCCGGGCCCATCCCAACGGTCTGACCTGTACTACCAAGGGACCGCCCCGACCCTGGGCGCTGTCCAGCCCCACCCGGTGTGGTGCCGCTTCCACCAATAACACCGCCAACTGGGTTGATGCGCTGTGCTGCTCCAGATATCGGAGCAGGTTGCGATAGGCCTATCCCCGGCTTTCCGCCGATCAGTCCTCCTGGAGGCATTGCCCGCGGACCTGTTCCAGCATTCGGGTTGAGGCCGGACTTAATCCCATTTTGCGTTAACGTCGAGGTCGTAGGATAACCAGAAGGTAGCGCGGACGGCTTGACTCCAGGCGGCAAACCCGGTGGCCGAGTGCCGGGCGGCAATCCAGGGGGAACCGGCGGAGGCGGCAGGCCCGGACCAATGGTGGGCGGTGGCGGTGGGATAACGCTTGGCGGCGTAGGTGGCACGGCCGGAGGTGCTATCGGGCCAGTGCCACCAAGGATCGGACCCATGCCAGGTACAGATGTGGTAGGAACGACGGTATGGACGGCTGGAGTTGCTGAGGGCGCATAGCTCGCCCCGCCGCCGGCTGGCATCGGCACAACGGGAGGAAGGACCGGAGGGCCGGAACTGCCCATAACGCTGCTCGTGCCACCTCCCGAGGGATCTTCTGAACCACCCGTCTGCTTATCGGTCTTCTTATACACGGGAGGCTTGCGCAGCTGTACCTGAGCGGTGGCGAGTTCGCTACTAAGTCCATACATAATGTGACGGGCGCGCCAGTTCAGGTCTTCCAGGTCGGCCTGGGTGGTCGGCTGCTGGCCCTCAGGAGGACGTCCGTTATTAGCCGTGACCGCAGCGTCGTACTGCTGCTTGGCCTTTTCCTTCGCGAGGTATTCCTTGTGGATTTCCTCAAGGTCCCTGCGTGACTCCCAAATTGCCTGGGTCACACCCGTTAAGGTCTGCTGGTTGGCGGCGGCCGTATCGTAGACGCCCTGTACCGTCTCGATGAGGTAGTCTAGTCGGGCGACGTAGGCTTTCGAGGCCTCGTTCTTTTCTGGCGGCCAAGCCTCGGCTAGATTCTCGCGGTATTGTTTCAATCGCGACAGGTGTAGCAAGGTGAGTTCGGAAGTCTTCCGCCAACCGCTCACGTGCTGCCAGTGCGTATCCGACTCTTGGTTCGCCAGCAGGGCCCACATCTGCGAGACATTCTGCGACGTCCAGTTGGTCGTACCGGAGATCTGGCCGCTCCGCCCGCCTCCGTCATCAAGCATCGGGGCTCCCCGTGTTTTCTGGGCCGCCCTGCGGCGGCGCTGCGCTCCGCGACCCGGGTGGCGGCGGTGCCGCTGCACCGGTCTGATCCAGCGCGTTCTCAACCTCCCGGACGCGGGCGTGCGAGAAGGCGTCGGAGTTGACGTAGTTCTTGCTGACGGTCTCAGCGGCGGTGGCGAGGCCGCCGGTGCCGTCGCCGACGTCCCAGATGCGGTTAGAGGTGTCCTGCTGGACATTCCGATGTGTGTCGAAGAACGACACGAGCTCGGGGAAGCCTTCGCTGGGCCGAGGCGGCTCGGGCAGCATGTCCGACTGGACTTCTTCCATGTGTGGGACGTAGTTCTTCTGGACCTCGGCCAGGAGCTGCTGGGCGAACTCTTCCATTCGCTGGATGTCAGCCTCTATGGCGCCGCCGTAGTCGCGCAGCCACGCAGGGCCGCGGTCTTCCTCAGGTATCACGTCTTCTCCCCAGGTGCTACGTACTGCCCCACACCAAGGTTAGTGGGTACGGGCCGGCGTGGGCAGCCCCGTCGGGGCGCCGAGAGCAGGTCAGTGAGGAAGGCCGGAGACCCGCCAGGCGTCACCACCGGTGTGGGCCGGCATGCCGGACCGGGACACCGTACCGGGGCGACCGCTCTGTGCCCAGGTCGACACGGCGGCGGGTCGGGCCGATGTGGTCGGTCGTGGACGGAGGAAGATCGCCCCGACCAGGGCGGCCAACTCCTCCGGGGTGGGGGTACCTCGGACCACCCGGAGCAGCGGTTCTTCGTCGGTCATGCCATTGAGGGTACGTCCTCGTCAATTGGTGGGCGTCTCAGATAGGCGTGCCGAGGGTGTGACTCTTGTTGCCGTTGGGTACCGTCCACGGGTGTCTAGTGCGCCTCCACAACTCATCGCTGACCGGTACCGACTTGTCGAGCCGCTCGGCCAGGGCGGGATGGGTCGGGTCTGGAAGGCGCGTGACGAGGTGCTGCACCGCGACGTCGCGATCAAGGAGTTGGTTCCGCCGCCGGGGCTGACCGAGGACGAGCGTCGGGAGATGCGCGAACGCTCGCTCCGCGAGGCACGGGCGATCGCCCGACTCAACCACGCGAACGTGGTCCGGGTCTTCGACGTACTGCGTACTGACGGTGATCCGTGGATCGTCATGGAGTACATCCCGTCGCGGTCGTTGCAGGACGTACTCGCCAGTGACGGGCCGGTGTCGCCGACCCGGGCCGCCGAGATCGGGCTCGGGGTGCTCGGCGCGCTGAAGTCCGCGCACCGGGCCGGGGTGATGCACCGGGACGTGAAGCCCGGCAACGTGCTACTCGGCGACGACGGCCGAGTGGTACTGACCGACTTCGGCCTCGCCACCGTGCCGGGTGACCCGAACGTGACCCGTACCGGACTGGTACTGGGGTCGCCCGCGTACATCGCGCCGGAGCGGGCGAAGGACGGCACGGCCGGGCCGGAGGGTGACCTCTGGTCGCTGGGCGCGACGCTCTACGCCGCCGTCGAGGGGCAGTCGCCGTTCGCCCGGCCCTCCGCGATCGCGACGTTGGCAGCGCTGGCCACCGAACCGCCGCCGGTGTCGCGCCGCGCCGGCCCGCTCAAGGCCGTGCTCGCGGGGCTGTTGCGCAAGGATCCGACGACGCGGATCAACGCCGAGGTGGCGGAGCGGTTGCTCCGTCGCGCGTCAGGCCGGCGCAGGAACCCGGGGCTGTCACTGCTTGACGGGGTACGCCGACCGGGGCCGCACGGCCCGCGCGAACCGGGCGAGCCGCGTACCCGGATCGTGCCGTTGCCGTCGCCCCGGCAGGCCCCCGCCGCGCCACCGACCGCACCGCCCCCTGCCCCGGCGACGCCGCCGGCCGCCGAGACGACCAAGTTGCCGGCGTCTCCACCGGCTGCCGAGACGACCAAGCTCCCGGCCGCCCCGCCGGCTGCCGAGACGACGAAGCTGCCCGCCCCGCCGGCCGAGAAGGAGCCGGCGGCGGAGGCACCCGCAGCGGAGGTGTCGGAGGAACCCGCCAGCTCGGACAGCGCCCGCCCGCCCGCCGAGCCGACCGTCGTCGTGGTGCCCGGACAGTCGGCCGACGAGGTCGAGGCGAAGTCGGAGCCAGCGCCAACTGCGGTCCAGCCGAAGGCGGAAACCTCGTCCTCAGAGCAGTCGCCGGCAGACCACCAGGCAGACCAGGCAGCTCGGCAGGCAGACCAGGCGGCGCAGCCGGAGAACCTGGTGGCGCAGCCGGCGGGCCGGGCGGCGGTCCCGACGAGCCGCGACGAAGAGTACGGCGACCGGCGTGGCCCGCTGGCCGCCGTCGCGGCCGGCAACCGCCGGATGTGGCTGCTCGGCGGGCTGGTCGTACTCCTCCTGCTCGCCCTCGTCGTGATCGTGCCGCTGACCCGCGACGGCGAGTCGGGCAGCGAGGACCGGAACCCGAGTTCCGGTTCCGCACCGACGAGCCAACCGCCGGGTACGCCGTCCGCCGATCCCACCAGCGCACCCCCGGAGCCCACACCGGCGGCGACCACCGCTCAGCCGGCCCAGCCGCCGGTGACGCCGACGGGTCAGGCCGCTCCGCAGCTACCGGCGGGTTGGAAGCTGCACCAGGACCGAACCGGGTTCGCCGTGCCGGTGCCGAACGGGTGGACGGTCAGCAGGGAGGGGCCGCGGGTCAAGTTCAACGATCCCGACAGCCGCCGCTTCCTGATGATCGACCAGACGAACGATCCTCGGCCGGATCCCGTCGCGGACTGGACGGAGCAGGAGCGGTATCGACGGGGCGACTACACGAATTACCAGCGGGTGACGATCCGGTCGGTCGACTACTGGCTGAAGGCCGCCGACTGGGAGTGGCTGCACGACGAGGGCGGAGTGCGGATGCACGTCCGTAACCGGGGCTTCGTCACCAGCAGCAAGAAGGCGTACGCGATCCGCTGGGACACCGAGGCGGCCGACTGGGACCGTGAACTCGCCACCTTCAAGATCATCGCGGACGGGTTCCGACCCGCGAAGAGTTGACAGGCATGACCTCACTTTCATCGGGGTAGTGATGATCTCGACGGAAGGAGGTACGACTGATGCGTTCCCGACATCATGCGACGAAGCCGAGCATTGCACTGTGGATGCTGGTTGCGATCGGCGATCTCGCCATACTGGTGGCGAGCGTCGGAATGGTCGCGCTGATCGCGCTCGCGAGCGTCGTCACCGTGGCCGTCGCTACGGTCGGCGCTTGGTTCTTGCTGCGGCGAGGCGTGCAGAACCAGACGGCGGTGCCAGCCCAGGTCGCCATGCCCACGACGGGCCCGGCGCAGGCGGGGTCCGCCGCGCAGCTCCGCTGAGACTGGACAACGAGGGATAGCGACAGCGAGGGATAGCGGCAGCCGGATCAGTTATCGACCGGAGAGGTGATGACAGGTCCCGCTGCCGCTAACTCATGTCAGGGCTGCGGCCAGCGGCTGTTGAGTCGTCGCGCCACCTCCGCGATGTCGTGCCGGTCCCGGGCGAGCAGGTCACTGCGGGCGTCGCGGTAGCGTGGACAGGGCCAGCGACGCCGGCACGCGACACACCGCCACAAGCCGAGTAGCCGCCACAGTGGCGCCGGGCGATGTCGTTCGACGATTGCCATGGAGCGGTCGCGTTCCATTGCGGACCTCCGGCGGTTGTGGGGCGCGCGACGGCTCGCCGGGCTGTCGGAGGGAGACGAGCCGCCGCGCGGGAGACCGACCCACCAGGCTGCGGACCAGGAGAAATCGGCTACCTGAACATAGGGCATCTAGATGCTTCAGGCAACCCTTGATGCATCCTTAGGCATCCTTAGGCTTGTGCAGGCACGAGGCGCGTGATCGAATACTCCTGCGGACCAGGGAGTATCGGTGACAACATCAAAGACCCAGAAGATCATTGATGACATCACCCGCAAGATCGCGGCGGGTGAACTGAAGCCTGGCGACCAAATCCCCAGCGCGGCCGACCTGCGTGCCGAATACGGCGTCTCCATCACGGTGGTTCGGGGCGCCATCAACTGGCTCAAGGCAACCGGCGCGGTCAAGGGCGTGCCGGGTGTCGGAGTCTTCGTGGCCGAGGGCAAGGAATAGGCAGCCCGCTGGGCAGCGGCGACGTGAGCTAGGCTCGCTCGGATGTCAGTGGACGGCTTGACAGACCTCTGGGACAAGCTCTTCGGGGCGCAGCCCGACCCACCCCCGCTGCTGGTCCTGATCACCGGGCTGGTGGCCCTCACCGTGGTGCTCACTCGGCTGCCCTGGCGGATCGGCCGCAACGCCATCACGATCGCGCACGAGGGTGGGCACGCGCTCGCGGCCGTACTCACCGGACGTCGTCTCCAGGGCATCCGGCTGCACTCGGACACCTCCGGGCTGACCCTGTCGGCGGGCCGGCCGACCGGTCCCGGGATGGTATTCACCCTGCTCGCCGGCTATCTGGCACCGTCGCTGATCGGGCTGGCCGGTGCCTGGGTACTCGGCGGAAACCGGATCACTCTGCTGCTCTGGGTCGCGGTCGCACTGCTGCTCGCCATGCTGGTGATGATCCGCAACGTCTTCGGCATCATCTCCATCGTGGTCACCACCGGGGTCGTACTCGGGGTCTCCTGGATGGCGTCGCCGGAGGTACAGGCGGCATTCGCGTACACCGGGGTCTGGTTCCTGTTGCTCGGCGGCGTACGGCCGGTGGGTGAACTCCAGACGCTGCGGCGGCGCGGTCAACTGCCGCAGTCGGACGCCGACCAGCTCGCCTGGCTGACCCGGGTACCGGGCCTGGTCTGGGTCGGGGTCTTCGGCGCGGTCAACCTGATCGCCCTGCTGGCCGGAGCCGCCCTGCTCACCGGCCCGATACTGAACTCCACCGGCCTGCCCGGCTGACCAGCGGGCCGGGCCGAACGCCGACCACGCCGAGCCGACCACGCTGAGCGGCCGAGGAAACAGGGGACGAGATGCGTTACGTGATCATCGGTGCCGGCGCGGTCGGCGGCACCATCGGGGTACGGCTCGGCGAGGCCGGCCGGGACGTGACCCTGGTGGCCCGGGGCGCGCACCTGGCCGCGATCCGGGCGCACGGGCTGACCCTGAACACCCCGGACGGCGAGTACGTCGGCCGGCTCCCCGCCATCGGCGACCCCGCCACGGACCGAGTCGACCAGCCGCTGACCCCGGACACCGTGCTGGTGTTGACGGTGAAGTCGCAGGACACCGAGGCCGCGCTGCGGAGCTGGGCCGACCTCCCGGTCCAGGGCGGCGGCACGGCGGCAGAGCGGCTGCCGCTGCTGACCGCGCAGAACGGGGTGGCGAACGAGCGCGCCGCCGCCCGGCTCTTCGACCGGGTCTATCCGGTCTGCGTCTGGCTCCCGGCGACCCACCTCGAACCCGGACGGGTGGTGGCCAGCGGTCACCCGTACTCGGGGATGCTGCATCTCGGCGCCTTCCCACACGGTTCCGACGACCTCGCGCGGCGGATCGGCGCGGACCTGGCGGCGGCCCGGTTCCTCGCCCCGGTCCGCGACGACGTGATGCGCTGGAAGTACGGCAAGCTGCTGCGCAACCTCGGCAACGGCGTCCAGGCGCTCTTCGGCCTCTCGGTCGGCGGTACCGCATCCGGGGCCGACGACCGGCGGGCGGCCCGGGCGGCCGAGCTGCTCGCGGCGGTACTGGCCGAGGGGGAGGCGGCGCTCGACGCGGCCGGGATCGGCTACACCTCGCGGGCGGAGGAAGCCGACGAGCGCGGTGACCGGGTCGAGGCGGTACCGGTGGCCGGGCAGCCCCGGCAGGGCGGCTCGACCTGGCAGAGCCTCGCCCGGGACGCCGGATCGGCCGAGACGGACTACCTCAACGGCGAGATCGTGCTGCTCGGCCGGCTGCACGGGGTGCCGACCTCGGCGAATGCGGCGGTGCAGCGGGCAATGCGCCGGGCGGTCCGCGAACACATCCCGGCCGGCGAGTTCCCGATCGCCGACCTGACCTGAGCTGACCTGAGCTGACCTGACCTGAGCTGACCTGAGCTGACCTGAGCTGACCTGACCGGTCCCGCCGAGCCCAGACCGAAGGGCATCGTTGCCGAACAGTTTGCACCCGACCCGCAACCGCACCCCGGGGCCCAGGCGTATTGGCTATGTCCGGCAGGGGAGGTCGCAGGTGCCCGACGTCGACGACTTCGACGAGTTCTACCGGGGGAGCCGGCAACGGCTGCTCGGGTACCTCTATCTGTTGACCGGTGACCTGGCCGAAGCCCAGGACGCCGTCCAGGAGGCGTACATCCGGGCGTGGCAGCGCTGGTCGCGGGTGTCCGGGTACGCCGATCCGGAGGCGTGGGTACGGGTGGTGGCCGCCCGGGTGGCGATCAGCCGCTGGCGCAGCCTGCGCAGCCGGAGCCGGGCGTACCTGCGGCACGGGTTGCCGGCCGACACCCCGGCGCCGGGTACCGAGACGATCGAGGTGGTCGCCGCGCTCCGCCGGCTGCCGGAGGAGCAACGTACCGCGATCGCCCTGTACTACCTGCTCGGCCTGCCGGTGGCCGAGGTGGCCCGGGAGACCGGGGCACCCGTCGGCACCGTGAAGGCCCGGCTGGCCCGTGGCCGGGCGGCGTTGGCCGGCCTGCTGACGGTCGTGGATCTGGAGGAGGCCGCCGATGCCTGAGTTGATGTCCACCCGGGCCGCCCAGCCCGGGTACCGGTCCGATCCGTCGACGGGTCGGTCGGCACGCCCTTCCACCAGCGGTCCGACGGATCTGTCGGCCGGGGTGGGGCCGGAGCTGGCGGACCGGATCGCCGAGGAGGTCGCCACGGTCCGCTGGCTCGCGCCCGAGGAGATCCGCACGCGGGCCCGGCGACGCAATCGGATCAGGTCGCTGGTCGGGACGGTCGCGGTGCTCGTCGTGGTCGCGTCGGGCTCGGTGATGGCCGTCGAGCGGTACGTGCCACGGCCGCTGCCGGCCGGGGAGCAGCCGCTGCTGGCCGGACCGTCGGTTCCGGTGCCGTCGCCGGATCCGGTCGCCATCCCGGCGTCGGCACTGCTGCAACCGGAGGACGTCGGGCCGGGGCTGGTGGTGGAACGGGAGGAGGTGCGGCTGGAGACGGTGGTGGAGGTGGTCGATGCGACCGTGCCGCTGGGCTGCCCCGGGTACGCCCTACGGGACCGCTACGACGGGCTGGCCCGGGTGGTCCGCCGGCACACCGTGCAGCAGCCGCCGACGGTACCCGGTGACCCGCAGAGCGGCGCGCCGGTCGTACACGAACGGGTCTTCCGGCTCCTCCCCGGCGCGGCCCGGCAGGTCTTCGCGGACGCCCGTGCGGTGCCCGACCTCTGCGCCGAATATCGCACCCCCGGGGCGATCGAGGTCGACGGCCGCGGGCTTGCCGTCGACGCGGAGCACCGCTGGCGGGTCCTGGCCGAGGACTTCGCCGGGGACGAGTCGGTGCTGCTGGACTGGCGGACCACGGTCCGCCGGCAGGACAGTGCGGCGGTGGTCGACGGCCCGGCCAGCCGGCTGGTCGGAGTCGTCCGGGTCGGCGACCTGGTGGCCACCGTGGACCGGGTCGACGAGGCGCCGGACCCGAAGCGCGCCGAGGCGTTGACCCGGCGCGCCGCCGTCCGGCTCTGCGAGGCCGCGAACCCGCCCTGTTGAGTCGCCCCGGCCGGGGTCAGAGCGGGATGTTGCCGTGCTTCTTCGCCGGCAGCGTCTCGCGCTTGGTGCGGAGGATCCGCAGCCCCCGCACGATCTGGCTCCTGGTCTCCGCCGGCCGGATCACCGAGTCGACGTAGCCGCGCTCGGCCGCCACATAGGGGTTGGCGAGGGTGTCCTCGTATTCCCGGATCTTCTCGGCCCGGACGGCGGCCGGATCGTCGGCGGCGGCCAGCTCGGCACGGTAAAGGATGTTCACCGCCCCCTGCGCGCCCATCACCGCGATCTGCGCGGTCGGCCAGGCGAAGTTGAGGTCCGCGCCGAGGTGCTTGGAGCCCATCACGTCGTACGCCCCGCCGTACGCCTTCCGGGTGATCACGGTGACCTTCGGAACGGTGGCCTCGGCGTACGCGTAGATCAGCTTGGCGCCCCGCCGGATGATGCCGTCCCACTCCTGGCCGGTACCGGGCAGGAAGCCTGGAACGTCCACAAAGGTGAGTACCGGGATGTTGAACGCGTCGCAGGTGCGGACGAACCGGGCGGCCTTCTCCGAGGCGGCGATGTCCAGGCAGCCGGCGAAGTGCATCGGCTGGTTCGCCACCACCCCGACCGGCCGCCCCTCGACCCGACCGAAGCCGACCACGATGTTCTGCGCGTAGAGTGGCTGTACCTCCAGGAACTCCCCGTCGTCGAGAACGTGCTCGATCACCTGGCGGATGTCGTACGGCTGGTTCGCCGAGTCCGGGATCAGCGTGTCCAGTTCCCGGTCGACGTCGGTGACCTCCAGCTCGGCCGGGGCCTCGAAGACCGGCGCCTCGTCGAGGTTGTTGCTCGGCAGGTACGACAGCAGCGCCCTGACGTAGTCGATCGCGTCGTCCTCGTCGGTGGCCAGGTAGTGCGCGTTGCCGCTGCGGGTGTTGTGGGTACGCGCCCCGCCCAGCTCCTCCATCGCGACGTCCTCACCGGTCACCGTCTTGATCACATCCGGCCCGGTGATGAACATGTGCGAGGTCTGGTCGACCATCACGGTGAAGTCGGTGACCGCCGGGGAGTAGACGGCCCCACCCGCACACGGACCCATCACCAGGGAGATCTGCGGGATCACCCCGGAGGCGCGGACGTTGCGGAAGAAGATCTCGCCGTAGAGGCCGAGGCTGACCACGCCCTCCTGGATCCGGGCGCCGCCGGAGTCGTTGATCCCGATCACCGGGCAGCCGATCTTCATCGCCAGGTCCATCACCTTGACGATCTTCTCGCCGAAGACCTCGCCGAGGGAGCCGCCGAAGACCGTGAAGTCCTGGGCGAAGACGCAGACCTGCCGACCGTCGACGGTGCCGTACCCGGTCACCACGCCGTCGCCGTACGGGCGGGTGCGGTCCAGCCCGAAGTTGGTCGACCGGTGTCGGGCCAGCCCGTCCAGCTCGACGAAGGAACCGGGGTCGAGCAGCAGCTCGATCCGCTCCCGGGCGGTCTTCTTGCCCCGGGCGTGCTGTTTCTCCACCGCCCGGGCCGAACCGGCGTGCACCGCCTCGTCGACCCGGCGGTCCAGGTCCGCGAGGCGGCCGGCGGTGCTGTGGGGGTCGACGTCGGTGGTGCTCGGCTGCCCAGTCACGTTCGCGATCGTAACGACGGCCGGCGCCCCGGCCACCGCCCGGTGGCGGGGCGTGTGCCGCACCACCCGGCCCCGGGACTCGATCTCCGTGCGGGGAGCCCGGCCGGCGACCGGCGGGAGGACCCCGCCGCGACGGTCGGCCCCGCACCGGCGGGCCGGAGCCGTACGCTGGGCTGATGCGGGGATCGCCGTACACCGACCTGGACCGTCCGCCGCTCGACGCGCGGCGGCTCCGGCGGGCCCTGATCACCCCGGAGAGCCTCTGGACCCGGCTGATACTGCACCGCGAGACCGGGTCGACGAACGCCGACGCGGCCGAGGCCGCCCGGGCCGGTGAGCCGGAGGGGCTGGTGGTGGTCGCCGAGCGGCAGACCGCGGGGCGGGGCCGGCGCGGGCGTACCTGGGAGTCGCCGGCCCGGGCCGGGCTCGCGGTCAGCGTGCTGCTCCGGCCCGGGTTGGCCGAGCCCGACCGGGACTGGCCGGCGGTGCCGGCGTCCCGGTACGGCTGGCTGCCCCTGCTCGCCGGTGTCGCCCTGGTGGAGGCGGTGGACCTGCTGGCCGAGCTGGACTCGGCGCTGAAGTGGCCGAACGATCTCCTGCTCTGGGCCGGCCCGCGCAACGGCCGCCCCGCCGAGCGGTCCCCGGACGAGACCGGCCGCCCCGCCGAGCGGTCCCCGGACGAGACCGGCCGCCCCGCCGAGCGGTCCCCGGACGAAACCGGCCGGTTCCCGGACGAGACGGGCCGGTCCCCGGCCGCGGCGGGCGCCGAGGGTCCGTCGACCGATGCGGCCGGTGGCCGGCCGAACGGCGAGGCGAAGGCCGCCGGGATCCTGGCCGAGGGGGTCTCCGCGGCCGGTGCGGCGGACCCGGGGGTGGTGCTCGGGCTGGGCGTGAACGTCACGGTCCGCGCCGACGAGCTGCCGGTCAACCCGACCGGGCTGCCGGCCACCTCGCTGCAACTGGCCGGTGCGGCGGCCACCGACCGGGACCCGCTGCTGCGGGCGCTGCTGCGTGGGATCGACCGCTGGTACGGCCGCTGGCGGACCGCCGGTGGCGACGCGCTCGCCTGCGGCCTGCACGAGGCGTACGTGCGCAACTGCGCCACCCTGGGCCGCGAGGTACGGGTGCTGCTGCCGGCCGGGGACGAACTGGTCGGCACCGCCAGCACGGTCGACCCGGACGGGCAACTGGTGCTCGCCACCGCTGACGGCGAGCGCCGGGTCGCCGCCGGCGACGTCCTGCACCTGCGCTGACGTCCTGCACCTGCGCTGACCACCAGCGCTCACCCGCGACCGGATCGGCGACCGGATCGGCGGCGGGGAATCGATTGCGGGCATCGGCTGCGGAGTCGCCGCGAAGTCGACGACGACCGTCCGACTCGCCGCCGCCTTCGCGGAATCCCGACTGTCGATAAAGAGTCGATACCGGATACCACGGCGGTGGCGCGGAACCGCTACGGTCACCGCGGACATTCGGTTATGGACGAGGAGGATGGGGTGGCTTTCCCTGAGGACGTGCTCACCCAGGACGAGCATGTCGTAACGCACCTGCACCCACACTGGAAGGCGTTGATCCGACCGGTCGTGGTGCTGGTGCTGGCCGTTGCCGCCGTGGTCGCCGGCCTCGTTCTGCTGCCGTCGAGCGGTGCCGGCACGGTGCTCGGTTACGTGATCGCGGCGGTCGCGCTGGTGCTGGTGGTCTGGTTGAGCGTCCGGCCGTACCTGGTCTGGCGGACCACGCACTATCTGTTCACCAACGAGCGGGTGCTGTTGCAGAAGGGCGTCTTCTCCCGCGACCGCCGGGACATCCCGCTCGGCCGGATCAACGACCACTCGATGAACCAGAAGTTTCTCGAACGGCTGCTCGGCTGCGGCACGCTGACCATCGAGTCGGCCGGCGAGCGGGGCCAGTCGGTGCTGGAGGACATCCCGGGCGTGGAGCGGGTGCAGACCATGCTCTACGAACTCGTCGAGGCCAACCACGACAAGCACTCGCTCGGTGACGGCGAGATGCGCGAGATCATGGCCGACATGGCCGAGGGCAAGCCGCTGCGCGAAGAGTCGAACAAGCCGCTGCGCGAAGAGTCGAAGTAACGTCCGGAAGGGCCCCTGGCACCCGAGTCGCCGCGCGCGGCCGGGCAGGGGCCCTTTCGTTCGGGCGCCCGGCCAGGTCAGCCCGGCGGCAGCGGCTCCCGCATGAGGAACCAGCCCCGGAAGCGGGTACGCAGCACCTCGCGGTCCGGTTTGCCCTCCGCGTCCAGCCGGTCCATGCTGGCGGTCAGGGTGACGGTCCCGAAGCCGGGCCGCGCGACCGACGGCTTGCTGCCGAGTACGGTCAGCCGGGTCGCCAGCCGGTCACCGGCGCGTACCGGGGCCAGCCAGCGCAGCTCCTCCAGCCCGGGTGAGGCGTCCCCGGCGGCTCGGGCGAGCACGTGGTCGACGTACGCCCGCATGAAGAGGCTGACCGTGAAGAAGCCGCTGGCGATCAGTCCGCCGTGATGGCTGCGCCGGGCCAACTCCTCGTCGACGTGGTACCACTGCGGGTCGAAGCGCCGGGCGAAGTCGACCATCTCCCGCCCGTCGACGACGGTGATCCCGAGGTCGAAGGAGCGGCCGGGCGTCAGGTCCTCGAAGAACAGTTCGGCGGGCGCGCCGGTACCCGAGCGGCTCACCGCGCCGCTCAGCGGGCTGACGAACGCCGGGGAGCGGCGTTCAGCTCGGCGGCGAGTTCGGTCTCCAGCGCGGCGTCGATGGTCTCGGCGAACTGGACCTCGAGCGGCTGGGCGGAGGCGTCCGGCGTCCCGGCAGCGGTTCGCCGCCCGTTCGCGGCGGGTGTGGCCGCGCGGTCGGGTACCCCGGTCTCCGGACCCGCGCCCTGGCCGCCGCTGGCAACCTGGCCGCCGCTGGCAACCTGGCCGCCGCCGGCAGGCTGGGCGCCGGCAGTGTCGGGCTCGGTCAGCTCGCCGACCGCCTCGGCGAGTTCGGCGACCGGGTCGAGCTCGGCCAGGAAGTCGTCGTCCAGCTCGGCGGTCCGCTTGGAGGCGGTGGTGCCGCCCGCCGCACCGTCCTCGACCGGGACGAACGACCTGTTCGGGGATTTCCGGAAGACAAAGGTGCGGTAGGACCAGAACCGGAAGATGGTGGCCAGCCCGACGCCGACCGTCTTGGCGACGTTGAGCGCCAGCAGGCTGCTGATGCCGAACCCGTACTTGGCCACGGCCAGCACGCCCAGCTCGATGGCCAGCCCGGCGCCGTTGAAGAGGAAGAAGAGGGCGTACTCGCGGCGCATTGCCGACTTCGGCCGGTCCCGGTAGGTCCAGTGCCGATTCATCAGATAGGACGAGACGGTGGCGACGACCGTGGCGATGACATTCGCCTTCAGTTGCCCGTCAGCGAACACGGTGAGCGCCAGGGCGTTGAACACCGCGTAGTTGATGGCGGCGTTCAAACCCCCGACGGCACCGAATTTCAGCACCTCACGCAGGAACTTCTGCCAGCGTTCGGGCAACAGACGGGCGAAACGCATTCGACCACCTTAGGGCAGATCTGGGCGCCGGGTGCGCCGACCGGACGGAGGTGGGTTGCCGGTCACTGCCTCTTGTGACTCTGCGTGATCACATCCGGTGCGTCGGCGGCCGCCGGGCCGACGAAGACGAACCGGCGGTAGGACCAGAACCGGAAGAAGGTGCCGAGCGCGGCGCCGACGAAGTTGGCCGCGATGTTGTCGGCGACCAGCGACTTGAACACGCCCGGCCAGATGCTGCCGAGCCCGTAGTGGCTGATGGCCAGGCAGGCGAGGCCGATGCCCAGGCCGACGGCGTTGAAGAAGAAGTAGAGCGAGTATTCCCGGGCCATGCCGGAGCGTTCCCGGTGCCGCCAGGTCCAGAACCGGTTGCCGACGAAGGCGACGGTCGCGGCGATGACCGTGGAGAACGTCTTCGCGGTGAGGGTCTCCCAGCCGAGGCTCGCGTTGGCGTAGTTGAACAGTACGAAGTCGACCACGAAGGCCACCCCGCCGACCGTGCCGAACTTGCCCAGCTCATGGATCAGGTGACCGAACCGGTCCAGAAGGGTGCGAATCACGCCGCGTCGTGCATCCGGCAGGGAGGGCTGTTCGCCGGTAGCGGTCGAGGACACGGCTTGAGCGTACCGGTTGCCGCTCGTCCGCACGGGCCGCAACCGGCGACTCGCGGCGCCGGACCCCGTCCGGCCCGGCGTGCCGAGCGTGCGGGTCCGGCGAACGGAGGGTCGGATGTGACGTCAGGGTCACCTGGCGTCACTGACCACTGTGAGGATGCCGTGACGCAATGCGGTTGCTCTGAAGGATTTGCGTGAAACTGCGCGTGGGAGCGAGGAAAGAATCGCCTTACCGCAGCCCGGCCGCATCTTGTGCAGTTCTTCACAACCAGTCTCGCTGCCCCGAACGCCGGCTCGGTTTACGCTGACGGAAATCCCAGGCTTTCACAAGGCGACGCGGTCGCCGGTCTGTTCGGCACCGCGCGCCCTGCAATCGGTCAGCGTCGACCAAAGGAGAACTGTCATGGCCGCTCCGGCTACTATCCGGGGTCTCGATCAAGCTCCGACAAGCCATCCGAAACTACTCGCCTGGGTCAAAGAGGTAGCCGAACTCACCAGTCCCGACCAGGTGGTCTGGGTCGACGGCTCGGACGAGGAATGGCGCCGGATCACCGACGAACTGGTCGACGCCGGCACCCTCGTACGCCTCGATCCGGCCCGTAAGCCGAACTCGTTCTGGGGGCGTACCGATCCCGGCGATGTGGCCCGGGCCGAGGACCGCACCTTCATCTGCTCGGTCGACGAGGGCGATGCCGGCCCCACCAACAACTGGATGGCCCCGGCCGAGATGAAGCGCATCATGACCGACCTCTACCGGGGTTCGATGCGCGGACGCACCATGTACGTCATTCCGTTCTGCATGGGTCCGCTGGAGGCGGAACAGCCGATGTTCGGCGTCGAGATCACCGACAGCCCGTACGTCGTGGCGAGCATGCGCATCATGACCCGGATGGGTACGACGGTGCTGGCCGGGATGGGGGAGGACGCGGACTTCGTGCACGCGCTGCACTCGGTCGGTGCACCGCTGGAGCCGGGCCAGTCGGACGTGGCCTGGCCCTGCAACGACACCAAGTACATCTCGCACTTCCCGGAGACCCGGGAGATCTGGTCCTACGGCTCCGGCTACGGCGGCAACTCGCTGCTCGGCAAGAAGTGCTACTCGCTGCGGATCGCCAGCGTGATGGCCCGGGACGAGGGCTGGCTCGCCGAGCACATGCTCATCATGAAGCTGACCTCGCCGGAGGGAACGGTGAAGTACATCGCCGGCGCCTTCCCGTCCGCCTGCGGCAAGACCAACCTGGCGATGCTGGAGCCGACCATTCCGGGCTGGAAGGTCGAGACGATCGGCGACGACATCGCCTGGATGCGGTTCGGCCCGGACGGCCGGCTCTACGCGGTCAACCCCGAGTACGGCCTCTTCGGCGTCGCGCCCGGCACCGGCTGGAAGACCAACGCCAACGCGATGCGCACCATCGACCTGGGGAACTCCATCTTCACCAACGTCGGGCTGACCGACGACGGTGACATCTGGTGGGAGGGGATGAGCGAGCCGCCGGCCCACCTCATCGACTGGAAGGGTCGGGACTGGACCCCGGAGAGCGGCGAACTCTCCTCGCACGCCAACAGCCGGTTCTGCACCCCGCTGCTCCAGTGCCCGATCGTCGCCGACGAGTTCAACGACCCGAACGGCGTACCGATCGACGCGATCCTGTTCGGCGGGCGGCGCAAGGACACCATCCCGCTGGTCACCGAGGCCCGGGACTGGGTGCACGGTGTCTACATGGGAGCGACGCTCTCCTCGGAGACCACCGCCGCCGCCTCCGGCGAGGTCGGCGTGGTCCGCCGGGACCCGATGGCGATGCTGCCGTTCATCGGCTACCACGGCGGGGACTACTTCCGGCACTGGATCGAGATGGGCAAGGGCACCGACGGCGACGAGTCGAAGCTGCCGAAGATCTACTACGTCAACTGGTTCCGCAAGAACGCCGACGGCGACTTCATCTGGCCCGGCTTCGGCGAGAACTCCCGGGTGCTCAAGTGGATCGTCGAGCGGCTGGAGGGCCGGGGCGAGGCGGTCGAGACGCCGATCGGGTTCGTACCGGCCCCGGACGCGCTCGACGTCGACGGGCTGGACATGAGCCCGGAGGACCTGCGGATCGCGACCCGGGTGGACGTCGAGGAGTGGCGCGACGAGCTGCCGATGATCACCGAGTGGTTCGAGAAGTTCGGTGACAAGCTGCCCGGCGTGCTCTGGGCCGAGCTGGACGCGCTGCGGGCCCGACTCGACGACGAGGCGGCCCGGGTCGGCGTGGACCAGCCGCGTTCGGGCCGCTAGGCAACACCCGACCGACCAGCCGTGTTCGGCCCGCCGGGCACGGCCGGCCGACCAGCCGGCCCGGCCCGCTCCGCACTCCCGAGCGGGTGTGCCGGTGGCCCGGGTCGGGCATCATCGACGGCATGACGACGGCCGCCGCGACCGAGGTCCGGCGGCCGTCCGCCGTCCGCGTGCTGACCTGGCTGCTCGCCGCGACCGCGGCGGCCACCGTCGCGGTCGACGCGCTCAACTGGTGGTACGCCGACGAGCGCGGCTTCGGGCTGGCGGTGCGCAGCGGCTGGGCGCTGCTGCGTACCCTCGGCTTCCTGATCCTGATCCGGCACGTCCGGCGGGGCCGGGCCGGTGCCCGCCCGCTCGGGCTGATCCTCGCGGTGACCACCGTCTTCGCGGTCGGCCGGCTGATCGTGCCCCGGGCCGGCGTACCCGCGCTGCCGGGAGTACTCGGCTTCGCCGTACTGGCCGTACTCTGCGTCGCCGTCGTCTGGCTGCTCTACCGGTCGCCGTCGCTGCGGGAGTACCTGGTCCGGCACCCGAGCCGGCTGGTCGTCGACCGGCGGGGCATCTCCTGGCGGGAGGTCACCCCGCGCCGGCCGCCGGTCACCGGCTGGCTGCTCACCGCCCGGGTCGCCGCGTTCACGTACGGGCCGCTGACCCTGGTGCCCTGTCTGGTGGCGGTCGGCACGATTCTCGACGGCCGGCTGCTCGCGGTGCCTACCCTGGTGCTGTGGTTCGGCATCGGCATCGGGGTCAGCTACGCGGTGCTGTTCTGCACCTTCTTCCTGCTCCGGGGCAAGACCTGGGCGAGCGGCCTGCTGGTGCTGGTCAGCGTGGCGGTGGTCGCGGTCGACCTGGCGTTCTGCTGGCTGCTGCTCGGCGTCGACGGCCTGGTCCGGGACGGTGTGCCGCTGGTGGTGGCCGCCGGGCTGACCCTCTACGCGCTGCGCCGGGCGAGCCGGGCGGCCCGGGACGGGGTGCCGGCGGGTTCGCCGGTCGGTGCCGCCCGGCCGGGCTGAGGTGACCGGCGGTGGAGACCGTCGACGTCGCGGTGGTGGGTGCCGGGCCGGCCGGGGCCAGTGCCGCGTTGGCGGCCCGGCGGGCCGGAGCACGGGTACTGCTGCTCGACCGGGCCGACTTCCCCCGGGACAAGGCGTGCGGGGACGGGATCGCCGCACACGCGCTCGACGTACTCGCCGAACTGGGGGTTTCCGACCCGGTGTCCGGCTACCGGCCGGTGCCGGCGCTGCGGCTGGTGGCGCCCGGTGGCGGGAACGTGGCGCGGCGGCTGCCCCGGCCGGCGTACACGGTGCCCCGCCGGGTCTTCGACGCCCGGCTGGTGGCGGCGGCGCTCGCGGCCGGCGCGGAGCTGCGCCGGCACGCGGTCCGGCGGATCGAGCGCTCCGACGGCCTGGTCGTGATCGACGGTACGATCGCCGCCCGCGCCGTGGTCGGTGCCGACGGCGCCGGTTCGGTGGTCCGGCGGGCGCTGGGGCACGGACCGAATCCGGACGGGCACCTGGCGCTGGCCATCCGAGGGTACGCCCCGAACCCCGCCGGCCCCACCGAGCAGCGGATCGTCACCTCGGCCGCGCACTGGCCGGGCTACGCCTGGGCGTTCCCGATCGGGGACGGGCGGGCGAACGTCGGGTACGGCGAGGTGCTGGCCGGCCGTCCGCTGCGCCGGACCGAGCTGCTGGACCGGTTGGCGGCGCTGCTGCCCGAGATCGACCCGTCGACCGTCACCGGGCTGCGGGCGCACCACCTGCCGCTCTCCACCCGCCGGCCGGCGCCGGGCCGGGGCCGGATCGTGCTGGCCGGGGACGCGTTGTCGCTGGTCAACCCGTTCACCGGCGAGGGGATCTTCTACGCGGTCCTCTCCGGTGCGCTGGCCGGGGTGGCCGCCGCCACGGCACCGCACGCCGCCGCCGACCGGTACGCCGCCGCGCTGCGGTCGCGGCTCGGCGCTCACCTGCGGGACAGTTCGGCGGTGGCCTGGCTGGCTCGCCGGGCGCCGGTGGTGGACGGGGTGGTCCGGGCGGCCGAGCGGGACGCCCGGGTCTTCCGGACGCTGGTCGAGCTGGGCCTGGGTGACGGCCGGCTGGACGCCCGGACATTGACCAGGGTCGCCGGCGCGGTGGCCGGTTCGGCCGGGCGGCACTTCCGTCGTCGATTCTGATCGGTACGCTGCAAGGGATGAGTCTGCGCGACCTGATCTACTCGGTGTATGAGCGCCGTCTGACGGCGAAGCTCGCCGGTAAACCCGTGCCGAAGCATGTCGGGGTGATGTGCGACGGCAACCGGCGCTGGGCCAGGGAGATGGGGTACGTCGACCCCAACGACGGGCACCGGGTCGGCGCAGCCAAGATCAAAGATGTCCTGGGCTGGTGTGACCAGGCCGGGATCGGGCACGTCACGCTCTATCTGCTGGCCACCGACAACCTGCGCCGGCCGGCCAGCGAGCTGGACCCGCTCGTGCAGATCATCGAGGACCTGGTGGTCGAGCTGGCCGAGGAGGGCAACCCCTGGCGGCTGCGGATGGTCGGCGCGCTCGACCTGCTGCCGGCGCAGACCGCCATCACGCTCAAGTCGGCGCAGGAGCGCACCCAGGACCGGGTCGGCGGGGCGCAGGTCAACATCGCGGTCGGCTACGGCGGCCGGCGGGAGATCGCCGACGCGGTCCGGTCCCTGCTCTACGAGCACGCGGCGGCCGGCGGCACCATCGAGGAACTCGCCGAGGTGCTCGACGTGGACCACATCGCCGAGCACCTCTACACCCGGGGGCAGCCCGATCCCGACCTGGTGATCCGGACCAGTGGCGAGCAGCGGCTCTCCGGCTTCCTGCTCTGGCAGTCGGCGCACTCCGAGTTCTACTTCTGCGAGCTGAACTGGCCGGACTTCCGGCACGTCGACTTCCTGCGCGCACTGCGCTCGTACGCGAACCGGCAACGCCGCTACGGCGCATAGCCGGCGCCACGCCCGACCAGCGGCGTGGCGCTTCGCGGCGCCGGGTCAGGTGAGCCGGTGCAGGGCCTCGGTGAGGAAGTCGCCGAGCGCCTCCGGCGACTCGATGTTCAGGTCGGCGGCGGTGGAGACCTCGTCGCCGGTCTCCGGGTTGGCCACGGCGACGCAGACGCCGAAGAAGTCTGGATCGGCCGCCTCGCGGGCCCGCAGCGCCGCGAACGCCTTGATGTCCGAGACGTCGTCACCGAAATACCAGGCGCAGCCGGCGTCCCGGACCGCCTCGTCGATCACCATTCCCTTGTCCCGGTCGACCGGCGGCTTCAACTCCAGCACCATCCGGCCGACCTGCACCCGCAGGCCCAGCCGGTCGGCCTGGTCCCGCCCCCAGCGCTCGACCTGCTCGGCCAGGTGCGGGGCGGTGCGGTAGTGCAGGGCGACGGAGAGCCGCTTGTATTCCACCAGCGTGCCCTCGGGCAGCTCGGCCCGGGCCTGGTCGGCGAGTTCGGCCATGGTGGGCACGAAGGGCAGCGCCGCCTCCACGGTGACGGTCTCGCCCGAGGCGTGCAGGTGCTCCAGCCCGTAGAGGCCGTAGAGGTCGACGCCGGGAGCACCGGCGAACCGCTCGCGGAGGAACTCCACCGGCCGGGCCGAGACGATCGCCACCCGCTGCACCACCTCGGTGAGCGCGGTGATCGCGGCCAGCGCCTTCGGGGCCGGCTCGACGGTGGTCGGATCGTCCCGGACCGGGGCGAGAGTCCCGTCGAAGTCGAAGAAGAGGACACAACGCCCGGCCCGCTCGGCGGTCGCCCGCCACGCCTGCTCGGCGGTCAGAGGAGGGGTCGGGGGTTCGCCCCCGGTGTTGATCGGCCGCACGGGCGTCAGCGTACCCCGGCGGGTTGCCACCGCAGACGTCGAAGCGAAAACGTCTCACTCGTCGAGGCGGCAACCTCGATCGTCGGTGGCAACCCGTCGACGGTACCGGTGTGGATCCGCCGGTGGCTGGCACGGCAACCTGCCGGCGGTGCTGCGGCGATCTCCCCTTGTCGCCGCGGTCGGCTCGCGCGTCTCCCGCCCGGGGTCGACCCTCGGTGCGGTCGGGCGTCGTGTCGCCGCCCGGCCGACCCTCAGTCGTCGCCGCCGAGCATCGCCCGGCGGCCGTGCATTCGGGGCCCGATCGGCACCACAGCCGAGTCCTGGTTGCGGCTCAGCAGGTAGCCCTCGACGAACCCGGTGTTGTGGTCCCCGGTGTTGCGGTCGAGCTCGTTCAGTCGGGCGATCAGGAACTCGGTGAGTGCGGTGATCCGGGCGTTGAGCCGCTCGTGGAGATCGGCGATGACGGCCAGCACGATGGCGGTACCGGTGGCGGTGATGGCGAGCACGTTCACGAGGAACGGCACCGGGTCGCCGCCGTGCACCGTTCCGACCACCACGTTCGCGGTCACGCACAAGGTCAGGGAGACCGCCGCGACAACGACAGCCATCCACTTCAGGGTCATGGCTGACCCTCCTTCTGTCCCGCAGGGCTGAATTCGGCCTTGTCCCGTCCCCCCGCCGACGACGAGCCCAAGCAGTACGAAGAGGGACGTTAGCGCGACTGATTGATTCCTGGAGCTGATTGGTTGGGACTCATGCGCGAAGTTGCGCCATCTGAGTAACTACCCGGCTTGCTTTCGCCCTTTTCGGACTTCCAGCGGCAGAGGCGGGCGATACGCCAGATAGCGGATGGTCTCTCGAATGTGGAACTTCTCCGCGTCCGAGACGTTAGGGTCGACCAGCCGGCGCAGCAGCGCCTCGACGTCCGGGTCCATCGGCGGGGCGCTCGGCGCCGGGCGGGACGGGGTGGCCCGGTCCCAGCCGAGCACTCCGAACGCGACACTCGGATCCAGCCCCAGGCCCTCGCAGAACGCGACCACCCGGGCGGCCTCGGGGTCACTGGCCCACTCGCCGCGTACCCAACGGTTGATGGTCTGGCGGGACACACCGGTGCGCCGGGAGACCTCGGTGCCGGTCCAGGCGCGGGTGGTGCGGGCGTCGTCGAGTGCCTTGCGTACGAAGGCAGCGAACGCGATCTTCCGTCCGTGGGCGCGGTCCGGCACCCGGTGACGGTACGGCCAGCCGCCCGCCTCCGGGGGGACTGCGGCGAGCCTGTACTGCGTGCGTGACAACGGCTCACTTTTCCGGCGCGCGGTGCTCTTGCTTGTGTCGAGGGGTATCACGTGGCAACAATAGGTGTACGTAGGTGTGGGGGTAATCAGACGAAAAGCTGATACTGTCACGCGTACGATACGCCCTACCGTTTGTCTCGTGCATGAGACGTTTCGTGCTCGCGAGGGTGACACCCTCGCGACTGGAGGAGTCCGGTGACCGAACTAGCAACCCGGGCCCAGGCATTCGGTCTGATCGCCGACGGCGTCGCCGCCGGTCTCAGTGCGCCATGGCGGCTCTACCTGGCACGCGGCTGCCGCTACCTCTCGCTCAACGTCGGTGACCGTGCCGAGTGGAACTCCTGGCGTACCCACCTCGGCTGCCCCGAGCTGAGCGTCCGGGTGTACGACGCCGGTGGCGAGATCCGCCGCGCCTCGGTCGCCGAGGTCGTGCTGGACGGCTGCCGGATCAGTGTCGAACTGGTCGAGGAGGTGAGCACGGAGGATCTCGACCGGCTGCTCATCACCGATCCCACCTCCCTCGACCCGACTCCCTCCGACCCGGAGGAGAAGTGACCCGGCCGACGACCGTCCGGTCGGGTGTGGAACTGAAGGACAGCGACGAGCGGAGCGAGGAGATCGGGTGAGCGAGAGTTACCAGCGAACCGGCCGGCTCAGGCCCCGGACTTCCGGCGTCGGCGGGCGACCTGGCGTCGGCGAGCGGTGCGAGGAGACACGGTGAGTCCGTTCTTCGTGGTCTTCCTCCTGCTCCTGCTCGTCTCGGCCAGCTACGCGGCCGGGCGGCTGCACGGCCAGCTCAGCTACCGGCTCGGTTACCGGTTCGGTTACCGGCAGGGATATTTCGACGGGGACCGGGGGGCCTGGAACCGTCGACGCAGGGAGGCGCAGGCGGCCATCGCCTCGGTGTTGGCGGTGCCATCACCCACCACACCGCACATCGCCCACACCGTCGTAGGTCAGGGAACGACGTATACGGGCGCCTCTTTCGCGGGGACCGCGACCAACGGCGGACGGCACTCCACCGACGCCCTCGCCGTCAGGAACGCCTGACCGGCGGCGCGGTGGGGTGAGCGGTCACCCGCGAGCGCGGTGCGCAGGTCCGTGAGGATCCGCACCGTCGGGATCACGTCAGACCGGTGACGGTGATCCCACCGGCCGGGATGCGCGCAGGGGGCATGCATCCCGGCCGGTCCGCCGCCCGGTGTCGTGCGATGTCGCACAGCCGCCCGCCCTAGCCCAAGCTGGCATCCCCCGGTTAGCGTCTACGCATGGCACGGGGTCGTCCCGAGCCAGCCGGCCGGCCCGGACTCTGCGACTGCACGTGCCACGGGGCCCGCATCCGACCCCGTGTCTCCGGGCACCGGACGAGGCGGAACGCGGGTGGACGGGTGCACACCCGCCGGAGCAGGCCTGTGACGAATCGCCGTACCACCCCTCGGGCCGACGAGCAGAACCCGGCCGCCACCAAGACCCCGGCCCGGGCCAGGAGCGGACGCCGTACCCGGACGACCGAACCGGCGACCAGTGCGGAGCCCGCACCAGGACCCCGGGCGTACGTCCTGGACACCTCGGTACTGCTCTCCGATCCCGGCGCCTTCCACCGGTTCGCCGAACACGAGGTGGTGGTGCCACTCGTGGTCATCTCGGAGTTGGAGGGGAAGCGCCACCACCCGGAACTGGGCTGGTTCGCCCGGCAGTCGCTGCGGATGCTCGACGAGCTGCGGGTGAAGCACGGCCGGCTGGACCAGCCGGTACCGGCGAACGACTCGGGCGGCACGCTGCGGGTGGAGCTGAACCACGCCGACGACGGCGTACTGCCGCCGGGGTTCCGTACCGAGTCCAACGACACCCGGATCCTGTCGGTCGCGCTCAACCTGGCCGCCGAGGGGCAACCGGTCACGCTGGTCAGCAAGGACATGCCGCTGCGGGTCAAGGCGGCGTCGGTGGGACTGACCGCCGACGAGTACCGGCACGGCCAGGCCAGCGATCCGACCTGGACCGGCATGGCCGAGCTGGCGTTGGCCGAGGAGCAGGTCAACCAGCTCTACGAGGGCGCGGCGCTGGACGTGGACGCCGCCGCCGGGCTGCCCACGCACACCGGCCTGGTGCTGCACTCGCCGCGCGGCTCGGCGCTGGGCCGGGTACTGCCGGACAAGACCGTACGCCTGGTCCGGGGTGACCGGGAGGCGTTCGGCCTGCGCGGCCGCTCGGCCGAGCAGCGGGTCGCGCTCGAACTGCTGCTGGACGAGTCGATCGGCATCGTCTCGCTCGGCGGCCGGGCCGGCACCGGCAAGTCCGCGCTGGCGCTCTGCGCCGGCCTGGAGGCGGTGATGGAGCGGCGCCGGCACAAGAAGGTCATCGTCTTCCGCCCGCTCTACGCCGTCGGCGGCCAGGAACTCGGCTACCTGCCCGGCTCGGAGGCGGAGAAGATGTCGCCCTGGGCCCAGGCGGTCTTCGACACCCTCGGCGCGGTGGTGCACGAGAACGTGATGGAAGAGGTGCTGGCCCGGGGGATGCTGGAGGTCCTGCCGCTGACCCACATCCGGGGGCGGAGCCTGCACGACGCCTTCGTCATCGTCGACGAGGCGCAGTCGCTGGAGCGCGGCGTGCTGCTCACCGTGTTGTCCCGGGTGGGTCAGGGCTCCCGGGTGGTGCTCACCCACGACGTCGCGCAGCGGGACAACCTGCGGGTCGGTCGGCACGACGGTGTGACGGCGGTGATCGAGGCGCTGAAGGGGCATCCGATCTTCGCCCACGTCACCCTGAACCGGTCCGAGCGGTCCCCGATCGCCGAGGTGGTCACCGACCTGCTGGAGGACATCCCGTTGTAGCCGGGCGACCGATCGGCGGGCGAGGCTGCGTGGGGTTTGTCCTAGTTTATGCCGAAAAACGGCGTGACCCAGTTCACAAATTCCGCCTCTCATTTCCCAACCGCCTCACCTTGCGCAATCGTGTCCTTCGAGCGCCCACGTCCCGGGGGCATCGCTGGAGATCAGTTCTCCTCGCGGGGCGGAGGCACCGACGGACAGCGGTCGGTCGGGGTCGCGGCCCACCGGGTCGGGGCGCTCGCGGCGTGACCAGCGGGCCTTTCGCCTCCGGTGCGCCGCGACCCTGATCCCGACGAGAGGACCACTTTGTGAGTCGGCTGTCGAGCCGGTTCGCTGTCCGGGGAGTCGCGGTCGCCCTGCTTGTGGGGGGCGTCGGCGGCGGTTACTACCTCGGCGAAGACCGGGAAGCACAGCAACACAACATCGAGGCCGAGTCGGCGTTCGACGCGCAGCAGGCCGAGTGGGACCTGCTCCGCGAGCGGCACGCGGCGCACATCCGAGCCACCGCCGAGCAGCGAGCCGCCGAGGCGGAGGCCGCCCGCAAGGCGGCCGAGGTCGCCAAGGCGGCGGCGGAGCGGGCCAAGAAGGCGGAGCAGGCCGCGAGCCGTAAGCGCGAACGCGAGAAGCAGGAGAAGAAGGAGGCGGAGGAGGCCACGAAGCCCTACACCGGGCCGATCCCCGCCTCGTGCAACGAATACAGCGGTAACCGCAAGATCGGCTGTGCTCTCCTGCTCGAAGAGGGCTTCAAGCTCGCCGAGATGCCCTGTCTCGACAAGCTCTGGAAGAAGGAGAGCGGCTGGAACCACAAGGCCGAGAACAGGTCGTCCGGCGCGTACGGCATCCCGCAGGCGCTGCCCGGCAGCAAGATGGCCTCGGCCGGCAGCGACTGGAAGACCAGCCCGGCGACCCAGATCGAGTGGGGGTTGGGCTACATCAAGGGCCGCTACGGCACGCCCTGTGACGCCTGGGCACACTCCCAGGACGTCGGCTGGTACTGAGCGCGACGCGAGAGGGCGGGGGTCCGGACCGATCGGTCCGCACCCCCGCCCTTCCCGTCCGGTGGCCGAGCGGCCTGAGATCCCGACGACAGCGCGCCGAGGTTCGCACGGGCTCTTCCGACCCCTCGACGTGCTCCGCTGGCGGTCGGCCCGGGAAGCTGATAGCAACTTGAGGGTGACGTTCGACCCGATGTCCCGCGGCAACGACCCGAACCGGTTCGGCACCGAAGCGTTCTACGCGGCGCTCGGCCGGGCCTTCGTCGCGATGTGCGCCGTGGTGCCGGTGCTCTTCGTGATCGAGGCGCTCGACGTCTGGCTGAACGCCGGATTCGACACCACCGCCGGGATCATGCCCCGGAACATCGCCGGGCTCGACGGGATCTTCTTCGGGCCGTTCCTGCACCACGGCTTCGACCACCTCTACAGCAACAGCGTGCCGCTGATCCTGCTCGGTACCTTCGTACTCGCCACCGGGGCGCGGCGGTTCCTCTACTCCACGCTCCTGATCATGTTCGTCAGCGGGATCGGCGTGTGGATCACCGGATCGCCCTCGTCGATCGTGGTCGGGGCCAGCGGCGTGGTCTTCGGCTACCTCGGCCTGCTCTTCATGCGGGGGATCGTCGAGCGGAGCTGGTGGAACTTCGGCGTCGTGCTGCTGGTCGGACTGCTCTACGGCTGGCAACTGCTCGGGGTGCTGCCCACCGACGAACCGATCTCCTGGCAGGGGCACCTCTTCGGGCTGCTCGGCGGGCTGGTGGCCGCGATCGTCTTCCGGCGGCGCCGGCCCCGCGACGACGACCCGTACCGGTCGGAGTCGACCATGACGCTGCCCTGACGCTGCGTACACCCTCGGGTGGGACGGCTATTGCTTCGATGCCTGTTGTCCGCCTACGGTCGGATCAGCACAGCCGCTGATCAGTCCGTAGTCGGAGAGCGACGGTGAGCACATGCGTGAGGTCGATGTCGCGATAATCGGGGCCGGCCCCACCGGCCTCTTCGCGGCCTACTACGCCGGCTTCCGTGGGCTGTCGGTCGCGGTCATCGACGTGCTACCCGAGCCGGGCGGACAGGTCACCGCGATGTACCCGGAGAAGGTCATCTACGACGTCGCCGGGTTCCCGTCGATCAAGGGCCGCGACCTGGTCGCCAACCTGGTCACCCAGGCCGCGTCCTTCAACCCGGAATACCTGCTCGGGGTACGCGCGGAGAAGCTGTCGTACCTGGACGGCAAGCCGGTGCTCAGCCTCGCCAACGGCGACATCCTGCACTGCGGCGCGATCATCGTCACCGCCGGGCTGGGCAGCTTCACGCCCCGCCCGCTGCCGGCCGCCGAGAACTTCGTCGGCAGCGGCATCGTCTTCTTCGTACCGCACCTGGCCGATCTCGCCGGCCAGGACGTGCTGATCGTCGGCGGCGGCGACTCCGCCTTCGACTGGGCGCTGGCGCTGCAACCCCTGGCCCGGTCGGTCACCCTGGTGCACCGCCGGGAGAGGTTCCGGGCCCACGCCGCCACCGTCGACCGGGTACGCGAGCTGCCGGTACGCATCGTGGTCAACGCCGAGGTGACGACCCTGCACGGCGAGGGCGCGGTGACCGGGGCGGAGATCGCGGTCAAGGGTGGCCCGACCGAAACGATCCCGGTCGACACCGTGGTCGCCGCGTTGGGCTTCACCGCCGACCTCGGCCCGCTGACCGAGTGGGGCCTCGACCTCGACAAGCGGCACATCCTGGTCGACAGCACCATGGTCACCAACCTGCCCCGGGTCTTCTCCGCCGGTGACATCACCGAATATCCGGGCAAGGTCCGGCTGATCGCCACCGGCTTCGGCGAGGCGGCGACGGCGGTGAACAACGCCGCCGTGGTGATCAACCCGGCCGCGCACCTCTTCCCCGGTCACTCCTCCGACGCGGGCTGACCCGGCTCGTCGGGCCGATCCGGCTCGTCGGGTAGGCCGGCCAGGTCGGCCATCAGCCGCATCTGGTGGTCGAAGTACGCCGCGTAGTCCTCGACCACCCCCTGGGCGAGCCGGCCGAACACCTCGAAGCTGACCAGGCCGAAGAGCTGGCTCCAGGCGGCCATGCAGCGGACGAGCTGCTCCTCGGTGAGTACCCCGGGACGTTGCTGGAGCAGCCGGGCCAGGTCGGCGCGGACCGGGGGCGGCACCGGGGTGGCGTCGGGTGGGGCGAGCCGGCCGGCGGCGGCCCCGTCGACCATGATCTCGACCAGGGCGTAGACCACCCGCTGGGCCGGGACGACGGTCTCGGCCGGGGCGGCGTAGCCGGGCACCGGGCTGCCGTACAGCAGCGCGTACTCGGCGGGGTGTGCGAGTGACCAGGCCCGTACGGCGTGGCTCACCCCCAGCCAGCGTCCGCGCAGGTCGTGCCGGTCGACCGCCGCGTCACCCGCCTCGGCCGCGTCGCCGAGCGCCTGGTACGCCTCCACGATCAGCACGGTGAGCAGCGCGTCCCGGCTCGGGAAGTACCGGTAGACGGCCGACGAGACCATGCCGAGGTCCCGGGCGACGGCCCGGAGCGAGAGGTTGCCGCCCTCGGTCGCGAGGTGCCGCCGGGCGACCGCCTTGATCTCCTCGGTCATCTCGGCGCGGACCCGGGCCCGGATCGATGGTGCGGACATGCCGCCACCCTGCCACACCCCGGCGGTCTGCCGAGCGCACCGGTGCCGAATGTGAGCGCCGGACAAAAACGAGAGCGGTGCTCTTGACGGCGCGGCCGTCGGAGGGCAGGCTGTGGAAGCCAGGCGAGAGCACTGCTCTCGAAGCAGAGAGTTGATCTGAAAGGTGGGGTGGATGGCACTCCAGGTGATCGTCGGCGCCGGCCCGGTCGGCCAGGGCGTGGCCCGGCTGCTCGCCGACCTGGGCGAGCGGGTCCGGCTGGTCAGCCGCCGGGGCGGTGGACCGGAGCATCCCGGCATCGAGCGGGTCGCCGCCGACGCGACCGACCCCCGGCTGGCCGAACTGGCGCACGGGGCGGCGGCGATCTACAACTGTGCCAACCCGGCGTACCACCGCTGGGCCACCGACTGGCCGCCGATCGCCGCCGCGCTGCTGGCCGTGGCGGAACGCAGCGGGGCGGTGCTGGCGACCACCGGCAACCTGTACGGCTACGGCCCGGTGGACGGGCCGATCACCGAGAGCGCGCCACTGCGCCCGAACGGCGTGAAGGGCCGGGTCCGGGCGCGGATGTGGCAGGACGCGCTGGCCGCGCACGAGGCGGGGCGGGTCCGGGCGACCGAGGTACGCGGCTCCGACTACCTCGGTGCGGGCGCGCAGACCATCTTCACCCTGCTCGCGATGCCGAAGGTGCTGGCCGGGAAGCGGGCGAGCGTACCGGCCGACCTCGACGCCCCGCACAGTTGGACGTACGTCGGCGACGTCGCCCGTACCCTGGTCGCCGCTGCCGCCGACGAGCGGGCCTGGGGACGGCCCTGGCACGTACCCGGTCAGCCGCCGGTCTCGATCCGGGCGCTGGCGACCCGGCTCGCCGAGCTGGCCGGCGCCCCGGCGCCGCGACTCACCTCGATGCCGCCCGCGCTGCTCTGGCTCGGCGGGCTCTTCGACCCGACGGCGCGGGAGCTGCGGGAGACGGCGTACCAGTTCCGCCGGCCGTTCGTGCTGGACTCCTCGGCGGCGACCGCGACGTTCGGCATCGAGCCGACCGGGCTGGACACCGCGCTCCGGGAGACCGCCGGACTCGCCCCGGCGGTCTCCCGCTGATAGGCCGACCCGTCCGGGGCGATCCGGCCCGAGGCTACTCCTGCTCGGCCAGGGGACGGCCGTCGAAGTCGATCGCCGAATAGAGCGCCAGCTTCTCCAGCCGGTGGTACGAGTCGATCACCCGGATCGTGCCGCTCTTGGAGCGCATCACGATCGACTGGGTGTACGCCCCACCGGCCCGGTAGCGGACCCCGCGCAGCAGGTCGCCGGAGGTGATCCCGGTGGCCACGAAGAAGGCGTTGTCCCCGGTCACCAGGTCGTCGGTGTGCAGTACCCGGCTCAGGTCGTGCCCGGCGGCGAGCGCCTTCTCCCGCTCCTCGTCGTCGCGGGGCCAGAGCTTGGCCTGCATCGCCCCGCCCATGCACTTCAGCGCGCAGGCGGCGGTGATGCCCTCCGGGGTGCCGCCGATCCCCATCAGCACGTCGACGCCGGACTCGCCCCGGGCGGCGGCGATGGCCCCGGCGATGTCGCCGTCGGAGATGAACTGGATCCCGGCACCGACCCGGCGGATCTGTTGCACCAGTTCCTTGTGCCGGGGGCGGTCGAGCACGCAGACCGTGACGTCGGAGACCTCGGTCCCCTTGACCTTGGCGATCCGGCGCAGGTTCTCGGCCACCCCGGCGTTGATGTCGACGACGTCCGCGTAGACCGGGCCGACCGCGAGCTTCTCCATGTAGAAGACGGCACTCGGGTCGAACATCGCGCCGCGTTCGGCCACCGCGAGCACGGCCAGGGCGTTCGGCATGCCCTTGCTCATCAGGGTGGTGCCGTCGATCGGGTCGACCGCCACGTCGACCTCCGGCCCGGTGCCGTCGCCGACCTGCTCACCGTTGAAGAGCATCGGGGCGTTGTCCTTCTCGCCCTCGCCGATCACCACCACCCCACGCATCGGGATCGAGTTGATCAGCTTGCGCATGGCGTCGACGGCCGCGCCGTCGCCACCCTCCTTGTCGCCCCGGCCGACCCATCGGCCGGCGGCCATCGCCGCCGCCTCGGTGACCCGGACGAGATCGAGGGCAAGGTTGCGGTCGAGGTTCTGTGGCACCCGGGTACGGGTGTTCGTCATGTCGGCTCCTCCTCGCGACACTGCGGGGTGGCCCGGCACAGCGTGGCGCGCGCCGCCGGCCTTGTCAGGAATCCTGACACGCTGGTCAACCTAACGCCGGTCGGGGGGCCGGTGGCCCGGATCGTCGGATCCGCTGGGGCGGTCCGGCCGGGGGAGCACCGTGGCGGGCCTGCCCGGCGGGGCGTTGCCGGCGAGGCTGTCAAGATAGTGGGGTGAACTCCACGCAGCCTGCCGACCGCACCCCGGACGACCAGCTCCCGGCCGATCCCGCCACGGCCGCCGCCACCCGGCCGGAGAACGCCGGGCCGAAGGGTGCCGGGCCGGAGGACGAGCAGGTGGTGCCGGCCGCGATCAGGTCACAGCGGTCGACCAGGGACGTCGTCATCTCGCTGCTGGTCCTGCTGGTGCCGATCGCGCTCCTGATCGGCTTCGGCCGGGTCGTCCTCGGTGCGGAGCAGCCGGTGGTGATCGATCCGGCCCCGGTCTTCCAGGAGGCCCGGAACGCGAACGCCTTCCCGGTCAGCGAGCCGACCGGCCTCTCCGACGACTGGCGTACCGTCACCGCCCAGTTCCGCCGGGAGGCCGCCGGTGCGACCCTGCGGCTCGGCTACCTCAGCCCGGACGGCGGTGGGGTGCAGTTGGTGCAGAGCAGCCTGCCGGCCGACGAGCTGATCCCGGCCGAGCTGACCCGGGACGGTCGGCCGCAGGGCACGGCCGAGGTGGCCGGACGCAGTTGGCAGCGGTACACGGCCCGCCCCGGCGAGTCGGCCCTGGTGCTGCTGGAGCCCGGCCGGACGGTGCTGGTGGTCGGTCGGGTGCCCGAGCGTGACCTGCGCCAGATCGTCGCCGCCATGCGGTAGTCGTCCCCTCCCGGTACGCTGCGTGCCTAAGCGTCACGGGTGGGCGGATGCCCGCCGGGCACTCTCTGGGGAGGATCGACAGTGACATTCCGACGGTGGAGCGTCGCCACGCTCGCGGCGGTGGCCCTGTTCACGCCGGCTCTGACCGCCTGCGGGGGCGAGGGCACCGAGCCGGAGGCGTCCGGTTCAGCGGCACCGGCGATCCCGGCGGACGCCAAGGAGGCGCTGCTCGCGTCGACCAAGGAGATCACCAAGGGTAACTTCAAGTTCAGCATGACGGGCGCGGATCTCGACGGCCAGGGCTTCGTGCACCAGCCGAGCCAGAGCGCCCAGATGACGATGAAGGCCGGCAACGACGAGTTCTCGATGGACATGGAGATCGTCTACATCAAGCCGGACAGCTGGGTGAAGATGACGATCGAGGGTGCCGAGGGCGTACCGGGGCTGGAGAAACTGAACTCCGGCAAGTACCAGCACCTGGACCAGTCCAAGATCACGGGCGCCCGGGGGCTCGGCTTCGACTTCACCGACGTCGACCCGGCCGGCAGCGAGGCGCTGACCAAGGCCATCGTCGACGTGCAGAAGACCGCCGAGGGCGCGTACAGCGGCACGATCGACCTGACCAAGGCCACCGGCGCCGGCATGGTCGACGAGGACGCGGTCAAGCTGCTCGGCGCCGAGGCGACCAAGCTGCCGTTCGAGGCCAAGCTCGACACGCAGGGCCGGCTCAGCTCGCTGACCATCCAGCTGCCGGCGGTCGGCGGCGGCAAGGCGCAGGAACTGAAGGTCGGCTACTCCGACTACGGCGCGGCGAGCCCGGCCAAGGCGCCGCCGGCGGCCGAGGTCGTGGAGGCGTCGCCGGAGACGTACGAGCTGTTCAACAAGTGAGTACCGGTGCCGGGTGGGGTGGCCGCGGCCGCTCCGCCCGGCACCCGGGTGCGATCCACGCCCGGCGGTCGGCCCTGAGCGGACTCGACGGTCAGCCCTGAGCGGACTGGGCGGTCAGCCCTGGCCGCTCTCCCGGGCCTGCCGGACGGTGTCGATCCGCTGCCGGGCGCCGTCGAGCCAGCCCTGGCAGATCTCGGCCAGCCGCTCACCCCGCTCCCAGAGCGCCAGCGACTCCTCCAGCGAGGTGCCGCCGGCCTCCAGCCGCTCGACCACCGTGGCCAGCTCGGCCCGGGCCTGCTCGTAACTGAGTCCGTCGCCCGGCCCGCTCGCGCGTTCTTCCGTGTCAGTCATGGTGGCTCCCATCTCAGCACACCGCCGCCGGACGCGGCTGCGCGCACACACCCGTACGACGGCTACGGCTCGACGACCGCGCCCAGTTCGCCCTCGGCGAGACGTACCCGCAGCGGGTCACCGGCGGCGACCTCGCCGGGTGCGCGTACGACGTGCCCGTCGGCGCGCTGCACGATGGCGTACCCCCGGTGCAGGGTGGCCGCCGGGGAGAGCGCCCGCAGCCGCGCCACGGTGTGCCGCAGTTCCCCGGTCGCGGTGCCGAGCCGGTGCTCGACGCAGCGGACGGCCCGGTCCCGCAGTGCCGTCACGTCGGCGGCCCGCTGGTCGAGCAGCACCTCCGGCCGGGCCAGTGCGGGGCGGGAGCGCCAGGCGTCGAGGCGGTGCGCCTCCCGGTCGACGAGTCCGATCATGGCCCGGTCGAGCCGGTCCCGGGCCATCCGGATCAGCCGGGTCTCCTCGCCGAGATCCGGCACGATCCGCTTGGCGGCGTCGGTCGGCGTCGAGGCGCGCAGGTCGGCGACATAGTCGACCAGCGGCGCGTCCGTCTCGTGGCCGATCGCGCTGACCACCGGGGTACGGCAGCCGAAGACCGCCCGGCAGAGCGCCTCGTCGGAGAAGGGGAGCAGGTCCTCGACGCCGCCACCGCCCCGGGCCAGCACGATCACCTCGATGCTCGGGTCGGCGTCGAGCACCTTGAGCGCGTCGACGATCTGCGGTACGGCGGTCGGGCCCTGCACCGCCACGTTGACCGTACGGAACTGGACCGCCGGCCAGCGGCGCCGGGCGTTCGTCAGTACGTCCCGTTCGGCCGCCGAGGCCCGGCCGGTGATCAGGCCGATCCGGCCGGGCAGGAAGGGCGGCCGGCGCTTGCGGGACCGGTCGAAGAGCCCCTCGGCGGCGAGCAGCTTCTTCAGCTTCTCCAGCCGGGCCAGCAGTTCGCCGAGACCGACCTGCCGAATCTCGTCGGCCCGCAGGCTCAGGGTGCCGCGCGCGGCGTAGAACTCGGGCTTGGCGTGCAGCAGCACCCTGGCACCCTCGGCCAACTCCGGCGCACCGGCGTCCAGTACGTCCCGGTTGGTGGTGACGGTGAGGCTGAGGTCCGCCGACGGGTCGCGCAGGGTGAGGAAGACCGTCGCCGCGCCGGGGCGCCGGCTGAGCTGCGCCACCTGGCCGTCCACCCAGACCCAGCCCAGCTTGCCGATCCAGGCGCTCAGCTTCTGGCTGACCACCCGGACCGGCCACGGCTCGTCGGGGGTACTGCGCGGGGTGCCGGCCTCGGTCATCCGGTCAGCCTACGGCCGCCGCCGCCCGTCCCCGGTGCCGCGCCCGTCCCCGGTGCCGCGCCCGTCCCCGGTGCCGGGCCGGTCTCCGGTGCCGGGCCGGTTCCCGGTGCCGCGCCGGTCTCCCGGGTGCGGCGGTGCCCCGGCACGGCGGCCAGCGGGCGCGACCACGGGCGGAACGTAGACTGGGCGGGTGACCGAGGCTCAGGCGACACCCCAGACCGGCAAGCGCGTCCTGTTGGCCAAGCCCCGCGGCTACTGCGCCGGCGTCGACCGTGCGGTGCAGACCGTGCAGGAGGCCCTGAAGCTCTACGGGGCGCCGATCTACGTCCGCAAGCAGATCGTGCACAACAAGCACGTCGTCTCCACGCTGGAGCGGCAGGGCGCCATCTTCGTGGAGGAGAACGAGGAGGTGCCGGAGGGCTCGACCGTGATCTTCTCCGCGCACGGCGTGGCGCCGGAGGTCTACGAGCAGGCGAGGACGCGCTCGCTGAAGGCGATCGACGCCACCTGCCCGCTGGTGACGAAGGTGCACCACGAGGCCCGGCGGTTCGCGGCGGACGATTACGACATTCTGCTCATCGGTCACGAAGGGCACGAAGAGGTGATCGGCACCGCAGGCGAGGCGCCCGCGCACATCCAGCTCGTGGACGGCCCGGACGACGCCGACAAGGTGACCGTACGGGACCCGTCGAAGGTGGTCTGGCTCTCCCAGACGACCCTGTCGGTGGACGAGACGATGGAGACCGTCGCCCGGCTCAAGCGCCGGCTGCCGCTGCTCCAGTCGCCGCCCAGCGACGACATCTGCTACGCCACCCAGAACCGCCAGCACGTGGTCAAGGAGATCGCCGCCGACTGTGACGTGGTGATCGTGGTCGGGTCCCGCAACTCGTCGAACTCGGTCCGGCTGGTCGAGGTGGCGGTGGACGCCGGTGCCCGGGCCGGCTACCTGGTCGACTACGCCTCCGAGATCTCCGACGAGTGGCTGGTCGGGGCCAACACGGTCGGCCTGACCTCCGGGGCGAGCGTCCCCGACGACCTGGTCATGGAGGTGCTCGACCACCTCGCCGCGCGCGGCTTCGCCGACGTGACCGAGGTGACCACCGCCGACGAGCGGCTCACCTTCTCGCTGCCGCAGGAGCTGAAGCGCGACATGAAGGCCGCGGCGGCCAAGGCGGCGGCCCAGCAGGCGGACCCGTCACTCGCGACGAGCGCCGCGAACGGCTGACCGGACGCATTCGCGGCGAGCGCCACGACCGGCTGACCGCGTACTCGCGGCGAGCGCCGCGACCGGCTGACCGCGTACTCGCGGCGAGCGCCGCGACCGGCTGAGCGCCGGCCGCTCGGCGTGGCCGCGGGCGCCAGCGCCGTCCGGCCGCCGCCGCACGCACCCTCACCTGGACACCAGATGCGTTATCGGTAGGCGGTAACGCATCTGATGTCCAGGTCGGTTACCTCAGTGACGCTGCGAGACGACTCCGGCAGCATCGGATGGGACGGTGGTACGGCATGGCGTGGAACGGGCGGTCCGGCGTACCCGTCGGATCTGTCATGACGACGCGCTGGATGGCCGGCGCCGTGCTCGCCGCCGGGTTGGCCCTCGCCGGCTGCGCGGACTCCGGCTCGACACCGCCCAACGGATCAGGAGGAAGCCCGGTGACCGTCTCCCCCTCGCCGGAGCCGACCGCTTCCCCCGGCCCGTCCGGCCCCGATCCGTCCGGCCCCGGCCCGACGCACCCCGGACCGACGAACCCCGGCAACCCGAGCGTGGACCCGGGGACTCCGACGGGACCGCCGCGCGGCGGGGCGGCACCGAGCGGTACGACCACGCTGAGCGGTACGGTCCGGGCCGGTGTCGAGCCGAACTGTCTGCTGCTCGACAACTACCTGCTGGTTGGCGGGCCCCGGGACGTGATCGCCGCCGGAGCCCGGGTGACGGTCGTCGGCGAGGTACGCGCCGATCTGATGACCACCTGCCAGCAGGGGATCCCGTTCCAGGTGCAGAGCGCGACCCGGAGCTGACCGCCGTCAGTGGCGGAATCAGGGAGCTGACCGAGGCGCCGGCGCTCGCCTTCGGCCCCACCGCCTGGCGGGCCTTCGTGGCCCAGGTCGACCGACGCGGGTAGTACACCGCCACAGACGGCCAAAGCGGGTAGTACACCGCCACAGACAGCCGAAGCGGGGCCGGTCCCAGGTGGGGACCGGCCCCGCTTCGGTTCAGCGGATCGTCGTCGGGGTCAGTTCACCGCGTCGACAAGCACCAGGGCGTCGCCGACCACGGCACCGTCCACGGTGACCACCCGCATCTCGCCGGAGAGCTGCCGCCCGGCGGCCGGAGCCGTCAGCGCGGTCACCGAACCGGTGATGGTGGTGCTGTCCTGGTACGCCAGCGACTCGTAGTTCGCCGGAGTCGACAGGTTGCCGAGGGCCGGGGAGAAGAAGACGTCCCGGTAGTCGAGCTGGGTGGTCCCGGCCGGCACCGAGTACCCCTCGATCTCGATCTCGTACGTCCCCGCCGCCGGGTTGGCCAGCGAGACCGACTCCTCCGAGTCACCGTCGGCGTCGTACGCCACCCGCACGCCGTCCTTGTAGACGTAGAGGTCGAGGTCGGCACCGGCGTCGCTGGTGTTGCCGATCGCGACGTCGAGCCGGCTCGCCCCGGCCGGTACCGCCACCTCGTAGCTGAGCACCTCGTGGTGTGCGATGGTCGGCCGGGTCTCCCGGGTGCTGCCGAGCGGCCCACCCGACCCGGTGACGACGACCGGACCGAACTCGTTGGTCAGCTCCCAGCTGACCGGGGTCGGCTCACCGGCCGGCACGCTGAGCAGCTCGGTCACGTCCGGGGTGACCTCGACGCCCTGCACCCGGGCCTGGATCTGGTACGGGTTGCCGAGCAGCGGCGACGTACGCCGCGACTCGACCTCGATCTCCCACACCCCCGGGATCGGGTTGTCGTACGACCGCTCCTCCGGCTTGCACGCGGCGGCGTCGGAGAAGTTGGTGAAGCAGGCCGTGCTGGCGGTCGGGTCCACCGGGATGCCCCACGGGTTGATCGCGATGAACCGGGTCTGCGAGCCGGGGGCGATGCCGGTCAGGTTGACCTGCAACGAACCCGCGCCCTCCGGCACGGTGACGAAGTACGTCTTGAAGAGGTTGCGGTCAACGTTGCCGGCGGCCGAGAAGGAGAAGTTCTTCTTCTTCGGCACCTCGGCGATGGTGACCGCGTTCATGAATTCGAAGTCCACCGCCGGGGTCGCCGGGTCGTCGACCTCGACGATCGCACTGTGCACCCCGACGCCCGCCTTCGCCTCGACGCTGAACGTCACCGCCTTGCCGAGTGGCAGGTCGAGGTGTGCCGGCAGGTTGCCGAAGACGTTGCCGGTGTTGCCGACCAGCCGCAGGTCGTGCCGGACGGTCCCCTTCGGGCCGCTGTTCCGGGTCACCTTCACCTTGTAGCTCTTCGCCACGTTCGGCTTCTGCCCGCCGGCACCGACGGCGCAGCGGTTGTAGATGCCGGTACCCCGGAACGGGGTGGCCAGCATGCCGGCCAGCGGCGTGCAGACCGGGGCGTCGACCGTGTAGCCCCGGGTCTCCAGCGCGGCACCGGCCAGCAGTTGCCAGGCGGCCGGGACGTTGAGCTGCCCGTTGCCCTGGCCGTGCGCCGGTACCCCGTCGATCCAGGACGCCGACGAGTAGATCGCCCGGCGCAGCGCGGCGGTGGTGACCAGCTTGCGGTTCGCCTTGGCGGCCGAGAGCAGCAGCGCGAGGCCGCCGGTCACCTGCGGCGCGGACATCGAGGTGCCGTTGATCATCTGGTACCCCGGCGGCAGCGGGTAGCCCGCCTCGGGCACCGGGTTGCCCGGCAGCCAGAGCGGGGTGGTGGAGATCGCCGACCCCGGCGCGGTGATGTTCGGCTTGAACCCGCCGTCCTCCCGCGGACCGCGCGAGGAGAAGTAGAGCAGCTGGTACGGCGTGCGGGTCTCCGAGCCGTAGTTGGCGAGGTAGGTCTCCTGGCTGATCCCGGCGGCGACGCTGACGATGTTGGTCACCGTGGAGGGGTCGCCGATGGTGTTGATGCCGGGGCCGGAGTTGCCGGCCGAGAAGACGAGCTGCACGCCGAGTTCGTTGACGATCCGGTCGTACAGCTCGGCCCGCAGGTCACTGCCGTCGTTCATCGGGCCGAGGCCGCCGATCGAGATGTTGACCACGTCGACGTCCCGGTTGACCACCAGCTCGACCATGCCGTCGGTGAGCGCGGCGAAGGTGCAGCCGCCGCCCCAACTGCACGCCCGGGCGGAGACCAGCTTGGCGCCGGGCGCCCCACCGTCCAGGTTGGCGTTGCCGAGCATGTCGTTCGCGGCGGTGATGCCGGCGACGTGCGAGCCGTGCGGGTCCTCGACCACGCCGATGTTGACGAAGTCGTACGCGCCCGGCAGGCCGGCCGGGGTGGTGTCCACGTCCTCGCGGAACTCGACCACGAACGGGGTCTGGTCGCGTACCGGGGTCTCCGGCCGGTCGGTGCCGAAGTGGCCCACGTCGTAGCGCTCGGCGTACGGGCGCATCACCGGGTCGTCGGTGAAGTTCCGGTTCCCGTTGGCGTCGACCCGGATGTCGTGGCTCGCCGGGTCGTAGAGGATGCCGAACAGGTCGCTGGTGTCGCCGTCCCGGTTGATGTCGCCGCCCGGCGCGCTGCCCGCGGTGATCGACTCGGCGAACCGGTTGATCCGGTACGTCCCGGCCGGCGCGGTCCAGGTGGCACCCGCGTAGCTGAAGCTCGGGCCGGTCACCTCGTCGCGCATGATCCGCCAGGTGGCGTCACCGTCGAAGATCGGGTCGGTGGCGGTGAACCAGTCGGCGATCTTGCGCTCACCGGTCGAGGTGGTCTGCAACGCCGGGTGGTCGAGGTCGACCCCGGTGTCCATGATGCCGATCGTGACGCCCCGGCCGTCCCAACTCGGATGCGCGGCCTTGAAGTCCACCGCACCGATCTCGTGGGTCGGCATGTAGGGGTTCTTGGCCGGCGTGTCGGCACCCGGTCCGCTCACCGCCGCCTTCGCCCGGGCCTGGGCCTGTGCGCGGGCCGGGGTCGGCTCGGGCTTCGGCAGCTCGACCTTCTCGTCCAGGTCGACCGCGGCGACGCCGGGCAGCGCGGCGGCGGCCGGCACGGCCGAGGTCGGCACGCTGGCGCGGAGGTAACCGACCTCGTCGGCCCGCTTGGCGATGATGCCGCCGAGCTTGCGCAGCCCCGAGACGACGGCGCCGGAGCGTCCCTTGTCGGCGGCGATCAGCAGCGTCACCCGGGCTTCCTTGCGGGACTTCGCCTCGGCGAGGAGTTCCAGGTCGCGCGGACCCAGGATGTCGGTGGGATCGGTCTTCAGGGTTTCCGGGGCGGCGGTCGGATCGGCGCTCGCCGGGTTGGCACCGGTGGCCAGGGTCAGGCCGCTCAGGACCAGGGCCGAGGCGAGTACCCCGGCCGAGGTCCGTCGACGCCACGTGCGGGATCTACTCACGTTCGTGTCCTTCGGGAGAACAGGCCCTGGAAGGCAGGGCACACGTGACCGGAATCCTCGGACGCCGTACGCATGCCTGTCACTATCGCGCTGCGCGTTGTGACCACCCCGTGATCTGTGTGGACCGATCGGCGGGCCGGCGGCGCGGATCAGCGTCGATGACCGGCTGAACGCCGGTTCCGATCTGGACGATCAGAGCTGGGGCGACCGGGGGATCTCCAGTTGCCGGGCGGCCGGCGGGTCGACCAGCTCGGGCGCCTGCGGCTGGCGCGGCGCCGTCTCGACCTGCGGCGGCACCGGCAGCTCGTCGCCGGCCACGCCCAGCTCGGCGAGCTTGCGCGCGCTGACCAGCACCCGGGCCTCCAGCGAACCCACCGCCCGGTTGTACGCGGTCACCGCCCCACCCAGCGCCCCGCCCAGCTTGGAGACGTGCTCGCCGAGGGTGCCGAGCCGGCCGTACAGCTCGCGGGCCAGCGCGTGCACCGCCACCGCGTTGCGGGCCAGCGCCTCCTGCCGCCACGAGTACGCGACCGTACGCAGCAGCGCCACCAGGGTCGCCGGGGTGGCCAGCACCACGTTGCGGGCGAACGCGTGCTCCAGCAGCGTCGGGTCGCGTTGCAGCGCCACGTCGAGGAACGGGTCCGCCGGCACGAAGAGCACCACGAACTCCGGGGACTGGTCGAAGGCGGCCCAGTAGGACTTGGCGGCCAGCGCGTCGACGTGCGCCCGCAGGTGCCGGGCGTGCGCGTCCAGGTGCCGGTCCCGGCCCTGCTCGTCCCGGGCCTCCATCGCGGTCAGGTACGCCTCGAACGGCGCCTTCGCGTCCACCACCACCGAACGGCCGCCGTGCAGCCGGACCACCAGGTCGGGGCGGACCGTCTGGTGCTCGGTCGCCGCCGTCACCTGCTCGGCGAAGTCGCAGTGCTCCAGCATGCCGGCGGCCTCCACCACCCGGCGGAGCTGGTGCTCGCCCCAGCGGCCGCGTACCTGCGGGGCGCGCAGCGCGGCGACGAGCTGCTTGGTCTCGGTACGCAGCTCGCCGGAGACCGCGGTCATCGAGCGGACCTGTTCGCGCAGCTCGGCGTACGCGTCGACCCGGTCGTGCTCCAGCTCGGCGACCCGCTGCTCGTAGCGGCGCAGCGTCTCGTGCAGCGGCGCGACCGCCCGGGCGACCGCCTCCTGCGACTGGGCGGTCGCCTCGTAGGAGAGCGCCCGCATCGACTGCTCCAACCGGCCCTCGCCCTCCCGGGTGGCGCGCAGGGTCGCGTCCAGCCGGGCGATCTCGGCGGTCGACCGCGCGGTCGCGGCGAGCCAGCCGATCACCCCGCCCGCGACGAGGCAGACGATCACCACGGCCACGGTCGAGAGGTCCACCTCACAGAGCATGCCAGGCGCCGGGCGCAGCGGCGCGAGTACTCGCCGGTGGTGGTGGGTACCGTGGGGTGATGGGCGAGGTGATCTGGTTCCTCCTGCTGGTGGTGCTGCTCGGTGCTGCGGTTCTCTGGTGGCGGCGCGAACGTGCGGCCCGGCAGGCCCGGGAACTCGCCGACGCGCGGGCCGAGGCCGGTCGCTGGTACGAGCGGCTGGGCGGGCAGTTGATGAACCTGCACGGCGACGAGCCGGCGGTCCGGCAGGCGCTGGCCGACGCGGGGGAGCGCTACAACGCCGCCGGCAGCCAGCTCGAACAGGCGCGCAGCGCCCGGCAGTACGAGCTGGCCCGGGAGACCGCCCTGGAGGGCTTGGCGTACGTCCGGGCGGCCCGGGTGGCGCTCGGCATCGACCCGGGGCCGGAACTGCCGCCGCTGGCCGCCGCCCGTGGGGTCGGTGCGGTCACCGTGCCCAGGGAGGTGCAGGTGCAGGGCGAGACGTTCCGGGCCGGGCCGAATCCGGGCTCGGCGACGCCCTACTACTACCCGGGCGGGCGGATGCAGGGCCGGCCCGTGCCGGCCGGCTGGTATTCGACGCCGTGGTGGAAGACCGGCCTGGCGGCCGGCGCCGGGGTGCTCGGCGGCATGCTGATCGCCGACGCGCTCTTCTCGCCCGCCTTCGCCGACCCCGGGTACGGCTACGACGCCGGCTACCAGGAGGGTTTCGCCGACGGCACGGACTACGGCGACGCGGGGGACGCCGGTGCCGCCGGGGACGCCGGTGCCGCCGGGGACTACGGCGGTGGCGACTTCGGTGGCGGTGACTTCGGTGGCGGTGACTTCGGTGGCGGCGACTTCGGCGGTGGGGGAGATTTCTAGCCGTACGCTCTGATTGTCCCGGCGTCTCGGCCGGCCTTCGGGTTAGCCGTCCGGCGGATGGTAGGGCTGACCGGATGGTTCTTCCCAGGGGCAGCCGGCAGAGTCGTCAACTGTGAGCGTTGAGGTGGAGACCGTAGGGAGGCGCCGGCCGGTGATCGCCGGACGCTGGGTGACCAGCCTGGCCGCGGCGGGCCTCGGGGTCGTGGCGGTGACAGTGACCGCACAGTCGATCGACCGGTTTCACTGGTGGGCCGGCTTCGTCCTGGTACCCGGAGCCCTGGTCGCGGCGTCCGGCGGACCGCTGCTGGCCCGTGGCGGCGGGCGCGCGTTCGTCGGCTACCTGCTGGCCTGCGTCGGCGGGCTGGTCTTCGCGGTCGGCGCGATGCTGATGCTCGGGGTGATGGGGCGCGGCTGGCCGTTCATGATCACCCTGCCGGGGCTGGCCGTCGCCGGCACCTATTACTGGCGGTCGCCCGACCCGCTGCCCCGGGCCTTCCACCGCACGGTGGCGTTGCTGGCGCTGAACACGGCCGCGCTCGGGGTGACCTTCCTGCTGCTGGTCAACGACGCGCTGGACTTCGGCCCGACCGGCTGGTGGGGCGCGTTCATGATGGTCGGTGGCGTGATCATCCTGGCCAACGGGCTGGAGCTGCTCCGGCACCGGATCATGTACCGGGCTCAGGCCGTCACCCTGGCCGTCGGACCGGCGGTGATCGCCTTCCTGCTCGGGCTGCGCTTCCTGCGCGACTGGCCGTTCTGACCCCGGGGGCGTCCCCCGGGGTCAGCCGTGCGTGCCGTCAACGCGTGCGTGCCGTCAACGCGTGCGTGCCGTCAACGCGTGCGTGCCGTCAACGGGGAGTCGCGTCACCGGGGGGCAGCCCCCGTCAGCGGGGGAGCCGCCAGGTGAGGCCGTGGCCGTATGGGTAGCGGACCGCCGTCGGGTCGGCCGGGTCCGGGACGCTGACCGGCAGCTTGCCGCGCGGCGCGACCTCGCCGACGAGTACCCGGGTCAGCGCCTCCATCGACGCCTTCGTGTAGCCGAAGGTGACGAGCTGGGTCGGTACGTCGTCGAAGTGCCCGACGTCGTAGGCGTCCCGTACCGCGACCACCACGACCGGCCGGCCGGTGGCGGCCAGCGCGTGCACCAGCTTCTGCTGCCGGGCGTTCGGGTCGGTGACGGTGGTGTCGAAGGACTTCTGGGTCAGCACGATCGTCAGGTCGTTGGCCTGGGCGGCGGCCACCGCCTCGGCGATCTTCGCGTCGTTCGGCAGCCCGGTCGGCAGCGCGGTGGTCCGGTTGCCCCGGGCGGCCAGCCCCGCGGCGAGGGTGCCGACGTTGTCGAAGGCGCCGGAGTTCCAGCCGGTGACCAGCACCGACCGGTCGGCCCTCGGCAGCGGCAGCAGCTTCGCGTCGTTGCGGACCGCGGTCACGGTACGGTCGGTGATCTTCCGTAGCTCGGTCTGGTGGGCGGGCTGCCCGACCACCCGCTCGGCGGCGGCCGGGTCGACCGGCGGCACCCCGTCGAGTACGCCCCGGCGCTGCTTGAGGGTGAGGATCCGGCGTACCGACTGGTCGATCCGGGCCTCGGTGAGTTCACCGGAGGCGACGGCGGCGAGCACGGAGTTGACCGCCAGGTCGAGGTTCGGCGGCATCAGCAGCAGGTCGGCGCCGGCCTTGAGGGCGAGCACCGGGACCCGGTCGTCGCCGTACTGCTGGCGTACCCCGGCCATGCCGAGCGAGTCGGTCACCACCACGCCCCGGAAGCCGAGCCGGTCCCGGAGCAGCCCGGTGAGGATCGGCGCGGAGAGCGTGGCCGGGTCGCCCGAGTCGTCCAGCGACGGTACGACGATGTGCGCCGTCATGATGGTGTCGACCCCGGCCGCGATGGCGGCCCGGAACGGCGGTTCGTCGAGCCGCTGCCACTCGTCCCGGGTGTGGTGGATCACCGGCAGCGCGGTGTGGCTGTCGTCCCGGGTGTCGCCGTGTCCGGGGAAGTGCTTGGCGGCCACGCTCACCCCGGCGCCGGCCTGGAAGCCGACCACCTGGGCGGCGGTCATCCCGGCCACCAGCAGCGGGTCGGAGCCGAAGGAACGTACCCCGATCACCGGGTTGGCCGGGTTGACGTTGACGTCGGCCGACGGCGCCCAGGCCTGCTGGACGCCGACCGCCCGCAACTCCCGTCCGGTGATCCGGGCGGCGGTGAACGCGTCGACCAGGCTGCGTCCGGCGCCGAGCGCCATGTTGCCGGGGAAGAGGGTGGCCGGGGCCGGCAGCCGCTGCACGATGCCGTGCTCCTGGTCGGTGGAGATGAGCAGCGGGATCCGGGGGGCGTTGGCGGCGGCGCTCGCCTGGAGCCCGTTGGAGAGCGCGGCGATCTGCCGGGGCGAGTCGAGGTTGTGCGACCAGGTGAAGTAGATGACCCCGCCGAGGTGGTATTTCGCCACCACCTCGGCCCCGGTCTCCACCCCGTAGGCCTGCCGGTTGGCGGCGGCGTCGGCCGCGCTCGGCGCGGTGGCGGAGCCGCCGTAGACGTAGGTGGCGAAGAGCTGGCCGACCTTCTCCGGCAGGCTCATCCGGGCGATCAACCGGTCCACCGTGGACGACGACGCCCCGCTGGACGGTGCGGTCAGGTGGGGCGGTGCGGCCTGGGCGGGCGGGCTGGCGCCGCCGGCGAGGAGCAGGGCGACCGTGACGCTTGATGCCAGTAGCCGGGACCGCATGGCACCTCCAGGTGATTCATCAGACCCTATAAATTAGTCCGCCCCGCCGTCTCGGGCAAGAAGCTTCTCTGTTATTGCCAAGGTCGAAGGAAACCTTCATCCTGGTCGTGGCGGCCGAGAGTCGTGGCGGCCGAGAGTCCTGGCGGCCGAGAGTCCTGGCGGGCGAGAGTCGTGGTCGTCGAGAGTCGTAAGTGACGAGGGTCGTAACTGACGGAAGTCGTGGCCGACGAGATCGGTCGACGACCGGCACGGAGGTGTGGCGATGCGTCGTCGGAGGATCGGCAGTGGACTCCTCGGTGCCGGAGTCGGCACGGCTCTCCTGGTCACGGCCCTGGCCGTGCCACAAGCGGCGACCGCCAGCCCGGAGGCCGGTCAGGCGGTGGCCGCCGGGCGGGGTGGGGGATGGCAGGGCGGGCCGCCGAGCGTCGGCCCCGGCGACGTCCGGTTCGAGCGGCGCACGCTGCGGCCCGGCCGGCCGCAGGAGGTCGGCCTGCTTCCCGAGTACGTCGACCGGCTGCGCACCGACGCCGAGGCGTACCTGGCGCCGACGCCGGACCACCCGACCTTCCCGACGTACGCCGGGGCCGTACTGCTCGCCGCCAAGGACGGGGTGATCGTCCGACACGAGGCGGTCGGTACGGCGGTGAAGTACGAATCGGTCGGGCCGGCCCCCGGCCGCGTCGGAGTCGAGTTGCCGGCCGAACAGCAGATCCCGATGCGCAAGGACACCATCTTCGACCTCGCCTCGATCTCCAAGCTCTTCACCACAGTGGTGGCACTGCGCCAGGTCGAGCGCGGCACCGTCGAGCTGGACGCGCCGGTGGTGCGCTACCTGCCGGAGTTCGCGGCCGGCGGCAAGGAGGCGGTGACCGTACGGATGCTGCTCACCCACACCGGCGGACTGCCCGCGTTCGCGCCACTGTGGAGCAGCTACCCGACCCCGGAGACCCGGGAGGCGGCAGCCCTGGCCACCCCGTTCGCCGCCGGTGCCAGCCCCGGCAACCAGTACGTCTACTCCGACCTCGGGCTGATCGCACTCGGCGTACTCGTGGAGCGGGTGACCGGCCGCCCGCTGGAACAGCTCGTCGCCGCCGAGGTGACCGGGCCGCTGCGGATGGTCGACACCGGCTACAACCCGGCAGCGGCGCTGCGGCACCGGATCGCCGCCACCGAATACCAGCCGTACGCCGACCGTGGCATGGTCTGGGGCGAGGTGCACGACGAGAACGCCTGGGCACTCGGCGGGGTGGCCGGGCACGCCGGACTCTTCTCCACCGCCGCCGACCTGGCCATCTTCTGCCAGATGCTGCTGAACGGCGGCGAATACCGGGGCGCCCGGATCCTGCGCGAGTCGACCGTGCGGGACATGCTGGTCAACTACAACGCCGGCCTGGAGAGCCGCTATCCGGAGAGTGACCGGGGGCTCGGGGTCGAGCTGCACAAGCACTGGTACATGTCCGGGCTCGCCTCGCCGGTCGCGTTCGGGCACACCGGGTTCACCGGTACCTCCATCGTGATCGACCCGCTGTCGCACACCTTCCTGATCCTGCTCAGCAACCGGGTACACCCGGACCGGAACTGGGGCAGCAACAACGTGGCCCGGCGGGCGCTGGCCCGCGACCTGGCGTACGCGACTCCGGTCCGGCCGCTGCTGGGCGGCACCGCCTGGCGCGCGGACGACCTCGACGGCGGCAGCGTCACCCTCACCGCGCCGCTGCGCCGCGCCGCCGGCCGCGCGTCGGTGGCCAGCTTCCAACTCTGGTACGACACCGAGCCGCGCTACGACCTGCTGCACTTCCAGACCTCGGCGGACGGCGGCGCGACCTGGACCCCGGTCGACGTGACCCTGGTCGGGCCGACCGGACGGTGGACCGCCGAGGGATCGGTCACCGGCTACGGCGGCCGGCGCTGGTGGCAGGCGTTCGCGGAACTGCCGGCCGGCACCACCGACCTGCGCTGGAGCTACACCACCGACGGCAGTTCCCGGGGCCGGGGCGTCTACGTCGACGGCCTGCTCGTGGTCGGCACCAACGGCCTGCTCTTCTCCGGCGAGGGCACCGACGCCACCCGATTCGCCCCAACCGGCTGGCGCCCCGCCGACCGCTGACCGGCTGTCCAAGATTCTTGTTGCGCTGTGGTCAGCTACGCGCCACGAATCAACAAGAATCTTGCGGCGCCCTTGGGTTGTCCACAGGTGCGCGGGTGGGTGTGGTGCGAGTGGGGGGCGGGTGGGGAGACTTGCGGGGTGTCGGTGCGGGGGAGGGGTTCGGTCGGGGCCCGGGGCGCATCCGTTGGTGTTCCCGGGCAGTGGGCTCGACCGGAGCTGCCCGGCGAGGAGGCCGACGAGTTCGACTGGTTGGCGTTCGAGCAGTCCGGTGTGGTGACGAGCCGGCAGGCGGCGGAGTCGCTCGGCAGGGCCACCGTGCGTGGTCTGGTGCGGTCCGGCAGGTGGCGTGCGATCTGCCACAACGTGCTGCTCACCGGCAACGGCCGACTCACCCGCGACCAGCAGTTGTGGGTCGCGGTCCTCGCGTCCGGCAGCGACGCCGTGCTCGCCGGTGCCACCGCCGCGGCCGAGGCGGGCGTACGCGGGCTCCGGCAGGAACCGCTGCACGTGCTCATCCCCGCCAACCGGCAGGTGTCCGGCATCCTGCGCCGGTTGCCGCTGGACATGCCGGCCGTGCTGGTACGGCGCACCACGATCCTGCCCGAGTCGCACCTGCAGGTCGGCCGGCCGACGCGTACGAGCGTGGCCCGGGCACTGGCCGACGCGGCGGGTTGGGCGCGCTCCGACGACGAGGCGCGGACCGTCCTCGCGGCCGGCTGCCAGCAGCGGCGTACGACGGCCGGTGAGATCCGGGGCGTGGTGGCGGAGCTGCCGAAACTGCGGCGTCGACCGTTGATCCTGCGGACCCTCGACGGCATCGAGGGCGGCGCGCAGGCGCTCTCCGAGCTGGACTTCGTGGCACTGTGCCGGCGGTTCCGGCTGCCCCTGCCGGAACTCCAGCAACGGCGGGTGGATGCCGGTGGCCGGGTGCGCTACCTGGACGCCTACTGGCGGCGGTGGCGGCTGCATGTCGAGATCGACGGCGCGCACCACATGGATGCCCGGCGCTGGGCGGCGGACCTGCGCCGGCAGAACGACATCTGGATCGCCGGTGACCGCATCCTGCGGTTTCCGGCCTGGCTCGTCCGCAGCCGGCCGACGGAGGTGGCCGACCAGTTGCGGGCGGCACTGGTGGCGGGCGGCTGGTCCGCCGACCGGTGACCCAGGGCCGGGGGCCGGCCGCCTCCGGGTGAACGCGTCAGCGAGGGTGCTCAGGGTGTGGCGAGGGCGGACGGAACCTCTTCCTCGACCCCTCGGATCAGAACGACGCTGTACCCGACGATCCAGACCAGCCAGAGCAGCCAGCCGACCAGGCCGAAGAGGGCGAGCGGGTTGACCCCGTCGGCGCCGTACGGGCTGGTGGTGGCGGCGAGGAAGAGCAGCGCCGCGCCGAGCAGGCCGACGGCGGCATGCCAGCGGCCGACCAGGCCGGCCCGCCGGCCGCTGACGGAGAGGCCGAGCAGCGCCGTCGCCAGGAAGATCTGGTTGAAGCCGAAGAGCGCGTTGTGCAGGCCCCAGAGCCCGGCCACGGCGCCCAGGTCGTGACTGGCGGTGCCCGGGTCGTGGGTGGCGGTGGTGGCGACGGCCAGCCGGGCCGCTCCCACCCCGGCGAACGCCACGCACTGCATGAGAATGCCGGCGAGGCCGACCAGGGCCCAGCCGTCGCCCCGGATCCGGTCGTGGCGCCACAGCGCGGCGAAGACTCCGGCGGCGAAGATGGTGGCCAGCAACCAGGCGGTGGGCAGCAGGGCGGAGGTGAGACGGAGTGCGTCCGACGCGTCGGCGTGCAGCCTGGCTACCTCGTCGAATCCCACCGCGTCGGAGGGGGTCGGGAAGCCGGCCGAGACCAGCGCCAGGTTGCCGCCGAGCAGCAGCAGTACGAAGCCGATGCCGGAGAGGCCGGCCAGCCGGGTGAAGCGCATGAGCTGCCTCCAATTGGCTTTACGCGAATTATATTGAATATAGGCAGCGACAAGAGGGAGGACAAGATGGCGGCAGCGCCGGAACGGCGGCGGTACGACTCGCTGGTCCGGACCGCCCAGGCCGACGAGACCCGCCGGCAGATCGCCCAGGCGGCCCGCCGGCTCTTCGTGGCACAGGGGTGGGGGCAGACGACCGTACGGGAGGTGGCCCGCGAGGCCGGCGTCTCGGTCCCGACGGTCTACTCGGCGTACGGCAACAAGAAGGGTCTCGCCATCGCGCTGATGGACGCCGCCGACCTCGCCGCCGACCCGGATCGGCTGGTGGCGGAGCTGGCGGCCGCCGACGACCCGCCCGGTCAGCTCGCGGTCTCGGTCGCCTTCCACCGCAGGCTGTACGAGCGGGCGGGAGACGTGATCCTGCTGCTCCGCGAGGGCGGGCGGACCGAACCCGAACTCGCCGCCGCCTACCGCGAAGGACCCCGGCGCGGCGAGGAGGCGCTGCTACGGCTCTTCTCCTCGTGGCCCACCGGCGCCCTCCGGGACGGCGTCGACCCGCGTACCGCCGTCGACATGTACGGGGCGATCTGCGGCATCGACGCGTACACCGGGTTGACCGCCGGACGCGGCTGGTCGCCAGAGCGCGTCGAAGGCTGGTGGACGGGCCTGCTCACCCGGGAACTGCTCGGCTAGAAGGCGCAGGCGATGACGAGTTCCGGGGTGCGGTCGGGCAGGAAGTCGAGCTTGCCGATCCGGCCCGCCGCCTTCAGGTCACCGGCGATGCTGGCCAACTGCTCCAGCATCGCCGCCGGACCGAGCGCCTCGGCCAGCGGGATTTCGGTACGCATCGACACCTTGCGCTCCGACTTCGCCCGGCGGATCTGGGTCAGTGCCGCGCCGGCCAGCTCCAACAGGGCCGGGTCGCCGTCGGCGGCCACCCGTTGGATCTCGTACGTCGTCGGCCAGGGCGAGCGGTGCACCGAGCCGTACCGCCACCAGGACCAGACCTCCTCGGTGACGTACGGCAGGAACGGGGCGAAGAGCCGCAGCAGCGTGGCGAGGGCGGCGGCGAGTGCCGCACGGGCCGAATCGGCACCCGGCCCCTCGCCGTACGCGCGTTCCTTCACCAACTCGATGTAGTCGTCGCAGAACCGCCAGAAGTACGCCTCGGTGACCTGCATCGCCTCGGTGTGGTCGTACCTGTCGAAGGCGGCGGTGGCGCTGGCGACCACGGTGGAGAGTCCGGCGAGCATCGACCGGTCCAGCGGTTCGGTCGCCGACGCCCGCAGGGCGTCGCCGGCACCGAGGCCGAGCGCGAACTTGGACGCGTTGAGCAGTTTGGTGGCGAGCCGCCGGCCGATCCGGATCTGTCCCGGGTCGAACGCCAGGTCGGTGCCGGGCCGACCGTTCGCCGCCCAGTAGCGGACGGCGTCCGGGCCGTGCTCCTCCAGCAGCCCCAGCGGGGTCTGCACGTTCCCCTTGGACTTGGACATCTTCTTGCGGTCCGGGTCGAGGATCCAGCCGGAGAGCACCGCGTCCCGCCACGGCAGCACCCCGGCCTCCAGGTGCGAGCGCACCACGGTCGCAAACAACCAGGTACGGATGATCTCCTGCCCCTGCGGCCGCAGGTCCATCGGAAAGACCCGGGCGTAGAGGTCGGGATCGTCGAGCCAGCCGCCGACGATCTGCGGGGTCAGCGACGAGGTGGCCCAGGTGTCCATCACGTCCGGATCGGCCATGAAACCACCCGGCTGGCCGCGCTGCGCCTCGGTGTAGCCGGCCGGGACCTCGGAGGTCGGGTCGACGGGCAGCGTCGCCTCGTCCGCCGTGAGAGGCTGGGCGTAATCCGGCTCGCCAGCGTCGTCGAGCCGGTACCAGACCGGGAACGGCACCCCGAAATAGCGCTGCCGGCTGATCAGCCAGTCCCCGGTCAGCCCGCCCACCCAGTGCTCGTAGCGGTGCCGCATGTGTGCCGGCACCCAGTTCAGCTCGCCGCCCCGGTCGAGCAGGGCGGCCCGCAACTCGGCGTCCCGACCGCCGTTGCGCAGATACCACTGCCGGGTCGAGATGATCTCCAGCGGGCTGTCGCCCTTCTCGTAGAACTTCACCGGATGCGTGACCGGCCTCGGCTCGCCGTCCAGGTCACCGGAGTCGGCCAACAGCTCCACGATCCGCCGCCGGGCCGCGTTGACCTTCAGCCCCGAGAGTTCGGCGTACCGGGCCGGGTCGACCCCGGGCGGTGGCTCCGGCAGCAGCCGGCCGTCCCGGCCGATCACCACCCGGGCGGGCAGCCGCAGCTCCCGCCACCAGGTCACATCGGCCAGGTCACCGAAGGTGCAGGTCATCACCAACCCGCTGCCCTTGGCCGGATCCGCCAGCGGGTGGGCGTAGACGGTCACCTCGGTGCCGAAGAGCGGGGTGCGGACGGTACCGCCGACCAGGTCCGCGTACCGCTCGTCGTCGGGGTGGCAGACCAGCGCCACGCAGGCCGGCAGCAGCTCGGGGCGGGTGGTCTCGACGTACACGTACGGGTCGTCGCGGCCGGGGCCGGGGCCGATCGGGGTACCGGCGCTGCCCGGCCCGGAGGCGAGCACCTCGAACCGGATCCGGTGGTACGCCCCCGGCCGCTCCCGATCCTCCAGCTCCGCCTGGGCCACCGCCGTGCCGAAGCCGACGTCCCAGAGCGCGGGCGCCTCGGCCGAGTACGCCTCACCCCGGGCCAGGTTCCGCAGGAACGCCCGCTGCGCGGTGGCCTGCGCCGTACGGCCGATCGTGGTGTACGTCAGCGACCAGTCCACCGACAGCCCGAGGCGTCGCCACAGCTCCTCGTAGACCTGCTCGTCCTCGGCGGTCAGCGAGGCGCACAGCTCCACGAAGTTGCGCCGGGAGATCGCGACCGGATGCCGCCGGGCCTGCTCGTCGACCGGTCGCTGCGGCGGCCGCCACTGCGGGTCGTACGGCAGGCTCGGGTCGCAGCTCACCCCGTAGACGTTCTGCACCCGACGCTCGGTGGGCAGCCCGTTGTCGTCCCAGCCCATCGGATAGAAGACCGTCCGGCCGCGCATCCGCTGGAACCGGGCCACCGTGTCGGTGTGGGTGTAGGAGAAGACGTGCCCCATGTGCAGTTCGCCGGATACGGTCGGCGGGGGAGTGTCGATCGAGTACACGTCCGACCGGCTCTTGCTCCGGTCGAAGGCGTACGTCCCCTCCTCCTGCCACCGGCGGGCCCACTTCTCGGCCAGCCCGTCCAGGCTCGGCCGCTCGGGGACACCGGTGCGCTGGTGCCGCGCCGCATCCGTCATTGGCCGATGGTACGGGAGACGACCGGGCGGCCGACCGGGATTTCCGCAGCGCAGGCCCGGCCGTCGGAGGGCACGCGGCCGCCCCGACGTGACCCCGGCCCGCGGGCAGTCCGCGTGACGACGGCCCGCGGTCGTCGCTTCGAGGGGATCGGTGTCGACCCCCGCACCATGGCGCCGGGGTACGACACCCCGGCCCGGCCGGTGATCGGCAGGCTACGGTGGACGGCGTGATTCCCGAGGCGCTGGCCCGCAACGCACGGCAGGTGTGGGGGGCGGACGGCGTTCGCTGGCTCACCGAGCTGCCCCGGGTACTCGCCGAGGTGGCCGCCGACTGGGAGCTGACCGTCGGTGAGCCGTTCGACCTGTCGTTCCACTACGTCACGGCGGTGACCTGTGCCGACGGCCGACCGGCGGTACTGAAGCTGGGCGTGCCGAGCGGGGAGTCGCTGCGTACCGAGGCGGCGGCGCTGACCGCGTTCGCCGGGCGGGGCGCCGTACGCCTGCTCCGCGCCGACCTCGACCGGGCCGCCCTGCTGCTGGAGCGGGCCGAGCCCGGCTGGCGGCTGCGTGACCTGGTGCCCGGCCGGGACGCCGAGGCGACCACGGTGGCGGCGGAGCTGCTGCGCCGGCTCGCCGTGCCGGCGCCGGCCGACTGCCCGCTGCCGGACCTCTCCAGCTACATCGCCGGCTTCGATGAGTACCTCGCGGTGTGGGGGGAGGACGGACCGCTCCCGGCCGACCTGGTCGGCCGGGCTGGTGGCCTGATGCGCGAGCTGTGCGCGTCGGCGCCGGAGCGGGTGGTGCTGCACGGCGACCTGCACCACGACAACATCCTGCGCGCGGAGCGCGAACCATGGCTCGCGATCGACCCGCACGGGCTGGTCGGCGACCCCGGCTTCGAGGTCGGCGCGCTGCTCTACAACCCGGAGCCGGGCGACCGGGACCCGGCGTTGACCGCGCTGGTGCCGGCCCGGGTCGAACAGCTCGCCGACCTGCTGGCGATGCCGGTGGACCGGGTGGTCGGCTGGGGCTTCGTGATGGCGGTGCTGTCGGACGTCTGGACGGCCGAGGACTGGAAACCGGGCGACCGGTCGCCGGCCAGCCGCGGCCTGGACGTCGCGCGGCTGCTGCTGCCCCGGCTGGGCTGAGCCCTTCCAGGCCGATCCGTGCAGCAGCGGCCCGGTCAGTGCAGCAGGGAGTCCTGCCACTGCCGGTGCAGGGCGGCGTACCGGCCGCCCCGGGCGATCAGCGTCTCCGGGGTACCGTCCTCGACCACCCGGCCGCCGTCCAGCACCAGCACCCGGTCCGCGATTTCCACAGTGGACAGCCGGTGGGCGATCACGATCGCCGTCCGGTCGGCGAGGATGGTCCGCAGGGCCCGCTGCACCAGCCGCTCGCTCGGAATGTCGAGTGACGAGGTGGCCTCGTCCAGGATCAGTACCGCCGGGTCGGCGAGGAACGCCCGGGCGAACGCGACGAGCTGCCGCTGCCCGGCCGAGAGCCGGCCGCCGCGCCGGTGCACGTCGGTCTCGTACCCGTCGGGCAGCGCCGCGACGAAGTCGTGCGCGCCGATCGCCTCTGCCGCCGCCACCACGTCCGCGTCGTCCGCCCCCGGCCGGCCGAACCGGATGTTGTCCGCCACCGACCCGGCGAAGAGATGGTTCTCCTGGGTGACCATCACCACCGCCCGGCGCAGGTCGGTGTCGGCGACGTCGCGCAGGTCGACGCCGTCCAGGGTGACGGTGCCCCGGGTCGGGTCGTAGAACCGGGCCACCAGCTTCGCCACCGTCGACTTCCCCGCCCCGGTCGCGCCGACCAGCGCCACCGTCTGGCCGGCCGGGATCGACAGGGTCAGCTCCGGCAGGACCGGGGTGTCGCAGCGGTAGCCGAAGCTCACCGCCCGCAGTTCGACGGCACCCCGGACCGGCCCGGCCGGCAGCGGGCGGGGCGCGGCCGGCTCCGGTACGCCGGGCCGCTCGTCGAGTACTCCGGCCAGCTTCTCCAGCGCCGCCGTCGCGGACTGGAGAGCGTTGTAGAACTGGCTCAACTCCTGCATCGGCTCGAAGAACCGGCGGAGGTAGAGCAGGAACGCGGCGAGTACCCCGATCTCGGCGTGCCCGCCGATCACCCGCATGCCGCCGTACGCCAGCACCACCGCGATGGTCACGTTGCCGATCACCTTGATCGCCGGGGAGTAGGTGGCGATCAGCCGAAACGCCCGCAGGTTCGCCCGCCGGTGGTCATCGTTGAGGGCGGTGAAGATCTGCTGGTTGCGCGGCTCCCGGCGGAACGCCTGCACCGCCCGGATGCCGCCGAGCGACTCGACGAAGTGGACGATCACCAGCGCGACCGTCTCCCGGGTACGCCGGTAGGCGGACGCGGAGGCGCGGGCGAACCAGCGGGAGAGCCAGAGCAGGAACGGGAAGGCGAGCAGGGTGACCACGGCCAGCGGCGCGTCGAGCCAGAGCAGGACGCCGGCCACCGAGACGATGGAGAGCACGGCGAGCACCAGGTCGTCGATGCCGCCGTCGACCAGTTCGGCGATCGAGTCCATGTCACTGGTCAGCCGGGCCACCAGCCGGCCCGAGGTGTAGCGCTCGTGGAAGCTGACCGAGAGCCGCAGGAAGTGCTCGTACACCCGGCGGCGCAGGTCGAGCAGGATGGCCTGGCCGATCCGGGTGGAGAGGGTGAGGAAGCCGCGCTTGCCGGCGTACTCGGCTCCGGCGGCGAGCCCGAACGCGGTCGCCACCGCGACGAGTGGACCCGGATCACCGGCCCGGAGCGGTCCGATCGCCCGGTCGATGCCGAGCATCACCAGGTACGGCCCGGCCATCCCGGCCGCGTTCTGGAGCAGCAGCAGGGCGACCGCCACGCCGATCAGCCTGCGGTGTGGCCGGATCAGCGAGCCGAGCAGGACCCGGCTGCGGTTGCGGAGCCTGGCGATGCCCTGTGCGGTGCCGGTCTCGGCGGCGGTACGGTCCGCCTCCGGATCGGCGGCGATCCCCCGCCACCGGGCCAGCCCCGCGGCGCTGGTCGTCGCGGTGTCGGCGGGCTCGGCCGCCCTCACGCCGTCGACCGGACCAACTGCCCTCACGCCGTCGACCGGTCCTGCTGCGGTCACGCCGTCGACCGGTCCTGCTGTCGTCATGACCGGACCAGTCCCAGGTCGTCGGTCTCCTCAACGGCTTCCGCGGTCCCCTCGGCCTCCCCGGCGGTCTCTGCGCTCTCCCCGGCGGTCTCGGCGGAGAGCACCGCCCGGTAGGCGGGCACCTCGCGCAGCAGTTCGGCGTGGGTACCGACGGCGGCGATCCGGCCGTCGGCGAGCAGCGCCACCCGGTCGGCGAGAGCCACGGTCGAGGGCCGGTGCACCACCACCAGCGCGGTGGTGTCCCGCAGCACCTGCGCCAGCGCCCGCTCGACCAGCGCCTCGGTGTGTACGTCCAGCGCCGACAGCGGATCGTCGAGCACGAGTACGCCGGGCCGGCCGAGTACCGCCCGGGCCAGGGCCAGCCGCTGCCGCTGCCCGCCGGAGAGGGAGAGCCCCTGCTCGCCGATCCGGGTGTCCAGACCCCACGGCAGGTCGTACACGAAATCGGCCTGGGCCACGGCGAGCGCGGCGCGTACCTCGTCGTCGCCGGCATCGGCCCGGCCCAGGGTGAGGTTCTCCCGGACGGACATCGAGAAGAGCGTCGGCTCCTCGAACGCGAACCCGACCCGGCTGCGCAGCGAGTCGAGCCGGAGGTCCCGGATGTCCCGCCCGTCCAGGGTGACCTGGCCGGCGGTGACGTCGTAGAGGCGCGGCACCAGCGACAGCAGGCTGGTCTTGCCGCAGCCGGTGGCACCGACGATGGCCAGCGTCTCGCCGGGTTGGACCGCCAGGTCGACGCCGCGCAGCACCGGGGGATCCTGCGGGTAGCCGAACCAGACCCCGTCGAAGCGGAGCGCGCCGCCCCGACCGGCCTCCTCCGGCCCGGCCAGCGCCACCGCGCCCGGCCGGTCGACGATCGTGGGACGCGTGTCGAGTACCTCGTAGATCCGGTCCGCCGCCGTCATCGCCTCCTGCGCGTTGGCGATGATCCAGGCGAGTGACTCGATCGGCCAGACCAGCATCAGTTGCAGGCTGACGAAGGCGACCAGCTCGCCGATGGTCAGCGAGCCGTCCGCGACGGCCACCGCACCGGCGACCAGCACCGCCGCCAGGGTCAGGTTGGGGATGAGGTCGAACTGTGCGGAGGTACGGGCCAGCAGCCGGCCCTTGCCGGTCGCGGTGTCGTGCAGCGTACGGCTGCCGGCCGCGAACCGCCCCGTCATCTCCGGGCGCCGGCCGAACGCCTTGACGGTGCGGATGCCCTGCGCCGACTCCTCGATCAGGGTGGCCAGGTCGCCCTGCTCGTCCTGGAGCCGCCGGGCCGCCAGCAGATAGGCCCGGGTGAAGCGGCGGGTCGCCAGGAACAGCGGTACCGCGCCCGCCGCGACCAGCAGCCCCAGGCCCGGGTGCAGCGTGATCAGCAGGGTCACCACGGCGACGTAGGTGGTGACGTTCACGACGAGGAAGAGCAGCCCGAAGGAGAGGAAGCGCCGGATCACCGACAGGTCACTGGTGACCCGGGACAGTAGTTGCCCGGACTGCCAGCGGTCGTGGAAGCCGATGTGCAGCCGTTGCAGGTGGGCGTAGATCTCGTCGCGGATGGTGGCCTCCATCCCGACCGCCGAGGAGGAGTGGGCCCACCGCCGGATGAAGATCAGTGCCGCTTCGGCGAGCCCGAGCAGCAGGGCCAGCCCGCCGAGCCGGAGCAGTCCGCCGGGGTCGCGGTGCGCGATCGGGCCGTCCACCGCCCGCTGCACCACCAGCGGTACGCAGATGCTCGCCCCGGTCGCCGCGAACGCCGCGAGCAGCAGCCAGACCAGTTGACCCCGGTACGGGCGGAGGTAGCGCCGCAGCCGCCAGAGGTTGCGCGGCAACGGGTTGCCGGGCAGCCGGAAGCCCGGCCGGCCCCGGACCGTGGGCTCGTCGTCACGATCCGGCGCCATGCCCTGACGTTAACGGTAAATCCAGCCTCCGGTTGAGTCGTGTTGTTGTCACCTGGTGTCGTTCGGCAGCGCCTCGCCGGGGCGGCGGCACCGGATCGACGCTGATCCACCACTCAGCGCCGGTCGGCGTACCGCTACCGGGACCGGTCGGTGTATCGGGTCGCGCGACGGTCACCCGTTGACCGGGCTCCCCTCGTGCGCGAGCAGCCAGCGCTTCACCGGCAGCCCCCAGCGGAAGCCGCCGAGCCCGCCGTCGGTACGCAACACCCGGTGACACGGTACGAAGAGCGCGGCGGCGTTGCGGGCACAGGCCATCGCGGCCGCCCGGACCGCCCGGGGCCGGCCGGAGAGCTCGGCGAACTCGGTGTAGGTGACCGGCTCGCCCGGCTTGACCTGCCGCAGCGTCTCCCAGGCGTGGGCCAGGAATGCGCCGTCCGTGTGCTGCGCGACCGGCACCGCGTCGATCGCGGTCAGGTCCCCGTCCAGATAGGAGCGTACGGCCGAGGTGACCGGGCCGAGTTCGGGCCGCTCCCGCACATCGCGGCGCAACCGTGGGTGCACCAGCCCGAGCAGGGTGCCGGAGTCCGTGCCGAAGCCGGCGGCGTGCACCGTTCCCTCCCGGTCGGCCAGCACCGTCAGGGCACCGGCCGGCGTCTCGATCCGGCTGCTGTACATCTCGTTCATTCCGCTCTCCATAGTCTGATCACCGCGTACGAGCGCCAGGGCCGCCAGCGGCCGGCGTACGCGTCGAGGCTCTTCGGGTCGTCGGGGAGGCCGAGCGCCGCGGCGCCCCGGCGTACCCCGAGGTCGGTGGGGAGGAAGACGTCGGGGTCGCCGATCGCCCGCATCGCGACGTAGCCGGCGGTCCACGGGCCGATGCCGGGCAGCGCGGTCAGCCGGTCGACCAGCTCGGCCCGGTCCGCGCCGGGGTCCAGGTCCAGGTCGCCGGCGGCGACCGCCTCGGCCAGGGCCCGGATCGTCGCCCGCCGGGCGGCCGGCATGCCGAACGCCGAGTCGGGCAGCGCCAGCACCTCCTCGGCGGACGGAAACGCGCGCAGCCCGCCGCTCCCGCCCGGGCCGGGCGGGCTGCCCACCGCCCCCGCCGCCGGCTCGACCTCCGGCCCGGCCTGGTCGGTGCCGGGCAGGGTGTCCCGGGGCGGGGTGGTCGGCGTGCCGGCGGTGGTCGCGGCGGCGAGCCGGGCCAGCACGGTACGCGCACCGGCGACCGAGACCTGCTGGCCGACGATCGCCCGGACGGCCATCTCGAAACCGTCCACCGCACGGGGTACCCGGATGCCGGGCTCCTTCGCCACCGCCTCGGCGAACGCGGGATCGGCGCCGAGCAGGGCGTCCACCGCCTCCGGGTCGGCGTCCAGGTCGAAGAGCCGGCGGCAGCGGGCCACCGCCGGGGCCAAATCGCGGACGTCGGTGAGCCGGAGGGTGGCGGCGACGTACCCGGGCATCGGGGTCAGGGCGATCTCGGCCGGTCCGTTCGGCAGCCGCAGGCCACGGCGGTACGACCCGGCGCCGACCTCCTCGATCCCGGGCACCGCCCGCAGGGCGAGGAAGTCCAGTAGCGCGTCGGCGTGCAGCGGTGCCCGGTAGGCGAGCCGCAGCGTGATCGTCCCCGGTACGCCGTTGCCGTTCGGGCCGCCCGTCGTGCCGTTGCCGTGCGGGCCGCCTGTTCTGCCGTTGCCGTTCGGGCCGCCCCGGACGGTCGCGGCCGCCAGATCAGCGCTGCGCAGCGGCCGGGAAGCACGGCGGGAGCCCGTACCGGCGGTGCGGCGGGCGGCGTCGCGCAGCGCGGACGGCGCGACCGCGTACACCTCGCGGATCGTGTCGTTGAACTGCCGTACGCTGCCGAAACCGGCGGCGAAGGCGATCTCGGCCAGGCCGAGGTCGGTCGTCTCGACCAGGATCCGGGCGGTCTGCGCCCGCTGGGCCCGGGCCAGCGCGAGCGGCCCGGCGCCCACCTCCGCGACCAGCATCCGGTTCAGGTGCCGCTCGGTGTAGCCGAGCCGGCTCGCCAGCCCCGGCACCCCCTCCCGGTCGACCACGCCGTCGGCGATCAGCCGCATCGCCCGGCCGACGACGTCGGCCCGGACGTTCCACTCCGGCGAACCGGGGGCGGCGTCCGGCCGGCACCGCCGGCAGGCGCGCAGTCCGGCCCGCTGGGCGGCGGCGGCCGACGGGTAGAACCGGACGTTGTGCCGCTTCGGGGTCGTCGCCGGGCAGGACGGCCGGCAGTAGATGCCGGTGGTGGTGACGCCGGTGTAGAACCAGCCGTCGAACCGCTGGTCCCGGCTGTCGACCGCCCGATAGCACCGCTCGAAGTCCAGCTCCATGCCTTCGATGGTGCACCGTGCCGGCCGCGCTGACTCGCGGAAATCGGACCTGGCCGTGCGTACCCGCACCCGGGTGGTCCGGGTCACCCGCCGGAACTGGCCCGGCCACGCCGCCACGCCGCCGCGCCGGCCCCGCCGCCACGCCGCCACCCCGCCACGCCGCCGCGCTGACCCCGCCGCCGTGCCGGCCGCGCCAGCGGTGCGGCCGCCGGTCTCGCCCGTCGCGGTGCCGGTCCGGCGGCGTCCGTAGACTTCATCCCGGGCCGGGCCGGTGGACCGCACCGGGTCGCGCGGAAGGTTACGAGAGAGGCAGTCGCGTTCGCATGACTTCACTGACCATCGGCATCGTCGGCCTGCCCAACGTCGGCAAGAGCACGCTCTTCAACGCGCTGACCAAGAACGACGTACTCGCGGCGAACTACCCGTTCGCCACGATCGAGCCGAACGTCGGGGTGGTCGGCCTGCCGGACGAGCGGCTGGACAAGCTCGCCGAGATCCACGGCTCGCAGAAGATCATCCCCGCGCCGGTCTCCTTCGTCGACATCGCCGGCCTGGTCCGGGGCGCGTCGAAGGGGCAGGGCCGCGGGAACGCGTTCCTGGCGAACATCCGGGACGCCGCCGCGATCTGCCAGGTCGTCCGGGTCTTCTCCGACCCGAACGTCGTACACGTCGACGGCAAGGTCTCGCCCGGCGACGACATCGAGACGATCAACACCGAGCTGATCCTGGCCGACCTCCAGACGATCGAGAAGGCACTGCCCCGGCTGGAGAAGGAGGCGAAGGTCCGCAAGGACCGGGCCGCCGCCGTCACCGCCGCGAAGAAGGCGGCCGAGCTGCTCGACACCGGGGTCACCCTCTACGCGGGCGCGGCCAACGCCGGGATCGAGGTCTCCGAGCTGCGCGAGCTGCACCTGCTGACCACCAAACCCTTCCTGTACGTCTTCAACGTCGACGAGGCGGAGCTGAACAACGCCGACCTGCTCGACGAGCTGCGGCTGCTGGTCGCCCCGGCCGAGGCGATCTTCATGGACGCCAAGGTCGAGTCGGAGCTGACCGACCTGCCCCCGGACGAGGCGCGGGAGTTGCTGGAGTCGATCGGGCAGTCCGAGCCCGGTCTCGACCAGCTCATCCGGGTCGGCTTCCGTACGCTCGGTTTGCAGACGTACCTGACCGCCGGGCCGAAGGAGGCCCGGGCCTGGACGATCCCGATCGGGGCGACCGCGCCGGAGGCGGCCGGTGTGATCCACTCCGACTTCCAGCGCGGCTTCATCAAGGCCGAGGTCGTCTCGTACGACGACCTGGTCGCCGCCGGCTCGATGGCGGCGGCCAAGGCTGCCGGCCGGGTCCGGATCGAGGGCAAGGACTACGTCATGCAGGACGGCGACGTGGTCGAGTTCCGGTTCAACGTCTGAGCTCGGTTCAACCGTCTGTCGCCTGGAGTCTGCGCTCGACGGAACCGCACCTCATGGCGGTAATACCATGGTATGGTCGGTCCATGGCCAGGACGAAGAAGGTTACGATCACGCTGCCGGTGGAACTGCTGGAGAGCATGAAGACGCACACCGACAACGTCTCCGGCTACCTCGCCGAGTTGGCCGAGCGGGCCGAGCGACGCAGGCTCCTGCGGGAGGAACTGGACCGCTATCAGGGGGAGTTCGGGGCGTTCACCGACGCCGAGATGGCTGAGGCCAGAGCCCTCCTGCACGGACCCGAGGAGTCGGAGCGCGCGGCGTGACCCTTGAGTCGCTGGTGCTTGACTCGCAAGGTTTCGCCGGGTGGATCGACCGCGATCGCAAGGTGATGCGATTGCTCGAGCAAGCCGAGCGTGACGGGGCCGATCTAGCCATGTCGGCCGCCACGATCATCGAGGTTTCCCACTCTGGCGTTGACCTTGCGCGGATGAACTGGTTGCTCTCCCGGATCCGGGTGGAGCCGGTGACGAAGGAGAGTGCCCGTCGCAGCGCGGGGCTGTTGCAGGCGGCGGGCCTCCACGGGCACAAGTACGCCATCGATGCCATGGTCGCCGAGGTGGCGCTACGGCTACCTGCGCCGGTGGTGGTCCTGACCTCCGATGTTGACGACATGGTCAAGCTATGTGGGCAGCGGGTGCGGGCCATCGGGCTGTAAGCGGTTTTCCGTTGTGGCAGAGGCTGTCCGATTCGCTGGTCCGCGACGGGATGTGGTCGAGTTCAGGTTCAACGTCTGATTCGACGCACCGTCGCCCGCTCCGGGTGCGGCGGGCTGGTTCAATGGATCGCCGTGGAATGGGTGTTCGACGGCGAGGTCATCGAGTGGCGCGGACCGGCGCCGTACTTCTTCGTCGCCATGTCCCCGGCCGACAGCGCCGAGCTCAAGGAAGCGGCGCGATCGCTGATCTACTGGGGTCAGGTTCCGGTGCACGTCGTCATCGGCGGTACGGAGTTCAGGACAGCTCTCTTTCCCCGGGGCGGCCGTTATCTGGTACCGCTCAAGGACGCGGTCCGGAAGGCCGAAGGCATCGGCGAGGGTGACGTCGTGGCGGTGGTGTTGCGTCCGGCCCGGGGACGTGACGTCCGGCGGTGACGGAGTCGTGTCGGGTGCAGGCCCAACCTCGGAGTGCCGGCGGCTGTCGTGATCATGAGCAGTTCCGACGATCGCGTCTATGATCCACTCGCACCGCGACCGTGACGGAGGAACCCACGTGATCGACGCGATCGTTTTCGATGTCGGCGGAACGATTCTCGACGAGTCCCGCGAGTTCGAGACCTGGGCGGACTGGTTGGGCGTTCCACGGCACACGTTCTCGGCGGTCTTCGGCGCGGTGATCGCCCGGGGTCTGGACTATCAGGAGACGTTCCGGGTCTTCCGACCCGGGTTCGACCTCGCGGTCGAGATCGAGCGCCGGGCGGCGGCCGGCATGCCGGAGTCGTTCGGCGAAGAGGATCTCTACCCCGACGCGCGGCAGTGCCTGACCTCCCTGAAGGATCAGGGCCTGTTCGTGGGCCTGGCCGGCAACCAGCCGGCCTGGGCAGAGACGGCTCTCCGCGCTCTCGACCTCCCGGTGGACATGATCGGCACCTCGGGCGGCTGGGGCGTGGCGAAACCGTCACCAGCCTTCTTCGAGCGGGTCGTCCGGGAAGGCGGTGGTGACCCGTCGTCGATCCTCTACGTCGGTGATCGGCCCGACAACGACGCACGCCCGGCCGGGGCGGCCGGGATGCGGACCTGTCTGATCCGGCGCGGTCCGTGGGGTCACATCCTCGACGACCCGGCCGGCTCCGAGCAGTGCCTGTTCCGGATCGATTCGCTGGACGAACTCCCGAGCCTGGTCGCGAAGCACAACGCCGCAGCCGGCTGACTCGCCGCGGGGGAACCGCCTTCTCAGCCGGGTTGCCCGGCCAGGCCCGCCGCGATGGTGTCCGCGATCGGGGTGGTCGGTCGGCCGGTGAGCCGGGAGAGGTCGCCGGGGGTGCCGGCGAGCAGACCTCGGCTGATCGCCTCGTCCACGTCGACCAGTACCTCGGCCAACGGGCCGGGGACGCCCGCGCTGGTCAGCAGCGCCGCCCGCTCCGCCCCGGGCAGCGAGGTGTGTACGACGGTCCGGCCGGCCTGCCGGGAGACCTCCTCGGCGAACTCCTCGAAGCTCCACGTGGTGTCGCCACTCAGCTCGTACGCCCGGCCCAGGTGCCCGTCCTCGCGGAGTACCACGGCTGCGGCGGCGGCGTAGTCCGCCCGGGTGGCGGTGGCGATCCGGCTGCCCGGGGTGACGTTGGTGACGATGGCTCCCCGGCTCAGGATCCCCGACAGCTCGTTGACGGCGTACACCTCGGAATACCAGTTGTTCCGCAGGAACGTGTACGGCAGACCCGAGTCGAGGATCAACTGTTCGGTCTCCCGGTGCTCGGTGGCGAGCTGGAAGTCGGCCCGTGGGCCGCCGAACACGCCGGTGTAGGCCAACTGGGCGACGCCGGTGACCCGGGCCGCCTCGATCACCGCGGCGTGCTGTGCGGTGCGCCTGCCGACCTCGCTGCCGGAGATCAGCAGCACCCGGTCCTCGGGCCGGAACGCCCGGGTGAAGGTTTCCGGCTCGTCGTAGTCGGCGATGTGCAGTCCGACGCCCCGGGCCACCAGGTCGGCCGCCCGCTCCCTGCTCCGGGCGACGGCGGTGATCCCGTCCGCCGGTATGCCGGCCGCGAGCAGGTCGGCGATGACCAGGCGGCCGAGCTGGCCGGTCGCGCCGGTGATCACGATGCTCATCCGAGTGCTTCTTCCGATCGGTGTCGACGGGTGTGGTCGGTAGCTCCGAGGCTCACCCTAGAGCCGGTATATGCCCTGGTGACAGTACCCACTTCTGAGTAAGGTACTGACGTGAGCGTAAGTGCGGAGTCGATTCCCGCCGGGCCGGTCCCGTCCGGTCCGGCCGGCAGGCGAGCCGACGTCAACCGGGTGGACTGCCCGTCCCGGGGCGTGCTCGAACATGTCACCAGCCGCTGGGGCGTGCTGGTGCTGGCCGCGCTGCTGCACCGGTCGTACCGGTTCAGCGAGCTGCGCCGCCAGGTCGGCGGGGTGAGCGAGAAGATGCTGGCCCAGACCCTGCAGACCCTGGAGCGGGACGGCTTCGTGCACCGCGCGGCCCGGCCGGTGATCCCGCCCCGGGTGGACTACTCGCTGACCCCGGCCGGCCGGGAGGTCGCGGAGCAGGTGTCGGCGCTGGCGCGCTGGGTCGAGGGCCGGCTCGACGACGTGCTCACGGCCCGGAAGGCGTACGACGCGACGCGGGAGTCCTGAACTCCGGCGTCGGCGCGGTCGCCGCTCAGGAGATGTAGTGCAGGATCACGTTGTGCACGTGGTGGCTCTTCTGGTCGCCACGGAACTCCACCTCGTAGGTGTGGGTGCCGACGTGGATCGCGATGGCGCCGGTGGAGAAGAACGACCCGCCCCAGGACTTGTTGCTGACCACGCTCACGCTGGTGATCTTCGAGTACGGGATGCTGGTGATCGCGAACTTCTTGCCGACGAACGACTTGTCCTGGATGATCACGCGCCGGTCGGTCAGCCCGATGAACCCGGTGCCCGCGCCGATGGCGTCGTAGACGGCAATGACCCGTTCGCCGTCGAGGAGGCCGCTCTCGATCTGCTTGAGCTGCTCCCGACGGTCATAGCTGACGTTGGCCATGATCCGAGGGTAGGAGGGGCGTGCCACCCGGGCGCCGCCCCGCCGGCCGGGCCCGGTCAGTGCGGAGCGGTCACCGCGCGGTAGACGTCCTCGACCCGGGCGGCAAGCGTGACCTCACCCTCGGTGATCTCGCCGTCGTCGCGGGGGCCGATCCTGATCTGGGTGTGTCCGTCCAGCCGGCGGATCTCCGGACGGAGATGCAACGCGTCCGCGATGATCTTTATCCGCTCGGTGAGGGCCGCGTGCTGGGTGTCGTCGAGGATGAGGGTCCTTTTGATCTGCTGTCCCTCGCGGGTCCAGCCGCCCAGTAGGGTGAGTGCGTCGCTCAGGTAGTCACGGTCCATCCGGCCACCCCACAGAGCACGCATCGCCAAACCTCCCAGGCGTCGTTGCCGGCTTGTGGCCAAATCGTCGCCATCCCGTGTCTCGGTCGGTGCTCCCTAGTCTGTCGCTGGCCGGCTGGTGTGTCCACGTCCACCCTTCCGTCTTCTGTTGACCGGTGGTCCCGGCGCAGCTACCCGAATTCCCGATTGATCTGGCACGCTGGACGCCCGTGCGGACCGATTGGGCGAACGGTAACGACCGTGATGGGCATACCGAGGGGCATTCCGGGCGTGGGCGCCGGGAGCCGAAGGTCGTGGTGGGCGCCGCCATCGTGGTCGCCGGCCGGGTACTGGCCTGTGCGCGATCTCACCCGCCGGAGGTCGCCGGCCGCTGGGAGTTTCCGGGTGGGAAGGTCGAGCCGGGCGAGTCCGAGGTCGCCGCATTGATCCGGGAGTGTGCCGAGGAGCTGGGCGTACGCGTCGAGATCGGTGACCGGGTCGGCCGGGACGTCCGGATGGGCCACGGCCGTTCGGTGCTCCGGGTCTATCTGGCCGAACTCGTCGACGGGGACCAGCCGCAGCCGCTGGAGCACTCCGAACTCCGCTGGCTGCGCCCGGAGGAGCTGGACAGCGTGCCGTGGCTGCCGGCGGACGTACCGATCGTGGCGGCGCTGCGCCCGCTGCTGGCCGCCGCCCCCTGACGAGGCCGGACCGGGGCTGATCGACCTCCGGGCCGTGGGCCGGGGACCGCCGGGTGGCGGCCCCTGCCCACGACCCGGAACGGGTCAGTCCTTTGCCGGCGGCTGGTCCGGGTGGCTGTAGTTGAGCCCCTCGGCCGGCAGCGGGAAGGTCACGTCGTCGCCGAAGGGCGAGGGCGCGGCCGCCTTGTCGAAGGTGAACTCGCTGATCGCCAGCCGGCCCCGGGAGTCCAGCGGCGGAGCGGTCGGGTGCGGGACCTGCCGGCCCCAGTGCACGCCGCGCTCCGCGCTGGTGTCGGGGTCGTGCGACCCGCCGCCGTGCGCGTGCGCCGTGCCGAGCTGGTCCGGGTCGCGCGGGGGTTGGGCCTGCGCGGCCTCGTCCTGCTTGCCACGGCGGAAGATCTTGCTACCGAGCCACACAACAGGATCGTACCGTCGGTCGACGACGCGTTCCTTCATTGGGATGATCGCGTTGTCAGTGATCTTGATGTGCTCGGGGCAGACCTCGGTGCAGCACTTGGTGATGTTGCAATAGCCGAGCCCCTGCGACGCCTGGGCGTACTCCTTGCGGTCCGACTTCGCGTCCAGCGGGTGCATGTCCAGCTCGGCGGCGCGGATGAAGTAGCGCGGCCCGGAGAAGGCGACCTTGTTCTCCTCGTGGTCCCGGACCACGTGGCAGGTGTTCTGGCACAGGAAGCACTCGATGCACTTGCGGAACTCCTGCGACCGCTCGACGTCGACCTGCTGCATCCGGTAGTCACCCGGCTCCAGGTCGGCCGGGGGCGCGAACGCCGGGGTCTCCCGGGCCTTCTCGTAGTTGTACGAGACGTCGGTGACCAGGTCCCGGATGACCGGGAAGGTCCGCAGCGGGGTGATGGTGACCGTCTCGTTCTCCTCGAACGTCGACATCCGGGTCATGCAGCCCAGCCGGGGCATGCCGTTGATCTCCATCGAGCAGGAGCCGCACTTGCCCGCCTTGCAGTTCCACCGGCAGGCCAGGTCCGGCGCCTCGGTCGCCTGCAACCGGTGGATGACGTCGAGGACCACCTCGCCCTCGTTCACCTGCACCTGGTAGTCGGTCAGCTCGCCGCCCGACTCGTCGCCGCGCCAGACCTTGAAGTTGCGGGTGGAACCGGCCTTGCCGGCGCCGCCCGGCGCGTTCTGTGTCGCCATTACTTGGCCGCCTCCTCAGCGTGCGCCTCTGCGGTGAGGGCGTCGAAGTCCGCCAGTTCGTCTTCGGTCAGGTACTTGGCCAGCTCGGCGCGGTCGAAGAGCTGGATCAGCTCGGCCCGCATCTTCGGCAGCGGCTTCTGCTCCAGGCGTACCTTGTCGCCGTCGAGCGAGCAGACCAGGTTGACCGTGCGCCACTGCGGCGCCATGGTCGGGAAGTCCTCCCGGGTGTGCCCACCCCGGGACTCCTCGCGCTCCAGCGCCGCCCGGGCGGTGCACTCCGAGACGACCAGCATGTTGCGCAGGTCGAGCGCCAGGTGCCAGCCCGGGTTGTAGCGTCGCCCGCCGGCCACCGCCACCCGGGTCACCCGGTCGCGCAGGTCGGCCAGCCTGACCAGCGACTCCTCCAGCTCACCCTTGCGCCGGATGATGCCGACCAGGTCGCCCATCACCGCCTGGAGGTCCTGCTGCAACGTGTACGGGTTCTCCCCGCCCTCGCGCTCCAGCGGGGCCAACGCCCGGTCCACCGCGGCCTCGACGTCCGACGCCGCCACCTTGGGGCGGGCGGGCAGCCGCCCGGCGTACGCCGAGGCGTGCTCGCCGGCCCGCTTGCCGAAGACCAGCAGGTCCGACAGGGAGTTGCCGCCGAGCCGGTTGGAGCCGTGCATGCCGCCGGAGACCTCACCGGCGGCGAAGAGCCCCTGCACGTGCCCGTGCGCCGCACCGCTGTCCGGGTCGACCTCGACGCCGCCCATCACGTAGTGGCAGGTCGGGCCGACCTCCATCGGCTCGGCGGTGATGTCGACGTCGGCCAGCTCCTTGAACTGGTGGTACATCGAGGGCAGCCGGCGGCGTACCTCCTCGGCCGGCAGCCGGCTGGCGATGTCCAGGTAGACGCCGCCGGCCGGGGTACCCCGACCGGCCTTGACCTCGGCGTTGATCGCCCGCGCCACCTCGTCCCGGGGCAGCAGCTCCGGCGGGCGCCGGTTGTTGTCCGGGTCGGTGTACCAGCGGTCCGCCTCCTCCTCGGTCTCCGCGTACTGCTTGCGGAAGACGTCGGGGACGTAGTTGAACATGAACCGCTTGCCCTCGGAGTTCTTCAGCACCCCGCCGTCGCCCCGAACCGACTCGGTGACCAGGATGCCCTTCACCGAGGGCGGCCAGACCATGCCGGTCGGGTGGAACTGGAGGAACTCCATGTTGATCAGCGTGGCGCCGGCCCGCAGTGCCAGCGCGTGCCCGTCACCGGTGTACTCCCAGGAGTTCGAGGTGACCTTGTAGGAGCGGCCGACGCCGCCGGTGGCCAGCACCACGGCCGGGGCCTCGAAGAGGACGAACTCTCCGGACTCCCGGTAGTAGCCGAAGGCGCCGGCGATCTTGTCCCCGTCGAGCATCAGCTCGGTGATGGTGGTCTCGGCGAAGACCTTGATCCGGGCGTCGTAGTCGCCGTGCGTCTTCTTGTCCTCCTGCTGCAACGAGACGATCTTCTGTTGCAGGGTGCGGATCAGCTCCAGCCCGGTCCGGTCGCCGACGTGCGCGAGGCGCGGGTACTCGTGGCCGCCGAAGTTGCGCTGCGAGATCTTCCCGTCCTTGGTGCGGTCGAAGAGCGCACCGTACGTCTCCAGCTCCCAGATCCGCTGCGGCGACTCCTTCGCGTGCAGCTCGGCCATCCGGAAGTTGTTCAGGAACTTGCCGCCCCGCATGGTGTCCCGGAAGTGCACCTGCCAGTTGTCCCGGCTGTTCACGTTCCCCATCGCGGCGGCGGCGCCGCCCTCGGCCATCACCGTGTGGGCCTTGCCGAACAGCGACTTCGAGATGATCGCCGTCCGCTTCCCGGCGAGCCGGGCCTCGATCGCCGCGCGGAGGCCGGCGCCACCGGCACCGATGACGACGACGTCGTAGTGGTGTCGTTCGATTCGGGTAGTCATGTCAGAGGCCCTTTAGTTGATGAACCGCAGGTCGTCGAACCAGTTCGCGGAGAGCGCCATGACGTAGAAGTCGGTCAGCGCCAGGGTGCCCAGGGTGATCCAGGCGAGCTGCATGTGCCGGACGTTGAGCTTGGAGACGAACGTCCAGGCGCGGTACCGGACCGGGTGCTTGGAGAAGTGCTTCAACCGCCCTCCGGTGATGTGCCGGCAGGAGTGGCAGGAGATCGTGTACGCCCAGAGCATCACCACGTTGCCGAGCAGGATCAGGTTGCCCAGGCCGAAGCCGAAGCCCTCGGGGCTGCGGAAGGCGAGGATCGCGTCCCAGGTGTTGATCAACGAGATGATCACGGCGGCGTAGAAGGTGTAGCGGTGCAGGTTCTGCCCGAGCAGCGGGAAGCGGGTCTCACCGGTGTAGGTCTTGTGCCCGTCCGGGACCGCGCAGGCCGGCGGCGAGAGCCAGAACGACCGGTAGTACGCCTTGCGGTAGTAGTAGCAGGTGAGCCGGAACAGCAGCAGGAACGGCAGGGTCAGCGCGGCGTCCGGGATGATCCACCAGCCGGGCAGCACCCGCCCGAAGTGCGCCGCCTCGGGGATGCAGGCCTCGGTCACGCACGGCGAGTAGAACGGGGTCAGGTAGTGGTAGTCCGCCACCCAGTAGAAGTCGTGCATGAATACCCGCACCGTCGCGTACGTGACCCAGGCGCCGAGCCCGATCACCGTGATCAGTGGAGCGAACCACCAGCGGTCGGTACGCAGGGTTTTTGCCGTGATGGCCGCGCGCTGGCGCACGCTCCCCGGCAGTCCGGCCGGAGGTGGGGCCGTCCTCGTAGTCATCTATGTCTCCCTGACGGGGCCCGGTCGCTATGACGGGCACGGATGGTGTTCCGGCGGGGCGCGCGGGGCAGGGGAAAACCCGCAGCCGCGCTACCTGCGTCCGCGTCGGTGCACACGTTACGCCGCACGTTGACAGGCACATGCGCAAGGGAGTCTCGCGGGTTTCCTGCCGATTACGAAAGTCCCGCTCCCGGATCCGGGCGCGGTTGTGCAGAACTTCACTCGGTGCGACCGCCGTCGACCCCGGCGGCCGGTCACCGGCGTCGACGTACCGCCAGCGGAACGCGAAGGTTCACAGGTCCGGCGCGGCGAGTCTGCGGGCGGCGGCCGCACACTCCTCGGGCCCGTGCTGCAACCGGTCCAGCACCGGTCGGCCCGCCGGATCGCGCGGCGCGATGAAGAACGCCGGCTCACCGTTGGTCACCTGCCGGTCGAGCGCGTCCGCGTAGCTGGCCCGGGCGTCGACCAGCCGCTGCCAGGACTCGCCGCGACCGTCCCGCTCGCCGTCGTCCGGGTCGTCGTCACGCCCACCCCACCAGCCGCGTAGCCGCTCGATCTCGGAGAGGAACGGCCGTACGGCGGCGTTCTCGTCCCGGATCGCCGCGGCCCGTTCCCCCGGGCCTCCGGTCGCACCGGGCGGGATCAACCGGTTGAGCCGCTTCTCCAACTCGCGGCAGGCGCTCTCGCCCCGGGCCTGCACCGTCCGCTCGCGGTCGGACTCCCGGGCGAACCGGCCCAGCCCGGCCGCGAACGCGCCGAGGCAGCCGCAGACCAGCAACACCACGACCGCCGCACCGGCGATCGCCGCGATGGTCAGCCGGCGGCGTCGTCGGGCGGCCGGGTCGGGCTCACGTGGCTGCCCGGCCGACCCGTCGGTGCCGGCCGGCTCACCCGGCGGTACGTCGCCGGCCCCGCCCGCCGGCCCGGCCGGCCGCTCGGTTCGCCCGGCACTGCTCACCGACCCGGTCCGGTCCGGGTCGCCAGGCCCGTAGCGGGAGCCGGGGCCCGCGTCGTCGGCGGCGGGGGTGGTCGCGTCGTCCGTCACGCCACACAGTCAAGCACCGCGACGCGATCCGGGCATCCCCGCGCCGGCCGACGGGCACGTCCCCGCCCTCCGGGCGCCGGTCAGCCGGAGGCGCCGCCGGTGAAGTTCCACGAGGCCAGTCGGACCGGCGGCGCCGACCACCAGGCGCTGCTGAAGGTCTGCGACTGCAACGCCGGATGCCGGCCGATTCCGAGTACGGCGCCGGGGGCGAGCGCCTGCGGATAGGACTGGGTGAACCGGAAGTTCTGTACGGCGGCGGCCACCTCACCGTCCTCGATCAGCCACACGCCGTTGCGGGTCAGTCCGGTGACGACCAGACTCCTCGGGTCGAGAACCCGGGTGTACCAGAGGTCGGTGACCAGCAGCCCACGCCGTACCTGGCCGACCAGCGCGGCGGTGTCCGCGTCGACCACCGGTCCGGAGACCTCGCCCGGCCGGGTCACCCCGTTCGGCGAGGCGGCCGGCGCGAGCCCGAGGTGCAGCGGTACCGCCCCGAACGACGCGCCGCCCGGCACCGCGTGCCCGGTAGAGGCGGTACCGGCCTCGGCGGCGGTCCTCCGGTCGTGCGTGACCGTCCGGGTGACACCGTGCTCGACCAGCGCCATCGGGGTCCGGCGGGTGCCCTCGGCGTCGAACGGCAGTGCCGGGCCGGCCAGCGGATAGTCCAGCAGCGTCACCGAGCGGTCGAACTGCTCCTCGCCCGGCACCGCGAACGAGCGCTGCTCGTTGTACGCCTTGCCGTTGAAGCCGTACGTCGCGAGGTTCTGCAACAGGTCGGCGACGGCGGTCGGCTCCAGCACCACCTCGTACCGCCCGGGTGGAAGTTCTACCGGGGCGACCCCGGCCCGCGCCTTCACCGACGCCCGCGCACCGAGCACCCCGCCGTGCAGGTCGGCGAGGCGGAACGAGCCCAGCCGGGCCACCCCGTCCGCACCGCCGCACCGGGCGATCCCGTCCATCGCCGCCTCGGTGCTCCGGCCGGTCACCGCGTGCCCGGCCGTGTTGGCGAACGCCCCCTCCCGCCGACCGGTACGGCAGTAGCCGGCCGCCTCCAGTCCACCGACCGCCTCGACGAACTCGCGTACCCGCTCGGCCCGCTCTTCCGGCCCGGCCGCCGCGGTGGCCTCGTCCCAGTTGCCGTCGTCGTCCACGGCGGTCGGTGGGGTCAGCCCCGGCCAGCCCGGGTCCGGCGGACAGTGCCGGACCGCCGCGACCGTACGCTCGACCAGGTCACGCACCCCCTCGGCGCTGACCACGGTGGACGATCCGGTCGCGGTACGCCCGTCGAGGTGCAGCCGCAGCCGTACCGTCGTGGCGACGTCGGCCAGGTTCTGGTGGATGAAGGAGTTCGCGAACCGGGTCAGCGCCAGCTCGGCCCGCTCGGTGCCGACCTCCGCCTCGGCACCCGGCCCGGCGACCTGCCGGACCAGTTCGACGACCCGGCCGGCGAGGTCGAGTGGGGATGTCATCGCTGCCTCCATAACCGCTCACACTCAACAGTCACCCGCGGACTCCGACCCGGACGTTGCGGAACCGGGCCGGCGCGGCCGGGTGGCCGGTGTGGCCGATCTGCCCCGGCTGGCCCTTGCCACAGTTCGGCGTGCCCCAGGCGACGGTCTCCGAGGAGAGCATGTCCATCGAGCGCCAGAACTGCGGCCCGATACCGGTGTACGTCGGATTGCGCAGCATCCGGCCCCGCCGGCCGTTCTTGACCTCCCAGCCGATCTCGCAGCCGAACTGGAAGTTCAGCCGCTTGTCGTCGATCGACCAGGAGCGGTTCAGGTCCATCAGCACACCGTCGTCGGTGGCCGCGATGATCTCGTCGAGGGTGTGCGGACCGGGCTCCAGCCCGACGTTCGTCATCCGGACCATCGGCAGCCGGGCCCAGCCGTCGGAGCGGACGCTGCCCGCGTAGTCCAGGCCGGCGACCGCCGCCGAGTCCCGGCCGGCGAGCGTACCGACCCAGCGACCCTCCCGGACCGCGTCCCGCTTGGCCGCCGGGGTCCCCTCGTCGTCGAAGCCGAAGCTGCCGAGCGCGCCGGGGATGGTCGGGTCGATGGTGACGTTCATCAGCTCGGAGCCGTAGCGGAGCGCCCCGAGCTGGTCGAGGTCCAGCCAGGAGGTGCCGGCGAAGGCGGCCTCCCAGCCGAGGATCCGGTCGAGTTCGATGGCGTGCCCGACCGACTCGTGGATCTGCAACGCCATCTGCTCGCTGCCGAGGATCAGGGTGGTCTCACCGGCCGGGCAGAGCGGTGCGGTCACCAGCTCCCGGGCCTCCTCGGCGATCCGGGCGGCGTGCGCGGTCAGGTCGAGCGAGTCGACCAGCTCCCAGCCCTGGGTGCCGTACTGGCCCCGATAGCTCGGGTAGGAGCGGCGCTGCGTCTCGCCGTCGCCGAGCACCGTCGCCGAGATCCCCGCCCCGGACTCCCGGATGTGCTGGTCGATCCGGTGCCCCTCGCTGGAGACGAACCACTTGCGGGTGTCCCAGATCTGGTAGAGCCCCTCGGCCAGGTCGGCGCCGTGTTCCCGGGACGTCCCGGTGGCCCGGACCAGCAGGTCGCCCTTGTCGGAGAGCGGCACCGAGAGCGGGTCGACGGCGCACGGCGAACTCCACGACCCGGTGCTGGCCGGCGCCGGCAGCAGGCCGCCGCCGGGACCGGCGACCCGGCCACTCGCGGCGGCGATCCGCGCGGCCCGCTCACCCGCCGCCCGGGCCGCCGACTCCGCCAGCTCGGGTACGGCGTAGAAGCCCCATCCCGAGCCGACGAGTGCGCGTACCCCGATCCCGGCGCTCTCGTCCTGGGTGACGGACTCGATCTCGCCGTTGCGGGCGGACATCGACTCGTACCGGCGGTGCATCACCCGCGCGTCGGCGTACCGGGCCCCGGCGTCGAGGGCGGCCTGTACCGCCGCCGTCGCCACGTCGAACTCGGCCATCGGCATCTCCTCGCTGGTTCGCCTGTTCGCCTGATCCGGCCGCAGCCGAACCCGATCATGGATGACCTTATGCGAGGAGACGGGTTCAGCGCGGGGGTAGCAGGTCGTCCGGTCGGATTTCCGCCGCCACCGGCTCGGTGAGCCGCAGGGATTCGCCGGCCTTGGCCACCGCATGCTCCACATAGTGGGAGCCGTCCAGGCGGTGCAGCCGCAGCGTCCCGGTCTCCTGCTCGACCAGCAGATACCACGGGATCCGGGCGGCGGCGTAGTAGTGCATCTTGAGCACCTTGTCGGTGGCGGCGTTGCTCGGCGAGCTGATCTCGCAGACCAGCCGGACCGCCGTACCGTCGACGACCAGCTCGTCGAAGTCGATCTCGCCGGTGACGACCAGGTCGGGGATCGGAATCCGGCCCGGTTGCAGCCGCACGTTCACGGCCTCCAGGACGTGTAGTCCAACGGTTTCCGCGCCTGTCTCCAGAGCGTTGCCGAGACGACGCGAGATGTGCTGGTGGCGAGGAGTGGGGGCAGGTGTCACGTGGAGGCTCCCGTCGAAGAGTTCGACGCGATCCCGGGTCTCGCCGAGGGCGAGGTATTCCGCTTCGGTCCACGGCCCGCCGTGCTCGAACACCGCCGCGGTCATGGCCACCTCCGGTCCGTCGTCGTGACTCGGTAGTTCGCCTCCGGTACGGCGCCAGTCTGGCACAGCGATCCGACGCGAGCGCTGTCATCCAGGTGTGCGGCGCACGGGGAGGTGTGGCTGACGGCATCCGGGAGCGTCAGCGCCCGGGCCGGAACGTGGAGTTTCCTTCTGTTCTGTGACTACCAGTTGTAACGGCTCTTACAGCTGATCTTCGATGTCTGTAAAGAGGACGCCCTCGGCCGGCTCGCAACCGCCTGGACACCGAAGAGTGGGGTGAGCTGCGAGGCCGGTCCGACGGTTGCCGACCTGGGCGGGCCGGCGCCGTACTGGCACGACTGGATGTTCGACTCGACCGGTTCCCGGCTGACCGAGACCAGTCACACCACCGGCGGTGACACCACCCGTACCCACGCTCTGCCGAACGGTGGGCAGGGTGTGGTGCGGCCGCATGCGGTCACCTCGATGACCACCGCCGCTCCAGGGCAGCCGGATGTGGTGTCGAGGTATGGCCACGACCAGGCGGGCAACACGACCTGCCGGCCGGCGGGGACCACCGCGAACGACTGTGTCACCGCCGCGAACAGTCAGACCCTGGGCTGGGACGCCGAGGCAAGCTCGCCACTGTGCGGCCGGTGGGCAGACGATCGAGACCAACATCTATGACGCCGACGGTGTGCGGTTGATCCGCCGTGACGCGACCGGGACGACGCTGTATCTGCCGGGACAGGAGGTTCGCCGTGAGGGTGGGGTGAACACCGGGACCCGGTACTACAGCTTCGCCGGCACGATCTGCGCCAGCCGCAAGGGTGCCTCCAGCAGCACAGATCTGACCTGGCTGTATCCGGATCATCAGGGAACCCAGCAGACCGCCATCAACGCCGGCACCCAGGCGGTCAGTGTTCGTCGGCAGACACCCTACGGCGACGCCCGGGGCGAGAATCCGGTCTGGGTCAACGGTAAGGGCTTCGTCGGCGGTGACATCGATCCGACGGGCCTGGTCAACATCGGGGCCCGGCAGTACGACAAGGTCCTGGGGCGGTTCATCTCGGTGGACCCGGCGCTGGACCTGACCGACCCGCGGCAGTGGAACGCGTACGCGTACAGCCACAACAGTCCGGTCACCCACTCCGACCCGACCGGCCTTCGGCCGGAGTGCGGTGGCGGCACCTACAACTGCAGCAACGACTTCCGAAGGCCAACCCCGAGGTCAACAAGGGCAACTGGCCCGACAGCAAGCGAAAGAACACGGCCGCCTCTGACGAGTACGCCGCGAAACTACGCGCCCAGGCGATTGCGGAACGAAAGAAGCGCGAGTGTCAGGCCAGCTTCTGGTGTCGTAACGCCGGGAAGGTCGGCGTGGCTGCCGGCATTGCTGCCGGTGTCATCGTCGGCGCGGCCTGCACAGCAGGAAGCTTCGGTGTCGGCGCCGTCGGTTGCGCAGCCATCGGCGGCTTCGTCGGCGGTGCCGTGAGCTCCCTCGCCACCAACGCGCTCGATGCCGAAGACGAAAGCGGCTGGCAGATTGCCGGCGAAGCTCTCCTCGGAGGAGCCGTCGGAGCAGCATTCGGCGCTGGCGGAGCACTCATTGGCCCTGCCGCTGCCGGTGCAGGAGGTGCGTTGGCAGCGGGTCTCAAAGCCGCTGCGCCACCGACAGTGGCCGCAGGCAAAGGGGTGGCGCAGGCTGCGGTTGCCGGTGCGGCGCGCGGACTTGCAAGGACCGTCCCCGTCGGCACTAAGCCAAATAGCGCAATCTTCTACTCTGGCCCAGGAAATCGTGAAAAGGCAAACCTGTATGCGGCGGCGCTCGGCAAGACTACCATCGACCGCACTATTGGCGGTAGGATCATGAATGGTTTGAGGCTCTACAAGTACCTACCAGGCGATATGGCGGATGAGCCATGGAAGATCATGTCTCAGCGGTTCGCGGGTGGTGCTTCCGGCCGCGCGTACGCCTTCGCTAGGGGTGCTAGACCGGATCGCGTATTCGGCCGGATCGAGCTTCCGGTTCTAATTGCAAATCCGGCGGTAAGAAACATTCAATACATTGGCGGAAGGCCCTTCTGACATGATCTCTCAAGGAATGGGTGGGGATTATCGGATCCGAATTACTGGAGATTTCGGGTTAACCTATCTTGAGGGGAATAGAAGGCTGGATCTTAAGGCAGAGTTCCGCGATCACGTACTATACTGGGAGACCGATTTGGCATGGAAGATAGGGGGTGGCCGTGAGCTGGTCACAAAAGAGGAGGCTCGGAGGATACTGGACCGGATCTGGCTCTACCTTAATGTCGAGAGAAACATGAAAGTGGATATTGTTGACGAGAGTGGTGTAAGTCTGCGGGGAGAGCAGGGGTGGCGGGCTTCAGAACTGAAGCAGGAGGATTGGGAGCGCCTGCATCGGTACTGGGAAAAGCGGGAAGGTAGGGGCACTCCTTTTCGTCGGCTGTGGAGGCTTTTCGTCGGTCGGTGAGGATGGGATCCCCTAAGCTGTTGTGGTGCCAGGATCCAGGGTTACGCCTTCGGCTTTCTGCATCTACCGGAAGTAGGCCATGCGCCTATCGGAGTCGTCATTTAGCGAGCAGCGGTAGGAATGCCTGTCTTTCCTGATCTCGTTGCGTGACGCCGTCTTACGTTCTGAGTATGAGCCGGTTGCCGCAACAGCAGCAGTATCTCGTTCAATCGTCCCGGGGCCCAAAGCGGGACTGGGCGCTGCCCGACTAGGAGGTGGTCGAGCTGCTTGCCGTTGGCCGACTCCGCGTCGGCGAGGTTCACCGTTGACACTGGTTCGCGCAGGCGGTCTGCTCGCTTCTGCCTTAATCCGGCGTTCGGTTGTAGCGGTCCATCGTGGCCTTGTTGGTCGAGGCGTCCCGGAAGACCAGTTCCCAGGGTCCGGTGTTGATGTCCATGTCCTTGCCGAACCCGACCCACTTGCCGGTCATTCGCCGACCGGTCGGCTCGACCAGCATCTGAATGGCCCCGTGATACCGGCCGCCACGGTAGTAGCCGCTCGGGTCGGTCTGCTCGATCCAGGTGCCGGTGACGACGCTGCCGTCGACCGTCATGTCGATGGTGAGCGAACCCTCCGCGGTGTTCGGCAGGCTGCGTATCGTCAGCCGGTCGCCGTGCTGCAACACCACCACGAAATGCTGACCGACGAACGCCCCGTCCCGACCGCTGGAGAAGTACTCGTACCGGCTCAGCCAGATGCCTGAGTAGTTGCGGTGCGGACTGCCCTGCGATGACGGCGCACCAGCGGGAATCACCGGAGCGCCAGTCGGCGGCACGAGATCGTGTCCGCCCTGACCGTCTGGCGTCACGTTGGCGTATGCGGCGGCCGCGAAGCCCAGGGACTCGATGGGCAACCCGGTGACCACCTCCAGCGCACGAGCGTAGACAGGTCGGGGGGCGGTGATCGAGCCCGACTCCCAGCGCTGCACGAGTCGCTTGTTGGCGTCGTTGGGCTGGCCGGCTCGACGGCCGGCGTCCTGGAGGGCGCGAGCAAAGTCGTCCTGACTCATCCGCATGCCCAGTCGGACGGCTCGAAGAGCACTGTTTGGCGCGGTCATACGGTCACCGTAACGCTAATGTCGCCGGAATGTCGCCCTCAAAGCCGTCGTTCCGTCGTCAGATGCGTCATCGCGGAGGGTAAGTGTCTCGCGACATGTTGTGTTCATGCCCTTTCCGAAGGAGGAACGATGCTGACACGAACCCGAGGATGGATCTGGCTGCGACAGCGCAGAGTGCGGGACTACCGGTGGGATGGTCGTCGGTGGGTGAGGGTGCCGGGGCCGAAGCGATGACCACGAAGCCGCCACACATCCCTCCGCCCGAGATTCCCGAACTACCCGCCGGAACCTTGCTCCGGCTGCGGTCCGGGGACTGGTACCACATCCACGACCTGCCCTGCACCGCGTATGCGCCATGACGGTGACCAAGGTCCATGCCGGCGTGACCCGGGAGGACGGCGGCCACGTCTGGGTCTGGGTCACCGGCCACGACCATCCGACCTGCTCGTGGTCGTCGGTGGAGCCGCACGCGCCCTGCATCGAGTTGATGGTCCGCCTCGACGTGCTGCGACGACATGCGCGGTGAACCTCCGCCGCAGTCCGATGTCCTGGGGGCCGCGCGGCGTCTCGTCCGGGCACACGAGGGCGGCGGTTGTCCCGCCTGCGGCCCGGACGGCTGCCCGGTGGACGAGTGGGCGGCGGTGGCGCTGTTCGAGGACGCGGTGGCGGCGGAGCCGACGGGACCGAAGACGCTTGACGACGTACGTCGGATCGCGGAGAGGATCCGGAGCGGCATCGATGGGGTGGGTGGGGTCGACAGGGCTGGACCGGAGCCATTTGAATAGGGCGATACACCGGTCCTCCGGTCCGGGGGAGCCCGGCGGACCGGAGAGATCGGCACCTGTAGCTTATTTTCACCCTCTGAACTCTGCTGTAGGTTACCTTCACGCTCCCCGCGTTCACGCAAGTCAGCCGGGTGAGCGGCGGAGCCGGTGACGGAGCAGGAAGAGGAGGGCGCTGGTGGGAACGCCGGAATCGACAGCGTCGTCCGCGACCCCGACGGGCGAGGCGTACCTCCAGGTGCGGGACCTGCGGGTGCGGTTCCGCACCGAGGACGGGGTGGTGCGGGCGGTCGACGGGCTGTCGTTCGCCGTCGAGCGCGGGCGCACCCTCGGCATCGTCGGCGAGTCGGGCTCGGGCAAGAGCGTCACCAGCCTGGCCGTGCTCGGCCTGCACGACCCGAGGCGTACGGAGATCAGCGGCGAGATCCTCGTCGGTGGGCGGGACATCGTGGGGCTGTCCGATGCGGAGTGCCGCAGACTGCGCGGCCGGGACATGGCGATGGTCTTCCAGGATCCGCTCTCCGCACTGCACCCCTACTATCCGGTGGGCCGGCAGATCGCCGAGGCGTACCGGGTGCACCATCCCGGTGCCGGTCGCCAGGCCGCCCGGCGACGTGCGGTTGAGATGCTGGGCCGGGTCGGCATCCCACAGCCGGAGCGCCGGGTCGACGACTACCCGCACGAGTTCTCCGGCGGGATGCGGCAGCGGGTGATGATCGCCATGGCGCTGGTCAACGACCCGGATCTGCTGGTCGCCGACGAGCCGACCACCGCGCTGGACGTCACCGTGCAGGCGCAGATCCTCGATCTGCTCGCCGACCTCCAGTCGGAGTTCAACTCGGCGATCGTGCTGATCACCCACGATCTCGGCGTGGTCAGTCAGGTCGCCGACGACGTACTCGTGATGTACGCCGGCCGGGCCGTCGAGCACGGCAGTGTCGAGCAGGTGCTGCGCCGGCCGCAGCACCCGTACACCTGGGGGTTGCTCTCCAGCGTGCCGTCGTTGCACGGCGACGCGGACGCGGACCTGGTGCCGATCCGGGGCAACCCGCCGAGCCTGATCAACCTGCCGCCCGGCTGCGCGTTCCACCCCCGCTGCCGGTACGCCGACCGCACCGGCGGACGCGCCTCGACGGAGGTCCCCGAGCTGCTGCCGGTGGCCGAGGCCGGTCACCGGGTCGCCTGTCACCTGCCCGAGGCCGACCGGCAGCGCTACTACGCCGACGAGATCGCCCGGGTGGGGGTGGCGCGATGAGAGCGGACCAGCGGATCGAAGCGGCACCGGGGTCTGTCGATCTCTCCACCGAGCCACTGCTGACCGTGACCGGGCTGACCAAGCACTTCCCGGTGCGCTCCGGGTGGCGCCGTCGTGGCCTGGTGCGGGCGGTGGACGGGCTGGACTTCGAGGTCCGGGCGGGGGAGACCCTCGGCCTGGTCGGCGAGTCGGGCTGCGGCAAGACCACCACCGGCCGGCTGCTGGTCCGGCTGCTGGAGCCGACCGCCGGCAAGATCGTCTTCGAGGGGCGGGACATCACGCACGCCTCCCGGGGCGAGCTGCGACCGCTCCGCCAGGACCTCCAGATCATTTTCCAGGACCCGTACGCCTCGCTGAATCCCCGGCACACCGTCGGGCGGATCGTGGCGATGCCGTTGCAGGTCAACGGGATCGCACCGCCCGGCGGGGTGAAGCAGCGCGTCCGTGAGCTGCTCGAACTGGTCGGGTTGAACCCCGAGCACTACAACCGCTATCCGCACGAGTTCTCCGGCGGGCAGCGGCAGCGGATCGGGATCGCCCGCGCGCTGGCCCTGCGGCCGAAGCTCGTCGTCGCCGACGAGCCGGTCTCCGCGCTGGACGTGTCGATCCAGGCGCAGGTGGTCAACCTCCTCCGCGACCTGCAACGGGAACTGGATCTCGCCTTCGTCTTCATCGCACACGACCTCGCCGTGGTCCGGCACTTCTGCCAGCGGATCGCGGTGATGTACCTCGGGAAGATCGTGGAGACCGGGGACCGGGTGGAGATCTACCAGCGGCCACGGCATCCGTACACCCGGGCGCTGCTCTCCGCCGTACCGGACGTGACGAAACTGGGGCCGGCGGGGCGGATCCGGCTCAGCGGGGACGTACCGACGCCGCTGGATCCGCCGTCCGGCTGCCGGTTCCGTACCCGCTGCTGGAAGGCCCGGGAGATCTGCGCGACCGAGGAGCCGGCACTCATCGGGTACCCGGGCGGTGGCGGCGCGGTGGCCTGCCACTTCCCGGAGGAGGGCGAGCTGTCATGAGTGAGGCGAGCTGTCGTGAGTGAGGCGAGCTGTCATGAGTGAGGCGAGCTGTCGTGAGTGAGCAGCAGATCACGGCACAGGTGGGGGCGGTCGCGGCCGGAATCGGCCCGGCGGCGCCGGCTCCGGAGGACGTACCGGACGGCACGCCACCGGAGGGGAGCGTCGCCAAGGCGGTCGAGGCGGCCGAGATCGTCGGCCGGTCGCCGGGGCAGCTCGCCTGGCGGCGGTTGCGCCGGGACAGGGTGGCGCTGGTCAGCGGGGCGGTACTGGTCTTCTTCGTGCTGCTGGCGGCCGCCGCGCCGCTGGTGGCCCGGCTCTACGGCAAGGGTCCGGAGGACCGGTTCCCGGAACGGCTGGACCGCAACGGCTTCCCGCTCGGCTACGCCGGAGTCTCCGGCGAGCACTGGTTCGGCATCCAGCCGGGGATCGGGCGGGACATCTTCATCCAGGTGGTCTACGGGCTGCGTACCTCGTTGATGATCGCCTTTACCGCCGCCGTGCTGACGATCGCGCTCGGCGTGGTGATCGGCATCCTGGCCGGGTACGTCGGCGGCTGGCTCGACGCCATGATCACCTGGATCATCGACCTGGCGCTCGCCTTCCCGTTCTACATCTTCTGCTTCGCGTTCGTGCCGCTCGCGGTGAACCAGTTCTACGGGCCGCGCGACGAGGTGGCGTCCTGGTTCCGGCCGGCGCTACTAGTGTTGATCTTCGTACTCTTCAACTGGACCATCTCCGCCCGGCTGGTCCGCGGTCAGGTGCTCTCGCTGCGCGAGCGGGAGTTCGTCGAGGCGGCCCGGGCCTCCGGGGCGGGGCTGGGGCACATCCTGTTCCGGCAGCTCCTGCCGAACCTCTGGGCGCCGATCCTGGTGACCTTCTCGCTGAACGTGCCGGCCCTGATCACGGCGGAGGCGGCGCTGTCCTTCCTCGGCATCGGGGTGTTGGAACCGACCCCCGACCTCGGCCGGTTGATCAACGACAGCGTGCGCTACATCCGGGACGTACCGAGCTTCACCATCGTGGGCGGGACCACGCTCTTCCTGCTGGTGCTGGCGTTCAACCTCTTCGGCGACTCGCTGCGCGACGCGCTCGACCCGAAGTCGAGCAGGTAGGAGGGGTCGGACGTGCTGCGATTCGTGGTCAAGAAGATCCTGCTGGCGCTGACTACCCTGCTCGCGGTCAGCGTGATCACCTTCGGGATGTTCTTCGCGGTGCCGAACAACCCGGCCGAGCTGATGTGCGGGGACAGCAAGAACGTCTGTAGCCCGGAGCGGATCGAGATGATCGAACGCCGGATGGGGCTCGACCGGTCGATTCCGGTGCAGTACGGCGACTTCATGCGCGGCATCTTCGTCGGTCGTACCATCGGCTCCGGCGAGACCGCCCGGGACTGTCCGGCGCCCTGCCTCGGCTTCTCGTTCCGCAACGACGAGCCGGTGACCGGGATCGTCGGGCGTACCCTGCCGGTGACCCTGAGCATCGTCTTCGGCGCGGCCGTGGTCTGGCTGCTGCTCGGCATCTCGATCGGGATGGTCTCGGCGTTGCGCCGGGGGACCGCCTTCGACCGGCTGGCGGTCGGCACCTCGCTGGTCGGCGCCTCCATGCCGATCCTGCTCTTCGGGCCGCTGCTGCTGATCGGCCTGGTCTACGAGACCGGCCTGCTGGGCTATCCGCGCTACACCCCGTTGACCGAGAATCCGCTGGCCTGGGCGTCGGCGATGATCCTGCCCTGGTTCGCGCTCGGCTTCCTCAATTCCGCGACCTACGCCCGGCTGGCCCGGGCGCAGATGCTGGAGACTCTCTCCGAGGACTTCGTCCGGACCGCGCGGGCCAAGGGACTGAGCAAAATCACCGTGTACGGCCGGCACGCGCTGCGCGCCGCGATCACCCCGATCATCACGATCGCCGGTCTGGACCTCGGCGCCTACCTCGGCGGCACGGTCATCACCGAGACGGTCTTCGGGTTCACCGGGCTCGGCAAGACGGCGCTGAACGCGGCGCTCAACCTGGACATGCCGATCGTGATGGCGACGGTGCTGCTCGCCGCCGTCTTCGTGGTCGCCGCCAACGTCCTGGTCGACGTGCTCTACGCGGTGGTCGACCCCCGGGTCCGGCTCGGATGACCGTCCGGTGGCGGGTGCGGAAACGTTGTCCCATCGTTACTGCTATGAAACTTACCTTCAAGTTCCTTTGAGTGAATATTTCCTTCAACAGATCGATGCCGATCCGACCTGCGGGAACGAGACCAGGAGGACTTCCTATGCGACCCAGGCTCGCGGTGGCCGCGACGAGCGCCGCGCTCGTACTCGCGACCAGTGCGCTGGCCGCCTGCTCGGAGAACACCGGCGAGAACGGTGACTCCGACAACGGCGGCGGCAAGCAGTTCACCAGCTCGATCGCGACCGACCCGAAGGACTCACAGGGGCCGGCGGCCGAGGTGTCCGGGGCGAAGCCCGGCGGCACGCTGAAGCTGATCCAGGAGGAGGACTTCGAGCACCTGGACCCGCAGCGGACCTACACCTTCTTCGGGATGTCGATCCAGCAGATGTTCCTCCGGACGCTGACCGTCTTCAAGGAGGACGGCAACGGCAACGTACTGCTCGTCGGTGACCTCGCCACCGACCCCGGCAAGGACGTCAACAAGGACTGCAAGACCTGGGAGTACACCCTCAAGGAGGGGGTGAAGTTCGAGGACGGTACGCCGATCAGGGCGGCCGACGTGGCGTACGGGATCGCCCGCTCCTTCGAGGAGAGCATCGACGGCGGGCCGACGTACATCCAGGAGTGGCTGGCCGACAACGCGACGTACAACGCGAACTACAAGGGGCCGTACACCTCGGGCATCGACGACGTCCCCGGGCTGGTCGTGCGCGGCGACCGTACGCTGATCTTCAACTTCGCCAAGCCGCACTGCGACCTGCCGTTCGCGCTCTCGCTGCCGACCTCGGTACCGGTGCCGAAGGCCCAGGACACCCGGACCGAGTACGACCGCCGGGTCGTCTCCTCCGGGCCGTACAAGATCAAGGAGTACATCAAGGACACCCGGTTCGTGCTGGAGCGCAACCCGAACTGGGACCCGAAGACCGACCCGCTGCGGCACGCCTACCCGGACGCCATCGAGGTCGAGATCGGCCCGAACGACACCGCCGCGACCGAGCGGGCGCTCGCCAGCCAGGGCGCCGACCAGTTCGCTGTCGCCTGGGACGAGGTCCCGCAGGCGCTGGTCAACCAGGTGCTCGGCGACACCTCGCTCGGTGAGCGGGCGCTGCGCAAGACCGCCCCGTCGGTCTGGTACCTGAGCATCAACAACGAGCGGATCAAGGACGTGAAGATCCGTCAGGCGATCGCGTACGCCATCGACAAGCAGGGCATCCTCGCCACCCAGGGCGGCGACGCCTCCGGCAAGCTGACCCACACCCTGCTGGCCGACACCACCATCGGCCGGACGGCGTACCCGAACCCGTACGACGGCGGGCCGACCGGCAACCCGGAGAAGGCCAAGGAGTTGCTCGGCGGGCAGAAGCCCAAGCTGGTCTTCATGTCCCGGAACAGTGCCTTCGGCCAGCAGACCGCGCCGATCGTGGAGCAGAGCCTGGAGCGGGCCGGCTTCGACGTCACCGTGCAGTACGTCGACCAGCCGACCCACAACCCGACGGCCCGGACCCGGGGCAACCCGTACGACATCTACCTGTCGAACTGGGCGGCGGACTGGCCGAGCGCGGTCTCGACGATCCCGGTGCTCTGGGACGGCCGCAAGCTCGGGCCGCAGGGCAACTCCAACGTGTCGTACTTCAACGCCGACGACGTGAACGCCGAGATCGACCGGGTGAGCAACCTACCGGCCGGCGAGGCGGGACCGGAGTGGGCCAAGCTCGACCAGATGATCATGGAGAAGTACGTCCCGGTCGTGCCGATCTACCAGGACAACAGCTTCCTGGTCACCGGCAGCAAGGTCGGTGGCCTGATCATCTCCGAGCAGTTCGGCACCCCGGTCTTCTACAACGCCCACATCAAGCAGTAGTCCGGGTCCGGGCGGGGCCTCTCCGGTGCATCCGGAGGGGCCCCGGCTCGGCTCAGCGCCAGCCGTACCCGGTGCGCAGCGCCCGGCCGACCAGGTCGAAGCGGGCCCGGTCCAACACCGCGCCCTCCCGCCGGATGCTGTCCTCGCGCATCGTCAGCACCCGGTCGAGCCGGACCCAACTCGGCCGGTTGTCCCGGTCCCACTCGCCGGGGCCGAGGGCGAGCCAGTGCCGCTGACCGTCCCGGTCGCTCTTGCTGGAGAGCATCAACCCGAAGAGGGTCCGGCTGACCCGCCCGACCACCAGCACCGGACGGTCCTTGCCCTGGCGCGGATCGTCCTCGTAGGACACCCAGGTCCAGACGATCTCGCCCGGGTCGGCCTGTCCGTCCAGCTCGGGGGCGTAGACCAGCTCCCGGCGCTGCAACGCGGAGACCTGGCGTCGCCGTGCGAGCTGGGCGGGGACGGGTCCGGCGCTGCGAGCGGGGGCACGCCGGGTCACCCGGCTGACGGTCGCGGTCACGCCCTTCCAGAGATTCGCCACGGCGGAACCCTACCCGTCGCCGTCGCGCCGATCCGGCCCGGCTCGATCGCGCCGATCCGGCCCGGCTCGATCGATCGGAGCCGGACCGGAAGGAACCGGGCGGTACCAGCGCGAGGGCCGGCGGTTCAGCGGGGCGGCGGTGTCCAGCCGGGGTCCCGGCCGGCGAAGCCCAACGCCCGGTCGAACGGCGGCGCGTCCGCCGGCACCGGCACCACCGGCCCGAACAGCCCCTCGCGGCCGGCGGCCTGCTCGGGGCGGGCCGACTCGGCGGTGAACTCCAGCACCGCCTCGGTGCTGGCCGGATCGCAGTGGAACGGCTGGCCGGTCGCCTTGGCCAGATCCCAGCCGTGCAGCACCAGCTCGTCCAGCGCGACCATGCCCATCACCTCGGCCGGCATCGTCACCCCGCCGGCCGTGGTCATCCCGGCCCAGGCCGCCGGCTGCCGCCAGGACTCGACCAGCTCGGTCAGCCTCGCCGGCAGGACGGTGCGCCACTGCGGATCGAGGTTGTCGGGACTGGCCGGCGGTGGCGGCGCGGAGGCGCCGGGGCCGTCCCCGCCGGACTTCCGCGCCGCCCAGGTGAAGGCGAGCGAGAGACCCATCAGGTGGTCCAACAGGGCGGCCACCGAGGTGTCGGTGCTCGGCGTCGGATCGGTCAACTGGTCGTCGGTCACGCCGCCGACCAGGCGGATCACCTCCTGTGCGGCAGGACCCAGGTCGAGCATCCGCGTCTCCCTTCGACGACTGGTGTGCGTGGGCACGTCGGGCTCGACCCGTCGACCGACGGGACGTGCCGCAGCGGCGTGCCGGCGGGTACGTCACGGACCGGCCGAACCGGCCCGCGTCCGACGGGTCGGTTCGAGGTCGGTTCGAGGCCGGACCGAGGCCGGACCGACCGTCCGGGAGACTACCCACCGGCACCGACAGTCCGGGCCGGAAACCGGCCGACGGGTGCGCGGTCAGCCGATCCGGAGCACCAGGTCGCGGAGCCAGACCGACCAGCGTGGACTGTCGTGCACCCGCTCCGGGACGAGGTAGCGCTCGTGGTCCGCCCGGCGGATCACCTCGTCGCGTACCGGCAGCAGCGTGATCTCGACGCTGAACGGGCGTACCGACCGGCCCAGCGACCGTTCGACCTGGCGTACCAGACCGGTGGTGGCCGAGTTACCCGGAGCCGGCCGGGTGAGGGAATCCCCCTGCCGGGCGAGGTGCCAGTCCCGGGCCTCCGGCCAGCGTTCCGCGACCACCCGGCGCAGCGCCGGCCAGGGTGCCAGGCCGAGCGGATCCGGAGTGTCGTCGGCGGGCTCCAGGCCGGCGCGCGGACGGGGACGCCGTCCGGCCGGGTCGACCAGCGAGAGCCACCAGCCGAGCCACTCGGCGCCGGGCACGGTGCCGAGCGGCCGGGTCGGCGCCGGAAGTTCGTCGAGGTCCAGCGGGCCGGGTACCAGCCGGTGCGCCGGCACCTCGATGCACTCGCTCGCCCGGATCCACAGTGCGCAGTCGACCAGATGGTCCCACCTGCGGATGCCGATCCGCCAGGAGAGCGGGCCTCGCGGTTCCACCGGCGTCTCCTCCCCTAGGCCCCCACTGACCAGGGTAATGAGCCGAACGGAGGACATGCGGAGACAAAAGGGTGGATAGCTGGCTAACCGATCGGGCGATGTCGGTCACTGTTCGGGGTCGTACCCCAGGTTGGGGCGGAGCCAGCGCTCGATCTCGGCGACCGGCAGACCCCGCCGGGCCGCGTAGTCCTCGACCTGGTCCCGGCCGAGCCGGCCGACGGTGAAGTACCGCGACGACGGGTGCGCGAAGAGCAGCCCGCTGACGCTGGCGGCCGGCGTCATCGCGTACGACTCGGTCAGGCCCATCCCGAGCGCCTCGGCGTCGAGCAGCTCGAAGAGCCGCCGCTTGAGGCTGTGGTCGGGGCTGGCCGGGTAGCCGAGGGCGGGACGGATGCCCCGGAACCGTTCGGCGTGCAGATCCTCGATCGCCGGGTCGGCGTCCGGCTCGTACCAGTCCCGCCGGGCCTGTAGGTGCAGGTACTCCGCGAACGCCTCGGCGAGCCGGTCGGCCAGCGCCTTGACCATGATCGCCCGGTAGTCGTCGTGTCGCGCCTCGAAGCCGGCGGCCAGCTCCTCCGCACCGTGGATCGCCACCGCGAAGCCGCCGAGGTGGTCACCGGCCGGCGCGACGTAGTCGGCGAGGCAGCGGTTCGGCCGGCCGGCCGGCTTGGCGGTCTGCTGGCGCAGCATCGGGAAACGGGTGTCGGCCTCACCGGTCAGCACGATGTCGTCACCCTCGGCGTGCGCCGGCCAGAAGGCGTACGACCCGACGGCGCGAAGCGAGCCGTCCGCGATGATCTGGTCGAGCATGGTGTTGGCGTCGTCGTAGAGTTCCCGCGCCACCGGCTGGTCGAGGATCGCCGGGAACTTCCCCTTCAGTTCCCAGGCGAGGAAGAGGAACTGCCAGTCGATCATCTCGCGCAGTGCGGTCAGCTCGGGCCGCACGACGCGTACGCCGGTGAAGGCCGGCACCGGCGGCTCCGCGTGGTCGACCTCTTCCCGGTTCTCCCGGGCCTGGTCGAGGGTGAGCAGCGGAACCCGGTCCCGCCCCTCGTGCTGCTCGCGCAGCCGCTGCTGCTCGGCCCGGTTGCGCACGTCCAGTTCGGCGGCCCGCTCCGGGTTCAGCAGGTCGGAGACGACCCCGACCACCCGGGACGCGTCGAGCACGTGCACGGTGCTGCCGTCGTACGCCGGGGCGATCCGGACCGCGGTGTGCTGCCGGGAGGTGGTGGCCCCGCCGATCAGCAGCGGCAGGCTCATCCCGCGCCGCCGCATCTCGGTGGCGACCGCGACCATCTCGTCCAGGGACGGGGTGATCAGCCCGGAGAGCCCGATCGCGTCGGCGCCCTCGGCGATCGCGGTGTCCAGGATCTTCGCGGCCGGCACCATCACGCCGAGGTCGACCACGTCGTAGTTGTTGCAGCCGAGCACCACGCCGACGATGTTCTTGCCGATGTCGTGCACGTCGCCCTTGACCGTCGCCAGCACCACCTTGCCCTGGCCCCGGTTGCTCTCCAGCCGGCCCTCCGCCCGGGCCTGCTCCTTCTCCGCCTCCATGTACGGCTCCAGGTAGGCGACCGAACGCTTCATCACCCGGGCGCTCTTGACCACCTGGGGCAGGAACATCTTGCCGGAGCCGAAGAGGTCGCCGACGACCTTCATGCCGTCCATCAGCGGCCCCTCGATCACGTCGAGCGGGCGGTCGGCCTGCTTGCGCGCCTCCTCGGTGTCGGCCTCGATGAAGTCGACGATCCCGTGCACGAGCGCGTAGGAGAGACGCTCGGCGACCGGCGTCTCCCGCCAGCCGAGGTCGACGGTGCGTCGGGTGCCGGAGCCGCTGACCGTGGAGGCGAAGCTGACCAGCCGGTCGGTGGCGTCCGGACGCCTGTCGAAGAGTACGTCCTCGACGAGTTCCAGCAGGTCGGCGGGGATGTCCTGATAGACGGCGAGCTGACCGGCGTTGACGATCCCCATGTCCAGCCCGGCCCGTACGGCGTGCAGCAGGAAGGCCGAGTGCATCGCCTCGCGTACGACGTCGTTGCCCCGGAACGAGAACGACAGGTTGGAGATGCCGCCGCTGGTCCTCGCCCCCGGGCAGCGCTCCTTGATCAGCGGGAGCGCCTCGATGAACGCCTTCGCGTACCCGTTGTGCTCGCTGATCCCGGTCGCCACGGCGAGCACGTTCGGGTCGAAGACGATGTCGGTGGGTGCGAACCCGGCCCGCTGGGTGAGCAGGTCGTACGCCCGGGCGCAGATCGAGACCTTGCGTTCGGTGGTGTCCGCCTGGCCGAGTTCGTCGAAGGCCATCACCACCACACCGGCGCCGTAGTCCCGGATCCGCCGGGCCTGCTCCAGGAAGGTCTCCTCACCCTCCTTCAGGCTGATCGAGTTGACGATCCCCTTACCCTGTACGCACTTGAGCCCGGCCTCCAGCACGCTCCACCGCGAGCTGTCGATCATGATTGGGATGCGGGCGACCTCGGGCTCGGTGGCGATCAGGTTCAGGAAGGTGGTCATCGCCCGCTCGCTGTCGAGCAGGTCGGCGTCCATGTTCACGTCGAGGATGTTGGCGCCGCCGCGTACCTGCTCCAGCGCCACGTCGACGGCGGCCTGGTAGTCGTCGGCCTCGATCAGCCGGCGGAACCGCGCCGAGCCCGTCACGTTGGTCCGTTCGCCGATCATCACGAAACCGGTGTCGGGGCCGATGGTGAACGGCTCCAGCCCGCTGAACCTGGTGGCGGCCGGCACCGCCGGTACCGGTCGGGGCGCGCGGCCGGCGACCGCCTCGGCGATCCGGGCGATGTGCTCCGGGCCGGTGCCGCAGCAGCCGCCGACGATGTTGACCATGCCGGCGTCGGCGAACTCGCGGAGCAGCCGGCCGGTCTCCTCGGGCTGCTCGTCGTAGCCGCCGAACGCGTTCGGCAGCCCGGCGTTGGGGTGGCAGGCGACGTAGGTGTCGGCGAGCCGGGCCAGGTCGGCGACGTGCGGACGCGCCTCGGTGGCGCCGAGCGCGCAGTTGACCCCGACGACCAGCGGCTCGGCGTGCGCGATCGAACTCCAGAACGCCTCGACGGTCTGCCCGGAGAGGGTCCGGCCGCTCAGGTCGACGATGGTCACCGAGATCCAGAGCGGCAGATCCGGCGCGACCTCCCGGGCGGCGGCGATGGCGGCCTTCGCGTTCAGCGTGTCGAAGATCGTCTCGATCAGCAGGATGTCGACGCCGCCTTCCGCCAGCGCCCGGATCTGCTCCGCGTACGTCTCGCGCACCCGGTCGAAGGTGACGGTCCGGAAGGCCGGGTCGTCCACCCGGGGCGAGAGCGAGAGGGTCACGTTCAGCGGCCCGACCGAGCCGGCGACGAACCGGCCGCCCGCCTCGTCGGCGGCCTGCCGGGCGAGTTGGGCGCCGCGCAGGTTCATCTCCGGGACCAGCGCCTGGAGGCCGTAGTCGGCCTGCGCGATGCTCGTCGCGGTGAAGGTGTTCGTCGAGGTGATGTCCGCGCCGGCCGCCAGGTAACGCCGGTGTACGTCGAGGATCACGTCCGGCCGGGTCAGGTTGAGCAGATCCGGGTTGCCGGTCACGTCCTGCGGGTGGTCGGCCAGCAGGTCGCCCCGGTAGTCGGCCGGAGTGAGCTGGGCACCCTGGAGCATCGTGCCCCAGGCACCGTCCAGCACCACGATCCGCTCGGCGAGCAGCTCGCGTAGCGCCCGGGTGCGGGCCGCCCGCGTCTCGGTGCCGCTCGAAGCCGTACCCATTGGCCACCTCCGTCGTGGAACGGAGGCGCCCTTGGAAAGATCGAATCCTCGGGTCGAGCGTGGCGGGCATCTCTGCCCGTTGCAGCGCCTCTCGACCCGAGGATCGAGAATACCGGAAAGGGCTCGGCGGGACCGAAACCTTCGCGCAGTGTGGGATGGCGCTCAGCACCCGCCCGGGTCTTGACCTGAAGCGCGGTTCAACTCGCAGGCTTGGTCCTTCCGATCGGGAGGAGTCCGGCGTTGACGATCGATCCGAGGGCGCATCTCCGGCTGGCCCGACCGACCCGGGATCCCGCCGCGATCGAACGCTTCTATGTCGCCGGGCTCGGCCTGGAGGTGCTCTACCGGGCCACCGGCGACGCTCCGGGGGAGCACGACCTGGTGATGCTGGGCTGGCCCGGGGCGGGGTGGCACCTGGAGATCGTCAGCGGCCCGCACCTCGCCGCCGAGCCGGCGCCGAGCACCGAGGACCTGCTGGTGCTCTATCTCTCCGGACCGCTCGACGAGGCCCTGCTCGCCCGTCTCGCCTCGGCCGGCGGCCGCCGCGTCTCCCAGGGCCCGTACTGGGACCGCTGGGCCGTCACCTTCGCCGACCCCGACGGCTACCGCCTCGTACTCTGCGTCCGCTCCTGGGGGGCGGGGGTCACCTCCGGGACGTCTCGGGTCGGGCGGGCCACCACCTTCCTCTGAGACAGCGTCACGGCTCGGTGGTGGTGATCAGGCGGGCGGCGCGGGCGTTCAGGTAGCGCTGCTGGGGCAGGGCGGTGGCGCGGCGGGCGGCGGTGGCGTACGCCACCCGGGCCGCGGGACGGTCTCCGGCCAACTCCAGCAGGTGTGCCCGGACCGCGTGCAGGCGGTGGTCGTCGGCGATCCGGTCGTCGGTGGCGAGCCGCTCCAGCAGGTGCAGTCCGGCGCGCGGGCCGGACGCCATCGCCACCGCCACCGCGTGGTTGAGCGCCACCACCGGATTGGCGGCGATCCGCAGCAGCACCTCGTAGAGCGCGACGATCTGCGGCCAGTCGGTCGCCTCGGCGCTCGGCGCCTCGTCGTGCAGGGCCGCGATCGCCGCCTGCACCTGATATTGCCCGGTCGGTCCCCTCGGCAGGGCCGCGCTGACCAGGGCCACCCCCTCGGCGATCTGCCCGGCGTCCCAGCGGCTCCGGTCCTGCTCGGCCATCGGGACCAGCGCGCCGTCCGGCCCGGTACGCGCCGGGCGGCGGGCGTCGGTGAGCAGCATCAGCGCCAGCAGTCCGGTCACCTCGGCGTCGTCCGGCAGCAGCCGGTGCAGCATCCGGGCCAGCCGGATCGCCTCGGCGCAGAGTTCCGTGCGGTAGAGGGCCGGGCCGGTGGTGCTGGCGTACCCCTCGTTGAAGATCAGGTAGAGCACGTGCAGTACCGCGGCGAGCCGCCCGGCGCGCTCGGCGGGCGGCGGCATCCGGAACGGGACGCCGCTCTCCCTGATCCGCTGCTTGGCCCGGCTGATCCGCCGGGTCATGGTGGCCTCCGGCACCAGGAAGGCCCGGGCGATCTCCGTACTGCCGAGGCCGCCGACCGCCCGCAGGGTCAGCGCGATCTGCGAGGCCGGCGAGAGCGCCGGATGGCAGCAGAGGAAGAGGAGTACCAGCGTGTCGTCGGAGTCCGGCGGCGCCCGGTCGGCGGCCGGCGCCAGCCACTGGTCGGGCAGCGCCCAGCGGGCGACGGCGTCCTCCCGGCGCCGCCGCGCCTGCTCGGCCCGGAGCAGGTCGGTGAGCCGACGGGAGGCGACGGTGATCAGCCAGGCCCGGGGGTTCTCCGGAAGCCCCTCGGCCGGCCACCGGGTGGCGGCGGCGAGCAGGGCCTCCTGCACCGCGTCCTCGGCGGTGTCGAAGTGCCCGTACCGGCGGACGAGCGCGCCGAGGACCTGCGGCGCCAGGTGACGCAGCAGGTCCTCGACGTCCTTCTCCGGCACGCTGGCGACGCCCTGTCGATCCCGGTGCCCTACGGTCCCCGGCGTCCTACAGGTCCTCGATGCCCTCGGCGATCGGCCGGATGTCGACGTACCAGTCGGTGGTCAGGGTCGCGTTCTCCGGATGCGGGGTCCGGGCCAGCTTCGCCGCGATCTCGGTCGCCCGGTCGAAGCTGTCGCACTCCACGATCGTGTAGCCGGCCAGCACCTCCTGGGTCTCCGGGTACGGTCCGTCGGTCACCACCGGCACGCCGTCGGAGAGCTGGATCCGTCGGGCGTGCACCGGCGCGGTCAGCCCCCGGGCGTCGACGAACTCGCCCGACTCCACCAGGTCGTCGTTCCAGGCCGCCATGAACTCGTGCAGCGCCGCCATCTCCTCCGGCGACCAGGCCGGCGAGTCGTCGCCGCCCTTGCCGGCCATCGCGTCGTAGTCGCGCTGGGACCCGCTCATCATGATCATGTATTTCACGGTGACTCCCTCTCCGGTCGGCACCGCCTCCGGTGCCGCTCGCTGGAGACGTCGAGGCCGGCGGACGCTTCCGGACATCCATCCGCCCCAGCATGCCGCAGAACGGGATGCTCCTATGGAAGTCAAGGGGTGTTGAGGGCGGTGAAGTCGGCGAGGAGGGCGGTGTGGACCTCGCGGACGATGTAGCGCTTGAGGCAGCGCATGATCTCTTTCTTGCTGAGTCCTTGTTTGGCCGCTTCTACGGCAACCTCACCCAATCCCAAATCGCCGAACAAATCGGCGTCTCCCAAATGCACATCAGCCGCCTCCTCACCCGCGCCCTCACCAAACTCCGCGGCCAACTCGCCGACACGTACTGAGAAGTAAGCGCAGGCACACCTCCGCCCTACCCGACGGCCCGAGCGAGCGACCGCGCCGGCCACCGGGTAGGGCGGAGGCGTCTGTTCAGTCGAACTCGGCGGCGGAGTACTCCCGAGGCTCGACCAGTACCATCCAGTTGCCCGAGTTGTCCCGAGCGACCGCCTCGACGCCGTACGGGCGCTCCTCCGGGGTGTGGATGAACTCGACACCCCTGGCCCGAAGCTCGTCGTACGTCCTGCGGCAGTCGTCCACGTGCAGGCCGAGCCCGAACATCCCACCGGAGTCCATCTCCCGGTTGATCGCGCTCACCATCTCCGGCGAGTACGGCGGACCCGGCAGGGTCAGGTGCACCTGTAGCTCAGGCTGCTTGGGGTGTTTGACGGTGCACCAGCGGTAGGAGCCGTCCGCGAGGGTGATGTCGGTGTGCTCCTCGAAGCCGAGCACGTCGAGGTAGAACGCCTTCGACGCGTCGATATCCTTCACGAACACGCTGGCGATCGAGATGTTAGTGATCATGCGACCAGGCTAGGAGGGGTCGGCGGACCCCGGCTTCTCCCCGGTTGCGGAGCCGCGCCGCTCGGCGAGTCCCCACATGAACACGAAGCAGCCGGGGATCCGGGGAGCACCGCTCGCGGCCCAGCGGCGCTGGAACTCGCTCGGCGTCTCGCCGACCAGCTCCCGGAACCGGCTGCTGAACGAGCCCAGGCTGGTGAACCCGACCGCGTGGCAGACCTCGGTGACGGTGAGGTTGGTGGCCCGGAGCAGATCCTGGGCCCGCTCCACCCGCCGTCGGCTCAGGTGCACCGCCGGGGAGACCCCGTACGTCGCCGTGAAGAGGCGCTGGAAGTGGTATTTGCTGATCCCGGCCACCGCCGCGAGGGTGCCGAGGTCCAGCGGCTCGGCGTAGTGCAGGTCCGCGTAGTCGCGCGCCCGGCGCAGATGCACCAGCAGGTCTCCGGGGGCCCGGCGCGGCGGCACGCTCACGGCGGCCCAGTCTAGGGCATCGAGTCACCGATCGAGACGAACAGCAGGAGAATCGACCCCCGCGCGTCGAATGGGCACGGTGTCCATTGCGCCCCCGGTCGAGACGCTCTTTCTTTGCTCTCTCGATTTACCGATTCCAGTCACCGATCGCTGTCCCGCGTCATTGTCGACGGATCGCGCAGTCTCGACGAATCCGCAGCTCGTCAGCGGTATGTGCACGGTTTTCCCCCACCATTTTGTGGCCTGGGTCACAGCAATTCGAAAAGGCGTTTTTCCTCGACGGAACCCCGGGTACGGCCTGCCGCTAACGACGAAATGACGACGACCGAATGGCCGGCGTGCCATTGGTACACCGAAGGGGATGACGAGAATGAACAGAGCGACACAGATCGCCTTGGGGGCCGGCGTCGGCTATCTGGTCGGGCGGCACCGGAAGCTGGGTCTGGTCGCGGTGCTGGGCGGCGCGGTGGTGGCCGGACGGCTCAGCGGCGATCGCGGGCTGCTGCACCGCGGGGCGAAACTGCTCGGCGGCTCCTCCGAGCTGGGCCGGATCGCCGAGCTGGGCGCCCCGCTGGTGGCGGCGACCCGAGCCGCGGCGACCAGCGCGGTCACCCGACGCATCGACTCGGTCAGCGCCGGGCTGCGCGAGCGCACCCATCCGGAGCGGGCAACCGGCCAGGGACGACCGGACGAGGCGGACCAGGCGGACGGGGTGAACCAGGCCGACGAAGCGGACCAGGCCGACGAAGTGGCGAAGCCGGTCAAGCGGTCCCGCCGGAAGCTGTCGGACATCCGGCCGACGGCCCGCCGGGGTCCCCGGAGTCGCCGGCCGGCGGACGACGAGGACGACGACCTCGACGAGTTCGGGGAGGACGAGTTCGCCGACGACGAGTTCGCCGGCAACGAGTTCGCCGACGAAGGCCCGGAGCCCGGTGCCGACCTCCGGGACGACGGCATCGACGGTCCCGACGCCGATGAGGACGAATCCGACGACGACGTCGACGATCGCGACGCAGACGACCGACACCTGGACGACCGCGACGCGGACGACGACATGGACGACGACCGCGACGCAGACGACCGGGCTTCGGAGCGGGCCTCGGCCGGGCGGGCAAGCACCCGGAGGCGTCCCACGGCAACGTCCGGGCAGCAGCAGCCGGCCCGGCGGCGAGCCTCGACCGACGCCGCCCCGGTGCGCCGGAGGACCCGATGAGCCCGGCTGACAGTGCGGCGAAGGCTCGTCCCACCGGCGGCCGGGCGGCCCGCTCGACCGAATCGGCTGAGTCGACGGCCTCGAAGGACTCGACGGGATCGACGGGATCGACGCCCTCGGCAGGACTGACCGAGGCGCTCCGGGGTCTGGCCGGCGCCGCTGGTGAACGCGTCGTCACGGCCGCGACCGGTCGGATCGGTGGTACCACCGAGCGGCTCGTCCGGTACGCCGAGCGCAGTGGGCCGACCGGGGCGGCCGCGAAGGCCGGCGCCGGACGGCTGGCCGAAGGTGCCTCCCCGGTGAAGGCGGGACTGGCCGCCGGAGTGGCCGCCGTCAAGGAGCGGGTACGGACCGCGCTGAGCCGGGGCGGCGGCGGGGCGAAGGAGAAGCTCAAGGTGACCAACATCGTCGAGTCGATCGAGGTCGGCGTGCCCCGGCGGGTGGCGTACGACCAGTGGACCCGGTTCGAGGACTTTCCCCGGTTCATGAAGAAGGTCGAGCATGTCGAACGGACCTCGCCCGAGGAGCTGACCTGGAAGGCGCAGATCTTCTGGTCGCACCGCAGTTGGCGCTCCACCACCGTCGAGCAGGTCCCGGACGAGCGGATCGTGTGGCGGTCCACCGGCGACAAGGGCTCGGTCGACGGGACGGTGACCTTCCACGAGGTCACCCCCGACCTGACCCGGATCCTGCTGGTGCTCGAGTACCACCCGCAGGGGCTCTTCGAGCGGACCGGCAATCTCTGGCGGGCCCAGGGCCGTCGGGTACGCCTCGAACTCAAGCACTTCGTCCGGCACGTGATGACCGAGACGATCCTGCATCAGGACGAGGTGGAGGGCTGGCGCGGCGAGATCCGCGACGGGCAGGTCGTCCGCGACGGCGACCCGGCCGAACCGTCGAACGACGACGACGCCCCGCGCCGCCGTGGCGCGACGCGGCCATCCCGAGCCGACGGCCGGCCCGGAGCCGACAGCCCGTCCGGAGCCGACAGCCCGTCCAGAGCCGACAGCCCGTCCGGAGCCGCCAACCCGTCCGGAGCCGACAGCCCGTCCAGAGCCGACAGCCCGTCCGGAGCCGACAGCCGGGGTGCAGCCAGCAACCGATCCCGGACCAGCCGCGAGGGCCGAGCGAGCGGCCGGGGTGAGGGCGAGCGCACCGGGCGTGGTACCGGCGCCGGAGGCAGCAGTGGTGGCCGCAGCACGGAGCGGGCCGGGGGCGAGGCCGAACAGGCCGGCCGGAGCAGCCGTGGAGGACGAGGGCGATGACGGACATCGTGCGACGGACCGACGCCGGCGGGGGCGGCGGAGGCGGAGGCGGCTCGGACCTGGCCGAGGTGGTCGGGATGATCCTGGACAAGGGTGTGGTCATCGACGCCCACCTGGCGGTCAGCCTGGTCGGCATCCGGCTGCTGACCGTCGACGCCCGGGTCGTGGTGGCCAGCGTCGACACGTACCTGCGGTTCGCCGAGGCGACGAACCGGCTCGACCTCTCGGCCACCCGGGACAAGGGCCTGCCGGACCTGGTCTCCGGCCCGAAGGCCGGGCTGGTGGAGAAGGCCGGCGACGCCCTCGGCGAGATCGTCGGCAGCAGCGGCAGCGGCAGCGGCGACAGCAGCAGCAGCGGACGAGGCGGGGATCGTGACCGGGTTCCTCGCCGCCGTCGTCGGGAGGAGGACTGAGATGACAGCTTCGTCCATCGTGGACATCGGCGCCGGGACCGGACAGTTCCTCTACGGGGTGGTGCCGGCGGACGTCGAGGTGACCCCGCAGGCACGGGGCCTCGGCGACCCGCTCGGGCCGGTCACCACGATCCGGCAGGGCGACGTCGCGGCCCTGGTCAGCGAGACGCCCCTGGACGTACGACTGGGACGTCCCGAGGACCTGGTGGCCTACCGCGACCTACTGGACGGCGTCGCGGTGACCGCCGAGGTACCGGTACTGCCGGTGCGGTTCGGCACGGTGCTGCCGAGCGCGGCGGCGGTCACCGAGCTGTTGGGGCTGCGCCACGACGAGTACCGGGCAGCGCTGGCCGAACTGGACGGCCGGGTCGAGTACGTCGTCCGGGCCCGGTACGTCGAGCGGACGCTGCTGGCCGGCGTACTGGCCGACGAGCCGGAGGCCGCCGACCTGCGCGACCGGCTGCGTGGCCGGCCGGCGGACGCCGATGTCGACCTGCGGATCCGGCTCGGTGAGATCGTCGCCCGGGCGGTGGAGGCACGCCGGGCGGCGGACACCGAGCGGCTGGCCGAGGCGCTCACCCCGTACTGCCTGGCCGAGGCGCCGCTGCCGCCGCAGCACGAGCAGGACGCCGCCCGGGTCGCGTTCCTGCTGGAGCGACGACGCGGCGCGGACTTCACGGACGCGGTGCGGGACCTCGCCGAGGCGTGGCGGGACTGGGCCACGGTCCGAACGATCGGCCCGACCGCGCCCTGGGACTTCGTCCCCTCCGGCCCGGGGCGGTGACGGCGGGGTGTTCGGCATCCTGCTCGCCCTGCCGCTCGGCCCGGTACGCGGGCTGACCGGGCTCGCCCGGCTGCTGCGCGACCAGGCCGAACGCGAACTCTACGACCCGGTCAACGTGCAGCGGGAACTGACCGCGCTGGCCGATGCGGCGGCGGCCGGCGAGATCTCCGAACCGGAACTCGCGCAGGCGCAGCAGCGGATCCTCGATCGCCTGATCGCCCGCTCCGACCCGCCGGACATCACACCTGAAGGGAGATGACATGGCGGAGCGCATCCAGCGCGCCGGCCGCTACCGGGAGCACGACAACCACCCGGCCGAAGACGACAACTACGTCGAGGACGACAACTACGTCGAGGACGACAGCTACACCGAAGACGACAACTACGACGAGCGCGACGGCTACGACGAGGACGACTACGAGGAGGACGACGACCACGACTCCGACGAGGACGACGACCACGACGAGGACGACGGTCGCGACGAGGACCACGACAGCGACGACCACGACGAGCAGGCCGACGAGTACCCCGATGACGGCCCGGCCGACCGGGCCGGGAACCGGCGGCGGGCGGCTCGGCGGCGTGCCGGTCCGGCCCGGCCGATCTCCGCGCAGGTCGCGGCCCAGAACGGGGCCCGACAGATCGCCGGCCTGACCGGCAAGCGGGTCACCGGGGTCACCTCGCTGGACCGCACCGAGCGGGGCTGGCTGGTCGGTGTCGAGGTCGTCGAGGACGCCCGGGTGCCCTCCTCGGCGGACATCCTCGCGGTCTACCGGACCGAACTGGATGCCAGCGGGGAGTTGACCGGCTACCGCCGGACCCGGCGGTATCCGCGTGGCCGGGGCGACAGCGGATCCGGGACGGGGTGACCGACGTGACGATGCCACAACCGGCCTACGGCCACGGTCAGGTCCGTCCGGCCAGCGGCGACACCGGCAACCTGGCGGACATCCTGGAGCGGGTACTCGATCGCGGCGTGGTGATCGCCGGCGACATCCGGGTGAACCTGCTCGACATCGAACTGCTCACCATCAAGCTGCGCCTGGTGGTCGCCTCCGTCGACACCGCACGGGAGATGGGGATCGACTGGTGGGAGCACGATCCGTTCCTCGGCGGCCGTTCCCGCCCGTCCGTCGAGTCGGGTGCCGACACGCGGTCACCCGATCGGGCGCTGCCCGACCGGAGTGCACGGCGGACGGAGGAGGAACGATGAGCGGCGGTGAGGGAATCTGGCTGCACGCCGTGACCCGGCAGCTGCCCGCCGACCGGCTGGTCGGGCTGACCGGGGCGGGTGGGGCTCCGGTCGAGGTGGTGCGGATCGGCGACGACCTCGACGCGGTGGTGGCGCCGGTGGACCTCGACGAGTACGGGGAGGCGGCCCTGCACCGGAACCTGGGCGACCTGCGCTGGCTGGAGGCGGCGGCGAGCGTCCACCACCGGGTCATCGAGGCGGTCTGGCGGTTCGGCCCGACCCTGCCGGCCCGGCTGGCCACGGTCTACCAGGACGGTCCGGCACTCCGGGCCGGATTGCACGACCGGCAGGCGGAGTTCGGCGCCGCCCTCGACCGGCTCACCGACCGGGCCGAGTGGGGTGTGAAGGCGTACTCGGTCCGCGCCGCCGAGGCACCGGGGGCCGCGTCCGTACAGCCGTCCGGTGGCGGCGGTGCCGGTGCGGAGTACCTGCGTCGGCGGCGGACCGCGCTGGCGGCGGGCGAGGCGGCCCGGCGGGCGGCGGCGGAGGGAGCCGAGGCGGTGCACGCGGCACTGTCCGGGCAGGCCGAGGCGGCCCGCCGGCACCGGCCGCAGGACAGGAGCCTGAGCGGGGTACCCGACCCGATGGTGCTCAACGGCGCGTACCTGCTGCCCGCCGGGCGGGCGGCGGACTTCGCCGAACTGGTCCGGGAGCTGGGTACCCGGCATCCGGTGCTTCGGCTGGAGCTGACCGGGCCGTGGCCGCCGTACTCGTTCGCCGCGCTCGACGACACCGCCACGCACGGCAGCGCCACGCACGGCACCGCCACGCTCGACGGCAGCGCCGACGGGGCGCTGCGATGAGTGGGCGGGAGGCGCTGGAGAGCCAGCCGATCGCCCTGGTCGACCTGCTCGACCGGGTACTCGGTACCGGAGTCGTGGTCAGTGGTGACCTGGTGCTCTCGATCGCCGACGTGGACCTGGTGTACGTCTCGCTGCGGGCACTGCTCGCCTCCGTACGCGCCGCCGCCCCGATCCACGGCGATACGCCGTGCTGAGCCCCGAGCAGCCCCGGCCGGGGCGGGTCGAGGTGGACCGGGACGGGGTCGAGCGCGGCCTCGCCAGCCTGGTGCTCACCATCGTGGAACTGCTGCGGCAGTTGATGGAGCGGCAGGCGCTGCGCCGGATCGACCAGGGCGACCTGACCGAGGAGCAGATCGAGCGGGTCGGCAGCACCCTGATGGCACTGGACCAGCAGATGACCGAGCTGCGGGAGCACTTCGGCCTGTCGCCGGAGGACCTCAACCTGGACCTCGGGCCGCTCGGCCCGCTGCTACCCCGGGACTGACCGGAACCGGGCCGCAGCCGAACCGGGCGCGGGCCGGAGCCGGAGCCAATCACGAAGCCGACCTCGAATCCGACCCCGGAGCGGACATCGGAGCCGACATCGGAAGCCGACCTCGGAGCCGGCTCTGCGTCCTGGAGCTGACCGTAGCCCGGCCGGTGCCGCCGCCGGTGCGACACTGGCCGGATGTCACCGCCCGAACCCGCCGCCGACCTGCCGGTCCGGCACGTGCTGCCGGCCCTGGTCGAGACGCTGGCCGAGCGCGGCGCGGCGGTGCTGGTGGCACCGCCCGGGGCCGGGAAGACCACGCTGGTCCCGCTGGCGCTGGTCGACCGGGTCGACGGGCGGATCGTCGTCGCCCAGCCGCGCCGGGTCGCGGCCCGGGCCGCCGCCCGCCGGATGGCGGAGCTGCGCGGCGAACGGGTCGGCGAAACCGTCGGGTACGCGGTGCGCGGCGAGCGCCGGACCAGCGCCCGGACCAGGATCGAGGTGGTCACCACCGGCCTGCTCGTGCAGCGGCTCCAGCACGATCCGGAGCTGCCCGGCGTCGGCGCGGTACTCCTGGACGAGGCCCACGAGCGGCAGCTCGACGCCGATCTGGCCCTGGCGTTCGGCATCGAGGCCCGGGCCGCGCTCCGGCCCGACCTGCGGCTGCTGGCGATGTCCGCCACCGCGCAGGAGGAGCGGCTCGGCGTGTTGCTCGGCTCGGCGGCGGAACCGGCACCGGTGCTGCGCGCCGAGGGTCGGGCGTACCCGGTCGACGTGGTCTGGGCGCCGCCGCCCCGGCCGGTGGACCCGCCGCACGGGCTGCGGGTGGATCCCCGGCTGCTCGACCACGTGGCGACGACCGTACGCCGGGCGCTGGCCGAGCACGACGGCGACCTGCTGGTCTTCCTCCCCGGCGCAGGGGAGATCAACGGTGTCGCCGGCCGGCTGACCGGGCTGGCCGACACCGACCTGGTACGCCTGCACGGCCGGCAGTCCAGTGCCGAGCAGGATGCCGCGCTCCGCCCGACCACCGGTCGGCGCCGGGTCGTGCTGGCCACCGCCGTCGCGGAGACCAGCCTCACCGTGCCCGGGGTACGGGTGGTGGTCGACGCCGGGCTGAGCCGGGTGGCCCGGACCGACCTGGCCCGGGGGCTCGGCGCGCTGGTGACGGTGCCGGTGTCCCGGGCGGCGGCGACGCAGCGGGCCGGGCGGGCCGGCCGGGAGGCGCCGGGCCGGGTCTACCGGTGCTGGTCGGCGGCGGAGCACGACCGGCTGCCGGCACAGCCGGAGCCGGAGATCGCGGTCGCCGACCTCACCGCCTTCGCGCTCCAGCTTGCCTGCTGGGGGCGCCCGGACGGCACCGGGCTGGCGCTGCCGGATCCGCCACCGCCAGCGGCGATGCAGGTGGCCCGCGCCACCCTGGAGGCGCTCGGTGCGGTCGCCCCGGACGGCCGGGTGACCGGGCGGGGTCGGGCGATGGCGGCGGTCGGTGCTCATCCACGGCTGGCCCGGGCGCTGCTGGACGGTGCCGCGGCGGTGCGGCCGGACCGGGCCGCCGAGGTGGTCGCGGTACTCGCCGAGTCCGCTCCCGGTGACGATCTGGTCGGCACCTGGCGCCGGCTCCGCTCGGGTACGGACCCGGCCAGCGCCAGGTGGCGGGCGGAGGTGGACCGGTTGCGCGGCGCCCTCGACGAGTCCCCGCCCGCCGTCGCACCGGCCGCCGGACGCAGCGGGTCGGACGACCAACCGAGCCGACGCCACGACCGAGGCGGCCGGCCCGGCGACCAACCGAGCGGGCGGAGCGGCCGAGGCGCCGGGCCGGGGCTGTCGGACGACCTGGCCGCCGGTTTGCTGGTCGGGTTGGCGTACCCGGAGCGGCTGGCCCGGCTCCGGCAGGCCGGCACGCAACCGGTCCGGCAGGCCGGCACGCAGACGTACCTGATGGCCGGTGGCACCGCGGCGGACCTGGCGCCGGGCTCGCCGCTGGCCGGGGCGGAGTGGCTGGCGATCTCGGTGGCCGACCGGGCACCCGGGCGCCGGGGCGCGGCGATCCGCCAGGCCGCGGTGGTGGACGAGGCGACCGCCCGGGAGGCCGGTGCCGCGCTGCTGCGGCGGGAGCAGGAGATCGCCTGGTCCGGCGGGGACGTGGTGGCCCGCGAGGTGGAGCGGCTGGGCGCGATCGTGCTGCTGGAGCGCCCGCTGACCCGGCCGGACCCGGCCCGGGTCGCCGCGGCGCTGCGGGACGGGCTGCGTCACGCCGGGCTCGACCTGCTGAGCTGGACCCGGCAGGCGCGGGAGCTGCGGGCCCGGCTCGCGTTCTGCCGGCAGGCCCTGGGCGGGCAGTGGCCGGAGGTGACCGACACGGCGCTGTTGGACCGGGCCGACGAGTGGCTCGGCCCGGAGTTGGCCGGTGCCCGGCGTCGGGCCGACCTGGCCCGGATCGACGTCTCGGCCGCGCTGCGCCGGCTGCTGCCGTGGCCGGAGGCGGCCCGTTTGGACGAGCTGGCCCCGGAGCGGCTGGTCGTGCCGAGCGGGTCGCGGCACCGGGTGGACTACTCGGATCCGGCGGCGCCGGTGCTGGCGGTCAAGTTGCAGGAGACCTTCGGCTGGCGGGACGTGCCCCGGATCGCCGACGGGCGGGTGCCGGTGCTGCTGCACCTGCTCTCCCCGGCCGGTCGTCCGGTCGCGGTGACCCGGGATCTCGCCTCGTTCTGGCGGACCGGCTATCCGCAGGTACGCGCCGAGCTGCGCGGTCGCTATCCCCGGCATCCGTGGCCGGCGGATCCGACCGAGGCGGCGCCGACCCGCGGCCTGCAATCCCGGCGCGGGTAGCCGGCCCGCCGGGGCGTACCCGAGGATGGGAGCCGGCGCGGCCCGGTCAGGGGGTGTCGATGACGTCCGCGACCACGACGGTGATGTTGTCCGGCCCGCCGGCCCGCAGGGCGAGGTCGACCAGGCGCTGCGCGCAGCCGGCCGGGTCGGGATAGCCGAGCAGCGCCTCGGCCAGGCTGTCCGGGCGGACCACGTTGGAGAGCCCGTCGCTGCAGAGCAGCCAGCGGTCGCCGGTCTGCGGCACCACGGTGGTGTAGGTGGGGGTGACGGGCTCGCCCTGGAGGGCCCGGGTGACCACGGCCCGACGGGGATGGCTGTGCGCCTCCTCGGGACTGATCACCCCCTCGTCGACCAGCATCTGCACGAACGTGTCGTCCCGGGTGAGCTGGGTCATCGTGCCGCCGCGCAGCAGGTACGCCCGGGAGTCGCCGACGTGGGCCAGGGCGAGGCAGGCACCGGTGCGGGCGATCAGCAGCGCGGTCAGGGTGGTGCCCATGCCCTGCCGTTCCGGATCCTCGGCGATCGCCGCCCGGATGCCCGCGCTCGCCGTGTCCACGGCGCCCTGGAGGGCGGCGACGAGCCCCTCCTCCGGGGTCTCCACGTCCAGCGGCCGGATCGCGTCGATGGCGATGGTGCTGGCCAGGTCGCCGGCGGCCATTCCGCCCATGCCGTCGGCCACGGCGAGCAGCCAGGGTCCGGCGTGCACGGAATCCTGGTTGGCGCCCCGGATCAGGCCCCGGTCGCTCACCGCCACGGATCGCAGCTTCAGGCTCATGGCAGGCAGCCTGCCAAAAAGACGGCCAGAATGCTTGCAGTAGATCACCAACGGGCCGGAGTGGCGATCGAAATTTACCGTACGTGGCTACGGTGATCACGATCCGCGAGCCGTTCCGCCGCCGGTAGCCGACGTGCGGGGCGTCGACCCGGCCGAATTCTATCCAGCCTGGTCGATTGACATGCCAGAAACGGGCTGGCAACATCGGCTCCGTATTGGGAGCGCTCCCACCAGCGCTGCCGGTTGCACCCCCGTGAACCCGAGTGCTTCGCCCCGTGAACCCGAGTGCTTCGCCGCCGTGAGCCCGCATGCTGCGCGGTCCGCTCACGGCACGCCCACCGGAAGGGATCCCCCGTGCTCCGACCCCGCCACCGCCACCGCCGGTCCTCCCGCGCGGTCACCCTGCTCGCCACCGCCGCCCTGCTGCTCACCGGCACCGCCACCGGGGCGCAGGCCCGGCCCGACGGCTCCGCCGGCACCCTCGCGCCCACCGAGCACATCGTCAACGGCACCTTCACCGACAGCACCGCCCCGTGGTGGTCCACCGCCAACCTCACCCTCGGCGCGACCGACGGCCAGCTCTGCACCGAGGTCCCCGGCGGCCTCGCCAACCCCTGGGACGCCAGCCTCGGCCACAACACCATCCCGCTCGGCGACGGCGCCAGCTATGCGCTGCGCTTCCGCGCCTCGGCCAGCGCACCGGTCACCGTCAAGGCGAACGTCCAGCTCAACGAGGAGCCGTACACCACGGTCTTCTCCCGGGACGTCGCGCTCGACGCCACCGCCGAGGAGTTCGGGTACGAGTTCACCGGCACCCTCGACTCGCCCAACGGCACCCTCACGTTCCAGCTCGGCGGCGCCGCCGAGGCGTACACGTTCTGCCTGGACGACGTCTCGCTGAGCAGTGACGCCGACACCGGACCGCCACCGGGCGGTGCCGAGCAGTTGACCAACGGCGACTTCGCGAACGGCACCACCGGCTGGTACTCCTACGGCACCACCTCGACCGGGGTGACCGACGGACGGCTCTGCTCCGAGGTGCCGGGCGGGCTGGCCAACCCGTGGGACGGCGGCGTCGGGCAGAACGACGTGACGCTGCTGGCCGGCGAGTCGTACACGCTCTCCTTCGACGCCTCCGCCACACCCGGCGCGACGGTACGGGTGGCGGTGCAGCTCGGCGTCGACCCGTACACCTCGTTCTTCGCCGAGGACGTCACCTTCGGTGCCGAGGCGCAGCACGTCGAGCGGACCTTCACCGCCACCGCCGACACCGAGGTCGCCCAGGTGGCCTTCCAGGTCGGCGGCAACGCCGACGCGTTCACCTTCTGCCTCGACAACGCCTCGCTGCTCGGCGGCGAGGAGGAGCCGCCGTACGTGCCGGACACCGGGCCACGGGTCCGGGTCAACCAGGTCGGCTACCTGCCGGCCGGGCCGAAGAACGCCACGATCGTCACCGAGGCCACCGAGCCGCTCGGCTGGGAGCTGAAGTCGGCGGCGGGCGCCGTGGTGGCCAGCGGGCGGAGCACCCCGCGCGGCGTCGACCAGGCGTCGGCGCAGAACGTGCACACCGTGGACTTCTCCGCCTACCGCACCCCGGGCACCGGCTACACGCTGAGCGCCGACGGCCAGACCAGCCACCCGTTCGACATCTCGACCGACGTCTGGAAGCAGCTCCGCTCCGACTCGCTCCAGTTCTTCTACATCCAGCGCAGCGGCATCGCCATCGACGGAGACCTGGTCGGCGAGGAGTACGCCCGGCCGGCCGGGCACCTCGGGGTGGCGCCGAACAAGGGCGACACCGACGTACCGTGCCAGCCCGGGGTCTGCGACTACCGCCTCGACGTGCGGGGCGGCTGGTACGACGCCGGTGACCACGGCAAGTACGTCGTGAACGGCGGCATCGCCACCTACCAGCTGCTGAACGCCTTCGAGCGGACCAAGACCGCCCCCACCGCCGGTGGTGGTGCCGCGCTCGGCGACGGAACCCTGCGGCTGCCGGAACGCGACAACGGCGTGCCGGACATCCTGGACGAGGCGCGCTGGGAGCTGGAGTTCCTGCTCCGGATGCAGGTGCCGGCCGGTAAGCCGCTGGCCGGAATGGCGCACCACAAGATCCACGACCAGAACTGGACCGGGCTGCCCCTGCAACCCGAGGACGACCCGGAGCTGCGCGAGCTGCACCCGCCGTCCACGGCGGCGACGCTCAACCTGGCCGCCACGGCCGCGCAGTGTGCCCGGCTCTTCGCCCCGTACGACGCCGCGTTCGCGCAGCGCTGCCGCACCGCCGCCACCACGGCGTACGCGGCGGCGAAGGCGAACCCGACCCGGTACGCCGACCCGGCCGACGGCAACGGCGGCGGCTCCTACGCCGACGGTGACGTCACCGACGAGTTCTACTGGGCCGCCGCCGAGCTCTACCTGAGCACCGGCGAAGCCTCCTACCTGGCCGACCTGACCGCCTCGCCGCACCACACCGACGACGAGGCGGTCTTCGGGGCGCACGGCTTCGGCTGGGGCAGCACCGCCGCGCTCGGCCGGCTCGACCTGGCCACCGTGCCGAGCGGTCTGCCGGCGGCCGACCGGGACCGGGTCCGCGCCTCGGTGGTGGCCGCCGCCGACCGTTACCTGGCCACCGCGCAGGGGCAGGCGTACGGGCTGCCGATGCCGGGCACCCCGAACAGCTACTTCTGGGGCGCCAACAGCAACATCATCAACAACGCGGTCGTACTGGCCACCGCCTTCGACCTGACCGGGCAGGCGAAGTACCGGGACGGTGCCGTGCAGGGCATGGACTACATCTTCGGCCGCAACGCGCTGAACCAGTCGTACGTGACCGGGTGGGGCGAGAAGGCGTCGAAGAACCAGCACAGCCGGATCTTCGGCAACCAGTACGACGAGTCGCTGCCGAACCCGCCGGCCGGCTCGATCGCCGGTGGCGCCAACGCCAGCCTCGACGACCCGTTCGCCGAGCAGTTGCTGGAGGGCTGCGCGCCGATGTTCTGCTACGTCGACGACATCGCCTCGTACGCCACCAACGAGGTGGCGATCAACTGGAACTCGGCGCTCGCCTGGATCGCCTCGTTCCTGGCCGACCAGGGCGGCAGCACCTCGGTGCCGGCCGGCTCGGGGTGCCGGGTCACGTACGTCAACCACGGCGCCTGGGCCGAGGGCGGCGGCTTCACCGGGCAGGCGACCATCACCAACACCGGCAGTACCCCGATCAACGGCTGGACGCTGAGCTTCGCGTTCAACGGCGACCAGAAGATCCGGGAGGCGTGGATGGCGAAGGTGACCCAGGCGGGTGCCCGGGTCACCGCGCGGAACGAGTCGTACAACTCGCGGATCGCGCCCGGCGCCAGCCAGATGTTCGGCTTCAACGCCACCACCGCCGGCGGCCCGAACCCGAACCCGGTGCTGTTCACGGTCAACGGGGTGCCCTGCGGCTGACCCGTCGACGGTCACGACGGGCCCCGGCTCCTCCCGGCGAGGAGTCGGGGCCCGCGTCGTTCAGCGCAGCCAGTCGAGCAGCCGGTCGCCCTGTTGCCAGACGGTCAGCGCGGAGAAGACTCCGAAGAGCAGTACCGACCAGACCAGCGCGACCACCCGGTAGGACCGTGGGCGGATCTGCTCGGGCAGTACCCGGCGGTTGAGCACCAGCAGCAGGATCGAGTAGAAGAACATCATCAGCCCGCCGACGCAGGCCGAGATCACCAGCAGGATCAGGGGCTGGTCGAAGCCGGCCAGCAGGATGACGCAGCCGAGTGCGACCAGCCCCCAGACCAGCCCGAAGTAGATCCGGCTCTCGGAGAGCCGGGGCAGGTACGCCGTCTTGAGCACGTCGGCGGCGAGCCGGCTGGTGTAGTCGACGATGCCCATCGCGGCGGCGAAGAGCGACAGCGCCCCGATCACCCAGAACAGGGTGCCGAACCAGGGTCCCACGATCTCCTTGAGCCGCTCCCCCTCCACCTGGAGGAAGGAGACGCTGTTGGCCAGCCCCGGCACGCCGTACACGGTGGAGTAGGCGAGCAGCGAGGTCAGCACGATGGTGACGAACGAGATCAGCGCGAAGGTGACCAGCTGTTCCCGGTTGGCCAGCCGCCACCAGCGCCGCCAGCGGGCCAGGTTCTCCTCGGTCGGCTCGAAGACGAAGCCGCGGCTGTCCGGGGCGGCCTCCTCCCGGCCGGTGACCGGGCTGACCAGCCGGGGCACGTACTTGCCCATCCCGTAGCCCTTGTCCCGGATCCAGTTGGACTGCACCAGGTTCTGCCCGCCGCCGGCACCGGCGAAGACCAGGGCGGAGAGCATCAGCGCGAAGCCGAGTTCGGTGGGGAACTCGGGGGCGGCCACCGCGCTCGGCAGGTCGCCCCAGGCCCGGGCCGAGATGGCGAAGACCACCGCGACCGCGATGAAGAGGAGTACCAGGCCGACCTTGACGAACTCGACCCGCTCCAGCGCGGTGTAGACCACCGGGGCGAGGGTGAGGGTGGCGCCGATCGCCAGCAGCAGGCCGACGGCGATCCAGGTGGCGTCGCCGCCGAAGAGGTACGTCAGCATGGTCGCCGAGCTCGACGCCCAGCCGGGCCAGAGGTTGGCGAAGTAGACCATGATCGCGAAGACCAGTCCCCAGTGCCGCCAGAACCGCGAGAAGCCGGTCAGCGCGGTCTCTCCGGTGGCCAGGGTGTAGCGCTCGATCTCCATGTTCAGGAACCACTGGGTGACGATGCCGACCGCGGCGGCCCAGAGGAAGACCAGCCCCACCTGCGAGGCGATGTACGGGAAGAGGATGAACTCGCCGGACGCCAGGCCGACGCCGGCAGCGATCACCCCCGGCCCGATGATCGACCAGGCCGATCGGGGTGGCGGGGGTAGTTCCCGGACGGTGACGCCGGGCAGGTGTTTGGTCGGAAATCGGTCGGCGGCGGTCTGCGTCATCGGTGACCTCCTGGTGCCGGATGCGAAATCGGTTCGCAGTGGTAGTGATAAATGCATCTTCTGCCAACATGGACGTTGTGCCAACGAGCCCTTCCCGACCTGAACCGCGCGACGCGTCCGACCGGAGGCCCGCCCGAGCCGCGGACGGATCCCGAGCGGAGGGCACGGATCAGCTCGTCGTCCGGGCGGGCGGCTCCGACGACGTCGGCGCGGTGCTCGCCCTGCTCGACGGCGCCACCCGGTGGCTGGTGCAGCGTGGCCGCGTCGGCCAGTGGGGCAGCGCGCCGCACTCCGGCAACCCGCGCCGGATCGCCCAGGTCCGGCGCTGGGCCGCCGACGGGGAGCTCTATCTGGCCGAGCTCGCCGGGCGCCCGGTCGGGGCGATCGTCGTCGGCGCGGCGGTGCCGCACGTCCCGGCCGCGACCGAACCCGAGTTGTACGTCAACCTGCTGGTCAGCGACCGGGCCCACGCCGGGCGGCGGATCGGCGCACGACTGCTCGAGTACGCCGAGGAACTCGCCCGGGCCCAGGGAGTCGACCTGCTCCGGGTGGACTGCTATGCCGGTGACGACGGTGCCCTGGTCCGCTACTACGAGAGCCAGGGCTTCACCGCCACCGAACCGTTCACCGTGCCGCTGGCCGACCGGCGCTGGCCGGGTCAGCTCCTCGAACGCCGGCTGCGGCCCCGCACCGGCGACGACGGGGCGGGCGTGAACTGAGCCGGGCACGGCTCAGGTCTGGTCCGACCCGCCCGTCCGCAGCTCGGGTAGCACCTTCGCCCCGAAGGTGTCGATGAAGGCGTCCTGCTGCTGCCCGACGTGGTGCAGGTAGATCTCGTCGAACCCGAGGTCGGCGTACTCGCGCAGCAGCGCCGCGTGCCGGCCCAGGTCGGCGGAGACGTTGACCACCTCGGCGACCAGTTCCGGCGACACCTGCTCGGAGACGACGTCGAAGTGGTCGGTCAGCTCCAGGTCCCAGCAGACCGGCGGGGCGAAGACGTTGCTGCGCCACTGGTCGTACGCGATCCGGGCCGCCTCGGCCTGGTCGGGCGCCCAGCTCAGGTGGACCTGGAGGTGCAGCTTGCCCCGGCCGCCCGCGTCCCGGTACGCGTCGACCATCCGGCGCAGCCGGGACACCGGCGCGTTCACGGTGATCAGGCCGTCCGCCCACTCGGCGCACCACCGGGCGGTCGCCTCGCTGACCGCCGCACCGACCAGTGCGGGTGGCTCCTCGGGGCGGGTCCAGAGCCGGGCCCGGTCCACGGTGACCAGTCCGTCGTGGCTGACCTCCTCACCGGCCAGCAGCGCCCGGATCACGTCGACGCACTCCCGCAGCCGGGCCGTCCGGATCTCCTTGCGCGGCCAGCCCGCCCCGGTGATGTGCTCGTTGCTCGCCTCCCCGCTGCCCAGCGCCGCCCAGAACCGGCCGGGGTACATCGCGGCGAGGGTGCCGATCGCCTGCGCGATGATCGCCGGGTGGTAGCGCTGGCCGGGCGCGTTGACGACGCCGAACGGCAGGGTGCTGGCCTGCAACGCGGCACCCAGCCAGGACCAGGCGAAGCCGGACTGTCCCTGCCGGGCACTCCACGGCGAGAAGTGGTCGGACGACATGGCCGCGTCGAACCCCGCCTCCTGGGCCCGGACGACGGCCCGGAGCAACTCGGCGGGATGAATCTGCTCGTGCGAGGCGTGGATCCCGAAGACCGTCATGGCGGTCTCCCATACCCCGTCGGCCCCGCCCCGCACACCCGGTACGCCGACGAAAATCGGCCGACCGGCACCCTGGGCCGGACGGCCCGGTCGCCTCCGGCGGGCTACTCGCTGTGCGCGCCCGCGCCCGCGCCGGCCGAGTCCCCCGCGCCGATCCAGACGGCCTTGAGGTTGCAGAACTCCCGGATGCCCTGCGCCGAGAGTTCCCGGCCGTAGCCGGAGTTGCCGACCCCGCCGAACGGCAGCTCCGGATAGGACGTGGTCATCCCGTTGACGAAGACCATTCCGGCGTCCAGGTCGGTGACGAACCGCTGCTGCTCGTCCGGGTCCCGGGTCCAGGCGTTGGAGCCGAGGCCGTAGTCGGTGCCGTTGGCCACCTCCACCGCCTCCTCGTAGGAGCCGACCCGGTAGAGACCGGCGACGGGTCCGAAGACCTCCTCGGCGTACATCCGCATCTGCGGGGTCAGCTCGGTGACGACGGTCGGCGGGTACCACCAGCCGGGCCGGTCCGGCAGCTCGCCGCCGCAGAGCACCCTGGCGCCCTTCGCCACGGCGTCCCGGACCTGCTCGGCCACCTCGTCCCGGCCCCGCTCGGTGGCGAGCGGTCCGACGTCGGTGCCGTCGTCCATCGGGTCGCCGAGGCGCAGCGCCGACATCCGGGACACGAACGCCTCGGCGAACTCGTCGTAGACCTCGGTGTGCACGATGAACCGCTTCGCGGCGATGCAGGACTGGCCGTTGTTCTGGCAGCGGGCCACCGTGGCCACCTCGGCGGCCCGGGCCACGTCGGCCGAGGGCATCACCACGAACGGGTCGCTGCCGCCGAGTTCCAGCACCGTCTTCTTGAGGTACTTCCCGGCGATCGACCCCACCGAGCGGCCGGCGCCCTCGCTGCCGGTCAGCGTCGCGGCCCGGACCCGGGGATCGGCCAGCACCTGCTCGATCCGCTCCGACCCGATCATCAGGGCCTGGAACGCACCGGCCGGGAAGCCGGCCCGGCGGAACAGCTCGTCCAGATAGAGCGCGGTCTGCGGCACGTTGGAGGCGTGCTTGAGCAGCCCGGTGTTGCCGGCCATCAGGGCCGGCGCGGCGAACCGCATCACCTGCCAGAGCGGGAAGTTCCACGGCATCACCGCCAGCACCGGACCCATCGGGAAGTACCGGCCGTACGCCGAGGTGGCCCCGATCGAACCGGCGTCGGCGGGCTCGTCGGCGAGGAACCGCTCGGCGTGCGCCGCGTAGTACCGGCAGGCCGCGGCGCACTTGGCCACCTCCGCCTTGGCCGACGCGTAGGTCTTGGCCATCTCCGTCGTCATCATCCGGGCCACGCCGTCGCACTCGACCTCCAGCAGGTCGGCGACGGCGGACATCCACCGGGCCCGGTCGGCGAAGGTGGTGGCCCGCAACTCGTCGAAACCGGCCGCCGCCCGGGCGAGAGCCGCCGTCAACTGCTCGTCCGTCATCTCCTCGAAGGTCTTGAGCACCTGTCCGGTGGTCGGGTCGATGGTGGCGATCGACATGTCGTACTCCCTTCGATGTCGGCGGACCGGCCGAGCGCGGGTCGCGGACGGGCCGGACCGGCTGCGGTGCTCACTCGAAGAGCGAGTGCTTCGTACCCGGCGGCTCCTCCCGGCGCCGCGCGGCCCGGCGGCGCTGGATCACCACCAGGTCGACCACGGCGACCACGGCGAGGATGCCGAGGACCACCGCGAGGACCAGCAGGTCGGCCCGGAGCGCCAGCACGCCGAGCACCACACAGATCACCAGACCGAACGCGGCCAGCGCCAGGCGCAGGTTCAGCGCGCTGTACGGGTGGCCAACCGTCCCTTTCGCCCGTCGGGGCTGCGATCTCGAGGCCATTTCGGCCAACTACCCGGTATGCGGGTGGGCTAACCTGACCGGCCACCCCGGCCGTCCCCGGCCCCAGGCGGGCGCTCCCGGCGTGCCGCGCGGACGGTGGGGATTCCGGCGCCCAGGATGGGTATAACGGGTGATATGACGACCGGTCCCACTCCCCCGCCCAGCCACGCCGACCTGTTGACCCGTCCGCTCTTCGCACACCTGGCGACCACCCGCCCCGACGGCGGACCGCAGAGCAACGTGATGTGGTTCGCCTGGGACGGCGGACGGATCAGGATGACCCACACCAAGCGCCGGCAGAAGTTCCGCAACGTCCAGCGCGATCCCCGGGTGGCGCTCTCGATCGCCGACCCCGACGACCCGTACCGGTTCCTGGAGGTGCGCGGCGTGGTGGAGAAGATCGAGGACGACGACGAGGTCGCGTCCTTCTACCGGTCGCTCCAGGAGCGGTACGACAACGTCTACGAGATCGGGGACGCCCCGGAGCGGGTGATCGTCACCATCCGGCCGGAGAGCTTCGTCGCCGTCAGCAACGGGCAGCCGCAGCGCAACCGCTGACCGCCAGTGTCGGTGATCCGCGTGCCGCGGGGGCGTCGGCGAGGGTTCCGGGCCGACGGCGGCGCCGCGTACAGTTACGGAGCGATTGCTGTCCGCTCTGTACGGAGAGAAGCATGCCCAGACGTTGGACCGCCGCCGTCACCGCCGTGCTCGCGGCCTTCGCACTGGCCTGCGAGGGCTCCGACGGCGGTGGCGGCGGCGGCCAGCCCGATCCCCCGCCCGGCACGCCCCGGCCCGGACTGCCCGACTCGATCGCGGCACTCGGCGACTCCATCACCGCCGGCTTCGGCTCCTGCCTGGTCCTCGCCGCCTGCCAGCGCAACTCGTGGTCGACCGGGGAGAGCAGCCGGGTGGAGAGCATCTACCGGCGACTGCGCGAGGTGAACCCGGCGATCCGCGGCGAGGCACACAACGAGGCGGTGAACGGGGCCCGCGCCTCGGGTCTGGCCAACCAGGCCGCCGCGGCGGTACGGGCCAGAGTGGAGTACGTGACCGTACTCATCGGAGCGAACGACGCCTGCCGGGGCGGGATCGAGGAGATGACCGGCGTGGCGGCGTTCCGCACCGAGATCGACCGTGGACTCGCCACCCTGAAGAAGGGCCTGCCGAGGGCCCGGGTGCTCGTGGTGAGCATCCCGAACCTGTACCGGGTCTGGGAGGTCGGCCACGAGGACGCCCGGGCGGTACGCGCCTGGCGGGGCCGGATCTGTCCCGCCCTGCTGGCCAGCCCGACCTCGACCGAGCCGGCCGACCGCACCCGCCGGTCGACGTTCCGGGCCCGGATCGACGCGTACAACGAGCAACTCGCCGCCGCCTGCAAGGCGTACGGCTCCCGCTGCCGCTACGACGGCGGAGCGGCGCACCGGGTGCGGTTCGGCCTGGACCTGCTGAACCGGCTGGACTACTTCCACCCGAACCTGGCCGGGCAGAACGAGCTGGCCGAGGTGGCCTGGCGGGCCTCCGGGCTGGCCGGCCCGGCCCGCCGCGCCGGCTGAGCCCGACCGGCGCAACCAGCCCGACCGGCGCAACCAGCCCGACCGGCGCAGCCAGCGCAGCCAGGCGGCGGGAGCAGCCGACGCGGCCGAGGTGGCGGGGCTAGCGGCCCGGCGGCATGATCGCGCGGGGCCCGTACAGCTCCCGGGACCGGTCCGCCAGGCTCCTGGTGGCCGAGGAGTTCGCCCAGCTGCCCAGCACCACCGCCGCGCCCGGTACCGCCTTGGCGAGCAGCCGCTTGGCGGCCCGGACACCGGCCATCTGCGCCAGCTTCAGGCCGAGTCGCAGCATCACCTGGGCCAGCGGCGCCTGCGACCGGCCGCGGAGGGCGTCGATCCGCTCCCGTCCGGCGGCCACCCCCAGGGCCAGCCGCGCCGTCTCGGCGATCTTGTGGACCCGTTGCAGCACGAGCAGGTCGGTGGCCCGGTCGCGGTGCTCGGGATCGTGGCCGTACGCGGCCGCGACGTAGAGCACCATCCGGGCCTGGGTCCAGGCCAGTACGCCCATGTCGAGGACCGCGCCGGGCAGGCCGGCGGCCCCGGAGATCGCTCCGGAGACCCGGGCGTGGTTGACGAACTTCCGGATCGCCGTCTCGGCCATGGCCTCCGGTGTCATCTGCGGATACCGGGCGCGGTTGCGCTCGGCCCAGGCTCGGGCCTGCGGCCCGATCCGGCGTACCGCCTCCAGGGCGAGGTGCTCCGGGGCGTACTGCGGATCGGCCTTCATCCGCTCCCACAGCCCGCTGGGCGGGGGGACGACCAGTTCCGGGTCGACGGCCGCCTCGGACCCGGCCGGATCGGCGCCGTCGGCCGGCGCCTCCGGGTCGAAATGCGCGACCCCGGCGGCGTCCGGGTGAGGTGCCGGGCCCTGCTTCGCGGCGGCCGGCGGCGTACGGTCGGTCGGCGGTACCGGCACGGCGGTTCCGCCGCCGGCCGGCTGGGACTCGGTCACGGACACACTCCGGATCTTCGAGGGGACGGATCAGGGCACGACCGACCGCGCCGCTCGGTCGGAACCGGCGGCCGGGGGTCGACGGTCAGCGTCGGCCGCGCAGCCGGGACATGATCTGGCGCATCCGGTGCTGGTTCGACGGCTTGGCCAGTTCGCGCCGGCCTCGTTCGACGAGCTGCCGGCCCTGCGGAGATCTGAGGAACATCCGGATCCGTTGCACCAGTGACGCCATCTCGGTCCTCCTCGCGTGGTCCCTGCTATCAGGTTTACCCGATCGTCGGCCCGACCACACCGACCTCACGGTTCGGACGGGTCCACGCCTCCATCCTGGCCGGACCGATCAAGTCGCCGCCGGTCGATGCCCGCCGGGCCCGGCCTTGCAGCGCTGTGCCGGCCGCCGTCGAGGGCGGCCGGCACAGCGGCGGGGGCGCCGGTCAGCGGCGGGGGCGCCGGTCAGCGGCGGGGGCGCCGGTCAGCGGCGGGAGGAGGGTACGAGTGCGTCGACGACCCTGGTCGCCTGGCCCTCGTGCTTGGCGTAGTGCTCGGGGTAGGCCGAGTACTGCACCGCCTGGGCCGCCTCGGTCAGCCGCATCCGCTGCCAGCCGGGTACCTGGCGCAGCGCCTCGAAGAACCGGGCACTCGCGTACGCCGGGTCCATCAGCCGGTTCACCGGCCCCCAGCCGCTGCTGGTGCGCTGCTGGAAGAGCCCGACCGAGTCGTGGTCCCAGCCGGTGCCCTGGTGCCGGTAGCGCTTGGACTCCGGCAGCACCTCGCTGGCCCGGTTGAGCAGGTTGCTCTCCTGCATGGCGGTGGCCACGCCGATGACCAGTGCCCGCCTCGGCATCCCCATGTCCCGGCCGGTCCGGACGATGGCCCGGGCGTTGTCCATCTGGACGTCGGTCAGTCCGGCCACCGGGGCCGCGTCGTCCAGCGGCGAGGAGGTGTCCGGGTCCGCCTCGTCCGACCTGGCGCCCGCGGACCGGTCGTGGCCGGCGGAGCGGCTGGACCGCTGCGCCGAGCGGTCCCCGGACCGGTCCCCGGTGCCGTCGTCGGGGCGGGAGAGCGCCACCCGGTCCTCGGCGTTCGCGGTGCCGCTGCCGGCGGGGCCGGCCGACGGCGAGACCGCCTCGACGGCGGCCAGCACGCCGAGGCAGCAGAGCAGCCCGGCCGCCACCGCGACCCGGCCCGGACGGCGCAGGCCGAGCCGGTCCGGCAGCCCGGTCCGGGCGGCCAGGGCGCCGGTCCGGGCGGCGAGGCGGCGGGCCGGTGGGGCGACCCGGCGAGCGGCCAGGCGTACCCGCTGCTCGGCGCCGCGCACCGCGGGCAGCCGGCGGAACCGGGCCAACCTCGGCGCGACGATTCGGCGGAGCCGGGCCAGCCCGGGCTCGACGGCCCGGCGCAGGCGTCGTCCCACGGTCCGGAGCCCGGCCAGGGCCGGCCCGGTGGCGACCCGCAGTCGGGCGGCCGCCACGCCGGCCAGCCGGGCGGCGGCGAGGGCACCGGGCCGGGCGCTCCGGGCCACCGCGGCGGCGGCCCGGGCCAGCCGCCGCGTCACGGCCGCGCCGAACGGCCGGAGGTGACCGAGCAGGGCCGAGAGCAGGAGTACGAGCCTGTGCAGCCCGGCCGGGGCGGGGCGGAGCGCCCCGGGCGACCGGCGCGGGGCGGCGCCGGATGTCGAGTCGGAGGAGGAGGCATCATCCGATCGGACAGTGCTGGGTACGGCGGGGTACGCGGTCTCAGAACGGTCGTCGTCAGGCATCCGACGAGGCTAGGCAGGTCGATGGCCGACTACGGGCAGTCACGGGGTGGGCTCCACCACATCTGCGGGCAGGGAAACGGGTCAATGGACCGCAGGGGGTGGCGCCGCCGGTCAGATATGACAATCAAGATGTAAGCGGCAAAGCGCGCTCTCCACATCAACGGGGCATCTACCTTCGAATCAACCGTCACCCGAGGCCACTCCGGCCACCTCCTCCGATCGGCCGAGCCGGGCTCGGCCGGCCGGCCCCCCGCCCGTTCCCCGGACCGGTCCGTCTCGTGAGACCGTGGACTATGGCACCGGTCACCGACCCGCACCCGCGCCGCGACCTCCGTCGACTGCCGAAGACCAACCTGCACCTGCATCTCACCGGCTCGATGCGGCCGGAGACCCTGGCCGAGCTGGCGGACCGGGACGGCCTGCCGCTGCCCGAGCCGCTCCCGACCGGCCTCCTCGCCGGCTGGGCCGCGTTCCAGAGCCGCTACGACGTCGCCCGGGCGGCACTGCGTACCGCCGACGACCTGAGTCGGGTGGTGGCCGAGGCGACCGCCGACAACCTCGCCGACGGCGCGGGCTGGGTGGAGATCCAGGTCGACCCGACGACGTACGCCGACCGGCTGGGCGGGCTGGAGCCGGTGGTGGAGGCGGTACTCGCCGGGGCGGCCGGTGGGCGTACCGGAGTGGTGCTGGCGGCCAGCTGGGCCGGGCCGCCGGCCCAGGCGGAGCGGATCGCCCGACTCGCCGCCCGGTACGCCGGGCACGGCGTCGTCGGCTTCGGACTCTCCAACGACGAACGCCGGGGCAGGATCGCCGACTTCGTACCCGCGATGCGGACGGCGACCGGGGCCGGACTGCTGGCCGTGCCGCACAGCGGCTTCTACGAGGCCGCCTGGCACGTCCGGGACTGCGTCACGCTGCTCGGCGCGGACCGGATCGGGCACGGGGTGACCGCCACCGCCGACCCGGCCACCCTCGACCTGCTGGCCGAGCGGGCGGTGGCGACCGAGGTGTGTCCCAGCTCATACCCGCCGTTCGGCGTCACCAGCGGGCTGGCGGCCACCCCGCTGCGCGCCCTGCTCACCGCCGGGGTGCCGGTGGCACTCGGCACGGACGATCCCCTGCTGTTCGGAACGAGCCTGCTCGACCAGTACGTGCTGGCCCGGGAGGTACTCGGCTGCACCGACGACGAGTTGGCCGCCCTGGGCCGGGCGTCGGTCGAGGCGTCCGCCGCGCCACCTGAGATCCGCGCGACGATGCTGGCAGGGGTCGCCGAGTGGCTCGGTGGAATGGACCAAGATAGCGGCAGCGTTTGCTACATCGGGGCGCCCTCCGCGTGAGGCGTGTCCCGGCGTACCCCAAGGAGGTCCTGACCGGTGCTCGACCCGAACGAGCTCTACCAGCTCACCGACGACCTGCCCGAGCTGGGTCAGCCGGTGCTGATCCAGGCGCTGTCCGGCTTCGTCGACGCCGGCAACGCGACCCGGCTCGCCCGGGAACACCTGGTGTCGACCCTCGAGTCCCGGACGATCGCCACCTTCGACGTGGACCAGCTGCTCGACTACCGGTCCCGGCGACCCACGATGATCTTCGTCGAGGACCACTGGGAGCACTACGAGCAGCCGAAGCTCGAACTGCACCTGCTGCGCGACGACGAGAGCACCCCGTTCCTGCTGCTCTCCGGTCCCGAGCCGGACTTCCAGTGGGAACGGTTCATCGCCGCGCTGACCAGCCTGATCCGGCGGCTCGGCGTACGGGTGACGATCGGACTGAACGCGATCCCGATGGCGGTGCCACACACCCGGCCGATCGGGGTGACCGCGCACGCCACCCGACCGGAGCTGATCACCGGCTACGAGTCCTGGCTGCAACGCATCCAGGTGCCCGGCAGCGCCGGCAACCTGCTTGAGTTCCGCCTCGGCGAGCAGGGCCGGGACGCGGTCGGCTTCGCGGTGCACGTGCCGCACTACGTGGCCCAGACCGAATACCCGGGCGCGGCCGAGCTGCTGCTGACCTCGGTCTCCCGGGCCACCGGGCTGCTGCTGCCCACCGAGTCGCTGCGTACCGCCGCCGAGGCCGTCCGCGCCGACATCGACCGCCAGGTGGCCCAGACCGACGAGGCGACCTCGCTGGTGCAGGCGCTGGAGGAGCAGTACGACGCCTTCACCCGGGGCCGGGGCGGGCCGAACCTGCTCGCCAACCAGACCGGGCCGCTGCCCACCGCCGACGAACTCGGCGCGGAGCTGGAACGCTTCCTCGCCGAGCAGGGCCGCCCCGGGGAGAACCCGGGCACCTGACGACGGGCCGTCACCCGCGCGTCGCGCGCCTGCGTTTCCCGGCCCGATCGGGCAGGCTGGGCACATGCGCCTGGCGACCTGGAACGTCAACTCGGTGAAGGCCCGCCTCCCCCGGCTGCTGGACTGGCTCGCCGGCACGAAGCCGGACGTGGTCTGCCTCCAGGAGACGAAGTGTCCGGACGGGTCGTTCCCGACCGGCGAGGTCGGCGAGCTGGGCTACGAGGTGGCCAGCCACAGCGACGGACGGTGGAACGGGGTGGCGATCCTCTCCCGGGTCGGCCTGGCCGACGTGGCGGTCGGCTTCGCCGACGAGCCAGGGTTCCCCGAGCCGGAGGCCCGGTCGATCTCCGCGACCTGCGCCGGGCACCGGATCTGGTCGATCTACGTGCCGAACGGGCGTACCCCGGACTCGCCGCACTACGAATACAAGCTCGCCTGGCTGGGGGTGCTCCGGGACGCGCTCGCCGCCGAACTGCGCACCGGGTTGCCGCTGGTGGTCTGCGGCGACTACAACGTGGCCCCGACCGACGCCGACGTCTGGGACCCGGCGCTCTTCGTCAACTCGACGCACGTGACCCCGGCGGAGCGACAGGCCCTGGCCGACCTGCGCGCGCTCGGCCTGACCGACGTGGTGCCGACCCCGATGAAGGGCCCGCACCCGTTCACCTACTGGGACTACCGCGCCGGGATGTTCCACCAGAACAAGGGCATGCGGATCGACCTGGTCTACGCGACCGAGTCGTTCGCCGAACGCGTCACCTCGGCGTACGTGGACCGGGAGGCCCGCAAGGGCAAGGGCCCCTCCGACCACGCCCCGATCGTGGTGGACACCGCCCCGGACGCCGGGTAGCGCGCGGACCAGCGCGGCTAGGGTGGGTGCATGGCAGTTGTGAAGATCAACGCAATCGAGGTTCCGGAGGGCGCGGGCCCGGAACTGGAGCGCCGGTTCGCCGCCCGGCAGGGCGCGGTCGAGAACTCCCCCGGATTCCTCGGCTTCGAACTGCTCCGTCCGGTGGCCGGCGAGAGCCGCTACTTCGTCTACACCAAGTGGGAGAGCGAGGAGGCCTACCAGGCGTGGGCGAGCGGGCCGGCCCGGCAGGCGCACGCGCGCGGACCCGCCGACGGATCCGGCGGCGAGCAGCCCCGGCCGGTCGCCAGTGGCGCCACGCTGCTGGAGTTCGAGGTGGTCCAGCAGGCCGACCCGACCGCCCGGTAACCCCGCCCCCGGCCGGCCGTCAGGTCGTGGCGGCCGGTCCTGGCCCGATCAGGAGGCCGAAGCTGCCGTCGTACTCGCGGTGCAGTTCGAGTACGTCGAACGCCTCCCGTAGCCGACGGACCGTCCAGGCGAGGTGGATCCAGATCCCCCGGTCCTGCGTCGGGTCGCCGTCATACCTCGACCAGCCGCGCGAACGCTGCTTCGGGCTCAGATCCAGGTACCGGGCCACCTCGGGCAGCGGATGGTGGCTCACCCCGAAGGTCGCGTACTGGTTCGCGCACTGGACGACCACCTTGACGGTCCCGCCGTCGCGACCGCGCGGCCAGTCCACGACGGTGACCCGGTAGACCAGGCGGCCGTCGTCGTACATGACGCCGGGCCAGCGCAGTTCGACGGGGCGTTCCCCTCTCGCCAGAAGCTCTCCCACCGTACGGATGAGGTCGTCGCTGTCGGTCATGCGTCCCACGGTGGCACCGCTCGGCAGGTACGTCCATCGCCGGAGTGCCGGCCGGTCAGGGCTTCCGGGAGTCGACCAGCGCGGCGAAGGCGATGATGTTGTCGGAGTACCCCGTGCCACCGCCGACCCAGCGTCCGCCGCAGGTGATCAGGCGGAGCCAGGGGCGGCGGAAGTCGCCGTAGACCCGCTCGGTGGGCAGCCTGTCCTTGTCGAAGTGCTCGACCGAGTTGACCTCGAAGATCGCCACCGACCGGTCCTGCCGGGTCACCTCGATCCGGGCGCCCGGCCGGAGCTTGGCCAGGTCGTGGAAGACCGACGGTCCGGTACGGGTGTCCGCGTGCCCGACGATGATCGCCGGCCCGAACTGACCCGGGGTCGGGCCCCGGTCGTACCAGCCGGCCTCGTTGTGCTTCTCCAGCGCGGGTACGGCGATCGAACCGTCGTCGGCCAGTCCCACCCGGTGCACCGGCGCCCGTACCCCGATCGACGGGACGGCGAGCTTCACCGGCCGGCTCGGCGCGAGCACCGGGAAGTCCCGGGGCGGCTCCTTGGTGCCACCGTTGAGCCAGCGCCACGGCCCGCCCGCCGACTGGCCCAGCCCGGCCCCGGTGGCGAAGACCCCGACGAGCACCAGGACGATCGCCAGCGGCCCGATCATGCTCCGGCGGGGGCGGCTGCCGCCGGGCCGGGCCGCCGGGTGCCGCAGGTGCACCGCCGGCTGCCGGCCGCCGATCCAGCGACGCCGGCCGGTGGGGGTACGGCCGGTGGGGGTACGGGCCATCGGGCGGGACTCCTCCGGTCAGGTCCGGCGGGGGGTGGTCGACCGGACCCGGCGGCGGATGGCGACCAAGCCGAGCACGGCACCGAGTACGGTGCTGGCCAGCCCGCCGGCCACCAGCAGTCCGCCCGGGTCGTCCCCGGCGCTGCCGCCGAAGCCGGTCGCCGGCCCCCGTTGCGGCCGGGTCGCGCCCACCACCATCAACCGGGTACTGCCGGTTCCGCCGTCCGGGCAGCTCAGCCGGACCCGGTAGGTGTCCGCCCGGGTCGTCTCCGGCACGCTGGCGACCGCGGTGAGGAACCCGGCCTGCGGCTGCACCGTCACCGTGCCGAAGGCCGGCGACTCGACCGTGGCGGGCTGGGTGTTGGTCCGGCAGCTCGCCTTGAGGCCGACCATGAAGCCGGCCTCGACGGTGCTCGGGTTGACCTGGACGAAGACGTCGGCGGCGCGGGCCGGAGCGGGCACGGCCAGCAGCAGGGCGAGCGGAACACCGCCGAGGATCGCGATGCGTCGACGCGTTGCCACTGGTCCCCCTCCCGGCGCCTCGGGCAGGCCGGGTGCCGCGCGGCCCGTGGCCTGCCGTATGGGGAAATCCTCTCACCTGTCGCCGCCGCGCACACCCGGTCAGGCGTTCTCGGACCAGATCGGTGGTCGTCCGACCTGGCGAATCGCGGTCGGCCCACCTCGGGGATCTCGGTCGGCCGACCTCGGGGATCGCCGTCGGCCCACCTCGGGGATCGCCGTCGGCCCACCTCGGGGATCGCCGTCGGCCCACCTCGGGATCGCGGTCGGCCCACCTCGGGATCGCGGTCGGCCCACCTGCTGGATCCGGGGTCGGCCGCACCGATCGCGTAGGCTGACGTTCCCGTGACCCTCACCAGCCAGGACCAGAGCGCCGCCCCCGCACCGGCCCCGCAGCCCGCGACCGCAGGGGCGTCGAGCCGGGTGCCGTCGGAGCGGCTGGCCCAGATCCGCACCTTCCACCCGCGCCGGGGGCGGCTCAGCGGACGGCACCTGGACGCGCTGGACCGGCTCTGGCCCCGGTACGGCCTGACCGTCCCGATTCCCGGGCACTCCGGCGACAGTGACGGCGACCGCGACGGCGACGGCAACCGCCCCGCCGGCAGCCGGCTGGACCTGGTCGAGTTGTTCGGCCGGGCGGCACCGGTGGTGCTGGAGATCGGTTCCGGGATGGGTGACGCCACCGTGGCGATGGCCGCCGCCGACCCGGGACGGGACTATCTCGCTGTCGAGGTGCACACGCCGGGCATCGCCAACCTGCTCGCGCTCATCGAGCGGCACGGGTTGACGAATGTCCGGATCGCCCGGGGCGACGCGCTCGACCTCGTCCGGTACCTGCTGCCACCGGACCGCCTCGACGCCGTACACGTCTTCTTTCCCGACCCCTGGCCGAAGCCCCGGCACCACAAGCGCCGGCTGATCCAGCCGGCGCACGTCGCGCTGCTCCGCTCCCGGCTCGTCCCCGGCGGAACCCTGCACTGCGCCACGGACTGGCCCGAGTACGCCGAGAGCATGCTCCAGACCCTCACCGCCGACCCGGAGCTGGTGAACCTGTACCCCGGTTTCGCCCCCCGCCCGGCGCACCGGCCGGTGACGAAGTTCGAGCGGCGCGGGACGGCCGCCGGCCGTCCCATCCTCGACCTGATCTTCCGGCGTCGCTGAGATCCCGCCCGGCCCCGGCCCCGGCCCCGGCCCCGGCCCCGGCCCCGGCGAGATCATCCTGGCCGGGCCGGAGGATTGGCGTTGCCGAGCCGGGGCAGGCACGATGGACCGGCTATGACGCTCACCGACCAGCTGCCGGGCAGCGCCGACCCCGATACCCTCTTCGACGCGTTCGCCGGTTGGGCGCAGGAGCGTGGCCTCAGCCTCTATCCGCACCAGGAGGAGGCGCTGATCGAGATCGTCTCCGGGGCCAACCTGATCCTGAGCACCCCGACGGGTTCCGGCAAGAGCCTGGTCGCCACGGGTGCCCACTTCGCGGCCCTGGCCGACGACCGGGTCAGCTTCTACACCGCGCCGATCAAGGCGCTGGTCTCGGAGAAGTTCTTCGCGCTCTGCGAGATCTTCGGCGCCGAGAACGTCGGGATGCTGACCGGTGACGCCAGCGTCAACGAGGACGCGCCGATCATCTGCTGTACGGCGGAGATCCTCGCCAACATCGCCCTGCGGGACGGCGAACGGGCCGACGTCGGCATGGTGATCATGGACGAGTTCCACTTCTACGCCGAACCGGACCGGGGCTGGGCCTGGCAGGTGCCGCTGATCGAGCTGCCACAGGCCCAGTTCGTGCTGATGTCCGCCACGCTGGGCGACGTCACCCGGTTCGTCGAGGACCTGACCCGGCGTACCGGGCGACCGACCGCGCTGGTCCGCAACGCCGAGCGGCCGGTGCCGCTGATGTTCACCTACGCGATGACGCCGCTGCACGAGACCCTGGAGGAGCTGCTCTCCACCCGGCAGGCGCCGATCTACGTCGTGCACTTCACCCAGGCCGCCGCGCTCGAACGCGCCCAGGCGCTGATGAGCGTCAACGTCGCCACCCGGGCCGAGAAGGACATGATCGCCGAGGCGATCGGCAACTTCCGGTTCACCGCCGGCTTCGGGCGTACGCTCTCCCGGCTGGTCCGGCACGGCATCGGGGTGCACCACGCGGGGATGCTGCCGAAGTACCGGCGGCTGGTGGAGACCCTCGCACAGGCCGGGCTACTCAAGGTCATCTGCGGTACCGACACCCTCGGGGTCGGGATCAACGTGCCGATCCGCACCGTCCTCTTCACCGGCCTGTCGAAGTACGACGGGGTCAAGACCCGGCTGCTCAAGGCGCGCGAGTTCCACCAGATCGCCGGTCGGGCCGGCCGGGCCGGCTTCGACACCCTGGGCACGGTGGTGGTGCAGGCGCCGGAGCACGTGATCGAGAACGAGAAGGCGCTCGCCAAGGCCGGCGACGACCCGAAGAAGCGCCGCAAGGTGGTCCGGAAGAAGCCGCCGGAGGGTTCGATCGGCTGGGGCCGGCCCACCTTCGAACGGCTGGTCGAGGCGGAGCCGGAGCCGCTGACCTCCAGCTTCCAGGTCAGCCACGCGATGCTGCTCAACGTGATCAGCCGGCCCGGCGACGCCTTCGCCGCGATGCGGCACCTGCTGACCGACAACCACGAGGAACCGGCCGCGCAGCGCAGGCACATCCGCCGGGCCATCGCCATCTACCGGGCGCTGCTGGCCGGCGGCGTGGTCGAGCGGCTCGCCGAACCGGACGAGACCGGCCGGCGGGTACGCCTCACCGTCGACCTCCAGCTCGACTTCGCGCTCAACCAGCCGCTCTCGCCGTTCGCGCTGGCCGCGATCGAGCTGCTGGACACGGCGTCCCCCACCTACGCCCTGGACGTACTCTCGGTGGTCGAGTCCACACTGGACAACCCACGGCAGGTGCTCTCGGCCCAGCAGTTCAAGGCCCGGGGCGAGGCGGTCGCGGCGATGAAGGCCGACGGCATCGAATACGAGGCCCGACTCGAACTGCTCGACGAGGTGACCCACCCGAAGCCGCTCGCCGAACTGCTGGACGCCGCCTACGAGATGTACCGGCGCGGGCACCCCTGGGTGGCCGACTACGAGCTGCGGCCGAAGTCGGTGGTCCGGGACATGTACGAGCGGGCGATGACCTTCGTCGAGTACGTCAACTTCTACGGCCTCTCCCGCTCCGAGGGGCTGGTGCTGCGCTACCTGGCGGACGCGTACAAGGCGCTGCGGCAGAGCGTGCCCGAGGACGCCAAGACCGAGGAACTGATCGACCTGATCGAGTGGCTGGGCGAGCTGGTCCGGCAGGTCGACTCCAGCCTGATCGACGAGTGGGAGCGGCTGCGCAACCCCGCCGACCCGACCGCCGTGGTGGTGGACGACAAGCCGCCGGCGGTCACCGGCAACGTGCGGGCGTTCCGGGTACTGGTCCGCAACGCGCTGTTCCGCCGGGTGGAGCTGGCCGCCCTGCGCCGCTTCGACGAGCTGGGTGCGCTCGATGCCGAGGACGGCTGGGACGCCGACGCCTGGGCCGACGCGCTGGAGCCGTACTTCGAGACGTACGACGAGATCGGCACCGGCCCGGCGGCGCGCGGGCCGGCGCTGCTGATGATCGAGCAGGGCCGGGACCGCTGGACGGTACGGCAGATTCTCGACGACCCGGACGGCGACCACGACTGGGGGATCAGCGCCGAGGTCGACCTCGCCGCCTCCGACGCGGCCGGCACGGCCGTGCTCCGGGTGACCGAGGTCGGGCAGCTCTGAGGGCCGCCGGCCAGCAGCCGCCCGGCCATCGCGGGCCCGCCCCGCCGGCCGACGGTCCCTATCCTTGCCCGCATGACGATCACGGATCTTGAACTGGCCGTCGCGGCGGCGGAGGCTGGCGCCGAGGTGGTGCGTTCCCGCTACGGCACCGCGCTGGCCCGGTTCGACAAGGCGCCGGGCGACTTCGCCACCGCCGCCGACATCGAGGCGGAGCGGGCGATCCTGCGGGTGCTGCGCGCCGCCCGTCCCGACGACACCGTGGTCGGTGAGGAGAGCGGCCGGACGGGATCCGGCGGCAACGGCCGGGAATGGCTGGTCGACCCGCTCTGCGGCACGCTGAACTACGCCGCCCGCAGCATGCTGGTCGCGGTCAACGTCGCGCTGCGCTCCGGCCCGGAGACCACCGTGGCGGCCTCGGCGGACCCGTTCAGCGGGGAGGTCTTCTGGACCGACGGTGTCCAAGCCCGGGTACGCCACGACGGCGTCGACGCCGACCTCCGGCCGTCGGCCGACTCCTGGCTGGTGGACGTCAACCTGGATCCGCCGTTCCCGAACGATCCCGCCTTCCGGGCCGTACGGCTGCTCGCCGACCGGGGGTTCGCCGAGCGGTTCCGCCCTAGGGTGATCTCCAGTACCCTCGCGGTGGCCTGGGTCGCGGCCGGTCGGCGGGCCGGGTACGTGACCGACGGCGACCTGCGGGACAGCGTGCACTTCACCAGCGGGATCGCGCTGTGCCGGGCCGCCGGTTGTGTGATCACCGGCCTGCGCGGCCAGCCGCTGCACACCGGTCCGGGCGGCCTCGTCGTGGCGGCGGACGAACAGACCCACGCCGCCCTGGTGGCCCTGGTCGAGCAGCAGTTCCGGGCCGGCGCCGAAGGTTGAGCCGTCCCGGCAGCCTCGTGCGCGCCGCCGCGTCAGGTGAGAGCGAGGGTCAGGCGATTGCGCGTTTCACCTTCGCTATGGACGGCCCTCAGGCGCTGACCAGTGACTCACAAGGTAGTTCCGGACGGTGCGAAATGCGATTGTCCGGGCTACGTCGTGGTTTTGGTTCAGGGTTGTCGTTGACAGTGTGCTAGCACGGCCTCGGCGACCTGTTCTGGCGGTTGGGAGGCGTCGACGAAGTGGGCGTCGGCCAGCGAGGCGAAGGTCGTCAACGCTTGGATGACGTGGTCTTGTCGCCACTGGCGGGCCTTCGCTTCCACGTGGTCATCGTCAATGCGGTTGCGTAGCTGCTGCTCCGGAACGCGGAGGATGACCTCGCGGAGGTCGGCGCCGGCAGCCCGGATGCCGTCGAAGATCTCGGTGCGGTAGGCCACGTTGATCAGGCTCATCGGGACGACCCAGGTGTGCGGATGCTGCTGGGCAAGGCCCGTCATCGTCTGTATGACGAGGTGACGCCAGAGCGGAAGGTCCTGGAAGTCGCCGGTCGGGGACTCGACGAATGGCATCAGCATGTAGCCGACGTACTCGGGGTCGAAGACCTTGGCGCCGTCCAGCCGTTTCGTCACGAGGCTGGCGGTCGTCGTCTTGCCTGCGCCGAAGGCGCCGTTGATCCAGAGAATCATGGCGGACATCGTGTCATCCCGACGCCTGGAGGAGGATTTCGACAGCGTCCGCGACAGTCGCGATGGCGCGCAACCCGGCGCGGCGTCCACCGGAGATGTCGAGGATCGGGTCGTCGGTCAGCCAAAGTAGGTCCGGACTCCGCAGGCTTCGCGTGGACGCGACAACAGCAAGCCGTTCCGGCGGCTCGCAAGATTACTCGCAGACTTTCCCGGACACTCGCAGGATTCGCGCGAACGCGACGTCCGGTACGACCCTTTTGGGCTGGGCGGAGCGGCAAGAATCAATTAGAATGTGTGTACTAAAACGGCTTCTGAACTGGGAGGACAGCCGTGCCAGAGTCCGTCGCCACCGCGCCCACTGCCGCCCCCCTCCCCTACGCCACCCTGCTCGCCTTCACCCGCTACGTCGACCGCACCGGGCCGGCCAAGGCGACGTTCGTCGGCGGCCTGCGCAAGCAGCGCGCGAGCCGCTCCGGCTTCAACCCGCACGGGCAGCTCGTCAAGGCGCTCAAGACCGACATCGCCTTCCGGACCGGTGGCCGCCACCTGACCGAGATCGCCGGAGTGGTCAAGCCGCGCTGGCGTCCGCTCTACGAGGCGCTGGTCCCGGGCGCGATCAGCTACCTGCACTCGCTCGGCGACCTGTCGACCGTCAACCTCGCCCAGACCCACGACGCCCTCGGGATGGTCGGCGACCTGCCGGTGAAGGTCAACCCGCACCTCGGGCTGCGTTACGACGACGGCCGGCGGGAGGCCGTCCGGCTGCACTTCGACGAGCAGCCGCCGAGCCAGGAGGCACTGCTGGCCACCCTGCACCTGATGGGTCGGCAGATGGAGCAGGTGCTGCCCGGTGCCGAGCCGGTGCTGGTCGACGTACGCCGGGGCGTCGTGCACCACCGCGACCCCGCCGTCCGTCCCGACCAGGTCGAACGCTGGCTGGCCGGTGAGGCGGCCGGTTTCACCGCCATCTGGTCCACCGCCGCCTGACCGGTGGGCAGCTCGCGCCACGTCCCGGCAGGAGGGCCTCGACCAGCGGGCGAGGCCAGCACCGGCGGGAATTAGCGCGATCTTCCGCGGAGAGCGGGTGTGCACGTGGTGCTGCCCCGGCGTGCTGCGGCACGCCGGGGCAGCACCGTCGGGATGCTCCTATGGAAGTCAAGGGGTGTTGAGGGCGGTGAAGTCGGCGAGGAGGGCGGTGTGGACCTCGCGGACGATGTAGCGCTTGAGGCAGCGCATGATCTCTTTCTTGCTGAGTCCTTGTTTGGAGGGTTACGGCGGTTATGGCGGAGGGGAAACGCCCGGTTACATTCCGAACCCGGAAGCTAAGCCTTCCAGCGCTGATGGTACTGCACTCGGGAGGGTGTGGGAGAGTAAGACGCCGCCGGACATCTTCTACGAAGTGGCGCCACCCGCATGGGTGGCGCCACTCGTGTTTTACCTGACCTGTGTCGGCCCGGGTGGGTCGGTTCCCACGGCCCCGACCACACCCCTACCGGTCAGCCGCCCAGGCTCGCCGCCGCCGAGGCGATCGCCGAGGAGAAGTAGCTGACCTGGGTGTAGACGCCAGGGTAGTTGGCCCGTGCACATCCGTTGCCCCAGCTCACGATCCCGACCTGGACCAGGCCGCTGCCACCCTGCCGGAACATCGGGCCGCCGGAGTCACCCTGGCAGGTGTCGGTACCGCCGGAGAGCGGACCCGCGCAGATCTCCTCGGCCGCGATGACGTCGCCGTCGTACGCCGAGGGGCCGTTGCAGACCGAGTCGCTGACGAACGGGACGCTGGCCTTCATCAGGTACCGCTGCTGGCCCCCGCCCTCCCGGGTGGCGCCCCAGCCGGCGACGGTGAAGGTGCCGGTGTCGTACGCGGTGGAGGTCGCGATCGGCAGGGTGCTGAGCCCGGTGACCGGGCTGGCCAGCCGGATCAGCGCCCAGTCGTCTCCGTTGCCGTTGTAGCCCGGTGCCCGGTAGACGTAGTTGGAGCGGACCTGGATCCGGCTCGACGACTGGAGGTCCACCACCCCCAGCGTGGCGGTGATGCTGGAGTTGCTTCCCGTACGCCCGACGCAGTGTGCGGCGGTGAGCACCAGCCGGGGGCTGTAGAGGGAACCGCCGCAGCCCATCGAGAGTCGTACCATGAACGGGAACTCGCCCTGCGCGGCGCGGGTGCCGCCGACGACGAAGGGTGTGACGTCGGTGTTCTCCGGTGCGGCGCTGACCGGGGCGGCCAGGGTGACGCCGCCGACGGCCGCCGCGACGAATGCGGCGGCGGCCAGGCGGGTGAGGGAGCGCCAACGAGCCATGGGGGTCCTCTCCGAGCATCGACGACGCGCCTTGTGGGCGCGCCTGAGATCACGATGCCGGCAGCGTATGGACCCCCATCGCTATATCGCAATGCGCCGATGTCATCCCGGTTGTGTCATATCACCGGGCGACGGCAGGCGTCAGCCGCAGCTGTAGCGGGGCTCGGCGAGGTACTTCCAGGTGAACTTCTCCCGCTTGACGACCTTTCCACCCTTGTGGAAGAGCCGGAACGCGTCCTGGGTGAAGCCGTCGATCCCGTTGGTGGGGATGCAGGACGGGCCTGGCTGGAGCTTGATCACCTTTGGCTTGGTGATGTTCCGGCGCGGGCTCCACTCCGTCGTCACCCTGTCGTAGACCTTGGTGCCCCAGATCGACACCGTGATCGAGCTGGAGGTGTGCGAGGTGTCGATCAGTACGCCGTACGGGCTGTCGTTCTTGAACTTGAAGTCGAGGTCCGGCCAGAAGATGGTCGACTCGATGACCGGTGGATAGCGGCTGAACCAGTAGGAGTGCGGCTTGTGCTCCACGTCCTCCAGGCCGGCGTAGTACGTCGCGTTGAACAGCGTGGTGGTGAACTGCGACGTGCCGCCGCCGACCCCGGGTACGAGCTTGCCGTCCAGGATGACCGGCGCGTCGCGGTAGCCCTGCGCGTAGCCGCGCTCCCCGGTGTGCCCGTTGAGCGAGAAGGTCTCGCCGGGCTTGACCACGGTGCCGTCCACGTCCCGGGCGATGGTGACGATGTTCTGGCTGCGCGGCGAGCCGAGACCGCCGGTGAAGTTGGTGGTGAAGCTGGAGACCTTCTCCTTGATCCCCATCTTGCCCAGGTCTTCGGTGCTGACCTTCGGCTCGACCGGCTTGAGCTGTGCCCGCAGGGTACGGCCGTCGGTCTTGGGCAGCACCGCCAGCAGGTCGCGGGCCAGCGCGGCGGTGTCGACCTGTGAGCCACCCGAACCGGCGACGATCTTCGGCTTGTTGCCCTGGATCGACATGGTGGCGTCCTTCGGCTTCACCTCCACCCTGTCGAGCTGGCCGGGCAGCGCGGCGCGCAGCTTCTTCTCGTCGACCCGGGGGGAGATCCTGCCGGTCTTGTCGGAGGTCAGCACCAGGCTCTTCGCGATGGCGGCCGGGGCGATGGTGAAGTTCCCGCGCTCGGTGGTCACCGTCACCGGGCCGGCGACCGCCGGCCTGGCCAGCTCGGTGACCAGCCTGTCGACCTCCTCGGTGCTGGTCGCCGGGTGGGTCTCGACCAGCGGCACCTGGATCGGCTGCCCGCGCAGCCAGCCCTCCCGCAGCGCCTTCGCCGACTCCTCGGGCCGCAAGCCCTTGCTCGGCTTCGGATAGACCGGCCGGGGCGTCGTACCTTTGAACGTGATCGCCGGCAGCGTCATCTGCGGCCCGGCCCGACCGACGATCTTCCGTAGCTCGACGTCGAGCTTCTCGGCGTCGACGGTGACCACCGGCTCGGTGCTGCGGGAGCCGAAGAGCAGGCTCAACGGCCCGGGACGGTGCTCGGCGGCCGCCGTCACGGTCGCCTCGACGTCCACCGCCAGTCCGACGGCGGCCGGCGAGACCTCACCGGTCTGGTCGCCGATGCGGACCTGGACCGGGGTGGTGAAGGTGCTGGCCCGGGAGTCGAGGTCGGCGCGGAGCGTCGCCGCCGCCTCGGCCCGGCTCTTGCCGCCCAGCTCGACGCCGAGCACGGTGGTGCCCCGGGGCACCTCACCGGCGTAGGCGTAGCCGGCCGTGGCGCCACCGCTGGCCAGGAGCACGGCGACGGCCGCGCCACCGGCGAGCAGCAGCCGACGCAGGCGCCGCCGGCCCGCCGGCTGGTCGGGGGGACCCGCCGGATCGGCCGGGCCGGAGCCTGAGACCGGCGTCTCCCAGCCGGCCGACGTCGCGGTGACGCTCTCCGGGGTACTCCCGACGCCGCCGGCCGGACCGCCGCCGTTGCGCTGGTCCACCGGCAGGGTGACCGCGGTGATCTGGATGGTGGGGCGCTCCCCGGCGGCCCCCTCGACGGCGGCCATCTGCACCGTCGGCCGCTCGTCGGCGGGCATTCTGTTGTCGCCGTACTGACTCACGGACACCTCAGCCTCACGGACACCTCAGCGGATGCGGCGGGCGGGCACGACAGCCGCCCGGCAGGACCTTGACCGACTACGGTAGCCAAAACTCGACTCCGACGGGCGACGGGTCCGGCCTGAGGCGGCGTGACCTCGGTCTACCGGCGCGGCGCCGGGACCTCGGGATTGATCGGACCCGAGTGGACGGTGCCCGGGAAAGCGGTTTCGGCGTACGGGCGAAAACTGTGAATAGTCCGATCTTCGGCGGGGTACGACCGAACATCCATGGTGTTCCGTACACCTGGCAGCTCTCGGTACGCCACCGAGCCCGCATATGCTCCGACCGTCTACCCCCTATCGGAGGCAACTTGATGCGCCGGAACAGACGCGGACGCTCGCTCAAGGCGCTGGGCGTACTGCTCACCAGTGGTGCGCTCGGTGTGACCAGCGGAGTGGCGGCCCTCGCCGCCGAACCCGTGGCGACGCCCTTCCTCACTGAGATCCACTACGACAACGTCGGCACGGACACCGGTGAGGCGATCGAGGTCGAGGCCCCGGCCGGTACCGACCTGACCGGCTGGCAGCTCGTCCTCTACAACGGCAACAACGGTGCCGCGTACCACACCCGCACGCTGAGCGGGACGGTGCCGGCGGCCGGGGTGGTCGTCGCGACGTACCCGACGGACGGCATCCAGAACGGCGCGCCGGACGGGATCGCGCTGGTCGCCCCCGACGGCGCCGTCGCCGAGTTCCTCAGCTACGAGGGCGGGATGACCGCGGTCGGCGGCCCGGCCGACGGGCGGGCCGCCACCGACATCGGCGTCGCCGAGGGCAGCACCACCCCGATCGGCGAGTCCCTCCAGCGGGTCGACGGGACGTGGCGGGCCCCGGCGCTGAACAGCTTCGGCACCCGCAACAGCGGCGGCGACCCGGACCCGGACCCGGATCCGGACCCGGTCGGCTGCGACACCCCGGTCAGCCACACCATCGCCCAGGTCCAGGGCACCGGCGACGCGACGCCGCTGGCCGGCACCCGGGTCACCGTGGAGGGTGTCGTCACCGGCGACCACCGCACCGGCGGCTACAACGGCATCTACCTGCAGACCGCCGGCAGCGGCGGGCGGGCGCCGGCCGCCGGGACCGCCTCGGACGGCATTTTCGTCTACCTGACCAGCAACGCCGCCAACCACCCGAGCGTCGCGCTCGGCGACCGGGTCCGGGTCAGCGGCACCGCGAGCGAGTTCAACGGGCTCACCCAGGTCAGCATCGGCGCGAGGGCGGACGTGCAGGTCTGCGAGCAGGGCGTCGCGCTGCCGTCGCCGGTCGCGCTCTCGCTGCCGCTGGACGCCCCGGCCCGGGAGTCGGCCGAGTCCATGCTGGTCGCCCCGGTCGGCCAGTTCACCGTCTCCGAGGTCTACAACACCAACCGGTACGGCGAGGTCGTGCTCGCCGCCGGCGACCGGGCCGCGGTGATCCCCACCGACGTCGCCCGGCCCGGCAGCGACGCCGCCCGCGCGGCGGCGGCGGCGAACAGGCTGGCCCGGCTGCTGGTCGACGACGGCCGTACCACCAACCTGGCCGACGCGGGCCTGCTGCCGCCGTACCTGGCGCCGGGCAGCCCGCTGCGGGTCGGGGACAGCGTGGAGGCGTTCGGCCCGACCGTGCTGTCGTACGGGTTCAACGAGTGGCGGCTCCAGCCGACCACCCCGGTCGACGCGGAGACCCCGCCGGCCGCCCGGACCACCTTCAAGGTGACCAACCCGCGTACCCCGGCACCGGCGAACGTCGGCGGCGACCTCAGGGTCGGCGCGTTCAACGTGCTGAACTACTTCGTGCACTTCGGCGGCGACGCCCGGGGTGCCGAGGACGAGGCGGCGCTGGCCAGGCAGGAGTCGAAGATCGTCTCGGCGATCAACGCGCTCGGCGCCGACGTGGTCGCGCTCCAGGAGATCGAGAACTCGGTCCGGTTCAACACCGCCGACCCGCAGCAGGCGCTCAAGCGGCTCGTCGCCGCGCTGAACACGGCGGCCGGGGCGGGCACCTGGGACTACGTGCGTACCCCGGCGGAGCTGCCGCCAGCGGCCCAGCAGGACTTCATCACCACCGCGATCATCTTCAAGCCGGCCAAGGCACAGCCGAAGGGCGCCTCCCGGTCGGTGAACGACGAGACCGTCTGGTTCAACGCCCGGGAGCCGATCGCGCAGACCTTCACGGCCGGCGCGACCACCTTCACCGTGGTGGCCAACCACCTCAAGTCGAAGAGCAGCTCCGACTCGGCGACCGGCGACAACGCCGACACCGGGGACGGGCAGGGCGCGTTCAACGGCGACCGGGTCCGGCAGGCCCGTGCGCTGGCCGCCTTCGTCGACCGGCTCAAGGCCGACAGCGGCAGCGACCAGGTGCTGCTGCTCGGCGACTTCAACGCGTACACCCAGGAGGACCCGATGAAGGTCCTCCACGACGCCGGGTACGTCGACCTGAACGAGGGCGGCAAGGCCAGTTACGTCTTCGGCGGCGAGTCCGGCTCACTCGACCACGCGGTCGCCTCGGCGTCGCTGGCGGAGCGGGTCACCGGGGTCGACGTCTGGCAGATCAACTCGCACGAGTCGTACGCCTTCCAGTACGACGGGCACCCGGCGTTCTTCGCCGAGGACCCGTACCGGGCCAGCGACCACAACCCGATCGTCGTCGGGCTGGAGACCGGGGCGACCGGACCGGTCGACCTGCGACTGCTCAGCGTCAACGACTTCCACGGCCGGCTGGAGTCGCCGGGCAACGCCCCGGACGGCCGCCCGGTCGGCGGTGCCGCCCAGGTCGCCGGCCTGGTCGACCAGCTCCGCGCAGAGAACCCGAACACCGCCTTCGTCTCCGGGGGCGACAACATCGGCGCCTCCACGTTCGTCTCGGCGATCGACGACGACAACCCGACGATCGACGCGCTGAACGCGATGGGGCTGGCCGCCTCGGCGGTCGGCAACCACGAGTTCGACAAGGGCATCGCCGACCTGACCGGCCGGGTGACCGACCGGGCCGACTTCCCGCTGCTCGGTGCGAACGTCTACCGGGGCAACGAGCGGGTGCTGCCGGCGTACTCGGTCAGCAGCGTCGGCGGGATCCAGGTCGGCTTCGTCGGCGTGGTGACCGAGCAGACCGCCTCGCTGGTCAGCCCGGACGGGATCGCCGGGATCACCTTCCGGGAGCCGGTGGCCGAGGCGAACGCGGTGGCCGCGCAGCTCAAGGACGGCAACCCGGCCAACGGTGAGGCCGACGTGGTGGTGCTGCTCGCCCACGAGGGCGCGGCGACCGAGAACATCGGCTCGGCCGAGGCGCTGGCGAACGACCCGGTCTTCGGGAAGTTCACCCGGGCCGACGCCACCATCGACGTCATCTTCAGCGGCCACACCCACCAGCCGTACGCCTTCGAGGTGCCGATTCCCGGCACCGACCGGCTGCGGCCGGTGGTGCAGGCCGAGGACTACGGCAAGCGGCTGGGCAAGGTCGACCTGACCTTCGACCCGGCCACCGGTACGGTCACCGCTGCCGACGCCGCGCTCGTCGACGTGGTCGGCGCGCCGCAGCACCCGGGGGTCGCCGAGATCGTGGCGGCGGCCAAGGAGCGGGCCCAGGAGCTGGGTCAGCGGCCGCTCGGGTCGATCACCGCGGACATCAGGCGGGCGTACAACGAGGCCGGGAACGAGGACCGGGGCAAGGAGTCGGTACTCGGCAACTTCATCGCCGACGTGCAGCTCGCCGGGACCAGCGCGCCCGGCCGGGGCGGGGCGCAGATCGCGTTCATGAACCCGGGCGGTCTCCGGGCCGACCTGCTGTACGCCCCGGACGGGGTGGTCACGTACGCGGAGGCGTTCTCGGTGCAGCCGTTCGCCAACGACGTGGTGACGAAGACGTACACCGGGGCCCAGATCAAGCAGGTGCTGGAGGAGCAGTGGCAGCCGGCCGGTGCCTCCCGGCCGGTGCTCTGGCTCGGCGTCTCCAAGGGCTTCTCCTACACCTACGACCCGGAGGCCGCGCAGGGCTCCCGGATCACGTCGATCTCCCTGAACGGCGCGCCGATCGACCCGAACGGCAGCTACCGGGTGACGGTGAACTCGTTCCTCGCGGCCGGCGGGGACAACTTCGCCACCCTGGCCAGCAACGTCGACCGGGTCACCACCGGCGACAACGACCTGACCATGCTGACCGACTACCTCGCGGAGAACTCGCCGATCACCGCCGACCCCGCGCCGCGCTCGGCGGTCGGCCGGCCCGGCCCCGAGTGCACCACGACGATCACCGGCCGGCACAACCGGGCGTTGACCGTCTTCTCCGGGCTCACCTGCCTGGAGAACGCCACCGTCACCGGTCCGGTGACCGTGCTGCCCGGCGCGTCGCTGCTGGCGACCGGCGGCAGCATCACCGGACCGGTCACCGCCACCGGGTCGAAGACGCTGACCCTGAGCGGTACCAGGGTCTCCGGCCCGGTCACGGTGGTCGCCGCGACCGGCGCGGTACTGGTGGAGCAGGGCAGGGTGAGCGGCCCGGTCTCGGTCGCGCTGGGCCGTGGCGGGGTACGGGTCGACACCGTCACCGTCGCCGGCCCGGTCTCGCTGCTCGGCAACTCCGGCAGCCAGCCGGTACTGGTCGCCGGCAACACCATCAGCGGACCGCTGAGCTGCCTGGCGAACACTCCGGCACCGGGCGACGACGGTCGGACCAACACGGTCCGGGGTCCGGCGACCGGACAGTGTGCCAGGCTGTGACCGACGGTTTCAGTACGGACCGACAGTCGGGTTGACGCATCGCGACCGCGGGTCCGGGACCGGTCACCGGTTCCGGACCTGCGGTCGTCTGTCGTGACGTGCCCCGGAGGACGCCGTTCCTCCGTGGGCGGGAGAGGACGAGGGTGAGCGGGTACCAGCCCGTACCGCTGCCGAGCGGTGCCGGCGCGACGTCCCGGGACGATTTGGTGGCCGGGCTGACCGGCTGGGCCCGGTCCCGGCCGCTGCGGGACCTGGTGGCCGCCTTCGGTGCCGAGCTGCCCGACCGGCTCGCCCCGGCCGAGCTGCTCGGCTGGCTGGACGACTTCTCGGCCCGGCACTGGGACTTCCGCAGTCGCAACGGTGCGGTCGAGCGGGACGAGGTGGTCGAGACCGCGCTCGACCCCGCCGTCGCCGAGCTGGTCCGGTCGGCCGCCGGAGCGCTCGGCCTGGCCGGCCCGCGACCCGTGCCCGGCCGGCGCTACGACCATCTGCTGGTGCTGGGCGGGCTGGCCCGGTCGTGCCTGCAACGGACCGCCTACGCCGCCCGGCTGGTCGACACCGGGGCCGTCGAGGCCGGTGAGATCGCGGCGCTGGGCAGTTTCCGCCCGCTCCGCCCGGCGGAACTGCAACGGCTGCACGTCCCCGCCGACCGGCACCGGATGCGGCTCGACGGTGGCTACGAGGTGGACGCGATGGACCTGGGCATCCGGGCCGCGTTCGGCTGCCCGACGACGGTCGAGCAGCGGCGCTCGGCGGGCGGGATCGACCACCGGTCCTGGTCGGTCGCCGTCTACCGCCCGCCGGGCCGGCCGGTGGTGCGGGTACTGGCCGCGCCGTCGACCGAGCCGGCGACCCGGCGGGCGCACACCTCCGACACGTACCACTTCTGGGCGGCGGAACTCGGGCCGTCGGCCGGGGACCGGGTACTGGTGCTGACCTCGCAGATCTACGTGCCGTTCCAGCACTGCGACGCGATCCGTACGCTGACTCTCGGCTACGGCTGCCAGGTGGACACGGTGGGGCTGGACCCGGCGGTGCTGTCCGGGTACGGGCCGGCGGAGCCGTTGGGCGCGGACCGGTACCTTCAGGAGATTCGGTCCGCCATCCGGTCGATAGGCAATCTGTTGAGCGTGCTCGGATAACCACCGTGCGAACAGGTCGCGGTGGGTGACGCCAATACACCATCTCCTGTGGACGGCAAATCGGATTACTCGCCCGGACCGTGCTACATGGTGGTTTTCGCAGCAACGATTCGCCGGATCGTCGGGGTGTGACTGGCCTAACGGGTCAACTTGGTGCGGGGGACCGAAACGGGGCAGCGCGCCGAATAAAGGAACCCTTAAAGTTACTCCGGCGTCGCCCCACGGGGGGGCAACCGTTCCCTATCTGGGCAGTGCGACGCGTTTCTGTTGCGAGGAGTCCCCTTGCCTCCACGTTCTATTTACCGGTCGATGGCGCTTGCCTCGGCCGTCGCGCTCAGCGCCACCACCGCCGTTGTCGGTGCCACGGCGGCGCAGGCCAGTCACCCCGGCCCCGCCGGCAGCCTGCTGAGCAGCAGCAACGGCACCAACACGATCAGGTTCAACAACGGGTCGACGCTCCGGCTCACCACCGAGGACCCGACCATCACCACCGTGAACGGTGCGGCCTGGGCGCCGGACGGCAGCCGGGCGATCTTCGCCACCGAGAACGGTGAGATCGCGACCATCCGCTACAACGACGGCTGGAACTACTGGTGGGTCTCGCCTTCTCCCATCGAGGGTGAGCCCGTGGTCGAGTACCGCAGCCCGGTCTACCGGAGCGAGGGCATCGGCGTGCTCTGGTCGGCAAAGGAGTCGGGCTCGCCGTGGCGGATCGAGGCGCAGGTCGCCTCGGGCGGTTTCCTGCCGCGCCAGCTCACTCCGGGCGACGGACGGCACTACCTGAACCCCGACTCCGGGCCCGGCGCGCTCTTCGTCTACCAGGTCCAGGGTGGCAGCGCCGACACGCCGTCCGGGCCGTCGGAGGTCGGCGTCTTCGACGGCGACAGCTTCGACACGATCCTGGACGACGCCAGCAACCCGTCGGTCGCGCCGAACGGCAAGCGGGTGGCGTTCGTCCGTGGCGGCCAGATCTACGCCGCCAACATCGACGGCAGCAACGTCGTCGCGATCACCTCGAACGCGGCGGCGCACGACCACCCGACCTGGTCGCCCGATGGCACCACCATCGCGTTCACCAACGGCACCGGTGTGGCGACGGCGCCCGGCGACGGCAGCGGGGCGGCGAACCCGAGCGTGGTGGCGGGGCTGACCGGCATCCCGTCCTACCAGCCGCGTCGGACCGACACGGTGGCCCGGCTCGCCGGGCAGGACCGGTACACCACGGCGAACGCCGTCTCCCAGGCGCACTGGGCGACCGCGTCCGACCAGAACGACCCGCGCCAGTTCGCGGACGCGGTCGTGCTCTCCCGGTCGGACCTGTTCGCCGACGCGCTCGGCGGTGCGGCGCTGGCCGCCGCGAAGCAGGGTCCGCTGCTGATGACCCCGCCGGCCGGGCTGAACGCACCGACCGAGAGCGAGATCCGGCGGATCCTGCCGGTCGGCAAGACCGTCTACCTGCTCGGCAGCCCGGGCGCGATCTCGACGACGGTGGAGAACCAGGTCAAGGCGCTGGGCTACCAGGTCGAGCGGCTCGCCGGCCAGGACCGGTACAGCACCTCGATCGCGATCGCCAACGAGATCAACCCGAACCCGACCTACGTGCTCGCCGCGACCGGGGCCAACTTCCCGGACGCCCTGGCGGCGGGTGCGGCGGCCGGCTCGTTCAACGTGCCGGGGAGTGGCCAGTCCGCGGTGGTCGTGCTGACCGCCGACTACACGCTGTCGCCCGGCACCAAGACCTACCTGGACCGGGTCCGGTCGACCTCGCGGATCGTGGGTATCGGTCTCCAGGGTGCGACGGCGACCGCGCCGTACAACCCGATCGAGATCTTCGGGTCGAGCCGTTACGAGACGTCGCTCTTCACCGCCTGGGCGTTCTTCGGCGGCACCGACTACGCCGGCCTGGCGACCGGGGTCAACTGGCCGGACGCACTCTCCGGCGGCGCCCTGATGGCGACGATCAACGGTCCGCTGCTGCTCACCCGGGGCAACGAGTCCGGGCTCTCCTTCGAGCCCGAGCTCTTCCTCGACGAGCACAGCGGCTCGCTGGACACCGCGCTGATCTTCGGGTCCGCCGCGGTGGTCTCGGCGGGGCAGCAGGCGCCGACCGGTAGCTGGATCAGCGGCCCGGGTGGCTACACCGTGGTGCAGAACCCGACCAACATCGGGATCGTCGGCCTGGAGCGGGGCACCTCCAGCACCGCCCGTGCGGCGGCGACGGCGGCGGACCCGAGCCAGGTCCGTACTCCGGAGCAGCTGGAGGCGGCCGTGGCCGGGCTGAAGGAGCGGCTCGAGTCGCGGTAGTCCGGCAGGACAATGTGTGAAAGGGGGCCGGTCGGTTGACCGGCCCCCTTTCCGCGTCCGGCGCTCTGCACCGTCCCGCCGCCGTTCCGGCTATCCGGCGGTCTCCTCGATCGCCTGCCGGAAGACCCGGGACCGGTGTGCGTAGTTGTCGAACCGGCCGTAGCTGGGGGCGGCCGGGGAGAGCAGCACCACCCCGCCGGCCGGAGTACGCTCCCGGCCCAGCCGGACCGCCTCGGGCAGGTCCTCGGCGGCCAGCGTGGTGATGGTGCCCAGGTCCTTGACCACGTCCAGGATCCGGGGGCCGCTGTCCGGGATGCCGATCAGGGTGGCCACGATCTCCTGCTCGGCGAGGAAGTCCCGCAGCGGGGTGTAGTCGACGCCCCGGTCCTCACCGCCGACGATCACGGTCAACGGACGGCCCGCGTACGCCTCGATGGCGTGGATCGCGGACTGCGGGATCGTCGAGAGCGAGTCGTCGACGAAGGTGATCCCGGACGGGTCCTCGATCGGGGTGAGCCGGTGCTCCAGGACCGGCAGGGTGGCCAGCGCGGCGGCGAGCCGGTCCCGTTCGGCGACACAGTCGACGCCGACCGCCCGCAGCGCGGTCAGCGCCACGCAGAGGTTCCCCTCGTTGTGCCGCCCGACCAGTGGCAGGGCGGTACGCGGGAAGAGCCGCTCGTCACCGAGGCGTACCCAGCGGGTGCCGTCGGGCTCGTCGGCGACGTGGAAGGTGGGCTCGGCACCCACCTCGGGGCTGGCCGTGCCGGCGGGGAGCAGCGGCAGCCCGGGCCGGGCCGCGAGTTCGGCCCGGAGCCGGGTGTCGTGCGCGTTGAATGCCACCCACCGGGGTCCGTGGTCGACGAGGTTCAGCTTGTGCCGGTAGTACTCCGCCTCTCCGCCGGCCCAGTCCAGGTGCTCCGGGGCGAGTGAGGTGAGTACCGCGACCTCGGGCGAGTCGGTCAGGTCGGCGCACTGGTACATCGACAGTTCCAGGACGTAGCGCGGTGCGGGCGGCAGGTCGAGCACCGGTACCCCGATGTTGCCGCCCATCACGTTGGGCCGGTCGACGGCGCTGAGCAGGTGGCTGATCAGGTTGGTGGTGGTGCTCTTGCCCTTGCTGCCGGTGACCCCGATGGTGCCGGCGGCGTGTTCGGCCATCCAGAGCGCCGTACCGCTGGTGATCGGGATGTCGCGCTCGCGCAGGCGTACCACCCAGGGGTGGGTCTCGCCGATCACCGGGGAGCGGACGACCACGTCCGAGCGGAGCAGCACGTCCAGCGCGGCGGGGCCGGTGTGCAGCGGGGCCAGTTCGGCGAGCCGGCCCGTCCAGGGCTTGGCGGCGTACGTCTCCCGGTCCATCACCGCGACGAGTTCGGCCGGCCCGACCGGGGCGATCGCGTTGATCGCCGCGACGCCCTCCCGGCCGGTGCCCCAGACCGCGACCCGCCGGCCGCGCAGATCCGCCAGTTGCACCTGACAACTCCCTCCGGTACGCGCCCAAACTCTAGTCCCGGCCGCCGGTGCGCCGGGTGGGGACGTCGACCCCGGGGCGCTGGCCGGCCCGCTGCGGTCGCCGGTACGGGTGAGCCCGGGCACCGGTCCGGCGGAGTAGCGTAAATCGCTTGTGAGTGAGTTGCTCACTCACTACTGTTGCGCCGTGAACTCGCAGACCCCGTCCGGCCGGGCCCGGCCGCTGCCGCCGGAGGAGCGGCGGGCGGCGCTGATCACGGCGACCCTGGCCCTGATCAGCGAGCATGGGATCAAGGTCACCACCCGGCAGATCGCCGAGGCGGCCGGGGTGGCCGAGGGCACGATCTTCCGGGTCTTCCCGCACAAGGAGGGGCTGGTCCGGGTGGCCGTGGAGACTGCCCTCGACCCGGCCCCGCTGCTGGACGAGTTGGCGGCACTCGACCTGGAGACCCCGTTGCCGGAGCGGCTCACCGAGCTGGCCGCGATCCTCCAGCGCCGGCTGACCAGCATCTTCAACCTGCTGCACTCGGTCGGCATGCACGGGCCGCCGGAGGGCTCGTCGGGTCGGCCGACCGGGACGGGCGGGCTGCGGCCACCGAACGAGGAGATCTACCAGGCCATCGTCCGGGTGCTGGAGCCGGACGCCGACCGTTTCCGCTATCCGCTGTCCGAGGTGGCCCGGCTGCTCCGGCTGCTGACCTTCGCCGGCTCGCATCCCCGGATCTCCGACAACCAACCGCTCACTCCCGAGATGATCGCCGCCGTGCTGCTGGACGGCGTACGTAAGCCCGGGCCCACCGAGGTCGCCCGACCGGCCGAGGGGTCCGGCTCGGGAGACCACGCTCACCACAACCGACCGGACCGGTCATGACCGGTCACCGCGTCCTCGATTCGGGGGGTCGTCGATGCTGAACCGACTACTACGTACCTATCTGCGGCCGTACGGCCGACCGCTCACCGCCGTGGTGCTGCTGCAACTCGTCGGCACCATGGCCTCGCTCTACCTGCCCAGCCTCAACGCCGACATCATCGACAAGGGCATCGCCCGGGGCGACACCGGCTACATCGTCAGTACCGGCGGCTGGATGCTGCTGGTCACCCTGTTGCAGATCGCCTGCTCGATCGCCGCCGTCTATTTCGGCGCCCGCACGGCGATGGGCTTCGGTCGGGACGTACGCGGGGCGATCTTCCACCGGGTGATGGGCTTCTCCGCCCGGGAGGTCGGCCAGTTCGGGGCACCGTCGCTGATCACCCGCACCACCAACGACGTGCAGCAGGTGCAGATGCTGGTCGTGGTGACTTGCACGATGCTGGTGGCGGCACCGATCACCCTCTTCGGTGGTGTGATCATGGCGCTGCGCGAGGACGTCGGCCTCTCCTGGCTGATGCTGGTCTGCGTACCGGTGCTGGTGCTGGCGATCGGTCTGGTGATCCGCCGGATGGTGCCGCAGTTCCGGCTGATGCAGACCCGGATCGACACCGTCAACCGGGTACTCCGGGAGCAGATCACCGGGATCCGGGTGGTCCGGGCGTTCGTCCGGGAGCCGTACGAGACCCGGCGGTTCGAGGCGGCGAACGAGGACCTGACGGACACCGCGCTGCGGGTCGGCCGGCTGACCGCGCTGATCTTCCCGATCGTGATGCTGGTGCTCAACCTGTCGAGCGTGGCGGTGCTGTGGTTCGGTGCGCACCGGATCGAGTCGGGGCAGATCCAGATCGGGGCGCTGACCGCCTTCCTGACGTACCTGATGTTCATCCTGATGTCCGTCATGATGGCGACCTTCATGTTGATCATGGTGCCCCGGGCGGCGGTCTGCGCCGAGCGGATCATGGAGGTGCTGCGGACCGGATCGTCGGTCGTACTGCCCGAGGAGCCGGTACGCGAGGTGCGCGGCCGCGCCGAGCTGGAGCTGCGCAACGTCCGGTTCCAGTACCCGGGCGCGGCGGCGCCGGTGCTCCGGGACATCTCGTTCCGGGCCAGGGCCGGGCAGACGACGGCGATCATCGGTAGCACCGGTGCGGGCAAGACGACACTGCTCGGGCTGGTACCCCGGCTCTTCGACGTCACCGGCGGCGCGGTACTGGTCGACGGGGTCGACGTCCGCGAACTCGACGCCGACCTGCTCTGGGACCGGATCGGCCTGGTGCCGCAGCGGCCGTACCTCTTCTCCGGCACCGTCGCCAGCAACCTGCGCTACGGCAAGCCGGACGCGACCGACGAGGAACTCTGGACCAGCCTGGAGATCGCCCAGGCCCGTGACTTCGTCGAGGCGCTGCCGGAGGGGCTGAACGCCCCGGTGGCCCAGGGCGGGACGAACCTCTCCGGCGGGCAGCGGCAACGGCTGGCGATCGCCCGGGCCCTGGTCCGGCGCCCGGAGATCTATCTCTTCGACGACTCGTTCTCCGCCCTCGACCTCGGCACCGACGCCCGGCTGCGGGCCGCGCTGAAACCGGTCACCGCCGATGCCGCGGTGGTGATCGTGGCGCAGCGGGTCTCCACGATCCTGGACGCCGACCAGATCATCGTGCTGGAGGACGGGGCGGTGGTCGGCGCCGGCCGGCACAGCGAACTCCTGGAGACCTGCCCGACGTACGCCGAGATCGTCGAGTCCCAGCTCACCGTCGAGGTGACGGCATGAGCGGCACGCAGAGCGAGCAGAACGGAAGCGGCGGCCAGCACGACGACGGTCGGCCGGCGGAGGAGAACGGCCAGGGTGGGACGATGAACGAGAAGACGGCCCGGGCGACACCCGCCCGGCTGCCGGGCGGCGGTGCCGCCCGGGGCGGCCCGGGATGGGCCACCGCCGGGATGCCGGCCGAGAAGTCGATGAACTTCGGCCCGTCGGCCCGGCGGCTGCTGGGTCTGCTCCGGCCGCACCGGCTGTCGCTGGTCGCGGTGGTCCTGCTGGCGATCGTCAGCGTCGGGTTGTCGGTCGCCGGACCGAAGATCCTCGGGTACGCCACCGACGTGATCTTCTCCGGACTGATCGGCAAGCAGTTGCCGGCCGGTACCACCGCCGAACAGGCCGCCGAGGGTGCCCGGGCGGCCGGCAACGACGGCTTCGCCGAGCTGCTGCTGAAGATGGACGTCATCCCCGGCGTCGGCATCGACTTCGAGCAGCTCGCCCGGATCCTGCTGCTGGCGGTGCTGCTCTTCCTCGCCGCCAGCCTGCTCGGCTGGCTTCAGGGCTACGTCCTCAACGGCGCCGTGCAGAGCACCATCCGGCAGTTGCGCTCGGACGTGGAGGCGAAGCTCAACCGGCTGCCGCTGCCGTACTTCGACGGTCAGCCCCGGGGCGAGCTGCTCAGCCGGGTCACCAACGACATCGACAACATCTCGCAGACCCTGCAACAGACCCTCAGCCAACTGCTCACCTCGCTGCTCACCGTGATCGGCGTACTCGGGGTGATGTTCTGGATCTCGCCGCTGCTGGCCGTGGTCGCGCTGATCGCGGTCCCGGCGTCGGTGCTGGTCACCAAGCAGATCGCCAAGCGGTCGCAGAAGCAGTTCATCGCACAGTGGACACACACCGGTGTGCTGAACGGCCAGATCGAGGAGGCGTTCACCGGGCACGAGCTGGTGAAGGTCTTCGGCCGGCAGCGCGAGGTCGAGGCGGCGTTCGGTGCGAAGAACGAGGAGCTGTTCAAGGCGAGCTTCGCCGCCCAGTTCGTCTCCGGCATCATCATGCCGTCGATGATGTTCATCGGAAACCTGAGTTACGTGCTGATCGCGGTGATCGGCGGGCTGCGGGTCGCGTCCGGGGCGATGACGCTCGGCGACGTACAGGCGTTCATCCAGTACTCCCGGCAGTTCACCCAGCCGCTGACCCAGGTCGCCGCGATGGCGAACCTGCTCCAGTCCGGGGTCGCCTCGGCGGAGCGGGTCTTCGACGTACTCGACGCCGACGAGCAGACCCCGGACCCGGTCGAGCCGGCCCGGCTCACCGAGCGGCACGGCCGGGTCGAGTTCGCGCACGTCTCGTTCCGGTACGAGCCGGAGAAGCCGCTGATCGACGACCTGTCGCTGGTCGCCGAGCCGGGGCACACGGTGGCGATCGTCGGACCGACCGGAGCCGGCAAGACCACCCTGGTCAACCTGGTGATGCGCTTCTACGAGCTGGACGCCGGACGGATCACCCTGGACGGGGTCGACCTCACCGAACTGCGCCGGGACACCCTGCGCAGCGAGATCGGCATGGTGCTCCAGGACACCTGGCTCTTCGGCGGGACGATCCGGGACAACATCGCGTACGGCAACCCGGAGGCGAGCGAGGAGGAGATCCTCGCGGCGGCGAGGGCCACCTTCGTCGACCGCTTCGTCCGCAGCCTGCCCGACGGCTACGACACGGTCATCGACGAGGAGGGCAACAACGTCAGCGCGGGCGAGAAGCAGCTCATCACCATCGCCCGGGCGTTCCTGGCCAACCCGTCGCTGCTGATCCTGGACGAGGCGACGAGTTCGGTGGACACCCGTACCGAGGTGCTGCTGCAACGGGCCATGGCGGCACTGCGGGCGGACCGGACCAGTTTCGTGATCGCGCACCGGCTCTCGACCATCCGGGACGCCGACCTGATCCTGGTGATGGAGAGCGGCCGGATCGTCGAGCAGGGCACCCACGCCGAACTGCTGGCCGCGAAGGGCGCGTACCACCGGCTCTACCACGCGCAGTTCTCCCAGCCGGTGGCCGACGTCGAGCCGGCGATGGTGGCCGGGCCGGGCGGCGTACCGGCCGGGGCACCCCGGCAGCGGGGGTGACGGGCGCACGACGAGGTGCCGGCGCCGGCTGGGGCTCCGCCCCGGCCGGCGCCGGTAGGGTGCGGGTATGAGCTCAGAGGCTGTCGGCAGGCATATGCCCCCGGTCGTGACGCTCGATGACCTCACGGCGATGATGGCCGCCGACGAGCACCATCGTTACGAGATCAGCCCTGAGACAGTTCTCTCGATCACGCCGCCGCCCGGGTATGCCCATGCGATCATCGCGACGCGGCTGATGGTGTGGCTTGCCGGCGCGGGTGTCCCGGCCGACCGGATCGCGCAGGCGGTCGGTTTACGCATTCAGGGTCGAAACGGCGTCGGCGGACGCATCCCCGACCTGGTGGTGTGGAGCAAGGCCCAAGCCGACGGCATCTGGTTGCCGGTCGCCGACGTACTCCTCGTGGTGGAGATCGTCTCGCCGGGCTCCGAGGGCGTGGACACGGTGACCAAACGCAGCGAATACGCGGCCGCCGGCATCCCGCAGTACTGGGTGGTCGACCAGGACCCGGCCCAAACCGTCACCATGCACCGCCTGGACGGCGACCACTACGCCGTACGGGCGAGCATGCCGCTGGCCTGGGTGCTCAACACCAGCCCGAATGAGCACGACCTCGGCTGACATCCACAAGCGCAGAAAGCCCTCGACCTCAACGGCCGAGGGCTTTCATCTTCGTACTGAACTGCCCCAAGCCGGCTGGGCCGGGATCAGTTCTGCTGGCTGGCCAGGTTGACGAACGCCTGCCACTTCTCGGGGGTGAAGGTCAGCGTCGGTCCCTGCCGGTCCTTGCTGTCCCGGACCAGGACCCGGCCGGGAAGGTTGCCGGCAACCTCCACACAGTTTCCGCCGCTCTGGCCGCTACGGCTGGACGTGCGCCAACTCGGCCGCTGGGTCGTCATACTCATTCACCAACCTCAAGATCAGATCTCTTGACTGGTCACACGGGAGCGCGACTGCCGATACAGCCTGCCACGTTCGCTCCAACTCCGTTACGCGGGTGGGCTCTGCGACCACCCGATCTTCGTAGAAGTCCTCTAGGAGGCCAACCCTGCCGCCGTCCTCCAGGCATGCCAGGGTGAACGACCCGCTGCGGCCGGCATGCAGCCCGGCGGAGTCGGGGACGACGTGGACGAAGATGTTCGGCCGGGCGCTGGTGTCCGCCAGGTGTAGCAATTGGTCCTTGGCTATGCCGGGCGGGCCGCACCGGAGGGCGGCGGCGTCGATGATGAACGCGAAGGCAGGGTGGTCCTCCCGGTCGAGAATGGCGGCCTGCCGCTCCAGTCGGTTGGCGACCCGATCCGCCACCTCGTCGTCGGAGAGCATTCCGGTGCTGGCGAAGACCGCCCGCGCGTACGCCTCCGTCTGCAACAGACCGGGAATCAGGGTGGCCTGGAAATAGCGGAGGATCACCGCCGTCTCCTCCACGTCTCGCCAGGGCCGGAACCAGCTCGGGCCCGGCTTCCGGTTCTTTCTGGCCTCGGTGGACAGTTTTTGGATCTCGTCCCCGGTCTCGAAAAATGCGTCCAGGGCCGCCGCCGTGTCCTGCTTCGGAGAGAGCCGGCTCGTCTCGAACGCCGCGATCAGCGACTTGCTGACCTGCACGCCCTCGGCTACCTGATCTTGGGTAACGCCTCGCTCGGCCCGCAGTTCCTTGAGCCGTGTTGGAAGATTACTCACGTTCAGTGCCCTCCTGTAGCCGACTGCGATCCGGAGTATCCGTCGTTTGTGCCCGCCGATTATCTTCCGTCACCGTGCGGTCACAGTCCAGGGTGGATTCGGACGGAGGCACCGAAACGGCGGGGCCGCGGCGTGCCAGATATCGGCCCCGCCCCGCTCAATTTCCAGGAGGTGACGGATGCGTTTTCACCGAGTACGGCGAATACACCGACGGGACTGGCGGCGGCTGTGGCGGTACTGCCGATGCGGGTGCCGCTGGCGCTGCCCGGACGCCCATTCCCTGACGGCGGCACCGCCGAGACCCTTGGAACCACCACCGATCCCGGCACTGACCCGCCGAGGGTATCGGGCAGCCGTCCGCGCCAGGCCGCCCAAGCCGGCCGTGCCGGCAATGCCGTCCCCGCCGCAGGTCGACGGCGGGGCCGGGAAGTCCCGGCCCCGCCGTCGCCATCCCGCCGGCCGACCAATCAACGAACGGTGCTGGACGGGCACACCAGTGGCCGAGTTGGTCGCTTCACCCCGGCACAGCGGAATCGCGCTCGGCTACGCGAGCGGATGTGACCGGTGATCGGGCCGCCGGAGCGGTGGTACCGGTTCGCCGCGCGGCGGCGTCGCCGGATCTGCGTCCACGTCCCGGCACACCCGTCGTACCGCTGCCGTGACTGCGGTGCCGCCTGGCCCTGCCCGGAAGCACGGCTCTGCCTGCTGATCGGCTTTCAGGGCGACCGGGTGGGCCTGATGGTGTACCTCGCCGCACACCTCGCCCGCGCCCTGGAAGAACTCCCCGACACACATCCCGCGCTGATCGCCGGCCAGATCCTGCACTGGGTGCCCCGGCGTTACTGACCCGCCTCATCACCCGATCAGACCCGCCCCGGACCACCCCGCCTTTCCCCTGGTCCGGGGCGGGTCGCAATGCGCGGGTCAGCGCGCATCAGTCTCGTACCCGTACCCGATGGTTAGATCCGGGCCAGCGCGGCGCGGAGCGGGTCCAGGCCGAGGGAGCCCAGGTCCAGCGCGGCCCGGTGGAATTCCTTCAGGTCGAAGTCGGCACCCTTGCGGGCCTTCGCGTCCTCCCGGGCCTGCAACCAGATCCGCTCGCCGATCTTGTACGACGGTGCCTGCCCCGGCCAGCCGAGATAGCGGTTCAGCTCGAACCGCAGGTTCTCGTCCGGCACCCGGCAGTGCGCCCGCATGAACTCCCAACCCAGCTCGGGGGTCCAGCGCTGCCCCGGGTGGAAGCCGAACGGGTTGTCCCGGGGAATCTCCAGCTCCAGGTGCATGCCGATGTCCACGATCACCCGGGCGGCCCGGAGCGCCTGCCCGTCGAGCATGCCGAGCTTGTCGCCGGGGTCGGCGAGATAACCCAGCTCGTCCATCAGCCGCTCGGAGTAGAGCGCCCAACCCTCGCCGTGCCCGGAGGTCCAGCAGAGCAGCCGCTGCCAGCGGTTGAGCAGGTCGGCCCGGACCTGGGTCTGCGCCACCTGGAGGTGGTGTCCGGGCACGCCCTCGTGGAAGACGGTGGTCACCTCCCGCCAGGTGGAGAACTCGGTGATGCCCTGCGGCACCGCCCACCACATCCGGCCCGGCCGGGAGAAGTCCTCGCTCGGGCCGGTGTAGTAGATGCCGCCGTCGCTGGTCGGCGCGAGGCAGCACTCGATCCGGCGGACCTGCTCGGGGATGTCGAAGTGGGTGCCGTGCAGTTCGCCGATCGCCTTGTCGGCCAGCGCCTGCATCCAGTCCCGGAACGCCTCCTTGCCCTGGATCCGGCGGGCCGGGTCCGCGTCCAGCGCGGCCACCGCCGCGTCGATGCTGGCGCCCGGGCCGGCGATCTCGGCGGCCACCGCGCGCATCTCGGCCTCCAGCCGGGCCAGCTCCTCGAACCCCCAGGCGTACGTCTCGGCAAGGTCGACGCGGGCGCCGAGGAAGTACTGCGAGGCGAGTTCGTAGCGCTCCCGCCCGGCGGCCTGCTTGGCCCGGCCCAGCGGGGCGAGTTCGTCCCGCAGGAAGTGCCCGAACTGGGCCGTGGCGGCGGTGGCCGCCGCCGCGCCCCGGCGCAGCTCGGCGGCGAGCGCCGGGTCGGCGGGGAGCCGCTCCACCAGGGAGTGGAAGAAGTCGTCGCCGTCCGGGTCGGTCCAGATGTCGCACTGCTTGGCGACCTCGACGATCTGCGCCCGGGGGCTGACGTGCCCGGCCTTGGCGGCGGTACGCAGCGTCGTCTTGTACGCGTCGAGCGCACCGGCGAACTGGCTCAACCGGGCGGCGATGTTGCCGACCGCCTCGGCCCCCTCGGTCGGCATCAGGTCGAAGACCTGCCGGAGTTCGTGCAGTCCGCTGGCGATGACGTTCAGTTCGCTGGTCGTCTCGCCCGCGTCGTACCGGGCGAGTTCGAGGCCGAGCCGCTCCTGCATCGCCTCCTTGGCGGTCCGCTCCGCCTCGGAGTCCGGCTCGGTGGCGTTGAGGGCGGTGAGCGTACGCCGGGTCAGCTCGGCCTGTGCCGCGAAGCCATCCGGGGACAGGTCGCCGAGCTGGTCGTCGTACCCCCCGATGCCGACAAAGGTCGCGCCGGTCGGATTCAGCCGTGCCCACTCGTCGACGTAGCCGTCGGCCAACTCGTTGATTCGTCCCACGTCACGACCCTACGTGATCGGTCCGACGCCACTCATCCGCGTTATGCCGTACGCCGGGCCGTGTCGGCGGGCCACCCGGACGGCGGGGTCAGGGCAGGAGTTCCCGTGGATCGAAGTCGATCTCGAAGGGCTCGCTGGCCCGGAGCCGCTGGCCGCAGACCGCCTCGGCGGTACGCCGGTACTCCCCGTCCTCCAGGGTGAAGAACTCGACGGAGGCGTGCCGGAGCCGGCGGACGATCTCCACCCGCATGAAGTACGGCACCCCGCCCTCGGCACACCGCTTCGGCTTGTCGACGAAGTCCTGCTTCCGGCTGCCGTGCGACACGAACTCGACCGCCATCGTGCAGAGCCGGACCGGCACCCACTTGTCCTCTTCGTCGGTCTGCGGCAGCGCGTGCAGGATGGTGACGTCCGGCTGGATCCACTGCCGCAACTCGAACGTGAGGTTGACCGGGCCGTACACGTAGAAACCGGACGCTTGGGCGGCCGGTCGGAGCAGGTGGGCGAGCGTCATCTCCCCATAGCTGTTGGCGCCGACTTCTGCCGGGGTCATCACTAACCTTCCGTCGATGCACTCGTAACGTGCGGTAGGCAGCTCCGGCAGCGGAAGATAGCGGTCGGCGAGCTGGGTTGTCCACATCCCGTCGAAATCCACCAGCGGATCGAACTGTGCCGGCATCGCCATGGGCCACCTCCTCGACGCAATCGACGTTACCAACCCAACCGTTTGACGTGTGTCGCCCGCCACGAGGTCCGGAAATCGCGAGACAATGTCGTACTCCTGGCCCAGAGTGTCAGGGGTGACTGGCGCTACCACTCCTGACAAGGCCGCCCTCGGGTCATGGCTGCCGGGCTTCTTCGCCCTCGGCGCGATCTGGGGATCGAGCTTTCTCTTCATCAAGATCGGCATCCGGGAGATGCACCCGGTCTACGTCACGCTCGGCCGGGTCGGCGCGGGCGCGATCACCCTGCTGGTCGTGCTGGCGGTGCTCCGCGACCGGCTGCCCCGGGACCCGAAACTGTGGCTGCACACCGCGCTCTACTCGGCGATCGGGGTCGCCCTGCCGTTCACCCTCTTCGGCTACGGCGAGCAGCGGGTCTCCTCGATGCTCGCCGGCATCTGGAACGCCACCACCCCGCTGGTGGTACTGCCGCTGGCGGTGCTGGTGTTCCGCACCGAGCGGATGACCGTACGCCGGGGAGTGGGGCTCGGGCTCGGCTTCGTCGGGGTGCTGGTGGTGCTCGGCGTCTGGCAGGGCCTCGGCGGTGCCCAGTTCACCGGCCAACTCTTCTGCCTCGCGGCGGCGGCCTGTTACGGCGTGGCCATCCCGTACCAGAAGCGGTTCGTCGCCGGCCGGGCCGAGTCCGGGCTCTCGCTCTCGGCGGCGCAGCTGCTGATGGCGACGGCGCAGCTCGCGATCGCCGCGCCGCTGGTCGCCGGTGCCCCGCCGGCACCGACCCGGCTCTCCGGCGAGGTGATCGCCAGCGTACTGGCGCTGGGCGCGCTCGGCACCGGCCTGGCCTTCGTGATCAACCTCCGCAACATCCGGGTCGCCGGGGCCAGCACCGCCTCCACGGTCACCTACGTGATCCCGGTCTTCGCGGTGCTGATCGGAGTACTCGCGCTCGGTGAGCACCTGGCCTGGTACCAGCCGGTCGGCGCGGCGATCGTGCTGGCCGGGGTGGCGGTCTCGCAGGGCCTCTTCGGCCGGCGACGCCGCCCGGCGGTACCGGCCGGCATGCCGCCGGAACTGACCACGTCAGGCCGCGTGTGAGCCGGTCCAGTCGAGCAGTGCCTCGGCCGACCAGGTGTTGACGACCCGCTCCACCGGTACGCCGCACCGGGCGGCCCGCTCGCAGCCGAACCGCTGCCAGTCGAGCTGACCCGGTGCGTGCGCGTCGGTGTCGATGGCGAACCGGCAGCCCGCCTCCACCGCCACCCTGATCAGCCGCTTCGGCGGATCCTGCCGCTCCGGACGAGAGTTGATCTCGACGGCCTTGTCGTGTTCGGCGCAGGCGGCGAAGACGGCGTCGGCGTCGAAGTCGCTCGGCGGCCTGGTCCGCGCCCGGTGTCCCCGGTCGCCGGGCCCGGTCACCCCGGGCGGCCGGGCGGCGACCATCCGCCCGGTGCAGTGCCCGAGGATGTCCAGGTGCGGGTTGGCGACCGCCGCCAGCATCCGCCGGGTCATCCGCGCCTTCGGGTCCCGCAGGTTGCTGTGCACCGAGCCGACCACCACGTCCAGTCGGGCCAGCAGCTCCTCGTCCTGGTCCAGCGAGCCGTCGTCGAGGATGTCGACCTCGATCCCGGTGAGGATCCGGAAGCCCTCCGGCAGCGCGTCGTTGACCGCGGCGACATAGTCGAGCTGCCGGCGCAGCCGGGCGGCGGTCAGCCCCCGGGCCACGGTCAGCCGGGGCGAGTGGTCGGTGAGTACCAGATATTCGTGGCCCAGCTCGACGGCGGCGAGCGCCATCTCCTCGATCGGCGATCCCCCGTCCGACCAGTCGGAGTGGGTGTGGCAGTCGCCGCGCAGCGCCGCCCGCAGCGCGGCGGCCTCCTCGTCCAGGTCGAGCCCCTCGGTGGCCAGCAGCCGGCGCAGATAGACGGGCTCCTCACCGCGCAGCGACTCGGTGACGGTACGCGCGGTCACGTCGCCGACGCCGGAGAGTTCGGTCAGGGTGCCCGCCTCGGCGCGGGCCGCCAGCTCCGGCGCGGGCAGCTCGGCCAGGGTCTTGGCGGCCGACCGGAACGCCTTGACCCGGAAACTGGCCTCGTTCGCCCGTTCCAGCAGGAAGGCGATCCGACGGAGGTCGGCGAGGGGGTCGCGGCCGGTCATGCCGACCAGGTTAGCCAGCGGTCGGCACCGGCGGGGGGACTCGCCGGAGCGTCCCCGACCGGCCGGTGCCGCCCGGCGGACCGAACCGGGTTGCCGGCCGGCGGACCGAACCGGTTGCCGGCCGGCGGGCCGAACGGGGTTGCCGCTGTCCGACCCTCGTCGTAGTGTCCGTCCGCCGCTTCGCGCCACGGTTCGGGCGGAAGCATTCACGGGGGAGGACGAATCGTGGTAGCCACTTTCCGCGCGCTGGCGTCGGTGGTGATGCTCGCCGGGTTCTACGTCGTCGCGCTCGTCCAGCTCGGCGGCGCGGTGGCCCTGGCCATCTGGCTGGCGACCGTGCTCAACGGCGTGCTCGTACTGAAGATCGTGTTTCCGCTCTTCGTGGCCACGGTCGGCGCCGTCTCGGTCGCGCTCTGGAAGGCCGTCCGGGCCAGGCCGGAGCCGCCGGAAGGGCTTCCGGTCGGCCCCGACCAGGCCCCGGAGCTGTGGCGTACGGTGCACGAGCTGGCCGGCGTGGTCGGCACCCGGGTGCCGGACGAGATCCGGCTGCTGCCCGAGGTCAACGCGGCGGTGACCGAGGACGCCAAACTGCTCGGCCTGATCGACGGCCGACGCATCCTCTACATCGGACTCCCGCTGCTCCAGGCGATGAGCGTCGACCAGATCCGCTCGGTGGTCGCCCACGAGCTGGGGCACTACTCGGGGCGGCACACCCGGCTCGGCGCGGTCGCCTACCGGGGCCGGCTGGCCCTCGGCGGCACCATCAACCGGATCGGTTCGGCCAACCCGGTCGGCTGGGTCTTCAAGGGCTACGCCCGGCTCTACCTGCTCGTCGACAACGCCGCCTCCCGCCGCCAGGAACTGGAGGCGGACCGGGCCTCCGTGCAGGTCGCCGGCCGGGCCGCCGCCGCGTCCGCGCTGCGCGAACTGCCGGTACTCGACGCGGCCTGGGGCTTCTTCCTCCAGCGGTACGTCCACCCCGGCTGGGAGGCCGGGTTCGTGCCGGACGACCTCTTCGCCGGCTTCTACGCCCTGGTCGCCGCCCGGCAGGCGGAACTGGCAGAACTGCGCGGCAACGAACCGGACGGTACCGGGTCACGCTGGGACACCCACCCGCCGATCCCGCAGCGGATCTCGGTGATCGCCACCACCCCCGACGTACCCCGGCCGACCGACAACCGACCCGCGTACGTCCTGCTCCCGCAGATCGCCGTGCTCGGCCGCCGGCTCCAGGAACGGGTCGTCGACGTCGGCGACCGGCAGGTACTGCCCTGGCCGCAGTTCACCCACGCGATGGTCGCGGCCGGCGTGCAGCGGCAGACCGACGCCGTCTTCCGGGCACTCGGCCGGTTCACCGGGGCACCCGAGCCCGGGCTGCCGGTCCTGTTCGAACTCGTCCAGGCCGGCCGGCTCGGCGAGTTCGCCGAACAGTTCTTCCCGAACGCCACCCGCCGGGAGGCGGCCGGCAGGTTCGCCGAGCCGATGGAGACGCTGTTGCAGAGCGCGGCGGTCACCGCCCAGGCGGCCTGGTGGCAGCACTCGTGGTCCGAGCCGGCCCGGCTGGTCGGCCGGGACGGGCAGCCGATCTCGTTCACCGAGATCGCCGAACTGGCCGTCTCGGCGCAGACGCTGCCCGAGGCGGTCGCCCGGCTCACCGCGCTCGGCATCGACCCGGCGCACGGCCGGGTGGTGCAGCGCCGGGCCACCGCGAACGGCGCCCGGCTGCTCGCCGCGCTCGCCAACATCAAGGTCGACGGCGTCGACCACGACGTGCTGATGCTCAACCGTGGGCTGGTCTTCGTCGGCAACCCGGGCAAGGCGGACAAGGGTACGAAGCGACTGCGCGAACTGGTCAGCTCCGCCCCGGTCGCCGAGCTGGCCGGCCGGCACCACTTCCTGCCGTTCGAGGAGATCGCCGGTGCCACCATCGGCAAGCAGGTGCCGCTGAAGGCCGAGCTCGTGCTGCACGACGGCCGCCGGCTGGCGCTACAGGAGGCGTGGAGCAGCGAACTGCTGGAGAAGAACAGCCGGGACACCCTGCTGGAGGCGCTGAAGTCGTTCGGCGAGCGCTGACCCTGACCGGCCGCCGGAACGCGCCGTACCCTGGCGGTCATGCGCACGATCGACTGGGTTGACGGTGCCGTCGAACTGATCGACCAGACCGCCCTGCCCGCGCGGCTCACCGTACTCCGGCTGAGCACCGTCGAGGAGCTGGTCGCGGCGATCCAGCGGCTCGCCGTACGCGGCGCACCGGCGCTCGGCGTCGCCGGTGCGCTCGGCGTCGCGCTCGCCGCACACCAGCCCGGGGACGTGGCGTCGGCGGTACGCCGGCTGGAGACCGCCCGGCCGACGGCGGTGAACCTGGCCCGGGGCGTACGCCGGGCCGCCGCCCGGCTGCCGGAGGGCGCCGACGCGGTCCTCGCCGAGGCGCTGGCCGTCCGGGACGAGGAGATCGCCGCCTCGGAGGCGATGGCCCGGCTCGGCGCCGACCTGCTGGCCGAACTCTGCGGGGCGCGGCCCAGGCTGCTCACCCACTGCAACACCGGGGCGTTGGCGGCGGTGGTCGGCGGTACCGCCCTCGGCGCGGTACTGGAACTGCACCGGCGGGACGCGCTCGGCGCGGTACTGGCCAGCGAGACCCGGCCGCTGTTGCAGGGCGCCCGGCTGACCGCCTGGGAACTGGGCCGGGCCGGGGTGCCGTACCGGGTGGCGGTGGACGGAGCGGGTCCGTTCCTGATGGCCCGGGGCGAGGTCGACGCGGTGGTACTGGGCGCCGACCGGATCTGCGCCAACGGCGACGTGGTCAACAAGATCGGCACGTACGCGCACGCGCTCGGCGCCCGCCGCGCCGGCATCCCGTTCGTGGTCGTCGCGCCGGAGTCGACCGTCGACCTCGACACCGCCGACGGTGCACAGGTCGAGATCGAGGACCGGGGCGCCGCCGAGGTGCTCCGCTACGGCGGGAACCCGGAAGCCGACCCGGGACCGGACAGCGTCGACGCGGTCAACCCCGCCTTCGACGTGACCCCGTACGAGCTGGTCACGGCGATCGTCACCGAGCGGCGGGTGATCAGGCTGGATCGGGGAGAGCGGGTCTGACCGCGGTGACCGTACGCCGGTCCTCGGCGACCCGGGTCACCCAGCCACCCGCCCGGCCGAGCCGGAGCAGCGCGTCCGGCCGGGCCGGCAGCTCCACCGAACTCCCCGGGCGGGGCGGCCAGCCCTGCCGGGCCGCCGAGCCGGGCGCCAGCCACTCCCGCAGCGCACCGATCGGGTCCGCCGAGCCGACCGCCGCGCGGGCGCCCTCCAGCTCCCGCAGCACCGCGTCCAGCGCCGGGCCGACCGCGGCCGCGTTGCCGCCGCACATCGCCGCGACCAGGTCCGGCCGGGTCGCCGCGACCCGGGTGCCGTCCCGGAACGAGCCGGCGGCCAGGGTGCCGGCCAGCGGGTCACCGGCCGCGACCGCCGCGATCGCGGTGGCCAGCAGATGCGGTACGTGGCTGACGGCGGCCACCGCCCGATCGTGCTCGGCGGCGACCGCCGGCACCACCCGGGCACCGATCCCGGTCAGCAGGGCCGCCAACTCCAACCAGTCGGCCACCGGGGTCACCCCCGGTTCGAGGCAGAGCACCCAGGCGCAGCCGGTGAAGAGGCTCGGATCGGCGGCACCGAACCCGGAGGTCTCCCGGCCCGCCATCGGATGCCCGCCGACGAATCCGGCCCGCCGGTCGGTACCGCCACGCAGGTGCCGGTCGACCAGGGCGCGTACCGGCTCCTTGACCGAGGTGACGTCGGTGACCAGCCCGGTGTAGCCGGCCGAGGAGAGTTCGTCGAGCACTCCGGCGACCGCCGGCAGCGGTACGGCGACCACCACCAGATCGGCGCCGGCCACCGCGTCGCGTACCGTCCGGGCGACCTGCCAGCGGTGTGCCGGCGGCGCCTGCGCGGCGGCGGTCCGGGCGGTGGCCCTGGTCGCCGGGTCGGCGTCGTAGCCGAGCACCCGGTGACCGGTCGAGGCCAGCGCCCGCAGCACCGAGCCGCCGATGAGACCGAGCCCGATCACCGCGACGTCCACGACCGGAACTCTCGCACACCGGCCGGCGCTACGGCGCCTTCGGGCAGCCGTTGTCGGCGCGCCAGTCCCTGACCTTGGCGGCCGGCGACGTGTTCCGCTTCTTGCGCCAGGCGTCCAGGAACGACGCCGGCCAGACCACGCCGCGCCGGATCCACCAGTCGGCGGTCTTCTGGCAGGGCGGCGAGATGCCGAAGTGCAGGTGGCAGACGTTGTTGGCGTTGCCGGTCCGGCCGACCATGCCGACCTGCTCACCGGCCCGGACCCGGACACCCGCCTCGATCCCGCCGCTGACGGTGGTCAGGTGCGAGCCGTAGTAGCGCACACCGTCGTCGCCGAGCAGCGAGACGGCCTTGCCGCCGTTGTTCGGCCCCTGCGGCCCGGTCTTGCTGTACCGGTCGACCCGGCTCACCTCCAGGATCCGGCCGTTCGTGACCGCGACGACCGGCGAGCCGCAGTTGGCGAAGATGTCGGTGGCCGGGTACGCCGAGTGGGTCGGGTGGTAGGCGACGTTGCCGGTCTGCACCGGAAAGACGTACCTGTGGCTGCCGCTGGTCGTCGGCGGCGGGGTGGTCGGCTTCTTCGACGGCGACCTGCTCGGCGTCGCGCTGGCGGTCGGCGTCGGTGCGGCGCTCGGCGTACCGTCGGCGGCCGCGCTGGTGGCCGGCGTCTCCATCGGCTCGAAGGCCGGTGCGCCGGTCGGCTGCCGCGTGTCGGCGCAGCCCGCGGCGAGCGCCGTCACCGTCACCAGCAGGACGGCGACCGGGTACCCCCGGCGCCGGCCGGCCCGGCCCGGTCCCGCTGATCCTCCCCATGACATTGGGCCATAGTGGCAGACCGACCCGGAGCCCGCCGGCCCGGAACCGCCGCTGTGGCCGGGGAACCGAATCTGTACCCGCCGCACCGCCCGATGTCCGCGCCGTGCCCTGCACCGGGCCGGTGCCGGGCGGTCGTGATCCGGTCGGCCTCCGGCGCCCGCCGGGTAGGCTGCGAGCGGGTGGACCGAGCCGAAACGGGCGGAGCATCGCGCGGGCCTGGACGTGTGTGGCTACCCGTGGTGACGGGAGGGAGCGGGGTCATGGCGGAACAGCCGGCTCTCCAACCCCGGTCCGGCGTGCCGCATCCTGGGCTGCACCAGCCCGGCCAGCCCGGCCAGCCCGGTACCCCGGCCCAGCCGGGTGTGCTCCAGTTCGGCGGGCCCGGCACGCCGCCACCGCCGGCCATGCCGTCGCCGGTCGTCGGCTCCGACCCGGTCTGGCAGCCCCGACCATTCGGGCACACCCCGTCCGGCCTCTTTCCGGCCAGCCCGCCACCCGGGAACACCCACCCGACCTACCGGGAACCCCATCCGGTACGCCCCGGAGCCGTCGCCGCGGGCGCCGCGTCCACCGCCGCCTGGCTGGTGGCCTTCGGCCTGCTCGGGCACGACCTGCGCGGGTACGTGCTCTGGACGCTGCTGGCCGGCGGGTTGGCCTGGCTCGTCGCGCTGTTGCTGACGCAGCGGGGCAACCGGGGAGCCGGTGCCGGCATCGCCCTGGCCACCGGGATGGGTTGGGCGATCGCCGGGGTGGCCGTCGCGACGCGCTGGTACACCAGCGCCGACTGGCCGTTGTGGTGACCGTCCGCCCGGTTCCCTCAGTCCGCTCAGTCCGTTCCGTCCGCTCGGTTCCCTCGGTCCGCCCGGGCTGCTCCGGCCGTCCGGGGTGCTCCGGCCGTCCGAGATGCTCTGTCCGTTCCGTCTGCTTTCGTCGCTTCCGGTGGCGATCGCTGCGGCCCGCGTCGCAGCTCCGGGCCGGTGCCGGCGGGTTCTCGGAGACTCCGAGAATCGCTCGCAACAGCCGCGCTGAGTGAGGTGACCGCTGCGCACCGCTACCGGCCTTGACGAACCGGGCCCGACTCGGCACTCTCGGCGGTATGGCCTGGACAGAGCATCGGCTCGACCCTGAACGCAGCCGTCGTCGGTTGCAGCTCCTCGCCGAGCTCGCCGGGGCGAAGTCGGTGCGCGAGCGTGAGCATCCGCGACGTGCCCGGGTGGACCGCCTGCGCGAGCTGATCGCCACCCGTCGCCGCCTGGTGAACTGACCGCAGCCTCGCCCACTTCGATTCCCCGTCCCTCCTTCGGGGCGTTGCGTGGGCTCGGCTGGATACGACCGGATACCGTCACGCGTGACAGAGAGCCGGCTGTGCACCGGAAAAGTCGGCGTGATGTGCGGCTGGGGGCCGCTGGGTAATTGGGGGGACCGTGTCGTACTTCGCTGCGGCGGTGGTGCGCCGCCAGTCCGGCTGGGCCGCGACAGAAGTTGATCTCAATGGCGCGGGCGACATCGACGAGGTCGCCGACCTGCTCCGCGACGTCGACCCCGACGCCGAGATCTCCTTGCTGTTCGTCGAGTCCGACGACGCCTACCTGGCCATCGTGCGGCTGGACGAGGGTGACGACCTGCGGATCTTCGGTTCGGACTCGGCGTTCGCCGAGGAGTCGCGGCTCGGCGCCCTGCTGGTCGGCGACATCAAGGCGCCGGCCCTGGACATCGACGACGTGGTCGAGCCGGTGGAGCGCGCGGCCGGGTCGTCCGACGACGACGAGGAACCGGCCGTCGATCCGGACGCCGACCCGGTGGGCGACGCCGATCTCCTCGCCGACCTCGGCGTCTCGGCCCACCGCCTGCTCGCGCTCTGCGCCCACGAGGGGATGCTGCCGGCCGACGTGACGGCCGAGGTCTGCCAGATCATCGGCTGCGGCAACGAGGTCGAGGAACTCCGCGAGGCGTGACCGGACCAACGGGTCGGGCCGCCGGTGAACCCGACCCGTCCGACCAGCCGCTGACCGGGCGTCGACACCGGCACGAGGCGTGGATGCGGCGGGCGCTCGAGGTCGCGGGTGCGCCGCCCGGCCCCGGCCCGATCCCCCCGGTGACCGGCCGAGCCGACGAGGTGGCCGTCGAGGCGCTGGCCGGAGACGTACCGGTCGGAGCGGTCGTCTACGCCCCGGACGGTACCGAGTTGTCGAGCGCCCGCAACGAGCGCGAGCTGACCGGCGATCCCACCGCGCACGCCGAGGTACTGGCCCTGCGCCGGGCCGCCCGCACGGTCGGCGCCTGGCGGCTGACCGGCTGCACCCTGGTGGTGACCCTGGAGCCGTGCACGATGTGCGCCGGTGCGCTGGTACTCGCCCGGATCTCCACGCTCGTCTTCGGTGCCTGGGAGCCGAAGACCGGTGCGGTGGGTTCGCTCTGGGACGTCGTACGCGACCGGCGGCTCAACCACCGCCCCGAGGTGTACGGCGGGGTCCTGGCGGCCGAGTGCGCCGCGGCACTACAGTCCTTCTTCCGCTGACTGTGAGCATGGCGGGGTCGGTTCATCAGTGGTGAGCTGATAGTCGGTAGTAGTGGGCGTGACTCTTCGTCTGACTGGCCTTTGGTGCCTTCGCGTGGACTTGTCCGCCCGCTGCTGCCGGCGCGCCGGCAGCAGCGGGCGGACAAGTCCACGCGAAGGCACCAAAGGCCAGTCAGACGAAGAGTCACGCCCACTACTACCGACTATCAGCTCACCACTGATGAACCGACCCCGCCATGCTCACAGTCAGCCGAGAGGCTCTCGGTGTGCAGGAGTTCACCAGAGCCGGGTCGGCGGATCCGGATCGACCAGTCGGTGCTCACGCCGGGCTCGGTCGGCAGTGTCAGCCGTGGGGCCGTCGCGATCACTGGTGCGCCGGCGAGGCTGCTCACTCCGGGCAATGGCTGGGCGAGTTGCAGTTGGGCGCGGCGGGCACCCTTGACCCGGCGCGGTGTTCCGCCGCCAAGCCGTAGCTGCGACACCTGGCGAAGGTCGGCGCGGCGCAGCGTCCAGCCGAGCCAGCCGTACGGGGCCGGCACGTCGTACGTGTCGACCAGGTCGCCATCCACCTGCAGCTCGAGCGGCCCACCGCCGTCGCTCTCGTGCGGTACAGCAGCCAGACCGGATCGGGCGGAAGGCCGGTGGTAGCGGGCACCCGCCGGCCGTCCTCGGTGAAGACCAACAGGGGATCCCGCGGGTCGACAGCATCCAGCTCGTACTCCTGGTCGTAGCCAGCCACCTCGACAGTCACCTGACGCGCGGGGCGTGCGATGGCTACCGCTGCTGCGGGCGCGGTCTCGCTGGTGCCGGGCCAGCGGGACTGGCTGACGACCGATTCGACCTCGCCGTCGAAGCGCAACTGCCACATGACGCGACCGTCCGCTGCGTCATGGACCGGCGGCAGCCACACCATCAGGCCTCGGCCGAACGGCTCCAACTCCAGGTGAGGTCGCTGCGGCGCCGCCTGCGCGGCCGGCCCGCCGCGCTCCGAGCTGCCTGTCCAGTCGAGCTGCTCCGCCTCCGCGAGCGCCTGAGCTCTTTCGATGAGGTGTGGGGAGAGTCCGAGTCCGTCGGCGGTGAACCCCGGCTGCCGCAACCGTTCCAACAGGTCGAGGCAACGGTCGACAAGGTCCGCCGCGTAGTCCTCGCCGCGCTGGATGAACCGCTGCACCGGCTTGTCGGTCCCGTGCAGGCGCGACTCACGCCCGGGCGCGAGCGCCCAGGCGAGGAAGCTCTCGCCAGTGAGTCCGGGCTCGCGGGCCTGGCGGTGCAGGAGGAGATTCAACAGGTCGCCGAGGCAGTATGCGGGAACCCCGGCATGCATGAGGATCTCACCGACGTAGACCTGCGGCAGACCAGGGAACCGGGCCAGCCGGAAGTAGTCGAGGTTGACGCGGAAGGCCCTCCCCCAGAACGTCTGGTCAACCTGGCCCGGCGCCTCGTTATGGACGGCGCTCCAGTAGTCGCCGTGCTCGTACCCGACGGCACCTATCCCGGCCAGACCGACGACCAGGCACGCGGGGTATTGACGGGTGAGCAGCTGCTGCCGTTTAAGGGAGGCGCTGTACCAAAAGACTTGTCCCAGTGCGCGGATGACCTCTTTGGCGTGGCCCTCCGGTGCGTCAATCTCGGCGACGAGCGACACCGCGCGCAGAGCTGGCGCCCACTCGGCTTCCCGGAGCCGAAGTATCTCGGATGCGTGTGACACGGTCTCCCTCTTGTGGATTGTCGTCGTCAGCGCGGTAGGACCGACTATGCAAGCAAGCCACGGCGTCTTCAAGACAAAGCGAACGCCTCGGCATCCGCCCGATCCGATCGGTCATTGAGGTGAAACCGGTTGGCGGCAGCGGTGGACAGGTCAGATCGGACGCCGCCCCACTCAGGGGAGTGAGAATTGGCAGTGTTGACCTCGCCCGCCTAGCGGACAGGTGGCCGGCCCGGCACTCGGATCACTGGACTTTGCGGCGATTCAGCGAGTAGTTGTGCGATGTGGTTGGTGGCTTGGCGGCGGCGGGTGGCGTTGACGCGGGTGTAGTAGCGCATGAGGGTGGCGGGGTCGTGGCCGAGTCGTTCGGCGACTTCGTGGATGCCGTACCCGGCGTCGAGGTAGGTCGACGCGAGCAGGTGCCGAATCTGGTGGGGGCCGATTGGGCGGACTCCGGCGCGGTTGGCGAGTTGGTTGAAGCGGTTGGTGACGTTGTCAGGCCGCAGGGGTTGGCCGGTACGGCCGGTGAACATGTATCGCGAGCCGGCCGTCGTTCTTGTAGCTGTTTTCGCGTCGGTCAAGGTCTTGAGGGTTGCCGGATCAAGGAGCAGGGTGCGGGTGCTGTTGTGGGGATTTGGGGGGCTTGTCGCGCACCCGGCTGGTGGGATCTTCGACCACGCGTTGCCGGCGGACTTTGAGAGTGGCCAGGTCCGGCTCCAGATCGCGCCACTGCAAGCCGCACAGCTCGCCACGTCGCAGTCCGGTGACGAGCAGCAGCCGCCAGAGCGGGTAGAGCCGGTCACGCTGGACGTGTTCGAGGAAGCGACGAGCTTCGGTGAGGGTCCAGACGGGCCGTAGATCGTCGCTTTCGCGTGGTCTGCGTGCGCCCAGGGTCCGGCCGGTCTGCTCGCCGACTGCCTGGCCAGGGTCAGGTCGAGTGTGCGCAGGGTGGTGCGGGAGTAGCCGGCCGCCTCCAGGTCGTGGTAGGTCCGCTCGGTCATCCGGGCGCTGAGCCGCGAGATTCGTACGTTGCCCAGGTAGGGGTAGATCAGGCTGAGCAGCCAGGTGTAGTTGTAGACGGTGTTCGGCTGTAGTTCCTGCTCGCGGGCCCGCAGCCAACTCTGGCACAGGCTTTGGACGGTGTCGGTAAGCCGTGGCCGGGCGATCTGTGCGTCACGTTGGCGGCTGAGCCGACGGTACTCGACCATCGCCGTCTTCTCCGTGTCGAAACCCGTCCTGCGGGCCTGCATGCGTGCTCCGTTACGGTCGCGTCCCATCTCCACCCGGAACCCGAACAACCCGCTCACGGGATCCCGAACGATCACATCGGTATCGGCCACGACGACCTCCTCAACGCCAGGCAACGGCCTCCGGCAGAGGGCGAAGGCCCTCCACCATGGAAACCGAGTCGCCGCCAGGGATGACGGACCAAGTGGGTGCCGCCGAGCCATCCCCGTCCGGTGTTCGAGTGTCCGTTTCAATCCGTCGAGGGGAAGCGTCGAAGATCGCCGTACGGGCGTTCGTGTCGAAGGCGTGTCACGGTCATCCACATCGGACTGCTTTGCGGCCCTCGACACGAGCCATCCGACCGCGTCCAAGGCGAAGGGGGACGCGCTACGTCGAGAATCGGAGTGTGAACCGCTGTAATGCCTGCTCAACCGGCGTTTTCAATGATCAAGGTTTCGGCCCGATACCCCCGACATCGGGTGAGGCAAGGCCCACCCACGTACTTCGTCGAGGATCGAGGAAGTACCGCCGGGCGGCGACGATCCGTAAACCGTACGCTCGTATGGGCAAAATCGAGTGTCGGATCCTGCCCCAGCATTCGCGGTGATAGATGAAAAAGGCCAGCCAAGCTGGCCTTTCACCTTGTCGGGACGGCCGGATTCGAACCGACGACCCCTTGACCCCCAGTCAAGTGCGCTACCAAACTGCGCCACGTCCCGCTCCCGCCCGACCTGCGCCGTGCGACAGCCGGTACAGCGTAGCGCAGGACCGTTTCGTACGTGCAGCGGCCCACCGTCCCCCGTCGCCCCTCCTTCACGTTCCACCGCACCCCCTCACACCCCCTACGCCGTCCTAGGAAGATAGGTCATTATTCGGAGGCGAAGACGAAGACGACGACAACACGTCGAACCCGGAATCAGGCAGAAGGTCGACCCGTCCGGTTCGGAGTGAACCGGACGGGTCGGAGGATCATCGAGCTTGGTACCCGGCGTACCCGGCTCAGCCGTGCGGCTTGCCCCGCCCGCCGGCACCGACCTTCTTCCGAGGACGTACCGAGACCTCCACCGGACTGCCCTCGAAGCCGAACTCCTCGCGGAGCTTCCGCTCGACGAAGCGCTGGTATCCGGCGTCCAGCGGGCCGGTGGTGAAGAGCACGAACCGGGGCGGGCAGGTACCCGCCTGGGTGGCGAAGAGCACCCGAGGCGCCCGGCCGCCCCGTACCGGGTGCGGTGTCGCCTGCACCAGGGCGGTGAGCCACTGGTTCAGCTGCCCGGTCGGGACCCGGGTCTCCCAGCTCGCCAGGGCGGTACGCAACGCCGGGGCGAGCTTGTCCACCGCCCGTCCGGTCTTCGCCGAGACGTTGATCCGGATCGCCCAGGGAATCCGGCGCAGCTCCCGCTCGATCTCCTTGTCCAGGTAGTAGCGGCGGTCCGCGTCGACCAGGTCCCACTTGTTGAAGGCGATCACCAGCGCCCGGCCGGTCTCGGTGACGGTGGTGAGGATCCGCTGGTCCTGCTCGCTGATCGGCTCACTGGCGTCGAGCAGTACCACGGCCACCTCGGCCGCCTCGATCGCGGCGGCGGTACGCAGGCTCGCGTAGTACTCCGTACCGCTGGCCTTGCCGACTCGCTTGCGCAGCCCGGCGGTGTCCACCAGCTGCCAGACCTCGCCGCCGATCTCGACCAGGCTGTCGACCGGGTCGACGGTGGTGCCGGCGACCGAGTCGACGACCGCCCGCTCCTCCTTGGCGAGCCGGTTGAGCAGGCTGGACTTGCCGACGTTGGGGCGGCCGACCAGGGCCACCCGGCGCGGGCCGCGCGGGCCCGCCTCGCTGATCGGCGGCGCGTCCGGCAGCGCCTCCAGGATCGCGTCGAGCAGGTCGCCGGAGCCCCGGCCGTGCAGCGCCGAGACGGGCCGCGGCTCGCCCAGCCCGAGCGACCACAGCGAGGTGGCCTCGAGTTCCACGGCCGTGTTGTCGGCCTTGTTGGCGACCAGCAGCACCGGCTTGGCGCTGCGCCGGAGCATGCGTACGGCAGCCTCGTCGACGTCGGTCGCCCCGACCGTGGCATCGACCACGAACAGCACCACGTCGGCGGTGGCGACGGCGTTCTCGGCCTGGGCGGCGATCGCGGCGGCCCGGTCCTTCGCGTCCGGCTCCCAGCCGCCGGTGTCGACCACCGTGAACTGCCGTCCCGACCACTGGGCGTCGTACGGGACCCGGTCCCGGGTCACCCCGGGCGTGTCCTCCACCACCGCCTGCCGGCGGCCGATGATCCGGTTCACCAGCGTCGACTTGCCGACGTTGGGCCGACCGACCACGGCCACCACCGGCACCGGGCCGGTCGGCTCACCCTCGTCGACGTCCGGCTCCCGCAGCTCGATCCAACCATCCCCCGCGCTCACGCCGCCTCCTCAACCGCACCATCGGCGCGCACCATGACGGTGTCGCCCCGCCGGGTGCTACCCCGGTCGTCCACCAACTCACCGATCCCGCCGATCCGCCGGTTCACCGGGCGGGCCGCCGCTCGGTGAGCAGCTCGTGCAGCCGTGCGACGACCTCGTCGATGCCCAGCGCGGTGGTGTCCAGCACCACGGCGTCCGGGGCCTGCCGCAGCGGGTCCGCGGCCCGGGTGGAGTCGAGCCGGTCCCGTCGGGCCAGGTCGGCGGCGGTGGCGGTGGGATCGGCGGCGTTCTCCGCGCTGCGCCGCTGCGCCCGCGCCTCGGCCGACGCGGTCAGGTAGACCTTGAGGTCGGCGTCGGGCGCCACCACCGTGCCGATGTCCCGGCCCTCCACCACGATCCGGCCGGCTGCGGCGATCATCTCGCGCTGCTGCCCGACGAGCAGTTCGCGTACGGCGGGCACGGCCGACACCGCCGAGACCGCCGACGTCACCTCGGCGCCGCGGATCTCCCGGTCGACGGCGACGCCGTCGGCGGTCACGCTGGGCGCCTCGGGGTCCACCCCGATCTTCAGGTCGGTCTCCCCCGCCACCTTCGCCACCGCCTCGGCATCCTGCGGGTCGACCCCGGAGCGCAGCACCGCCCAGGTGACGGCCCGGTACATCGCCCCGGTGTCGAGGTATCGGGCACCGAGCGCGTTCGCCAGCCGACGGGAGACGGTGGACTTCCCCGAACCGGACGGGCCGTCCACGGCAACCACACATCGCCCGGTCCGTACCTTTTCCGCCACCGTTCCTCCTCCACCGATCCCCTGGGCGATACGCCCGGCACTGCCGAGTTTCGCGGGCGGCCGGCCGTGGCGGCCCCGCCGCGTGTCGCTGTCCATCATGCCCCGTCCGCCGTACCGGCCCGCGCCCGACACCGGACGCGGCGGCGCCCCCAAAGCCGTAGACGCGGTGGCGCCCCGGGACTGCAGCCGTGGCGGCCCCGCCGGGCGACGACGGTCAGCGCCGCCTCCCCGCCCCCGGATCAACCAGGGTCAGAGCCGGGCGACCGGGATCAGTCGCCCACCGCCTTGAAGAGCGCGGCGATCTCGGCGTTAGTCAACCGGCGGTTACGGCCGGGCCGCAGGTCCCCGAGCCGAATCGGACCGATGGCGGTACGGATCAACCGGGAAACCGGGTGCCCGACCTCCTCCAGCAGCCGCCGGACGATGTGCTTGCGCCCTTCGTGCAGGGTCAGCTCCACCTGGGCCGTACGTCCCAGCGTGTCCACGAGGCGGAACTCGTCCACCCGGGCGACACCGTCGGAGAGTTCCACCCCGGCCTTCAGCCGTCGGCCCGCGCTGCGGGACAGTGGCCCCGCCACCTCGCACAGATAGGTCTTCGGCACCCCGTACGACGGGTGCATCAGCCGGTGCGCCAGCGTGCCGTCGTTGGTCAGCAGTAGCAGTCCCTCGCTGTCGGCGTCGAGCCGACCGACGTGGTAGACCCGCTCCTCCACCCGGCCGAGGAAGTCGGCCAGCGCGGTGCGCCCCTTCTCGTCCGCCATCGTCGAGACCACGCCGCGCGGCTTGTTCATCGCCAGGTAGACCAGCCGGGTGTCGGTGACGAGCCGCTCACCGTCGACGTGGATGACGGCGGTGGCCGGGTCGACCTTGTCGCCGAGCTGCGCGACCCGCCCGTCGACGGTGACCCGGCGCCGGAAGATCAGGTCCTCGCAGGCACGCCGGGAGCCGACGCCGGCCGCGGCGAGCACCTTCTGTAGGCGCTCCACGCCGGGGGCATCGGGATTGTCATCGCGGGGCATCGGCTATCTCTTCCACGTCGTCGGGCAGGAACGGGGCCAGCGGCGGTAGCTGGGCGACGGTGTCCAGACCGAGTTTCTCCAGGAACAGCGTCGTCGTCCGGTACAGGAACGCGCCGCTCTCCGGTTCGGTGCCGCACTCCTCCACCAGGCCGCGAGTGACCAGGGTACGGATCACCCCGTCGCAGTTGACACCCCGGATGGCCGAGATCCGTGACCTGGTCACCGGCTGCTTGTAGGCGACCACGGCGAGGGTCTCCAGCGCCGCCTGGGTGAGCCGGACGGACTGCCCGTCCAACACGAACCGCTCGACGTAGGCCGCGTATTCCGGCCGGGTGTAGAGCCGCCAGCCACCCGCCGCCCGGCGCAGCTCGAAGCCGTGCCCGGCCGCCGTGTAGTCGCCGGACAACCGGTCCAGCATCGCGGCGACCCGCTCGGTCGGCTGTTCCAGCACCTGGGCCAGCAGGATCTCGGTGACCGGCTCGTCCACCACCAGCAGGATGGCCTCCAGGGCCCCGCGCAGCTCGTCCTCGTCGATCAGGGCCAGCGTCGCGGCCTGCCGGCCGGCCCCGCCGGGCTTCGGCGCCGCCGCCGGCGCACCCTCCGCCTCCGCTGCGGCATCCTCGGGTACGCCCACCGCCTCGTCCGGTTCCGCCACGGCCGCCCGAACCGACGGCTGCGGGCGTTCCTCAGCCGACGCGGACTCCCGGTCCCCGGCGCGAGAAGCAGAAGACTCGGCAAGAGGCTCGACGGAAGGCTCGGCAAAGGACTCCGCAGCAGGTTCGGCAGAGGACTCGGCGGCAGGTTCGGTGGCCGAGGACTCGACCGGAGCCTCCGGGGACGCGGTCCCGGTCGGCCGTTCCCAGGGTGGCACCCAGGCCGCCGCCTGTTCGGCCAGCGAGTCGGGCCGCTTTTCGCTGGTCACCGCGTTTCCTCCTGCGTCTCGTCCCCGGTCGCCCCGGCGGGGCGGTCCGGCGGTGCCGGCGCACCCGCGTACTCGTCGATGTCGAGTTCGGCGCCGCCGTCCTCGGGACCGGTCCACCGTACGGTGAGTTCGCCGAGCGCCTCCACCTGGGCGAAGCCGACCAGCCCCTCGCGGTACAGCTCCAGCAGGGCCAGGAACCGGGCCACCACCTCCAGCGTCGACTCGCAGTCGGCGCAGAGTACCCGGAAGGTGGCGATACCGGCCCGGCGGAGCCGGTCGCGCAGCAGCGCGGCGTGTTCCCGGACACTGACCCGGACCATGTGCACGTGGTCGATGGAGACCACGGGTGCCTTCTTCGGCGTCATCGCCCTGACCGCCAGCGCGGCGAGCCGCTCCGGTCCGATCCCGAGCACCAGGTCCGGCAGTGCCTCGGCGTACCTCGGCTCCAGGGCGACGGCCCGGGGGTAGCGGCGGGAGCCGACCGCCTCCAGCTCGGCGATGTGCCCGGCGGCCTCCTTGAACGCCTTGTACTGCAACAGCCGGGCGAAGAGCAGGTCCCGGGCCTCCAGCAGGGCCAGGTCCTCCTCGTCCTCGACCTGGGCGGCCGGCAGCAGCCGGGCGGCCTTGAGGTCGAGCAGGGTCGCGGCGACGACGAGGAACTCGCTCGCCTCGTCGAGGTCCCAGTCGTCCCCCATCGCCCGGATGTACGCGATGAACTCGTCGGTGACCCGGTGCAGGGCGACCTCGGTCACGTCGAGCTTGTGCTTGCCGATGAGCTGTAGCAGCAGGTCGAACGGGCCGGTGAAGTTCGACAGCCGTACGGTGAAACCGGCCGCCGCCTCGGCCTCGGCGGGCGCCGACCCGGCGGTCGGGTCGACCGGAACGGCGTCCCCGTCGCCGTCGGCCGGCACGGCGGGCCGGGCGTCCGCCACGGAGGGCGGTGGGTCGGGCGCGGAACGCACCGGGTCCGGCGCGGCCGGGGAGGTGGGCGGGGAACTCACCCGACGACCGTAGTCTACCGGTTCCGGACCGTCAGCCGTCAGCGTCGTCCCGGTACCGTCACTCACCCGATGATCCTCGACCCGGCGGGCACCGAACCGGGCCCGGACAAACGAAACGCGCGAGACGAACGAAACGCGCGAGACGAACGAAACGCGAGAGACGAACGAAACGGGAGACCGCCGACCGACGTCGGCCGGAGGCGCCCACCTGTTACCGCTCGGCCTGCGCGGCGATCACCTCTCGGGCGAGCTGGCGGTAGTTGCGGGCTCCGGAGGAGGCCGGATCGAGCGTGGTGATCGGCGCACCCGCGACCGTGGACTCGGGGAACTTGACCGTCTTGGTGATCACGGTCTGGTAGACCTTGTCGCCGAACGCCTCCACCACCCGCTGGAGCACCTGACGACAGTGCGTGGTGCGGCTGTCGTACATGGTGGCGAGGATCCCCTCCAGCTCCAGGTCGAAGTTGAGCCGTTCGCGGACCTTGTCGATGGTGTCCAGCAGCAGGGCGACGCCGCGCAGGCTGAAGAACTCGCACTCCAGCGGGATGAGCACGCCGTCGGCCACGGTGAGGGCGTTGATGGCGAGCAGGCCCAGCGACGGCTGGCAGTCGATCAGGACGTAGTCGTATTCCTTGCGGATCGACCTGAGCACCCGGGCCAGCGCCATCTCCCGGGCGACCTCGTTGACCAACTGGATCTCGGCGGCCGACAGGTCGATGTTGGCCGGCAGCAGGTGCAGCCCGGCGACATCCGTCTTGATCAGCACATCCTCGGCGGTGACGTCGTCCTGCATCAGCAGGTTGTAGACCGACAGGTCGAGGTTGTGCGGGTTGACGCCGAGGCCGACGGAGAGCGCCCCCTGCGGGTCGAAGTCGACCAGCAGCACGCGGCGGCCGTATTCCGCGAGGGCGGCGCCGAGGTTGATGGTCGTGGTGGTCTTGCCCACCCCGCCCTTCTGGTTGGCCATCGCGATGATCCGGGCCGGCCCGTGCTGGTCGGTCGGCATCGGTTCCGGGATCGGCTTGCGGATCGTGTAGGCGGCCGGGTCGGCCGGGCCCAGTTCGGCGCCGAGATCGAGGGCGGACTGCTGCTCGCGCAGGCTTGAGGTCCACGCCTCGGCACGGTCAGCGTTTCCAGCCATGTCCTCGTACGCCCCCTCCCGACGACTGCCCGGCGTCGGAGCCGAACGGTGGTCCTGTGCGGCGCCGCCGCGAACCTCGATTGCCGCCTCACGAGGCCGCGCCAGATCCCGACTCTACGCCACGTCGCAGCACCGTAGTGGGCACCGTCTCGGCGTGTCGAACCGGCCGCTGACCACCACGGGTCGACCGGAATCGCACCCGCCGCCCGACAGTACCCCGCCGGCGGTGCGACCGGGATCGGCCGGTCAGCCGCGCGCCCGGGGGTGTGCGGTGGCGTACACCTCGCGGAGCCGGTCGACGGTGACCAACGTGTACACCTGGGTGGTGGTCACCGAGGCGTGCCCGAGCAGTTCCTGCACCACCCGTACGTCGGCGCCGCCGTCGAGCAGGTGGGTGGCGTACGAGTGCCGCAGCGTGTGCGGGGAGACCGCCTGCGGCCCGTCCACCGGCAGTCCGGCCCGGGCGGCGGCCCGGCGCAGGATGGTCCAGGCGCTCTGCCGGGACAGCGGCCCGCCCCGGGCGTTGAGGAAGAGCGTCGGCACGCCCCGGCCGGCGGCGGCCAGCGTCGGCCGGGCCCGGACCAGGTAGGCCCGCACCGCCTCGGCGGCGTATCCGCCGACCGGTACCAGCCGGCTCCGGCCGCCCTTGCCGTGCAGCAGCACCGACCCGTCGGTCAGGTCGAGGTCGTCGATCGCCGCGCCGACCGCCTCGGAGATGCGCGCGCCGGTGCCGTAGAGGAATTCCAGCAGGGCCCGGTCCCGCAGCTCCAGCGCGGCCCGGGGCCCGGTGGCGTCGACCGCGCCGGCGGTCTCCAGCAGCGTGATCACCTCGGTGACGTCCAGCGCCCGGGGCAGCCGCCGGGGCGGGACGGGTGGCCGTACGTCCCGGCTCGCGTCCTGACCGACCAGCCCCTCCCGGACCGCGAACCGGTGCAGGCCGCGGACCGCGCTGGCGGCCCGGGCCGCCGACGCCGCCGCCAGCGGCGGGTGGCCGTCCGCCCCGGTCCGCAGCCGGGCCACGTGCGCGGCGACCTCGGCCGGCCCGACCGCCGCGAGGTCCTCGACCCCGCCGGCGGCCAGCGTCGCCAGATACCGTTCCAGATCCCGCCGGTACGACGTGAGCGTGTTCGTCGACAGCCCGCGCTCGACGGTGAGGTGGTCGAGATAGCCGCGCACCGCACGACGCAGCGCCGGTGACGGTTCGGGCCCGTCACCGGCGTGCTGCGGCTGCCCGCTCAGCAGGGTGTCCGCTCAGCCGAGCACGTCGGCCAGCGGCAGGGTGCCCATGCCGTGCGCCTCGGCGACCGGGCCGTAGGTGACCTGGCCGGCGTGGGTGTTCAGGCCGAGCGCGAGCGCCTGGTCGCGGCGCAGCGCCTCCCGCCAGCCGTGGTTCGCCAGTTCGAGGGCGTACGGCAGGGTGACGTTGGTCAGCGCGTACGTGCTGGTGTGCGGCACCGCGCCGGGCATGTTCGCCACGCAGTAGAAGAGCGAGTTGTGCACCGGGTAGACCGGGTCGTCGTGGGTGGTCGGCCGGGAGTCCTCGAAGCAGCCGCCCTGGTCGATCGAGATGTCCACCAGCACGCTGCCGGGCTTCATCCGGGAGACCAGCTCGTTGCTGATCAGCGTCGGTGCCTTGGCACCAGGCACCAGTACCGCGCCGATCACCAGGTCGGCGTCGAGGACGGCCCGCTCGATCTCGTAGGTGTTCGAGGCCACCGTCTGGAGGTGGCCCCGGTAGATGGCGTCGGCCTGGCGGAGCTGCCCGACCGCCCGGTCCAGCAGCAGCACCTCGGCCTGGAGGCCGAGCGCGATCGCGGCGGCGTTCCGGCCGGAGACCCCGGCCCCGATCACCACGGTCTTGGCGGCGTACACCCCGGAGACGCCGCCCATCAGCACGCCGCGCCCGCCGCCGGAGCGCATCAGGTGGTACGCCCCCACCTGCGGGGCGAGCCGGCCGGCGACCTCGGACATCGGGGCGAGCAGCGGCAGCGACCGGTCGGGCAGCTCGACGGTCTCGTACGCGATCCCGGTCACCTTCCGGTCGAGCAGCGCGTCGGTGCACTCCTTCGAGGCGGCCAGGTGCAGGTAGGTGAAGAGCACCTGCCCCTCGCGCATCCGGTGGTACTCCTCGGCGATCGGCTCCTTGACCTTCAGGACCAGTTCGGCGACGCCCCACACCTCGTCGGCGGCGCCGAGGATGGTGGCCCCGGCGGCGGCGAACTCGGCGTCGGCGATGGAGGAGCCGGCCCCGGCGCCGGACTCCACGTACACCTCGTGGCCGGCACGGACGAACTCGTGCACCCCGGCCGGGGTGATGGCGACCCGGTACTCGCGGTTCTTGACCTCGCGCGGAATTCCGACCTTCACGATTCCGACACCTTCCTCCGGGGCTGTCGGCCCCGGCCGCGCGACGCGCGGTGGCTCCGTTGCCACCGCGGTCCACCGTCCCGCCCGCGGAAGTCTAGGACCGGGGCGGTGCACCGGCAGCCAGCATTGTGACAGCGGGTAACCGGCAACCTTGACGGTATGTCAGCCACGCCGGAGCGGCGAATCGGCGGACCGGGCGGCAACCGGGCCGGAACCGCCGGGCGGACGGCGGTCCGGGGCGGCGGTCAGGGCAACGACGAGTCGGTCAGGGCAGCGGCGAGTCGGTCAGGGCAGCGGCGAGTCGGCGGGGCGGAGCCCGGCCCAGCCCCGGTCCCGGGAGCGGGCCGCCGCGAGGACCCCGGCGACACAGGCCACGTTGGTGATCTCACCCGCCAGGACCATCGAGACCGCCTCGTCCAGGTCGACCCGGATCACCTCCAACCCGGCCTCCTCGTCCCGCCGCTCGTGCCGCTGCTCCGACGGCACCTCGGAAAGCTCCCGGGCCAGGAAGATCCGGATCAGCTCGTCCGAATACCCCGGCGAGGTGTGCACGTCCACCAGCAGGTCGAGCCGGCCCGCGACCAGGTCCACCTCCTCGGCCAGCTCCCGCAGGGCGCCCGTCGGCAGCGCCTCACCGGCGACGTCGGTCAACCCGGCCGGCAGCTCCCAGATCACCCGGCGCAGCGGGTGGCGGTACTGCCGGATCAGCACCGCCCGCCCCCGCTCGTCCAGGGCGAGCACACCGACCGCCCCGACGTGCCGTACGTAGTCCCGGGGCACCACCCGGCCGCCCGGCATCGCCACCTGGTCGGTGACCACCGAGAAGACCTTGCCCCGGAACCGTTCCCGCCGCTCGCGTACCTCGTAGTCCGGCCCGCCGGCCCGACCGTTCACGCCCGCACCGCCGCTCCGGACGGACCGCCGCCGGTCACGACGACGAACCCGCCTTCGCCGACCGGACCTGCCCGTTGCGCCCGACCGCGTCGGCCGACTCGGCCAGCTCCGTCAACTCGGCCGGCTCCCCCGCAGAGGTGCCGGCGCCGCCCGTCGCGGGAACACCGGCGGCCGGTCCCAGCTCCACCGGGAGCTGGTCCGCGGCCGAGTACGTCACGACGGCGCCGACGAACGCGGCGAAGAGCGGGTGCGGCCGGGTCGGCCGGCTCTTCAGCTCCGGATGCGCCTGGGTCGCCACGAAGAACGGGTGCAGGTCCCGGTCCAGTTCGACGAACTCGACCAGCCGGCCGTCCGGGGAGGTACCGGAGATGTGCAGGCCCGCCTTGGTCAGCGCGTCCCGGTAGGCGTTGTTCACCTCGTACCGGTGCCGGTGCCGCTCGCTGACCTCGGTGTCGCCGTACGCCTGCGCGACCAGCGAGCCCTCGGTCAGCCGCGCCGGGTACGCACCCAGCCGCATCGTGCCGCCCAGGTCACCCCGGCCGGCGACGATGTCCTCCTGGTCGGCCATGGTGGCGATCACCGGGTGCTTCGCCTTCTCGTCGAACTCCAGCGAGTTCGCCCCGTCCAGCCCGGCCAGGTGCCGGGCCACCTCGATGGTCATGCACTGGAGGCCGAGGCAGAGCCCGAGGATCGGGATGCCGTTCTCCCGGGCGTACCGGGCGGCGCCGATCTTGCCCTCGATGCCGCGTACCCCGAAGCCGCCGGGGATGACGATGCCGTCGACACCGGCCAGCGCGGCCGCCGCACCGGAGGCGGTGACACACTCGTCGCTCGGTACCCAGTGCAGCTCCACCCGGGCCCGGTGGCCGAACCCGGCGGCCCGGATCGCCTCGCTCACCGACAGGTACGCGTCCGGCAGGTCGACGTACTTGCCGACCAGCGCGACCCGGACGGTGTGGTGCGGGTGGTGTACCCGCTCCAGCAGGTCGTCCCAGCTCTGCCAGGCGACGTCCCGGAACGACAGCCCGAGCCGGCGCACCACGTAGGCGTCCAGCCCCTCCCGGTGCAGCACCTTCGGGATGTCGTAGATGCTCGGCGCGTCCGGTGCGGCGATCACCGCCTCCCGGTCCACGTCGCAGTAGAGCGAGAGCTTGTGCTTGAGTTTGTCCGGAATCTCCCGGTCCGACCGGCAGACGATCGCGTCCGGCTGGATACCGATGTTGCGCAGTTGGGCCACCGAGTGCTGGGTCGGCTTCGTCTTCAGCTCCCCCGACGGCGCCAGGTACGGCACCAGCGAGACGTGCAGGTAGAAGCAGTTGTCCCGGCCCAGGTCGTGGCGTACCTGCCGGATCGCCTCCAGGAACGGCAGCGACTCGATGTCGCCGACCGTGCCGCCGACCTCGGTGATCACCACGTCCGGGGTACGGCCGTCCTCGTCCGGGTCGGCCATGGCCAGGATCCGGGACTTGATCTCGTTGGTGATGTGCGGGATCACCTGCACGGTGTCCCCGAGGTACTCGCCCCGGCGCTCCTTCGCGATCACCTCGGAGTAGATCTGGCCCGTGGTGACGTTCGCCTTGCCGGAGAGCGCGCGGTCGAGGAACCGCTCGTAGTGCCCGACGTCGAGGTCGGTCTCGGCGCCGTCGTCGGTGACGAAGACCTCACCGTGCTGGAACGGGTTCATGGTGCCGGGGTCGACGTTCAGGTAGGGGTCGAGCTTCTGCATCACGACCCGAAGGCCCCGCGCCGTGAGGAGGTTTCCGAGGCTGGAGGCGGTCAGGCCCTTACCGAGTGAGGAGGCAACCCCACCGGTGACGAAAATATGCCTGGTCGTCCGTACTGAAGGGGCCAAGGCCTGCTCCCGTGGTCGTCTGTCGCGGTCGTGCGAACCGGTGTGGGACCAGTGAAATGATCCACGCGATCCACGGGATTCCACGGTAACACCAACCCCGGCCGGGCTGCCGGGGGCACCCGCTTCCGGTGCCGCCCCGGTGCCGGTCAGCCCGCCGATCAGCCCGCCGATCAGCCCGCCGATCAGCCCGCCGATCAGCCCGCCGATCAGCGTGCCGGTCAGCCCGCCGGCACCTCGGCCGACGACTGCGCCGGCCCGGGTTCCGCCTCGCGCAGCACGATGCCGGAGGGCGGGGCGGCGCCGGAGGGCGGGGCGGCGCCGGAGGGGCGGTCGGGTGCCGGATCCGTGCCGGCGGTCGGCGGGGCCGCGCCGGGCGCGTCGTCCGGGCAGGGACCGGTGGCCGGCATGGTCCGGTCGGTGGCGTGGTCGAGCACCCGCAACGCGGCCAGGGCGGCCATCGGCACGGCCAGCGCCGCGGCCGCACCCGCGACGTTGAGGGCGGAACCGCCGAGCAGGCCGGCGATCACCGCCGCCACCGGGATGCCGACCATCCCGCCCCGCATGGCGGGGTAGATCCCGAAGAGCCGCTTGAGCCCACCCCACGGCCGGAGCAGGGCGAACCAGACCAGCACGGCACCGAGCAGCGCGAGTACGGTGAGCGGGCTCCCGGCCAGCGCGGCCAGGTTCGCCGCACCGGAGCGGTGCACGGTCAGCCCGCTGGTGCCGTCGCCGACGGCGGTGAGGAACCGGCCGAGGCTGCCCCGCTGGTCGATCGGCTGCCGCAGGTCCATCACCACGAAGCCGATGGTCACCGCCAGGCCGGCGATGGTGGCCCAGGCGAGCCGGCCGAGGCTGAGCCAGCCGCCGGTGCTGATCGCGGCGGCGATGCTCACCCCGGCGGTCAGCGCGACCGCGCCCACCGCGTCGGCGCCGAGGTAGGGGCTGCCGACCACGATCACCCCGAGGACGCCGACCAGCACCACCACGGCCGGCCGCCAACTGCGGCGTACCCGCTGGGCCAGCCAGGCCGCCGAGAGCAGGGTGCCGGCGATGAAGACCCCGAGCCCGACGGTGCCGAGGCCGGCGTACCGGCCGCCCTCCAGGGCCGAGTACCCGGTCACCCCGTTGAGCTGGAGACGCGCCCCGGTGACCACGTCCACCCCGACCACCAACGCGGCCAGCGCGGCCACGCTGCCCAGCGGCCAGAGGGTGCGCTGGTACGCCCGGGCGAGCCGCACCGCGGCGGTGGCCAGGCCGAGCAGCATCGCCGTGACCAGCCCGAAGTAGACCCCGGCGTGCGCACCCCGCCACCACGGGACGGCGTCCGCGACGAGCGCGGCCGGTATCGCCAGCGCGGCGGCGATGAGCAGTACCTCGACCGTCGCGACCACCCGCCGGGGCACCGGGGCGGGTCCGGACGGGCCGGCGTCGCGCCGGGCCCGGCGCAGCAGCGGCAGTACGGCGACCGCGAGCAGGCACTGGAGCCCGGCCAGCAGCAGGAAGAACCACTTCGCCACCTGCTGTTGGGCCCGGGCCTCCCGGTCGGCGTCGGCGGGGGCGGCGATCGCGGTGGGCAGGTCGGCCGGACGGCCCTCGACCACGCCCGCCGGCTGGCCGATGAAGAGCCGCTCGGGCGCCGGCCGGCCCAGCGCCGCCAACGCCGTGGGGGCCAGGTCGACGAGTTGCAGGTAGCCGTCCCGGCCGGTGCTGCGCGAGGTCAGCCAGCCACGCCCCCAGCCCGGACCGTCCGCCACCACCACGTGCAGCCGGGACGACCGGTCGGTGTCGGCGAGGCCGGCCACCAGCACCAGGGAACGTTCCGGCCGGGCGGCCAGCACCCGGGCCAGGGTCGCGTCGGCGCGGCGGGCGGCGGCGGCCCGGACGGCGGGATCCTCGCCGCTGACGGTACCGAGGTCGATGATGCCGAGTACGCAGTCGTCGAGCAGCCCGGTCGGATCCGGCGGCAGTTCCGCGGCGTACCGGTCGACCCGCCCGAACGGCCTGGCGGCGGCGACCGCCGCGCCCGGACCGACCGCGACGGTGCAGCGGACCGATTCGGCCAGCGCCCCGGGCACGGTGCCCCAGCGCAACCTGTCCTGGTTGTGGGTGACCGTCGCCCGCTGGTCGGGCAGGTTGGCGCTGATCGCGTCCGGCTGCTCGACGGCGACGTCCAGCGGCGGACACTGGTCGGTGACGACGGTGGCGTCCCAGGCGGCGAAGTTTCCGGCGCCGAGGGTCTGCCAGCCGTCGACCGGGCAGGTCGGCTGCCGGGCCGAGCGCACCGACAGCGAGCCGATGGCACCGCCCTCGGCCATCCGCCACAGCGTCGGGGTGGTCTGCGGGTCGACGTCGTCCCAGCGCAGTCCCGGTACCCCGGCCAGCAGCACGTAGTCGGCGGTCGGTGCCGGCGTCCGGGTGGCCGGCCGGACGACCAGCGCGGCGACTCCGAGAGCCACCACCGCCACGGTCAGCAGTACGGGCACCAGCCGGCGCAACATCAGCCGCGCCCCGCCGACGAGCCCGTCTCCCGGCCGGCGGAGGGCGGTCGGGAGTCACCGGACCCCTCGGACTCCTCCGCTGCCGCGCCGAACCCCGCCGGCCCCGGAGCGGCGGAGTCGGCCGCCGGCTCCGCCGGTCGGTCCGCGGTGGGCGGCGCCGCGCCGAGTTCGGCGTAGAGCGCGGCGACGGCGGCGACGGTCTCCGCCTCGGTCGGCCACTGCGCCGCCCGTGCGGTGGCCAGCCGGGCCAGGGCGGCCCGCCGGTCGGGATCGTCGAGCAGTGCCCGGACCGCCTCGTCCACCGCCTCCACGTCAGCCGGCGGCACGAGTACGGCCGCCTCGCCCACCAGCTCCGGCACGCCGCCGACCGCGGTCGCCACCAGCGGTACGCCGGCCCGCAGCGCCTCCTGGGCGAAGAGCTGCCGGGCCTCCCAGTCGCTGGTGACCACCGCCAGGTCGGCTCCGGCCAGCAGGTCGGCGACGTCGGTCCGGTGCCCGAGCAGCGTCACCGGGGCCCGGGCGGCCGAGATCCGGGCGGCCAGCGGCAGATAGCTCGGGCCACTGCCGGCGATCACCACCGCCGGTGGCGGATCCAGTTCACGCCACCGGGCGGCGGCGTCGACCAGCACGTCGTACCGCTTCTGCGGGTGCAGCCGGCCGACCGAGAGGATCAGCGGCTGGTCCGGGGCGACGCCGAACTCGGCCCGTACCGCCGAGCGGCTGCGCCGGGGCGCCGCCAGGGTGGGTGCCGCGACCGGGGCGAGCCGGGCGTCCCGGGCGCCGAGGGCGGCGGCCCGCTCGACCAGGTCGGCGGAGGCGCCGAGGCTGACCCGGGCCCGCCGGGCGACGATCCGCTCGACCAGCCGGGAGAGCCGCCCGCGCAGCCCACCGGCGAGTACCGCGTTGTGCCAGGTCACCACGACCGGGGCGGCCGGGCGGGCGAGTACCGCCACCAGGCCGGCCCGCAGCCCGTGCGCGTGTACGACGTCGACCGGTCCGGCCAGGGCCCGGCGCAGCGCGGTGACCGCCCGCGCGTCGGCCGGGGTGGGGCTGGCCGGGATCTCCACCGGCACGAACCGGGCACCGGCGGCGGTGAAGCCGAACTGCTGCTCGGTGGCGGCCGGACCGCAGACGGTGACCGACATTCCCGCATTGACCAGGCCACGGGTGAGCGAGGCGACGTGCTGGCCGACGCCGCCGGTACTGGAGGCGAGCACCAGGGCCACCGCGCCGACCCGCCCGACGGCGGCCGTCGGTGCCGGCGCGTCCGGTTCGGCGCGGTCCCCCGGTCGAGCCGGCCCACCCCGCTCGCTCACCGCGACACCCGTTCCTTCCCGTCGTCCTCGCCCGGGTCGGCCGCGTCCGGCCGGTCCGGGCGTTCCGTCTCCGTCCCGTTGCGCCGCCGTGACGCCGCCGGCCCACCCCGGCGGGCCAGCACCCCGCGCAGGCGTCCACGCAGCGTCGCCAGCAGCGGCCGGACGTCGTGCCGGTCCAGCGGATAGGCGACCGCGACGAAAGCCGCGCCCACGGCGACTCCGGACAGCATGCCCTGCACGAGTGCGTCGACTCGCGCCGGGGTACCACCCCCGAGGCCGGGCAACCAGTGTGCGCAGACCGCGCCGACCACCGCCGCGACCGCCCCGGCGAGCAGCCCGACCAGCGTTGACCTGGGCAATCCGGTCAACGCGGCCGGACCGGCGCTGCGCCGGACCGCGACGACCAGCAGCACCCCCAGCACCAGCATGCCGACCGAATTCGCCGCCGTGACCGCGAACACCCGATAGTCCACCGGGAAGGCGGCGGAGAACCCGACGGCGGCGAACGGCACGACGAGCCAGCCGGCCAGGGTGGCGACGGCGGCCGGGCGGGTGGCGCCGCGCGCGTACATGGCCCGGGTGAGCACCGCGAAGAGGCCGTAGCCGAGCAGGCCCGGTGCGAACCCGGCGACGGCGGCGACCTGGGGCGCCCCGCTGTCCGGCCAGAAGAACCGGGCCACCGGTCCGGCGGTGCCGACCAGCGCCGCCGCGCCGAGGCAGCTGAAGAGCAGCACCCGCCGGACGGTCGGGGCCAGCGTCCGGCGGTATGCCGACTCGTCGCCGGTGGCGTGCGCCGCCGCCAGGGTCGGGTACGCGGCGACCGCGAGCGGGACGGCGAGCACCGCCCAGGGCAGCAGGTACACCGTCTGGGCGAGGTTGAAGACGATCTCCGCACCGGTCGGTCCGCCGCTGAGCTGGCGCAGGCTGACCAGCAGCGCCACCTGCTGGCCGAGTACCGTCACCGCGCCGGCCAGCGCGAGCCCGCCGAGCCTGCCCCGGGCGTCGGCGGGGAAGCCGTACCCGAGCCGGGGCCGCAGGTGCAGCCGGCGCAGCGGGATCAGCAGCGACAGGGAGAGCACCACCACCCCGAGGGTGGTACCGGCGGAGAGGATCAGCTCGCCGCCCCGGCCGACCTCGGCGATGCTCGGGTGCACCCCCTCGACGGCCGCGAACGCCAGGTAGACGCCGATCACGGTCACGCTGGAGAGCAGCGGGGCGATCACCGGCCAGGCGAACCGCCGGTACGACTGGAGCACCCCGGTCAGCACGATGCCGATGCCGTAGAGCGGCAGTTGCGGGGCGAAGACCCGGAGCATCCGCGCGCCGGCCTCGATCTCGGCGGGGCTGCGCTGGTCCGAGATCAGTCCGACGATCGGTTCGGCCAGCAGCGCCACCGCGACCGCGAGCGGCACCAGCAGGCTCACCGTCCAGCTCAGCAGCGCCCCGGTGGTCGCCGCCACCGCCGCCCGGTCACCGGCGGCGACCGCGCCGGCCAGCAGCGGTACGACGAGGCTCGCCAGCGCCCCACCGGCGACGATCTCGAAGACGATGTTCGGGACGCTGTTCGCCACGACGTACATGCCGCCGAGGTCGCTGCGGTCGCCCATCACCCAGGTGAAGACGCCGGTACGCCCGAACCCGGCCAGTCGACTCGCCACGGTGAGTACGGCGATCAGCGTCGCGGCGCCGGCCACCCGCCCGGCGCCGACGAGGGGTGCCGGCCTGCCCACCTCAGGAGTGTCGCCGGCCCAGGGCGTCCAGTTCGCGCAACCCCGGGGTGTTCTGGATCACCTGGGTGAAGCTGACCTTCTCGCTGGTGGCGGTGAGCGCGGCGATCACGGCGAGCGTCCCGGCCCGCCCCACCGGCCCGGTACGGGCGGCGAGCGCGACGCCGAGCAGCGCGCCGAGGGCGTTCGCCCCGCTGTCGCCGAGCATCACGCGTTCGTCGAGGTCGGCCGGGAGCAGCGCGGCGGCGGCGCCGACCGGTCCGGCGGCGAGTCCACCGGTCGGGCCGGGCAGCAGCGGCGCGCCGAGCAGCACGCCGGACTTGAGTGCGCGTCCCGGCCGCAGGTCGAGCAGGTTGACCAGGTTGGCCGTACCGGCGATGACGCCCGCGCCGAGCAGCAGGTCGAGGGTTCCGGCGGCGCGTCCGGTGCGGCGGCGGCCGGGGTGGGACCGGACCGTCGGGTCGGCGGCGAGCAGGGCGGCGGCGGCCAGGCCGGCGGCGCCGACCCCGGCGATCTTGACGACGCCGCTGGTCACCCGCCCCTGGCGGAGTGCGGCGAGGTGTCCGGCGAAGCCCTTGGCGGTCTTCTGCTCCGGCCGGGCGCCGACCACGTCGTCGTAGAGCCCGACCGCCCCGCAGGCCAGGCCGGCGACCAGGGCGGCGCCGCCGGCCGGGCGGCTCGGCGCACCCGCGGCGGCACCGGCGGCGGCTCCGGCGGCGAGCGCCGGGCCGGCGGCGAGGGTGACGGTGCGGCCCCGGAAGTTGGTACGGCGCAGCCCGGCCGCCCACGGGCCGGCGAGCACGCCGCGCAGGGCGGCACCGGCGAGCAGCACGCCGACGCCGAGCGCCCGGGCCCGGGCGCCCCTGGGTCGGGCGGTCACTCGGGCATTTCCGGCAGCAGCGATTCGGCACCTGCACCGACGCCGTACGCGCCGGCCTGCTTCTCGGTGATCTGCCGGGTGAGCGCCAGCGCGGTGACGAGCTGTCCCTGCACGGTGTTGGCGTTGTCGACGGTCGAGATGGTCTTGGAGAGCGCGGGATCCCGGCGTACCTCGGCGACGAGGTTCCCGCCGCTGCTGCCGTTGCCGGCCACCACGATCGCCCCGGCCTTGTCGAACTGCTCGGCGAGCTGCACCACGGACCGGTCCTTGCGGGTCGCGTCCCGGTCGACGTACGGCTGCCCGCTGACCACCACGACCGCCTCGGCGGGACCGGCGATCTTGTCGGGCACGTTGAGGTAGCCCTCTTCGCTGTAGTCGTCCAGCACCGAGCGGCGGTCGGCGTCGGTCACCGGCGAACCGCCCTCCGGACGGTCGAGCAGGGCGCTGGCCAGCAGGGCGCTGGACTTCTCCACGCCCTCGCTGCTGGGCAGCCCGACGTCCGGGACGGTCGGTCTGGCCGCCTTGGCGGCGACGCCCAGCAGCAGGACGCTGCTGTCCGGGTCGAGGAACTTCTCCTGTACGTCGATCCGCCCGGTGACCGAGGCACCGCCCAGCCGGAGCATCTCGACGACCCCGTCGACCTGGTCCTGCCCGCTCGGCAGCACCAGGACCAGGACCCGCCGGCCGGCGAGGGTGCCCTTGAGCATGTGCGGTGCCGCTTCCCTGACGAAGTCCTCCTCGCGCTGGACCTCGGTCTCCAGGTTGTTCACCGACTCGCGGAGCTGCTCGTTGTGCTTGCCCAGCGCGTTGACCCGATCCTTGAGCGAGTCGGCGACCGGACCGTTCAGCGCCGCCGTACCCACGACCAGACCGATCGCCAGGGCGAGGAACACCGCGGTCAGCGAGACCACGTGGTACCGGAAATTGATCACGACAAGAGCCTCTTGATCATCAATCGGGGCCGGGAGGACACCAGCACGGGCCTAGAAGAGCTGTCCAAGCTGGAATACGACATTGTCCCACCACTCGGAGGCGACCCCGAGGTAAGCCTTTCCGACGGTGGAGACGGCGACCGCGGACGCCATCGCGGCCAGCGCCGAGAGCACCAGCAGCAACAGCGACGACCCGGAGATGCTCTGCCGGTAGAGCCGGCTCACCCCCTTGGCGTCGACCAGCTTGCCGCCGACCTTGAGCCGGGTCAGGAAGGTGGAGGCCATGCCGCCGCGCCCCTTGTCCAGGAACTCGACCAGGGTGGCGTGGGTGCCCACCGCGACGATCAGCGAGGCGCCCTTGCCGTCGGCGAGCAGCATCGCCAGGTCCTCGCTGGTGGCGGCGGCCGGGAAGGTCTGCGCGGTCACGCCGAGCCCGTTCACCCGGGCCAGTCCCGGCGCCCGCCCGTCCGGGTAGGCGTGCACGATCACCTCGGCGCCGCAGCGCAGCACGTCGTCGGTGACCGAGTCCATGTCGCCGATGATCAGATCGGGGGTGTAGCCCGCCTCCACCAGCGCGTCCGCGCCGCCGTCCACGCCGATCAGCACCGGCTTGAACTCCCGGATGTACGGGCGCAGCACGTCGAGGTCGGCCTTGTAGTCGTAGCCCCGGACCACGATCAGGCAGTGCCGGCCCCGGATCGGGGTCTCGACGTCCGGCACGCCGACACCGTCGAGCAGCAGCTCCCGCTCCTGCTTGAGGTATTCCATGGTGTTGGCGGCGAACGCCTCCAACTGCACCGACAGCCCTTCCCGGGCGTCCGACATCGCCTTCGCGACCGACTCGGCGTCCTGCCGGCTGCCGTGCCCGACCGGTTCGTCGTCGAGCAGCACGGTGTTGCCGTCGATCCGGACGGTGTCGCCCTCCCGGATCTGCTGGAAGATGCCCTCGCCGAGGTCGTCGAGGAGGGGGATGCCCGCCTTGATCAACACCTCGGGGCCGAGGTTCGGATAGCGGCCGGAGACCGACGGCTTGGCGTTGAGCACCGCGGCGACGCCGACCGCGACCAGCGAGTCGGCCGCCACCCGGTCCAGGTCGACATGGTCGATCACCGCGATGTCACCCGGACGCAGCCGGCTGACCAGGCGCTTGGTCCGGCGGTCGAGGCGCGCGGTGCCGACGACTTTGCCCGGTTCCGCGCTCCGGGCCCGGCGCAACGTGGGTAAACGCATCCCAACCATCCTGGCATGTGAGGCAGAGCTTTCTGTCGCGACATGCCTGAGCAGGGCCGCCACCCCAAGGGAACCACATGGATGCCCGGCCGGGTGTGGTCGGCGTCACACCGTTCGATTCGGTACCACGGATCGTGGCCGTCGGGGTCACGCTCCGCTGCGCACGCGGCGCCGCAGCTCAGGAGTGTCGTTCCCGGGCAGCCACCGCCAGGAGTTCCTCCGCATGGGCGATACCCAGATCGGAATCCGGCAAACCGGCGAGCATCCGGGCCAGTTCCCGGGCCCGGTCCGTGTCCTCCACCACCCGTACCCCGCTGGTGGTCACGGCGCCGCCGGTGTCCTTGGCCACCACCAGGTGCCGGTCGGCGAAGGCCGCCACCTGCGGCAGGTGGGTCACCACCAGCACCTGGTGACTGCGGGCCAACCGGGCCAGCCGGCGGCCGATCTCCACCGCCGCCTGCCCGCCGACCCCGGCGTCGACCTCGTCGAAGACCAGCGTGGGCGGCCCGCCGGAACCGGCGAAGACCACCTCGATGGCGAGCATCACCCGGGACAGCTCCCCGCCCGAGGCGCCGCGTTGCAGCGGCAGCGACGGTGCCCCCGGATGGGCCAGCAGCCGCAGCTCGACCTCGTCCGCCCCGTCCGGACCGACCCCGACCTCGACCCCGTCGACGGTGAGCGCCGGCTCGGACCTGCCGACCGGCCGGGGCAGCACCGCCACCTCGATCCGGGCGTGCGGCATTGCCAGCCCGGCCAGCTCCACCGTCACCTGCTCGGCGAACCGGGTGGCCGCCTCGCGGCGGGCCGCCGAGAGCCGGCCCGCCAGCTCGGCCACCTCGCCGGCCAGCCGCTGCCGCTCCCGGTCCAGCTCGTCGAGGAGCTCGTCGGAGGTGTCCAGCTCGGCCAGCCGGGTCCGGGCCCGGTCCGCCCAGGCGATCACCCCGTCGACGTCGTCGGCGTACTTGCGGGTCAGGCCGCGCAGCGCCGCCCGACGCTCGTAGATGACCTGCAACCGGGCCGGATCGGCGTCCAGCGCGGCGAGGTAGCCCGAAAGCTCGGCCGCGACGTCGCCGACCAGCGTGGCGACCTCCTCCAGCCGCGCCGACAGGTCGCCGAGGGTCCGGTCCACCCCGGCCTGCGCCTCCAGCGTCCGGCGGGCGTGCCCGAGCAGGGTCGTCACGTCGGCCATCTCGTCGGTCGGCTCGGCCGCGCCCGCCACGCAGAGCTGGGCCGTCTGCGCGGCCGTACGCAGCCCCTCGGCGTGCTCCAGCCGCTGCGCCTCGGCCTTGAGCTCCTCGTCCTCACCCGGCTGCGGATCGACCCGGGTGATCTCGTCCAGGCCCAGCCGCAGCAGATCGGCCTCCTGGTTGCGCTCCCGCGCGTTGCGCCGCCGGTCGGCGAGGTCGTCGGAGACCCGCCGCCAGCGGGTGTAGGACTCGCGCAGGCTCTCCAGCAGCTTCTCGTGCTCCGGGCCGCCGAACCGGTCCAGCGCGGCCCGCTGCTCGGCCGGGCGGAGCAGCCGGAGCTGGTCGGACTGGCCGTGCACGGCCAACACCTGCTCGCCCACCTCGGCCAGCATCGACACCGGCATGCTGCGGCCGGCCACGTGCGCCCGCGACCGACCCTCCACGGTGACCGTACGGCTGAGCAGCACCGACCCGTCGTCGTCCGGCTCGCCGCCCGCGTCGACCACCCGGGCGTGCACCGCCGTCGCGGCGGCGCCGGTCAACCGCAGCCGCCCCTCCACCACGGCCCGGCCGGGATCGGCCCGCACCCGGCCGGCGTCGGCCCGCCCGCCGAAGAGCAGGCCGAGCCCGGTCACCACCATCGTCTTGCCGGCGCCGGTCTCGCCCGTGATGACGTTCATGCCGCCGGTCAGCGGCAGCGTGGTGTCCTCGATGACGCCCAGTCCGGTGATGCGCAGCTCTTCCAGCACAGCAACCGACAGTAGTAGCGGGCCCCGACACTTGACCACCCGGGCGCGCGTCCCGATCGGTATCCGGCATCCGCCCCGGACCGCCGGCGACACCGTCGGCACCCGTCGTGGTCAGCGGCGGTTGCCCCGCCAGCCGTGCACCGGCAGGCCGAACTTGGCCACCAGCCGGTCGGTGAAGTGCCGGGCGCGCAGGCGTACCACCCGCACCGGCAGGGCGCCCCGCTGCACGGTGACCCTGGCACCGGGCGGCAGGTCGTAGACCCGGCGACCGTCACAGCAGAGCACCGCCAGGGTGGTGAACGGGTCCACCGTGATGGTGAAGGTCGACGTCGGCGCGGTGACGATCGGGCGGCTGAACAGGGCGTGCGCGCTGATCGGTACCAGCAGCAGCGCCTCCACCTCCGGCCAGACCACCGGCCCACCGGCCGAGAAGGCGTACGCGGTGGAGCCGGTCGGGGTCGCGCAGACCACACCGTCGCAGCCGTACCGGGACAGTGGCCGGCCGTCGACGTCGACGAGCAGCTCGAGCATCTGCGCCCGCTCGCCCTTCTCCACGCTCACCTCGTTGAGCGCCCACGACTCGATCACCGGCCCGCCCTCGAACTCGGCACGCACGTCGAGGGTGAGCCGCTCGTCCACTGTGTAGTTCCGGTCGACGATGTCCCGGACCGCCACGTCCAGGTCGTCGATCTCCGCCTCGGCGAGGAAGCCGACCTTGCCGAGGTTGATGCCGAGCAGCGGCGCCTTCGCCGGCCGGGCCAGGTCGGCGGCGCGCAGGAAGGTGCCGTCGCCGCCGAGCGCGAAGACGATCTCCGCACCCTCGGCCGCGCCGAGCAGGCTCACCGGGGTCACCCCGGGCAGTTCGAGGTCGTCGGCCTCCTCGGCCACCACCCGTACCTCGAAGCCGGCCTGGATCAGGTCCGCCGCGACCGTACGGGCGTGCTCGGTGCTGCGCCGCCGTCCGGTGTGCGTGACCAGCAGTGCCGTCCGGGTCATCGGGCTCCCTCCCGCGCCACGGCCGGACCGGTCGGCCCGGCCGTCACCACCGCCGCCACCGAGGCCTCGTCCGGCGGCGGCGCGTCGGCGCGCAGCCAGACGAAGAACTCCACGTTGCCGCTCGGCCCCGGCAGCGGGCTCGCCACCACGCCGGCCAGGCCGAGACCGAGCCCGGCGGCCGCCTCGGTCACCGCGAGCACCGCCTCGACCCGCAGTTGCGGATCGCGTACCACCCCACCGCTGCCCACCCGTTCCTTTCCGACCTCGAACTGCGGCTTCACCATCAACACCAGGTCGCCGTCCGGGGCGGTGCAGCCGGCCAGCGCCGGCAGCACCAGGCGGAGCGAGATGAACGACAGGTCCGCGACGGTGAGGGTCACGGTGCCGCCGATGGTGTCGGGCGTCAGGGTACGCACATTCGTGCGCTCGAATACCCGGACCCGCTCGTCGGTACGGATCGCCCAGGCCAACTGGCCGTAGCCGACGTCCACCGCCAGCACCTCGGCGGCACCGGCCCGGAGCAGCACGTCGGTGAAACCGCCGGTTGAGGCCCCGGCGTCCAGGCAGCGCCGGCCGGCGACGTCCAGCCCCTCGGGGGCGAACGCCGCCAGCGCGCCGGCCAGCTTGTGGCCGCCCCGGGAGACGTACTCGGTGCTCGGGTCGTCGCCGAGCACCCGGACCGGGTCCGCCGGGTCGACCATCGCGGCCACCTTCTGGGCCCGTACCCCGCGGACCTGCACCCGACCCGCCTCGACCAGCGCCGCGGCCTGTTCCCTGGACCGGGCCAGGCCGCGGCGGACGAGTTCGGCGTCGAGCCGGGTACGACGTGCCATCGAGAGTTCTCCGAGGGACTGGGCTCACGCCTGGTCGATGGTGGCGAGGGTTTCCCGCAGGGTCTGGTGCGCCGCCTCGTACTGGGCGATCTGGTCGGCCGGCGGCAGGTTCGCGGCGTTCGCCATCGCCTGGAGTACCGCGTCCACGGCGGGGTGGCCGGAGCCGCCGCCGTCCGGGCCGGTCGGCGCGCTCGACCCGCCGGCCGGGGCCGGGCCGGGAACGGGCCGGGCCGCCGCCGAGGGGGGCGGAGCCGGCCGGAACGGCCCCGGTACGGGTACCTGGCTCATGCCGCCCCTCCGCCACGTCCGGTCGCCCGGCGGGCCCGGGCCACGACGGCGATCATGCCGCATCGCCGCCCGGCGCCGGTGACCGCTTGGCAACGGCCTTGCCCGGAGTCGACTTCTTGCTGACCACCGCCTTGCTGGCGGCATTCTTCTTGGCGACCGCCTTCTTCGCGACCGTCTTCTTCGCCACCACCTGCGTGTCGACCGGCTGGCTGGTGACCGCCTCGGGCGCGGCGGCCTGCTTCGCCACCGTCTTCTTCGCGACGGCCTTCTTCGCGACCGCCTTTTTCGCCACGGCCTTCTTCGCGACCGCCTTCTTGCCGACCGTCGACTTGGCGACCGCCTTCTTGACGACCGCCTTGCGGACCGGCGCGGTGGTCCCGGTCGGCGCGTCCCCGGCTGCGGGCCGCAGGGCGGTCGCCGCACTCGCGGTGCCGCCGGACGTCCCGGCCCGAGCCGCGGCGAGTTCGCGCTCCAGCCGGGAGATCCGGTCGGTCAACGTGGTGACCTCGTCCGCCGTGGCCAGGCCGAGCGCGGCGAGGGTGCGGTCGATCTCGACGCGGATGATCCGGATCAACGCCTCCCGGTTCGCCATCCCGGTGGAGACCAGTTCCTCGGCCATGGTCTGCAACTGGGCGGCGGTGGCGCCGCTGGAGCCGACCAGCTTTCTGGCGGCGGCCTGAGCGCGCTTCTTCGACGCCTCCGTCAGCCCGAGGGCCAGCTCAAGGTAGGCCCGCCACGCATCCTGCATACCTCGGTCCTTTCGCGGGTGCCGACTGTTCAGGTTGTCACGCTACCGGGCGCCCCGACCCGCCCAGTGCGGTACGGTGCCCGGGGGACGGGCGTGGCGTGATGCGAGGGGGCACGACGATGGCGACCGTGGACGAGTGCCGGCAGGCGCTGCACGATTTGGCGGCCCGGATGGACGCCAACGCCGAGAAGGTACGCAAGCAGGTCGATCTCGACCGCACGCTGGCGTGCCGGATCACCGACCTGGACACCGCCTTCCACGGCCGGTTGACCGGCGGGCGCCTGGTCGACCTGGCCGACGGTGACGACCCCAAGGCGAAGATCGCGCTCAGCACCACCAGCGACGACCTGATCCGTCTCGTCCGGGGCGAACTGGACGTGCCGAAGGCGCTCGCCTCCCGACAGATGTCGATCAACGCCAACCCGTTCGACCTGCTCAAGCTCCGCAAGATGCTCTGAGCACGCCGGCTCCTCTGACTGTGAGCATGGCGGGGTCGGTTCATCAGTGGTGAGCTGATAGTCGGTAGTAGTGGGCGTGACTCTTCGTCTGACTGGCCTTTGGTGCCTTCGCGTGGACTTGTCCGCCCGCTGCTGCCGGCGCCAAACAAGGACTCAGCAAGAAAGAGATCATGCGCTGCCTCAAGCGCTACATCGTCCGCGAGGTCCACACCGCCCTCCTCGCCGACTTCACCGCCCTCAACACCCCTTGACTTCCATAGGAGCATCCCCCGCGTCCCGGCGCCCGCCGCCGCTGCGGTTCGGGTCCGCTCGCACCATGGATCCGGGCAGCCACGGGTGATAGAACTCTGTGGCAGGAAGCCCCGGATGGGAGGGGCCCCGAGGCAAGAGGACGTGCGATGAAGGAGCGTTGGCTGCCGGTCGGAGTACTCGCGGGTGTGCTGTTCGGGATCAACGTCGCGGCCCGCCTGGTGGCCCGGTTCGGCTTCGCTGACAACACCGAGGTGCAGGACCAGATCTCGCTGGGCATGTTCGCCGCGATCGGGGTGGTCCTGGCGACCCTCGCGTTCCTCCGGGGGCAGCGCCGTCCGCTGCCGGAGTGGGGCGGCGAGATGGCGCTCGCCGTACTGGTCGCGATGCTGCTGACCGTCCTCGTCGGCCCGTTCGTCAGCGGCAGCCAGCCGTTCGCCTCCGGGGCCGGGGCGTTCTTCTCGCAGATCTGGCTCTACGCCGGCTTCACCTTCGGCGGGGTACTCGTCGGCTACCTGCTGCTCACCGCGTTCGGCCGGGACTACCGGTCGCAGTCGCTCAAGCGGTACGCCGAGGCGAAGCAGTCCAAGCCCCGCCGGGTCGTACGCCGCTGACCCGCGTCGCCCCGGGTCGGGTCACTGCGGCGCGACCCGGGTCTGGTAGGTGTGGTGGGTGGTGAAGCCGAGCCGCCGATAGAGCGAGACGGCGGCCTCGTTGTGCTCCTCGACCTGGAGGAACGCCCGGCTGGCGCCGAGCCCCGCCGCCCATTCCGCCAGCGCCCGGATCATGTGCTGGGCGAGCCCACGGCGGCGGGCCGCCGGGACCACCTCGATCAGGCTCAGTCCCAGCCACCGGTCCTGACCGGTGACCGTGCCCCGGGCCACCGCGACCAGTTCCGGGCCGTCGCCCGGCCCATCTGTCGGCGGCGTGGCGTAGAGGTGGACGAAGCGGACCTGCCGCACGGCGGTGAGGATGTGCCGGGCGGCGGCCGGCAACTCGGCCGGAGCCCCGGGATCGGCGGGCCGCTCGGCGTCGACGGCCGGGCCGGCGCCGTCCGCGTCGAGCCGGGCGTACCGCCGGGTCTGCCTCGCCTTGCGCTGGGCGGCCAGGGCGAACCACTCCGGCGAGGCCGTCTCGGCCAGCTCCGGCGCCGGCAGGTCCGGCCGGGCGGGGACGGTCTCCAGGATCGTCGTCAGCGGCGCGGTCTGCACGAGTACCAGCGGCCGGGCCGTCCAGCCGCGCTCGTCCAGCGCCGCGCCGAGCGGGGCGGCCAGCGGCAGCGGCACGTTGACCATCGCCGGCCGGCCACGCTCGGCGTACCAGCGCTGGACCGCGTCGATCGCCTCGTCGAGCGGCCGGTCGGGGTCACCCACCGGCAGTGCGCTGTTCGCCCGTCCGGACCAGCCCTCGGCGGTACGCAGCAGCCAGTCGCCGAGCCTTTCGCGTACCGGTGCCGGCCAGGCCTCGTCCGAGGCGAGTTCGAGTTCGACCACTGCCGTCGCGTTCGGGCGCCGGGCCGGCGGCACCCGCTTGGCCCGGTGCACCTCGCCCAGCGGGACCCGGAGCGGCCCGTTCGCGGTGGCCAGCGTGAGATGGGTCTCGGTCAGGTCGACCAGCTCGCCGAGGGCGTCGCTGAAGAGGGTACGTCCGCTCTGATTTCCGACAATCCGCCGAACGACTATCCGGTGTCCCACATCGCGGCGTCCGAGCACGATCGACCCCCTCCCCGGCGACATACTAGGCTCTTACCGTCGCGGTCGATCGCGGCGTGGCTTGCGGAGGAGAAGATCGGTGACCTACATCATCGCCGAGCCGTGCGTGGATGTGCTCGACAAAGCGTGCATCGAGGAGTGCCCGGTCGACTGCATCTACGAGGGCAACCGGATGCTCTACATCCACCCCGACGAGTGTGTCGACTGCGGGGCGTGCGAGCCGGTCTGCCCGGTGGAGGCGATCTTCTACGAGGACGACGTGCCGGAGCAGTGGAAGGACTACACCACCGCCAACTACGAGTTCTTCGAGGATCTCGGGTCGCCGGGTGGAGCCTCCAAGATCGGCAAAATCGAGAAGGACACTTCCTTCGTCGCGGCCCAGCCGCCTCGGGGTGAGCACTGAGCGGCCCGGCACCGGCTGCCGGCCGTAGGCCCGAGGTGGGGCGCTCCGGCCGTACCGGCAACCTGCCCGACTTCCCCTGGGACCTGCTCGAGCCGGCGAAGGCGCTGGCCGGGCGGCACCCGGACGGGATCGTCGACCTCTCCGTCGGTACCCCGGTCGACCCGGTGCCCGGCTCGATCCGGGCGGCCCTGGCGGCGGCCTCGGACGCGCCCGGCTATCCGCTGACCGCCGGTTCCCCGGCGCTGCGCGCGGCGATCACCGAGTGGGTCGCCCGGTCCTGCGGTGCCGATCCGGAGACCGTCGGCGTGCTGCCGACCATCGGCTCCAAGGAGCTGGTCGGCTGGCTGCCCACCCTGCTCGGGCTCGGCCCCGGCGACGTGGTGGCGATCCCGCAGGTCTGCTATCCGACGTACGAGGTCGGCGCCCGGCTGGCCGGCGCGGAGGTGGTCCGGGCCGACGCCCTGACCGCGCTCGGTCCCGACCCCCGGGTCCGGCTGCTCTGGGTCAACTCGCCGTCCAACCCGACCGGTCGGGTACTCCCGCCGGAGCACCTCCGCAAGGTGGTGGACTGGGCCCGCGAGCGCGGCGTGGTGGTGGCCAGTGACGAGTGCTACCTCTCGCTGGGCTGGGAGGAGACGCCGACCTCGATCCTCGACCCGGCGGTCTCCGGCGGTGACCACGCCAACCTGCTGGCCGTGCACTCGCTCTCCAAGCGCTCCAACCTGGCGGGCTACCGGGCCGGCTTCGTCGCCGGTGACCGGAGCATCGTCGGCGCACTGCTGGCGGTCCGGAAACACGCCGGGATGATCGTGCCGGCGCCGGTGCAGGCGGCGATGGTCGCGGCGCTCGGTGACGAGGCACACGTGGCCGAGCAGCGGCTCCGATACGCCGCCCGCCGCGAGGTGCTGCGCGACGCGCTGGTCAAGGCCGGTTTCGAGATCGCGCACTCCACGGCCGGGCTCTATCTGTGGGCCGGCCGGGACGAGGACTGCTGGACCACCGTGCAGTGGTTCGCCGAGCGGGGCATCCTGGTCGCGCCCGGCGAGTTCTACGGTCCGACCGGCAACCGGCACGTCCGGGTCGCGCTCACCGCGACCGACGAGCGGGTGGCTGCCGCCGCGGACCGGCTGGCCGGCTGACCCTCCGCGCGACGGGGCCCGACGAGGTCGGTGTGACGGCGTCGGAGAGCGCTCTCGGAATTTCGTCGCGACCGCTTGACGTCGTGGCAACACGCTCGCAACGATGGATGCACATCTCTCGCGCCTCCGGTGACCACCGGTGGCGCGGGCCAGAGGGCGTGACACGGCGGACCGCCCGGTCGACGAAGGGACCGGTCCGTGCGTGGCACAACACGATCCTGGCTCGGCGCTGCGCTGAGCCTGCTTCTCGTACTCGTCGCGGTGGCGGTGACACCGCCGGTGGCGAGTGCCGCCCCCGCCTTCAGCGTGCTGGTCTTCTCCAAGACCGCCGGCTTCCGGCACGGCTCGATCGGCCCCGGCGTGGCGGCGATCCAGCAGCTCGGCACCGCCAACAACTTCGCCGTCGAGGCGACCGAGGACGCCGGGGCGTTCACCGACGCCAACCTGGCCCGGTTCGACGCGGTCGTCTGGCTTTCCACCACCGGGGACGTACTCGACACCGCGCAGCAGGGCGCCTTCCAGCGCTACATCCAGGCCGGCGGCGGGTACGTCGGAGTGCACGCCGCCTCCGACACCGAGTACGACTGGCCGTGGTACGGCGGGCTGGTCGGGGCGTACTTCGCCTCGCACCCGGCACCGCAGCCGGCCACGGTCAAGGTCGCCGACCGGGTGCACCCGTCGACCCGTACGCTGCCGCTGCGCTGGAACCGCAGCGACGAGTGGTACAACTTCCGGACCAACCCGCGCGGCAGGGTGCACGTGCTGGCCACCCTGGACGAGACGACCTACACCGGCGGGGGGAACGGGCACGACCACCCGATCGCCTGGTGCCACAACTACGACGGCGGCCGGTCCTGGTACACCGGCGGTGGGCACACCGACGAGTCCTTCGCCGAGCCGCTCTTCCGGGCCCACCTGCTCGGCGGGCTGCGCAGCGCGGCCGGGGTCGAGCCCGGGGTCTGCGGCGGCACCGTGGACAGCAGCTTCCAGCAGGTGACCCTCGCCAAGGGGGTGGCCGAGACGGGCGAGCCGATGAGCCTGACCGTGCTGCCGGACCGGGGCGTACTGCACACCGCCCGGGACGGCACGATCCGGCACACCGACGCGGTCGGCAACACCAAGCTCGCCGGCCGGCTCCCGGTCTACACCTCGGACGAGGAGGGCTTGCAGGGGATCAAGGCCGACCCGAACTTCGCCAGCAACCGCTGGGTGTACCTCTACTACGCGCCACCGCTGAACACCCCCGGCGGCGGCGCCCCGGCCACCGGTACCCCGGCCGACTTCGCCCCATGGAACGGCGTCAACCGGCTCTCCCGGTTCACCGTACGGGCCGACAACACAATCGACCTGGCGAGCGAGACGCTGGTGCTGGACGTGCCGACCAGCCGGGGGATGTGCTGCCACGTCGGCGGGGACATCGACTTCGACGCCGCCGGCAACCTCTATCTCTCCACCGGCGACGACACCAACCCGTTCGACTCGGCCGGGTTCAGCCCGCTCGACGAGCGGGCCGGCCGGAACCCGGCGTTCGACGCCCAGCGGACCTCGGCGAACAGCAACGACCTGCGCGGCAAGGTGCTGCGGATCAGGCCGGGCGCGGGCGGCGGCTACACCGTGCCGGCCGGCAACATGTTCGCGCCGGGGACGGCGAACACCCGGCCGGAGATCTACGCGATGGGGTTCCGCAACCCGTTCCGGATGAGCGTGGACCGGGCCACCGGGGTGGTCTACCTGGGCGACTACGGCCCGGACGCCGGCACCGCCGACCCGAACCGGGGGCCGGCCGGGCAGGTGGAGTTCGCCCGGATCACCGCGCCGGGCTTCTACGGCTGGCCGTACTGCACCGGCAACAACGACGCGTACAACGAGTTCACCTTCCCGAGCGGGCCGTCCGGGCCGAAGTACAACTGCGCGGGCGGGCCGGTGAACGACTCGCCGAACAACACCGGGATCCGGAACCTGCCGGCGGCGGTGCCGGCCTGGCTGCCGTACACCGGGTCGCAGCCGCCGGAGTTCCCCGGCGGCGGGCTGTCGCCGATGGCCGGCCCGGTCTACCGGTACGACCCGAACTCGACCTCCGAGGTGGCCTTCCCGGAGTACTACCACGGGACGTTCTTCGCCGGTGAGTTCGGCCGGCGCTGGATCCGGAACATCGTGCTCGACGAGGCGGGGAAGCCGTTCAAGATCAACCCGTTCCCGTGGTCCGGTACCCAGGTGATGGACCTGGAGTTCGGCCCGGACGGCGCGCTCTACGTGCTCGACTACGGCACCGGCTTCTTCAACGGCGACGAGAACTCGGCGGTCTACCGGATCGAGTACGCCCGCAGCGGCCGTGCCCCCAAGCCGGTGGTGGCGGCGACCCCGACCTCCGGGGTGGCGCCGCTGACCGTCAGCTTCTCCTCGGCCGGCACCCTCGACCCGGACGGCGACCCGATCAGCTACGCCTGGGACTTCGACGGCAACGGCAGCACCGACTCCACCGCCCCGAACCCGACCTTCACCTATTCGAGCAACGGCACCCGGAGTGCGACGCTGACCGTCCGGGACTCGACCGGCAAGACCGCCACCGGCAGCGTGGTGATCACGGTCGGCAACACCGCCCCGACGGTCCGGCTGGAGTTGCCGGCCAACGGCCAGACCTTCACCTTCGGCGACACGGTGCCGTTCCGGGTGGTGGTGACCGACCCGCAGGACGGCAGCGTCGACTGCTCCCGGGTGAAGGTCAACTATCTGCTCGGGCACGACGCGCACTCGCACCTGCTGGCCAGCGCGCAGGGCTGCACCGGCACGCTCCGGACGCTCGCCGAGGCCGACCACGGCGCCGCCGCGAACGTCTTCGGGGTCTTCGACGCCGAGTACACCGACAACGGTGGGGGCGGGCAGGCGCCGCTGACCACGCACGCGCAGAGCATCCTGCAACCGCGGGTACGCCAGGCCGAGCACTACTCGTCGAGCAACGGCGTACAGACCAGCGCGCCGGGACAGGCGCACGGCGGCCGGGCGGTCGGGTACGTCGACAACGGGGACTGGATCGCGTTCACCCCGTACAACCTGACCGGGGTACGGTCGTTCTCGGCCCGGGTTGGCGCGAACGTCGGCGGGCACACCCTGGAGTTCCGGGTCGGCTCGCCGACCGGACAGTTGATCGGCTCGGCGACGGTTCCGGCGACCGGCGGCTACGGCGAGTTCCGGGACGTCACCGGCGGCATCACCGCGCCGGCCGGCACCCACGAGCTGTACCTGGTGTTCCGGGGCACCGGCGGCGGGCTCTACGACATCGACGAGTTCACCCTGCTCGGCGAGGGCGGCGGGCCGGGGCCGGACCCCGAGCCGACCGGCAACCTGGCGCGCAACCGGCCGGCCACCGCGTCGAGCGTGCAGGGTGCCGACGTGCCCGCCTCGGCGGCGGTGGACGGCAACCCGGCCACCCGTTGGTCCTCGGCCTTCGCCGACCCGCAGTGGATCACCGTCGACCTCGGGGCGTCGTACCAGCTCAGCCGGGTACGGCTGAACTGGGAGGCGGCGTACGGCAGCGCGTACCAGATCCAGACCTCGCCGGACGGCACCGCCTGGACCACCGTGAAGTCGGTGACCGGCGGCGACGGCGGCCTCGACGACCACCCCGGGCTGACCGGCGCCGGCCGGTACGTCCGGATCAACGGCACCGCCCGGGGCACCGGCTTCGGCTACTCGCTCTGGGAGTTCGAGGTCTACGGCACCCCGTTCGGGCCGGGCGGTGGCGGCAACCTGCTGCTGAACCGGCCCGCCACCGCGTCCAGCTCGGAGGGCGCCGACGTGCCCGCCTCGGCGGCGGTGGACGGCAATCCGGCGACCCGCTGGTCGTCGGCGTTCACCGATCCACAGTGGATCCGGGTGGACCTCGGGTCGGCGCGGCCGATCGGCCGGGTGAAGCTGGCCTGGGAGTCCGCGTACGGCAGCGCGTACCAGATCCAGACCTCGACCGACGGCACCGCCTGGACCACCGTGCGGTCGGTGACCGGCGGCGACGGCGGCACCGACGAGCACACCGGGCTCGGCGCCGCCGGCCGCTACCTGCGGATCAACGGCACCGCCCGGGGTACCGGCTACGGCTACTCACTCTGGGAACTGGAGGCGTATCCGAGCTGACGGTCGAACCGTCCTGCTGACGGTCGAACGTCCTGCTGACGGCCGCTGAAGGGCGTCTTCCGGGTCAGTTCGCCCCGGCGGCGCGGCCGAGGCGGATGGCCGAGAGGAGGAAGAAGACGGCGCCCGGGATGGCGTAGCCGATCGCGTTGGTCAGCACCGGGTTGTCCGTGGCGGCGGCGGCGATGAAGGACCCGCCGGCGAGTACCGAGATGCCACCGCTGACGATCATCGGCCACTGGCCACCCATCCCGCGCCGGTTGACCGCCACGATCAGCTGCACCAGCCCGGCCACGACCGCCCAGGCACCCCAGACGCGCAGCACCGCCGGTATGCCGGACGTGCCGGCGACGGCCAGCCCGACGGCGGCGAGCAGGCTGACCGCGACGTTCACGTACAGCAGGGTGGGCGATCCGGTGGCGCGCGAGGCGCGGGCGTCGACGACGGCGGCGCCCACGTCGAACAGGGGGTAGAGCACGAGCAGCGCCACGACGAGCGGGTTGAGGTGCCCGGCGATCGTGAACATCACCAGGGCCCAGGCGATGGCGAACGCGAAGCGGACGAAGTACAGCCGCCGCAGGGTGGACGCGATCGCCGGGCTGCGGGGTGCGGTGACGATGGTCATGGTGATCCTTTCGGCGGCAACTGAGGGACGACCGCGATCGAACGGGACGCGATCGGAGAAACCGCGCTGGGAGAACGAACGTTCTGTCTTGGCAAAGGTAGCGGCTCCGGGCTGGCGTCGCAAGACAGAACGTTCTACCTCTCGCTACCATGGGGTCATGGCAGGTAGCGAGACCGACATCCGGCCCTCCGAGGCGCGACAACGGCTCCTCGACACGGCGACCAGGATTTTCTACGGCGAGGGGATCCACTCGGTCGGCGTCGACCGGATCGTCACCGAGGCGAAGGTGACCCGGGCGACCTTCTATCGGCACTTCCCGAGCAAGGAGGATCTGGTCCTCGCCTATCTGAACGCGGCCGACCACGCCATCCGCAGCCAGGTGGAGACCGCCCTCGCCGCCGGCCTACCGGCGCCCGAGACCCTCCGGGCCGTTGCCGAGTCGATCGCCCAGGGCATCCGGTCCACCGGCTTCCGTGGCTGCGCCTTCCTGAACGCCGTGGCTGAGTACCCCGACCCCGACCACCCGGTGCACCAAGCCGTCCTCGCGCACCGGCAGTGGTTCCTCGACACGGTCAACACCCTGATGGCGGGCATCCAGAAAACCGACGCCGAGCCCGCCGCGCAGCACTTCGTCATGCTCCGCGACGGCGCCATGGCGGCCGGCTGTCTCTTCGACCCGGTACTGATCTGCGAGACCTTCCTCCGTGGCGTCGAAGGACTCATCCGGACCCACGCCGCACGCCAGCCATCCTGAGCCGCGCTCCCGCCTGCGGTGGCACACGCCGAACGGCGTGGACCCGGGAAGAGGACCGCGTGATCCGCACACCGGCTTCGTCCGTGGCACACACGCCGGGCTCTTCGTCCGTGGCACACACGCCGGGCTCTTCGTCCGCGACACACACTCCGGCTTTGTCCGCGACAAACTCGTGGCGACGTCGGTGACCGTCCCGCGATAATCCCCAGGTGCCGCAGGTCCAGGTCGTCGTCGCCCACAAGGAGCGCGCGACACTGCGCGTCGGCGACGTGTTCCTGAAGATCGACTCTGACCAGACGCGTACCGAGGTCGAGGTCGAGGCGATGGCGATGGCACCGATCCCGACCCCGGAAGTCCTGTGGCGGAAGCCGCCCGTGCTCGCGCTCGCCGCCCTCCCGGGTACGGCACTCGGCCGCCTCGGCGAGCCGTCCAGCGCCTCGTCGACGGCGTGGGCCGCAGCGGGTGCCGCCGCACGGAAGCTGCACGACGCGCCGCTGCCGCCGTGGCCGGGCCGGAGCCTCGACGAGATCGCAGCGGACCTCGACGGCGAGTGCGCGTGGCTCGTCGCGAAGAACGTCCTTCCCGCCGACCTGGTCACCCGCAACCGCCAGGTCGCCGAGGCTGCGCTCCGGCCGTGGAGACCGGTGTTCACACACGGCGATTTCCAGATCACCCACGTGTTCGTCGACGGTGACGAGGTCACCGGCGTGGTCGACTGGTCCGAGGCGGCCCGGGGCGATGCGCTGTACGACCTCGCCAGCCTGACATTCGGGCACGAGGAGCGCCTCGACGACGTACTCGCCGGCTACGGCGCCGACGTCGACCTCGACGTGATCCGCGCGTGGTGGTCGGTACGCAGCCTGCTGGCGGTCCGCTGGCTGGTCGAGCACGGCTTCGACCCGTTCTCGTCCGGCTGCGAGGTCGACGTACTGCGATCCCGGATGTGAGGCTGACCGAGCCCGCCGGCTGGCGCGAGCATCCAGCCTCGCCGGGCTCGGTCGGCTCGGGTCCTCAGTGCCAGTTCCGGCGGAGCCAGCGGCGCACCAGCGGCGGCACGACCCAGGAGTAGACGCAGAACACCAGCCACGACAGCCCGTTCGGAGCGCCGATGCCGCTCGGCGGGACGGGCGGGACGGGTGAGCGGATCGATCAGGATTCGAGAAGCGCACGTCGTCCCGCCGTGACTAGCGTGACCGTCATCCATCCGGTACCGCCGGATCCCGGCAGGTCGCCGGGATCCGGGCCGGTGTTCTCGCTGAGGAGTTACGGTGAACTGGAGCAGAGTGATCCGGCAGAGTCACCGTTGGCTGTCCATTGCCTTCACGGTGACCGTGATCGCCACCTTCGTCGCGCTGACCCAGGAGGAGCCCGCCGCCTGGGTGTTCTACCTGCCGCTGTTTCCGCTCGTCCTGCTGTTGTTCAGTGGCCTGTACCTGTTCGTGCTCCCATACTCGGCCAGGTGGCGCGGCCGTCGACGGACCGCTCGACCGGACTGACGCCGACGTGTGGCGCTGACGCCGCCGGGCGTTGCCGGCACGATCGCCTCGTGGCGTGCTCGGCCCGGTCCTCAGTGCCAGTTCCGGCGGAGCCAGCGGCGTACCAGCGGCGGCACGACCCAGGAGTAGACGCAGAACACCAGCCACAGCAGCCCGACCACCGCCGCGAACCCGGGCAGGCCGACCGCGCGTAACCCGAAGATCACGGCGATCGCGGCCAGCCAGACCTTCAGCGGGCCGAAGCGCAGCACCGGGCGTACCGGCAGCATCAGCGGGTGCTGCGCGATCCTCAGCTCCAGCGCGGACTCGGCGAACGTCTGCTCGGTGGGCATCGAGGCGGCGGCCTGCCGGTAGCCCTCGTACGCGGTGCCGAGTCGGCCCCGGGCCGCACTGGTCTCGCCGAGTAGCGCGTGCGCGCCCGGATGCTCCGGGTGGGCGCCGACGAACTCCCGGCTGATCCGCTCGGCGGTGCGGTCGTCGCCGCTGTTGAAAGCCACCTGGATGCGGGTGGCGTAGACGATCGGCGCCTCCGGCTCCAGCGCCGCCGCCCGCTCGACGAGCTTCGCCGCCTTGTCCAACTGGCCGTTGCTGGCGCAGACGTCGGCGTAGGTGCAGAGCAGGTCGACGTCGTGTGGTGCCTGCGCCAGCCCGTCGAGCAGGGCCCGCTCGGCGACCTGCGAGTGGCCGAGCCGGTGCTCGGCCCGGCCCAGGTGCCAGAGCAGGTCGGGGTGCGGCCCGGCGGCGGCCAGACCGGCGCGCGCGGCCTCGACCACCTCGGGCCAGCGGTCCAACTGGCCCAGTGCGGCGCAGCGCAGCCGGGTCGCGGGCACGTCGACCGCCTCGGCGGCCGGCAGCCTGGAGAGTTCCGCCAGGGCTTCCTGCGGCCGATCCGCCAGCAACAGGGCCTCGGCCCGGGCCAGCAGGGACGACGGCGCGCTCATCGGACCAGCACCAGGATGAGCATGGCCTCCAGCAGGCCGAGGCCGATCGCCGCGGCGAAGCCGGGGCCGACCAGGCTGGCGGGCTCGCCACCGGCGTACGTGTACACCCGGAACGGCGAACGCTGGAAGAAGAGTACGACCAGCCAGACGAGTGCGCCGGTGACCATGCCGGCCACCCGTACCCCGGAGTTGCCGTCGACGGCCGCGCTGACCGCGAGCCGCGCGCAGAGACCCACCAGCCCGGCCGCACCGATGGCGAGCAGACGGTTGCCGGGCAGCCCCAGCCGGCGGCCGTTGAGGAGGCCCAGCGCGGTCGCGGCCAGCGGGCCGCCGAAGGCGGCGGGGTACAGGATCGACTCGGGCCGCCACGGCGGTTTGCCGGGCGCGGGTCGCTCCTGGATCGTCGGGGTGAACAGCTCGTCCTGCATCGGATCCCCATCTCTGCCGGTCGAGGGCGCCGGCACAGCATAGTGATCGTCCTGAGCCGACCCGTCGACCGGAACCACGGCACCGCCGCCCGGGCCGGCTCCGGAGATCTGCCGCCGCGTCGCAGGCGGACTAGGGTGGGCGGATGACGGAGCAACCCTTCGTGCTGGTGCGTGGTGAGGTGGCCCGGGAGGTCCCTCCGGAGATAGCCCGGTTCTCGGTGACGGTCGTCGCCCGGGACAAGAACCGCCCGGCGGCGCTGGCCCGGCTGGCCGAGCGGTCCGCGGCGGTCCGGGCGCTGATCGACGGGTACGGCGACGCGATCGAGCGCCGGGAGACCGGCGACCTGTGGGTACGCCCCGAGCTGAAGCGCTCCGGGGAGAAGGTGACCGGTTACGCCGGCAGTGCCACCACCACCGTGACGGTGACCGATTTCGGGATGCTCGGCGAGCTGATGCTCCGGCTCGCCGACCAGGACCAGACGACCGTCGCCGGCCCGTGGTGGGCGCTGCGGCCCGGCAGCCCGGTTCACCGGGAGGCCCGGCGGGCCGCCGTCGCGGAGGCGATCGCCCGGGCCCGGGAGTACGCCGACGCGCTCGACGCCGAGGTGACCGCGCTGCTGCACCTCTCCGATGCCGGGCTGACCGAGCAGCCGCTGATGATGACCCGGGCCGGGCATGCCATGGGCTACCGGGCGGCCGGCGGAGCCCCGCCCGAACTCGACCTCGACCCGCAGGTGCAGACCGTGCACGCCACCGTCGAGGCCCGGTTCGCGATCACCCCGCCACCGCTGGCGACCGGCTGAACGCAGGCCGCCCGACCGAATGCCCTGATAGCCGGCTCGATGCCCTGCCGACGGGCTCGATGTCCTGCCGGCCGGCTCAATGCCCTGCCGACCGGCTGAATGCCGGTGCGTGGGGGCGACGTGCCGCCCTAGGATGACGTCGATGAGTGCCGCGACCCAGACCCGCCTGATGCGCCGGCCCCCGAGGGGCCGGAGCTAGGTCGCGGCGCACACCGCCCGCGTCGAACGGGCCTCTCGATCCTTCGAGGGGCCCGTTTTCGTGTGCGCAGGTCAGGGCCCCTCCCGACACCTCCGTGGAGGACGCCATGACCTACCTGACCACGCCGATCTACTACGTCAACGACCTGCCGCACGTCGGTCACGCGTACTCGACGGTGCTCGCCGACGCGCTGGCCCGGTGGGAGCGGCTCTGCGGGCGACCGGTCCGGCTGGTCACCGGCACCGACGAGCACGGCGCCAAGGTCCGCCGGGCGGCGGCCGAGGCCGGGATCGCGCCGGCCACGCTCGCCGACCGCACCGCCGGCCGGTTCCGGGCCACCTGGGACCGGCTCGGCATCGGGTACGACGAGTTCGTCCGTACCACCTCGGCACGGCACCGGGAGACGGTGACCGAGCTGCTGACCCGGGTGTACGAGGCGGGTCATCTCCGCCCCGGCCGGTACGACGGGCGGTACTGCGTCGGCTGTGAGGCGTACGCGACGGAGCTGGTCTGTGCGGTGCACGGCCGGCCGACCGAGCTGGTCGGCGAGGAGAACTGGTTCTTCCGGCTCTCCGAGTTCGCCCGGCCGCTCGCCGAGTGGTTCGACCGGTGCCCGGAGGCGGTCCGGCCGGCCGCCCGCCGCAACGAGGCGCTCGGCTGGCTGCGCCGGGGACTGACCGACTTCTCGATCAGCCGGGCCGGCCTGGACTGGGGCATCCCGCTGCCCTGGGAGCCGAGCCAGGTGACGTACGTCTGGTTCGACGCCCTCGGCAGCTATCTCACCCCGCCGGCTGGCCCGCACCGGAGTACTCCCGCTGGTGGCCGGCCCGGCACGTCATCGGCAAGGACATCCTGCGGTTCCACGCGGTCTACTGGCCGGCGATCCTGCTCGCCGCCGACCTGCCGCTGCCGGAGCGGATCACCGTGCACGGCTTCCTGCTGCAACGCGGCAGCAAGATCGCGAAGTCCGGGGAGCGGGCCGTCGCCCTGGACGACCTGCTCGACCGGTTCGGTCCGGAGGGGCTCCGCTACCACCTGCTCCGGGACAACCCGGTCGGCCCGGACGGGGAGTTCTCGCTCGCCTCGGTGGAGGCGCGCTACAACGCCGACCTGGCCAACACCCTCGGCAACCTGCTCTCCCGGGTGACCGCGCTGGTGGTGTCCCGGTGTGCCGGGACCGGCCCGGCTCCGGACCCGTCCTCGCCGCTCGCCCCGGCCGCCGCCCGGTGGGCCGAGGCCGGTGCGGCCGGGTGGTCGGTCGGGGCGCCCTCCGAGGCGCTGGCCGCCGCCTGGCGGCTGGTGGCGGCGACCAACTCCTACCTGGTCTCGGCGCAGCCGTGGCGGTCGCCGGCCGGCTCGACCGAGGCGGCCACGGTACTCGGCGACGCGCTGGAGGCGCTGCGCATCGTCGCCGTACTGGCCGCACCGGCGGTACCGGAGACCGCCGGGCGGATCTGGCGGCAGATCGGGCTCGACGGGTACGCCCCACGGGTGCCCGACGACCTGGCCTGGGGCGGCTATCCGGGCGGCCTCGGGGTCACCAGGGCGGCGCCGCTCTTCCCCCGGCTCGCGGCCGGCGAACCCCGGCCGGCCGGCGGGGTGGGATAGTTCCCGGGTGCGCCCCGATCCGTCTCCCCACACCCTGGACCAGTTGGTGGCCCGGGCCCGCGCGTTGGCGTCGACCGGGTCGCGCCGGCTGCTCGGCATCACCGGCGCGCCGGCGGCGGGCAAGTCGACCCTGGCCGGGCTGCTGGTGACGGCGCTGGGCGGCGTCGCCGAGCTGGTGCCGATGGACGGCTTCCACCTGGCCGACTCCGAACTGCACCGGCTCGGCCGGCACGCCCGCAAGGGCGCGCCGGACACCTTCGACGGTGCCGGCTTCGTCGCGCTGCTGCGCCGGCTCCGGGCCGGCACGGAGACGGTGTACGCGCCCGAGTTCCGCCGGGAGCTGGAGGAGGCGGTCGCCGGGGCGATCCCGGTCCCGCCGTCGGTGCCGCTGGTGGTGGTCGAGGGCAACTACCTGCTGGTACCCGACCAGCCCTGGGGCGAGGTGCGCGACCTCCTCGACGAGGTGTGGTTCCTCGAACTCGACGAGTCCGAACGGCTGAACCGGCTGACCGAGCGGCACATCGCGTTCGGCCGGCAGCCGCGGGAGGCGGCGGCCCGGGCCCGGGGCACCGACCAGCGCAACGCCGAGTTGATCGCCGGCACCGTCGACCGGGCCGACCTGATCGTCCGGATGGCACAGTCCAATCCGACCTGATCGTCCGGATGGCACAGTCCAGTCCGGCCTGACCCGGCAGGTCCGATCAGGCCGGACGCCGGAGGTTCCGGGTTGCTCACTGCCCATCGGGCGCCACCACTACCCGCCGGGGCGATGGCGAAGCGCATCGAGGACTGGTAGACCCATCGGCGAAGCTGTTTGGACCGGTGGTGCAGCCGTCGGCGACGATCGGCAGGAGCGACGATCGGCAGGAGCGACGATCGGCAGGAGAGCTGTGTCAGTTCGGAAACTGTTGGCCGGGTATGCCGGGGTGAACGCCGCGCTGGTGGTCGGCTTCTTCGCCCTGCCGGTGCCGCGTCCGGTGGTGACCGCCGCGTTCGGGTTGACCAGCATGGTGGCGGTGGCGGTCGGGATCCGCCGATACCGGCCGCAGCGGGCGTACGCCTGGTGGCTCTTCGTCGCGGCGCTCGGGGTCTTCGCGGCGGGTGACACCGTCTATCTGCTCGCCGCGAACCTGCCGCTCGGCGATTCCCCGGCCGACTCGGGGCTCGTCTCCGACCTCTTCTATCTGGTGATGGTGCCGCTGATCGGCGCGGGGCTGCTCGGGCTGACCCGCTCCACCACCGGGGCCCGGGACCGGTCCGGACTCCTCGACTTCCTGATCTTCACCACCGCCGGTGCCTTCCTGCTCTGGGTGATGGTGATCCGGCCGTACCTCGTCGGGCCGGGGCCGAGCACCTTCGAGCAGTCGGTGCTGGCCGCGTACGCGCTGCTCGACGTGCTGTTGCTGGCCACCGCCGTGCGGGTCGCGGTGACCTCGCGGGGCAGCGTCGCCGGGTTGCTCCTGGCGGCCGGCGCGGCCGGGATGCTCGTCTCCGACATCAGCTACGGCGCCGCGTTGCTGCGCGGCGCGTGGCAGCCGGGCGGCCCGGACGAGCTGGGCTGGCTCGCCTTCTACGTAGCCTGGGGGGCCGCCGCGCTGCACCCGTCGATGGCGACGCTGACCGAACCGGCCGCGCCCCCGGACAGCGAGATCGACAAGACCCGGCTGGTACTGCTCGGCATCGCCGCGACGCTCGCCCCGGCGGTGCTGCTGCTGGAGGTGGTCAACGGCGACGTCCGGGACGGCGCGGTGATCGCCGTGGTCGGCGGCGTGGTCTTCGCGCTGGTGCTGAGCCGGCTCGGTGACGCGGTGGACGGGCACCGGCAGGCGGTGGCCCGGGAGCGGAGCCTGCGGCAGTCCGGCGCCGAGCTGGTGGCCGCGACCGACACCGCCGAGGTACGCCGGGCGGTACGGACCGCGGTGGCCCGGCTGGTGCCCCGGCACTCCTCGCACCGGATGGTCTTCACGATCAACCACACCGACGGGGTGCCGGCGACCACGGTGAGCATCTGGGGACCGGGGATGGCCACGCCGTCACCCTTCTATCCCGCCCCGACCACGGCCGCGGCCCGGCGCAGCCGGCTGCTCCGGGTCCGGACCCTGCAACCGGCGCTGGCCGAGCAGCTTCGCGGATTCGAGAGCGTCGCGCTCTGCCCGCTGGTCGGTGACGGCCGGGTCGACGGCGGGGCCAGCGGCGCACCCCGGGTCGGCGCGCTGCTGGTCGCCACCGACAGCCGGCTGCTGCCGACCCTGCGGGACTCGCTGGAGGTACTGGCCGCGCAGGCGGCGATGGCGCTGGAACGGATCAGCCTGAACCAGGAGATCAACCGCCGGGACAGCGAGGCGTACTTCCGCAGCCTGGTGCAGAACGCCGCCGACGTGATCCTGATCGTCGACGACGACCACCGGGTCCGGTACGCCAGCCCGTCGGTCCGACCCGTGCTCGGCGTCGAGCCGGCCGACTGCACCGATCTGGGTACGGTGCTCTCGCCCGAGGACCAGCTCTCGGTCCCGGCCCTGCTCGACACGGCGCTGGTCGAGTCGGACCGTCGAGGGGTCGACTGGAGCGTACGGCGCCCCGACGGGCAGTGGGTGCAGCTGGAGGTGACCTGTCGGGACCTGCGCCGGGACCGGGCCGTACGCGGCTTCGTGCTGACGTTGCGGGACATCACCGAACGGGTCCGGCTGGAGCAGGAGCTGACCCACCGGTCGGTGCACGACTCGTTGACCGGGTTGGCCAACCGGGCCTCCTACCAGGACCAGGTGTACGAGGCGGTGGAGAAGGCCCGGGACGGCGACCGTACCGTCGGCACGCTCTCCATCGACCTCGACGAGTTCACGGCGGTCAACGACACCCACGGGCACGCGATCGGGGACGCGCTGCTGGTCGCCGCCGGTCAGCGGCTGCGGGAGATCGTCGGACCGAACGACCTGGTGGCCCGGCTCGGTGGCGACGAGTTCGCCGTACTCATCCCGGACGCCGACGACCCGGAGCAGGTCGAGCAGGTCGCCGACCACCTGGTCCGGGCGCTCGCCGAGCCGTTGGAGGTCGGCGACACCGTGGTCAACGGCTCGGTCAGCGTCGGGGTGGCCACCACGGCCGACGCCAGCGACGCGGGCGAGCTGCTGCAACGGGCCGACCTCGCGCTCTATGTCGCCAAGGGGGCCGGCAAGGGGCGCTGGTGCCGCTACCAGTCCGAGCTGCACACCGCGATCGTGGAGCGGCTGGAGCTGCGGGCGGCGCTGACCGAGGCGGTGCAGAAGCTCAGCTTCTCGGTCGACTACCAGCCGATCGTCGACATGCGGACCGGGGCGGCGGTCGGCTTCGAGGCGCTGGCCCGGTGGCACCATCCGGCGCGGGGGCCGGTGCCGCCGGAGCTGTTCATCGGGCTGGCCGAGGAGACCGGGCTGATCGAGCCGATCGGGGACTACGTGCTGCGCCAGGCGGCCGGTGCGGTGGCCCGGTGGCGCGCGGAGCGGGGCGACGAGGGTGTGCCGTACGTCAGCATCAACGTCTCGGCCCGACAGCTCCGTACCCCGGGCTTCGTCGGTACCGTGCGTGCCGCGCTGACCGCCGCCGACGTACCGCCGGACCGGGTGATGCTGGAGATCACCGAGAGTCTGCTGCTGCGGGACCAGGAGCCGGTCTGGGCCGAGCTGTCCGAGCTGCGCACCCTGGGGCTGCGGGTCGCCATCGACGACTTCGGCACCGGCTTCTCGTCGTTGAGCTATCTCCAGCAGATGCCGGCCGACGTACTCAAGATCGACCGGTCGTTCACCGAGACGGTGGCGTCGTCGCGGCGGCAGCGGCTGCTGGTGGAGGGGATCGTCCGGCTCGCCGGCACCCTCGGCCTGGACATCATCGCCGAGGGGGTGGAGACGGAGGCGGTCCGGACCATCCTGCTCGACATGGGCTGCGCCTCCGGGCAGGGCTATCTCTTCGCCCGGCCGTTGAAGGACCACGACGTGCTGCGCTGGCTCGGCGACGCCCCCGCACCCGGCACCCTGCCGAAGCCCCGCCCCGCCGCCGAGTGACGCCGCCCGGCCGCCGTGGGAAGCCGTCCTTCGCGAGGACGCCGTTTGTCAGCGGTGGGAAGTCGCCTGGCCGCCGAGGGACGCGGGCGGTTCGGGGGCGCGGCCGGAGGCGACGGTCAGCCGGCCAGCGGGCGGACGACCCGGGCCGGGTTGCCGACGGCGAGTACCCCGGCCGGCAGATCCCGGGTGACCACGCTGCCGGCACCGACCACGGTGTCCGGGCCGATGGTGACCCCGCCGAGCACGATCACCCCGCCGCCGAGCCAGACGTTGTCGCCGATGGTGATCGGCCGGGCCGCCTCCCAGCCGGCCCGTCGCTGCCCCGGGTCGAGCGGGTGGTGCGGGGTCAGCAGTTGCACGTTCGGCCCGACCTGCACGGCGGCGCCGATCTCGATCACCGCGACGTCCAGCAGCACGGTGTTGAAGTTCAGGAACGACCCGTCGCCGATCCGGATCTGGCTGCCGTAGTCGCAGTAGAACGGCGGCCGGACCACCACCCCGTCGCCGACCGCACCGAGCAGCTCGCGCAGCAGTTCCCGGTGCTGCTCCGGCCGGTCGGCCGGCGTCGAGTTGTAACGCTGCACGAGCAGGGCGGCCCGCCGGGTCAGCCCGGTCAGTTCCGGGTCGTCGGCCCGGTAGAGGTCACCGGCGAGCATCCGCTCCCGGGGCGAGCGCGGATCCGCGTCGGTGACCATCTCGCCGCACCCGTTTCCTCAGTCGTTGGCGTGCAGGGCGGCGTTCAGCTCGATGCCCCGGCCGGTACGCGGCTTCGCCTCCAGGGCGCCGGTCACCGAGTTGCGCCAGAACAGCAGCCCGTCGACGCCGGAGAGTTCCCGGGCCTTGACCACCCGGCCGTCCGGCAGGGTCACCTTCGAGCCGGCCGTGATGTAGCAGCCCGCCTCGACCACGCAGTCGTCGCCGAGGGAGATCCCGATCCCGGCGTTGGCGCCGAGCAGGCTCCGCTCGCCGATCCGGACCTTCTCCTTGCCGCCGCCGGAGAGGGTACCCATGATCGAGGCGCCGGCACCGACGTCGGAGCCGTCCCCGACCACCACCCCGGCGACGATCCGCCCCTCCACCATGGAGGCGCCGAGGGTGCCGGCGTTGAAGTTGCAGAAGCCCTCGTGCATCACGGTGGTGCCGCTGGCCAGGTGGGCGCCGAGGCGTACCCGGTCGGCGTCGGCGATCCGGACCCCGGACGGGACGACGTAGTCGGTCATCCGGGGGAACTTGTCGACCCCGTAGACGGCCAGGTGCCGGCCGGCGGCCCGCTCGATCACCCGCAGCTCGTCGACCCGCTCCGGCGGGCACGGGCCGGCCGAGGTCCAGGCGACGTTCGCCAGCACCCCGAAGATGCCGTCGAGGTTCAGCTCGTTGGGCCGGACCAGGCGGTGGGAGAGGAGATGCAACCGGAGGTACGCGTCGGCGGCGTCCTTGATCGGGTCGGCCAGCGAGCCGATCTCGGTCGCCACCACGGCGGTACGCAGCCCCGGCAGCGCCCGCTCGCCGATCGCGCCCGGCGGCAGGTCGAGCACGTCGCCGTCCTCGCCCGCGACGAGCGGGGACGAACCCAGGCCGAGCTTGCCGGTCGGATACCACGTGTCGAGCACCTGGTCCCCGGCGAGCGTGGCTACTCCGATCCCCCAGGCGGGCTGTGCGGTCGTCACCCGGTTTACCTCTCCGTCATCCGTCTGGCACCTCGGCTCAGCCGTGAGTGTGGAACGTCATTTCCGAGCCTTGGACGCGTCCCGCCGATACGACCTTGACGGTACCGTCTCCCACCATGGAGAACCCGCTCACCCCCGAGGTGTTGGCCGATCCGGTGGCGTTGACCCGTGCCCTGGTCGACATCGAGTCCGTCTCGCGCAACGAGAAGGAGATCGCGGACTGCGTCGAGGAGGTGCTCAGGAACGTCCCGCACCTGACCGTGGCCCGGCACAGCAACACGATCATGGCTCGTACCGACCTCGGGCGGGCCCAGCGGGTGGTGTTGGCGGGGCACCTGGACACCGTGCCGTTGAACAACAACTTCCCGTCGAGCGTGCAGGGTGACCTGATCTACGGCTGCGGCACCTCGGACATGAAGTCCGGGGTGGCGTACGCGCTGCACCTGGCGGTGAGCGTGCCCGAGCCCCGGTACGACGTCACCTACTTCTTCTACGAGGCCGAGGAGATCGAGTCCCGCTACAACGGGCTGACCCTGGTCGCGCAGGCGCATCCGGAGTGGCTGACCGCCGACTTCGCGGTGTTGCTGGAGCCCACCCACGGGGTGGTGGAGGCGGGCTGCCAGGGCACGATGGGGGCGATCGTCAGCGCGACCGGCCGGCGGGCACACTCGGCCCGCTCGTGGAACGGGGTGAACGCGATCCACGGGATCGGCGGCGCGCTCAACCGACTGGCCGGGTACCAGGCCCGGATGGTCACCATCGACGGCTGCGTGTACCGCGAGGGGATGAACGCGGTCCGGATCAGCGGCGGCGTCGCCGGCAACGTGGTACCGGACCTCTGCGAGATGCAGGTGAACTACCGGTTCGCGCCGGACCGGACGGTCGAGGAGGCGGAGGCACACGTACGCGAGGTCTTCGACGGCTACCTGGTCCGGGTGATCGAGTCGGCGCCGGGTGCGCTGCCGGGGCTGACCGAGGCGCCGGCCCGGGAGTTCCTGGCGGCGGTCGGCGCGGAACCGGTCGGCAAGCTGGGCTGGACGGACGTGTCGCGCTTCGCCGCGCTGGGCATTCCGGCGCTCAACTTCGGGCCGGGCGACCCGAACCTGGCGCACGCCCCCGACGAGCACGTGGAGATCGGCAAGATCCGGGACGGCGCGGCTACCCTGCACCGCTGGCTCGCCTCGCACTGAGCCGTCAGGCGGAACGCGGCCCGGTGCCGGCCGGCGGTGGCCCCTTTGCCGCCGGCCGGCACCGGTTTCCCCGTGATATTCGGTCGGCGGACTGTTAGCCGTCGACGTGCTGCTGCGTACGCGATTCCTGGTCCGGCCCCGGGTCGTCGATGGCGCCGGCCGGCGCGGCGTTGCGCGCCATCCGGCGCTCCGCAACCACCGCCCGGATCCGGCGCTGCATCTGCCGTCGAAGTCGGATGATCTCCCCGCTGGTCATCACCATTGCCCCCCGAAGGTGCGCGGCCGTGGTGTGGGCGCCGCGCTTTCCCCCTTTGTGATTGGTAGACGCCCGCCAGCGCCGTTTGGTTGCGTCGGCGCTGGATGTTTGTCCTGTGAGGTACCGGATCACGCCACCCCGGCCGTGGTCCACCGGATTACCGTGGACCCCATGAACCACAGCGAGGGGCGAAACGGCGGCCGGGGTCCGGGACCGGAACGGCACCGGGGTGCGGTCACCCTGCGCCGCGAGGCGATTCCGATGAGTACGGCCGACCAGCGGCTGCTCGACTCCCGCAGCCGGGGCGACTGGAAGACCAAGGACGCCTGGCGAGCACTGCGCATCCTGTCCGAGTTCGTGGAGGGCTTCGACACCCTGGCCGATCTGCCCCCGGCGGTCAGCGTCTTCGGCTCGGCCCGGAGCAAGCCGGACAGCCCGGAGTGTGAGCTGGCCGAGGAGCTGGGTGCGGCGCTGGCAGCCGCCGGCTACGCGGTGATCACCGGGGGCGGGCCGGGCGTGATGGAGGCGGCCAACCGGGGCGCCACCGAGGCGGGCGGGCTCTCGGTCGGGCTCGGCATCGAGCTGCCGTTCGAGCAGGGCATCAACGACTGGGTCGACATGGCGATCGACTTCCGGTACTTCTTCGCCCGCAAGACCATGTTCGTCAAGTACGCCCAGGCGTTCGTGGTGCTGCCCGGTGGCTTCGGCACCCTGGACGAACTCTTCGAGGCGTTGACGCTGGTGCAGACCGGCAAGGTGACCCGGTTCCCGGTGGTCCTGATGGGTACGGCGTACTGGAGCGGGCTGCTCGACTGGCTCCGGGACACCCTCGCCGCCGACGGGAAGATCGGCCTCGCCGACCTCGAACTGATCATCGTGACCGACGACGTGAACGCCGCCGTCCGGCACATCATCGAGGCGGACGCGGCGCTCGCCGCCGAGCAGGAGGCGCTCCAGGAGACCGCGATCGCCCAGGCCGAGGCGGCCCAGCAGTCGGCGGCCCAGGAGGCGGCGGCCCAGCAGTCAAGCGCCCAGCAGTAGGCGGGAGGCCCGCCGCACCTGCTCAGCGGGGCAGGTTGGCGGCGGCGCGCAGGGCGGCGTGCAGGTCGTCGTGGCGGTGTGCCAGGGTCACCACGCCGTCGCGTACCCGGAACAGCGTCGCCACCCTGGTCGGCGCGGTACGGCCAGCGTCCGCCGCCGTGCGCTCGGGCCAGGTGGCGTCCTGCTATGCGATTCGCATGGCACCGTATGTGATTCGCATAAGTGCTGCAAGAGAGGGGCTGGGGATGGCTTCGGGCGGGCGGGTGCTCTTCTCGTTCGTGCGCTACTGGTCCCGGCGCTGGACCGGTGTCGGCCTCGGCGTCGACGCCGAGCGGGGCCGGGACGTGATGGTGGTGGAGGCGGTGGCGGCGCTGACCGGCCGCGGCGTGGTGGCGTCGGTCAACGACGTGGCCCGGGAACTCGGCGTCGACCAGTCCGGCGCCAGCCGGATGGTGTCCCGGGCCGAGCGGCTCGGGCTGCTCTCCCGGGTGCGACCCTCGGTCGTCGGCGGTACGACGGCGATCTCCGTCACGGGGGAGGGGCGGGAACTGCTGTGTGCCGCGTACGCCTGGCAGGACGAGGTGCTGCGCACCCTGACGGCCGACTGGTCGCGGGCGGAGGTCCGTACGCTCGTCGAGCTGATGGGCCGGCTGGTCGAGGCCCAGCACCGCATCGACTCTCACTAGTGCCCTGTCTTTGGAAGGTTGACCGGGTAACCCGGTGCTTCCAGGTGTCTCCGAGCCGGGATCTCCTGACGTCGGGTGGGGAGCGGGGTGGCGATACTCGCCGAGGAGACTGTCGAGCTGCCCCGCTTGTGCGCCCACCTCCCCGGCTGCCCGAACCCGGTCCCGCCCGCAGGTCGACGGCGAACCGCAGCACGCCGTCGGCAACCCCGGCTTCCGTGCCCCGCCTGTGCACCCAGCTCGACAGTCTCCGCGCCGCCTACCCCGGGTGCGCCGCCGGTCGCTCACGTGGTTGCCGGCTGTCCGCCCAGCGATGCCGGCGCCATGCAAGGACGAGGCAACAGCATCTCCCGCCAGCGGCGAACCTTGCTTATCGTCCTCTCGCGGTGCCAGAGCGAGCCTCCTGCTCCACCTCGCCGGACACCTGCACCGAGCGCTCTCTGACCTCCTCGCCACCTCACCTCGGCTGGGTGCCTGAGCCTGCCCCCTCAGAGAGTGTTGTGATACCTCGGCGTGACCTTTGCTGACTCTTTGGACGAAGATCACTTCTGTGTCGTTGTGTTTGTAAACCGGCGTACGAGTCGTCGCTGACTGATCGGCAGTGGGCGGTGATCGAGCCGGCTGATGGCCGCCCGCCTCGCTGGCGAGGACATCGAGCCGCAGGGCCCGATCGAGACCGAAGCGGCTCGACGCCTCGACAACGAACTCAACCAGAAGTAGTCATCCAGTTACCCAACACTCTCTTAGGCTCACTCGACATGCGCGTGACCCACTCCCTCCTGCACGCCGAGGACCTCGCCCGGCTCGTGGAACGGGAGTACGCCATCGCGGCGCCCGTCAGGGTGAGCTTGCTGAACCGCGGCTTCAACGACACCTATCTGGTCACCGAGGCCGAGGGCGGTCGCCGCGTGCTGCGGGTCTACAACCGAGAGAAGTACTGGATCCGCTCTGAGTCCGACCTCCGCTTCGAGCTCGACCTGCTTGAGCACCTGGCCTCGGCCGGGTTGGGCGTCATCCGCCCGTACCAGCGGACCCTCGGCGACCGGCTCGGCCGGCTGACGGCGCCGGAAGGCGAACGATGCTTCGCGCTGTTCACCCACGCGCCCGGCACGCCGCTGCACGAAGGCACGCTGACCGTCGAGCAATGGCGCGAGTTCGGCTCCGGCATCGCCCGGATGCACCTGGCGATGGACGGCTTCCTCACCAACCACCACCGCTACCACCTCGACGAACGGATCCTCGTCGAACGGCCGCTGGCCAGCCTGGCACCCTATGCCGGCTCGGACCGGGCCGCAGCGGACCTCGCCGAACTCGGCACGCTCGGCGAGCGGCTGACCGGCGAGATCCAGCGACTCCGGTCGATCGACGGCGCATACGGAATCATCCATGCGGACCTGCACCGGGGCAACACCAACATCGACGGCGACGGACGGTTCGTCACCTTCGACTTTGACCACTGCGGGTTCGGGTTACGCGCGTACGACCTGGTCGCCCTCTATTGCGGGCCCGACGCGCCGCAGGAGGATCGCGAACGCTGGGCAGCGGTCCTCGCCGGCTACCAGCGGGTCCGCCCGTTGAGCCGGAGCGAGGTGGCCGGCTTCCCCGTACTGGCTGCCTGCCGGGGGATGTGGGACATCGGTGATTGGCTCGGTGCCGCCGACCGTACCGGCGACGCCTGGATGACCGAAGCGGTGCTCGCCAGGCTGCTGACGGACGTCCGCAAGGCGGAATCCGATCCCACACCCCGGCCCGCCGCCGAGCAACCGAACAACGGATCAGGCGACGGGTAACGCCGCAGGCGCTCTCGTCACAGTGGACCCGATGGGCGTTGCGGGAGCCCGATGTCGAGCGGCCCGGCCGGGCTCGTGACGGTCGTGCGGGTACCGGTCGTTCCGCCCTCGGTGCGCAGGTAGCCGCCGGGACCGCTGATCCGGGCGCCGATCCCGTCGGCCAGCGCGGGGGTGACGACCGCGGACGAGCCGAAGACGTAGCCGGTGGAGATGGCGGCCCGGTAGGTGTCCAGGTATTCCCGGGTCGGTGCGCTCAGCGTCGTCGCGTTGCCGGCGGTGAGCAGCAGCGGCGCCCGGAGGGTACCCATCAGCGCGGCGCCGGCCAGCGCGTCCGGCCAGTTCGTGCCGGTGGCCACGCCGACGACGTCCCGGCCGCCCGCGATGTCGATGCCGTCGAAGTAGCGGTACGCCACCTGTTGCGCGGTCTCGTAGCGGTCGAAGCCGAACGTCTGCCGGGGCGCGTACTCGATCATCGCCGTGCCGGCCTGCATGCCGATCGTGTTCAGTTGCCAGCGGGTGAAGCCGTGGTCGTCGAGGTACTTGCGGGTGACGGCCGGCAGGGTGGTGTCGTTGGTGAGCAGCAGCACGGTGCCCTGGCCGCCGACCCGGGCGGGCATGTTGTAGGCGCCGGCCAGCGCACCCGCGGCGAGGGCGTCGGGGAAGTCGGCGCCGGTCGCGGCGAAGACGGTGATCGGATCCGGGTCGATCGCGTTGGCGATCTCCACCGCCGTGCTGTAGCGGTCCGGCCCGGAGAGCCGGCGTACCCGGTAGCCCGCCGCCTCGACCTCCGCCTGCACCTCGGCGGAGACGGCACCGGTACTACCCAGCAGGTACACCGTCTTGTCCGGGGCGAGAACCCGCACCATCTCGGCCCTGGTGGCCGGGTCGAGGGTGTGCGGGGAGGTCAGCAGCAACGGTCCCTGCTTCGCCGAGGCCAGTACCGTGCCGCCGAGCGCGTCGGCGAACATGTCCGACCGGGCCAGCACCACGGTCTCGGCCCGGCTGCCCGTGGCCGGGTTGTCGCCGACGCCGCCCCAGTGGGCCCGGGAGACGGCGACGGCGGTGCCGACCCGGTCCGCCCCGGCCAGCCGGACCACGGACTCCTTGCGCCGCGACTGGTACGCCGGCACCCCGGACAGTCCCGGCACCATCGCGTACCCGGAGCCGTCCGGCCGCACCGTCGCCACCCCGGACCCGTCGCTGAAGGCGATCCGGGAACCGGTGGGCGACCAGACCGGATGGTCGTGGTCGACCGGGTTCGACGTCACCTGGACAGTCCTGCCGTCACGCAGGTCGTAGACGAAGATCTGCTGGTGGCTGCCGTCGGAGCGGACGAACGCCAGCCGGATGCCGTCCGGCGAGATCGCCGGGTTGGCGGCGTTGTCGACGACCTTTCGCTGGCCGAGGGCGTAGTCCCACATGCCGACCCACGGTTCCCCGACGAGCCGGCCGCCCTCGTTCGGCTGCGCCTGGAAGACGAAGCCCCAGTCCACCCCGGTCGCGTCCGGGTTCAGGTAGTGCCGGCTGTCGTCCGGTGAGTGGACGAACTGCTGCGGCCAGGACGACTCCTTGAGCGGGTTGCGGTTCACCGCGATCTGCCACGGCTTCGCCGACGACTCCTTGACCGCCATGATCAGGCCGAGGCCGAACTTCCAGTAGCTCGGCGAGGCGTACCTGCCGCCGGGGTCGGCCGGCGGAACGGCGGCAGGAGTCCTCGGCGAGTCGTAGCGGAACCTCTTGACCTGCTGGTCCGCGCCGACGTACACCGCCTCGCTGCCGTCGGGTGCCCACGCGACGTGCTGGACCGCCTCGGAGACCGTCACCGTGCCGCCGGTGTCGAACCGGACCGTGTTGCTGCCGTTGCTGGCCGAGAGCACCGCCTCCTCGACGGCGGCGGCGGGCTCGGCGCGGTTGACGGCGGGACGGGCGCCGGCCGGGGTCGGCACGACCAGCACCGCCGTCGTACCGACGGCGAGCGCCGAGGCCAGCACGAACAGTCGACGAGAACGACGTGGAGTCAAGGGGGCTCCTGGTTGCAGACGGTCCCGTGCTGCCCGGACCGGGGCGCGCTCCGCTCCCGTGGGACGGTACCGGCAGGAAACCTTAGAGCTTCCTGACCGGGTACCGCTGCCCCATTACGGGCGGGAAGCCGAGCCGTTAGGCCGATGGCCGACGCGATCACCCCGCCAGCGGTCAGCCGGTCCGGACCCCGTCCGGTGTGTCGGGCGTCGACGCCGGTACGAAGACGACCCGGGACCGCACCTGCCGGAACCCGGTCCGCTCCAGTTCGGCGAGTACGCGTACCCGATGGACGTCCACGTCCGCGATCACCTCCCGGGCGCCCCCCTCGGCCAGCACCCGGACCGCCTCGGCCAGCAGTTCGCCCCGGACGGCCTCGTCGAGCAGGCCGAGGTAGCCGATGATCGGATAGCAGGCGTCCCCGGCCGTGCCGACCAGCCCGACCGGGCGTGCGCCGTCGAGCGCGATCCGCCAGTTCCCGGCCGGACTGTCCAGCCAGGCCAGCGGGTCGGTGGCCAGGTCGACCCCGGCGACCGCCCGGGCCACCTCCCGGCCGGTCAACACGTCCGGCTCGACGATCCGGGCGACCAGGGCGTCTATCTCCGCCGCGTCGGCGGCCGGCCGGAACGTGTACCGGCCGGAGGACGTCGGCAGCGGGGTACCCGTCCACGAGCAGCGCAGCCGCTCACCCTGCTCGACCAGGCCGGCGAGCCGGGCCGCCGCCATCGGCGCCTCGACCACGGCGAGTACCTCGGGCCGGCGTCGCCAGTGTGCCGGCAGCGCGGCGTGGTAGGTCAGCGGACCGCCGAGCGCCCGGTGGGCGGCGTGCAGCAGCGCGGCGCCGACCTCCGGCTCGGCGGCCAGGTCGAACCGTTCCAGCCACGGTGCGCCGACCGCACCGGGCAGCAGTAGCCAGGCAGCCCGGCCGACGACCCGGCCATCTCTGAGGGCGACCCAGGTGCGCTCGGGGCGGTAGCCGCCGCCGGCCAGCCCGTCGGCGTAGCCGACCTGGCGCAGTTGGGGCAGTGGATCGGGCATGGAGTCGAAGAGACTTTCCTCGCCCGCGACGAGCGGGCGGACGACCAGATCGGTCATGGCGTGATCCTCGCAGAAAGCGGGCGCCCCGCTCAGATCCGCGTGGACGCCGGTGCGCGGAGGGGGCGCAGAACATCGGACATTGTTCTGACCTCCTTCCGGCTCGTCGGCGTACCGGGAAGTTAGCGGGGCGCAGCTGCCGGCCGCAACGCAATTAGCCGTCCTCCGGGCAGCCCCCGGGCGGCTGGTCTGGTCGGCGGGAAAAACGGCCCTCGGCGGATTGCCGGCGACGGCTCGGGGAAGTCCGAGGGTCGGCAGGTGGGGAGGTGTGTGCCCGATGGGTCGTGGATCGAGCAGCAGCGACGGTGTCGCGGGACGGCTCAGGGCGGTTCGGAACCGTACGAAGCGTCGGCGGTTCCGGTTCGCCAGGAGGGCCGAGGAGTTGGCAGCCCAACTCGGGGTACTGATAGGGCGGAAAGCCGTCAAGGCGGGCCGGAAACGCCCGCGCAAGACCGAACGGGGTGGCCGGCACGTGACGCGCAGTGCGAGTGCGCAGACCCGTACGGTCAAGTCGACGCGGGTCAGCCGGCGGCAGGGCCGGAAGATCGGACGCGGCCGCAAGCGGATCCGCCCCGGTTGAGCGGGACCCGCCCCGGTTGACCGGCCGTCGCGTCACCGCTTCCTGCGGAAGCGCAGCACCTCGCGCATGAGGAGCACCCCTACCAGGGTGGGCAGCATCGCGAGAGCGCCAAACCCGTAGCCGATCCATTCCAGCCACGGTCGCGGTGCCACGTCGGCGCGGGCCAACTGTCGACTGCTGCGGTTGTATCCCAGGTCCCCGACCCGCACCGTCTTACCGATGTCCGCCGAGTTGAAGACCACGCCGATCGTCATCCCCTCGATCTCGGTGCCCTCCCAGACGACCTTCACCTGGCAGCTCTCCCAGTAGCCGAAGCCCCGGTTGGTGACGGGACCTCGCTCGACGCACGAGCTGACCGTGGCCTCGCCCTCGCGATCGGCGTCTGCCATGTCGTTGGCGGACATCCGGCCCAGCGTGACCCCGACCCCGAGCAGGCCGGCAGCCAAGGCCAGTACGCCGAGGGTGAACAGCAGTGACGACAGGAACCCGGCCTTGCGTTGCACCACCTGCGCACCGAGCGCCGGTACGTCGGCGTTCCGCTCGGCCTCCTTCCGATCGAGTTCTCGCTCCTGCTCCTTGATCTCGGCGAGACGTTTGGCGATGCGGTCGTCCAGCGGTTCCACAATGCCTCCCGTCAGAGCGGAAGTTCGATGGGTGTTGGGGTCGGGTTGTCTCCGCGCAGTGTATCCCCGGCCTGACCCGTATTCTGTGCGCCGTTCGTCTGGCTCGCGGAACGGGCGGTGTTCTGGGCTACCTTGTCGACCGTGCCGTAAACCGCAGTATGGCCCCGACCGATCGTGTCGAACGCCCCTCTGAACCCGCTCATACCGCTTCCGCCGGCCTCTCCCACGGCCTGGAGGCGGAACGCCTCGAGCAGCAGGGTGCCGTTGTTGGCCTGGCGAATCTGGGCCAGGATGCCGTTGCACCTGCCGGCGATCATGCTGATGCGATTGATCGCCTCGAAGAGACGCTCAAGCAAATTCAGGATCTTGCTGCTGGCCTTGCCGACCAGGATCGCAACCTCGGCAGCGACTTTGGGAATCAGCACCACGGTGAGGGCCTGGACCGCCTTGGAGATGCAGGCTCCAACAACCTCCGCCACGATGTCGCGGATGGTGTTACGGATGATGCCAACCATGGCGCCGACGATGGTAGTCGCCTTGCTCATGGCGTCGGCAATCTTGCCGAGAGACTGCACCGACTCCGCATGGGTTCGGGCGCGCTGCCGGTAGGCTGCCGCTGCCTGCGACGTCCAGGCCGCTGTGCTCCGGTTGACCTCGTCGACGAAGAAGTCAGTGGCCTCGTAGATGCGCTGCTCGATGTTGTACCAGGTTTGGGCGTGCCCTTCGATCGCTTTCGGGTCGCCGGCGAGCTTGTCCAGGGGTTCCCGGAGGAAGCTGACGTGCTCCATCAGCCAGCCGACACCGGCAGCGAAGACTGCCTGGAGCGGGTCCATGATCGCACCAATGGCGGAGAGGCCGCCCGCCAGGGCGTTGCCCCCAGCACCAAGCCAATCTCCGCCCCTCAGGTTGTCCACCACGCCGCAGGCCGACTCGAAGATGCCGGCGCCCTCGTACCCCTTCGTCTCGCCCTCGGGCGCGACGACGGAGGCTCGGGTGAAGGCCGCGTCCGTACTCATCGGCCGCCCGCCTCCTTGATCCGGGTCGCCGCCGCACCGTCGGTGATGTCGACGTTGTCGGCCAGCGCGCGGAGCAGCTCCGCCAGGTGGGTGGTCGCGTCAGCCCCGTTGCGGATCTCCGTCAACGCGTAGTCGGAGAGCGGGTCGATGATCGGCAGGAAGAGCGGGCTGCACAGGACGCCGTAGACCTCGTCGTGCAGGCTGACGTACTCGGCCCCGGCGGCGGCTTCCCCGCACATCCGGCCGGCCTCCTCCACCATCTGGGCATGCTTGCGGACCTCGGCCGTCGACAGTCTGATGTCGCTCATCGGTGGTCACGCTCCTCGTCCTCCGGCGGTTCCGGAAACTGCTTGGTGTATGCGCCGCCGATGAAGGAGGCGGTCTCGGAGCCCGCGCCGTAGAGGCTGCTCACCACGGCGACCATCTGCTGCGCCATCTTCGCCTGGGCGCGCCGGCTGGTGTCGAGAATGATCGAGGCGAGTTCGTCGGCGGAGAGTCGCATCGCCTGGTTGCTGAGGCGTAGTTCGGCCATCCCGCCCGACGAGTCGACGGTGACGACGGCTTCGCCGCCCCGTGACTCCACAGTCGCCCTGTTCTGTTCCATCCGCTGACTGAGCTCGGTGGTGAGTGCCGTCTGCTGCTCCACACGCCGCTGCCAGTCGACGAGCATGCCTTCCGGGTCCCCCCGCACAAGTCCTCCCTCGGTGGCTGTCGCGGGTAGTTTAGACAAATCCCGCGAGCCCGAAATCCCATTGACATATCTAGATGGCTGGGGTGTCGTCCGCACGGGCGGCGGCTCCGGCTCTCCGCCACCGGCCACTGTGTCGCGTCCCGGCTGGCGTGCTCCTGCTTGGCGTGCTCCTGCCGCAAGGAGCGAGCGGCACGCCGCCGTCGTACCGGGCGGGGGCCGGGGGGCCGTGCGATCATGGCGTCGACCGACCCGACGGTGCGGAGGCGGCATGTCCCAGCAGTACGACTCGATCGGCGAACTCTACGAGCGGGCCAAGCACCTCCCGATCGGGCAGGCCGAAGAGAGCACCCTACGGTCCGCACTCCCGGATCTGGCCGGCAGGTCGGTGCTGGACGTCGGCTCCGGAACCGGCTTCTATCCCCGGCTCTTCAGCCGGCTCGGTGCCGTCCGGGTGATCGGGGTGGACGCGTCGCCGGAGATGGTGGCCCATGCCCGCCGGGTGGAGGCGGACGATCCGCTCGGCATCAGCTACCAGGTACACGACGCCGCGGCGTTGCCGAAGCTCGGCGAGTTCGACGTGGTGACCGCCGTCTGGCTGCTCGGTTACGCCCCGGGCGAGGCGGCCCTGGACGGCATGCTCGGCCAGCTGGTGGCGAACCTCGCGCCCGGTGGCACCCTGCTCGTGCTGGTGCCCAACCCCGACCTGGACTGGGCGCGGCTGGACATCTTCCCGCGCTACGGGATCACCGCCACGAAGACGGCACCCTCGCACGGTCGGCAGGGCTATGCCGTGCACATCGACGGGGAGCCGCCGATCGACTTCGAGGGCTTCTCCTGGCCACCGGGGGTCATCGAGGCCGCCCTGCACCGGGCCGGTCTGGCCGACGTACGCCGGCATCCGCCGGTCGTCGCCGCGGAGCTGCTCGCCGAACGCGGCCCGGACTACTGGACCGACCTGCTGGCGAACCCGACGTTCGCCGTCTTCACCGCCGTCCGTCCCGGCTAGCCGACCCCGCCCGTCCCGCAGCCGCACGCCGAGGGGTCAGCCGGGCGGCATCACGAACCGGCCGTCGACGGTCCGCTCCAGGGGCGCCACCGCCACCACCGCGTCGAGGTTGATCGGGCCGTAGATGTGCGGGAAGAAGATCCCCGGCTCGACCTCGTCGTCGCGTACCGGGGAGACGAGGCGGTCCGGGTCGATGTGCAGCAGCAGCAGCGGACCCGCGTCCGCGTAGGCGGCCTCGGCCACGCCGAGCACCTGACCTCGGCGGGAGGCGTGGATGAACCCCTCGTCGGCGAGGCTCCGCCCCCGGGTCGAGACCCGGTAGTCGCCGGACTCCTGCGCCGCCGCCCAGTCCGACGCCTCGGCGATGTGGAAGATCACCCTGGTGACTGTACCGGGACCGACCGGTGGCGCCGGTGGATTGCCGGACGGTGGTCCATCCCTGGTGGTCGGAGGCGGTCCGGTCCCTGATCGTCGGAGCCGGTTTAGTCGCGGTGCGCCGGGGCAAGGAGGGCAAATGTCTCCGCGTCCCAGTCTCCTCGCCGACAACACGCTGCGGCTCGCCGTCGAGGGCTACGGCTGGCTGCCCAACCTCCGCCGCCGTCAGCAGGCCGAGGTCGTCCAGACCCGGCTGCTGGGGCAGCCGGCGGTGGCGTTGCGCGGCCCGGAGGCGGCCCGGTTCTTCTACGACGAGGAGCACGTCCGGCGGCACGGGGCGATTCCCGGGCCGGTGCAGGACACCCTCTTCGGCCGGCGTGCGGTGCACACCCTCGACGGCGCCGACCACCGGCACCGCAAGGCGATCTTCACGTCGCTGCTCACCCCCGACGCGATCACCACCCTCCAGGGGTACGCCGGCACGGCGTGGGACGAGACCGTCGACCGCTGGCCGTCCTGGCAGCCGGTCGTACTCTTCGAAGAGGTCAGCCGGGTCCTCACCCGGGCTGTCTGCCGCTGGGTGGGCGTGCCGGTGGCCGAGCCGGAGGTCGCTCCGCTGGCCGCCGACATGGTGGCGCTGGTGGACGGCTTCGGCAGCCTCGGCCCCCGGCACTGGCGGGCCCGGCAGGCGCGGGGCCGGCGGGAACGCTGGCTGGCCGAGCTGGTCGAGCAGGTCCGGCAGGGACGGCGGGCCGTCGACGCCGGGTCGGCTTTCGAGGTGATCACCCACTATCGGGGTGCCGACGGCGAGCAGCTCGATCCCCGGCTCGCGGCGGTGGAGATCCTCAACCTGGTCCGGCCGACGGTCGCGGTCTGCTGGTTCGTCAGCTTCGCGGCGCACGCCCTGCACCGCTGGCCGGACCTCCGGGAGCGGCTGCGTTCCGGCAGCAGCGAGTACGTCACGGCGTTCGGGCACGAGGTCCGCCGCTTCTATCCGTTCGCGCCGTTCGTCGCCGGCCACGCCGTACGGGACCTCAGCTGGCGGGACGTACCCATCCCGGCCGGCTCGCTGGTGATGCTCGACCTGTACGGGCAGAACCACGACCCGCAGCTGTGGCCGGACCCGTACGTCTTCGACCCGGAGCGGTTCCTCGGGCGGGAGATCGGCGCGTTCGAGCTGGTACCGCAGGGCGGCGGCGATCCGCGTACCGGCCACCGCTGTCCGGGCGAGACGACCACCGTGGCGCTGCTGGACGTGCTCACCAGTCGGCTGGCCGAGCTGGACTACCAGGTACCCGAGCAGGATCTCAGGATCTCGCTGAGCCGGGTACCGACCCGGCCGCGCAGCGGCTTCGTCCTCGTCCGGGGCTGACCGTCGGGTGCGGCGGCGGCCCGTTTGGCCGCCCCGATCGGGGGAAGCCAGCCGCCGGAGGATGGGGCCGGCTGCGGTGCCCTCGTCGGCGGAACTGGGAGGCTTGGGATGGCTGGTCGGGACGAACTTCATGACCTTCGCCAACGCGCTCACGAGGCGGGCATCGAGGGCAGCTCGAAGATGAGCGAGCAGCAGCTGCGGGAGGCGTTGAAGAAGGTCGGCAAGGGAGCCGAGCCGATGGTCGCCAAGCAGGAGGCCAAGGGCTACCTGTAGCCGAAGCCGAGGTACGGCCCGGGCGGGGATCCGCTCGGGCCGTACCCGTGCGCGGTTCAGGACTTGGGTCGGGCCCGGCCGGTCGGCCAACTGGCCCGGACCAGGGCGGGCAGTTCCCGGCGGTGCCGGGCCAGCAGGAACGCGGCGAGGACGGCGTACACGACCGCGACGCCGTACCGGACCGCCTGGGTGGGTATCGCGAACTGCACCGCGAAGAGCAGGAACAGCAGCGCCGCCTCGACCCGGGAGATCCGCAGGTCGGCCAGGACGGCGACGCCGAGCAGGGTCTGCGCCGCGGTCAGGTAGAGCTCCTCGGTCTGCCGCGCGTCGAGTTTCAGGCCGGCGAACTCACCGCCGCCGAGGTAGAAGGCGATCGGCAGGCAGGCGATCAGCAGGGTCCACTGGTTGAGTTTCGCCGCCAGCAGCGCGCCCAGCCCGTCGTCGGCCCGGCCGCGCAGCGCGAAGGCGATCGCCACGATCACCTCCGGGGCCTCGGAGGCGACCGGGGCGAGCCACTGGACGAGCAGGAACTCGTCGATGCCGAGCGCGGTACCGGCCTCGACGAGCGACTTGCCGAACGGCTCGGCGGAGCTGAGGATCACCACCGCCGCCGTACCGAAGAGCGCGGCGACGGTCAACCGGCGGCGCGTCGCCGGCTGGCGGGCGAGGGTGGCGGAGACCCCGACCAGCGACTCCTCCGCATGCTCGGTACGCCCGATCCGGGAGAGGTAGAGCCCGAACAGGACGCCCAGGACGATGCTGTCGTACCAGGCGAGCCGGCCGGTCACCGGGATCACCAGGGCGTAGATGGTGGCCACCAGCAGATAGATCGTCTCGGTTCTGCGGTGCCCGGAGAGGCTGACCCCGGTCCGGTCGCCGCGCTGGCCGCGCCGGCGTACCGCCCAGATGGCGGCGAAGACCAGCAGCGGCCAGGCGATCCCGATCAGCAGTCGGTTGGCCCCGGTCATGTTGGCCAGCGCGAAGGCCGCGAATTCCGGGTCGGAGCCGGCGGCGAAGGCGAAGTAGATGTCGATCGCGTACTCCGGGAGGACCGCGACCAGGGCGAGCAGTGCCAGGGCCAGGCTCCCCGGCAGGTCGACCCGGGCCACCTCGGAGGCCCACATCAGCAGGGCCACCGCGGAGAGCACCGCCACCCCGAAGACGGCCATTCCGGCGACCGCCGGCAGGTGGACGCCGGCCAGCCGCATGGCGACGGCCGGGCTGGCCGCCAGCACGGCGAGCCCGACCCGGGTGGCCACGCCCCGAGCGGACACCGTGACATCCAGTCCCACCCGCACGCCGTCACCCCCGCCTGGCATCGAGCCTGCCGGACCCCACGGACGCGAGGGGGCAGAATTGCCGAGATGGTCGGTCCGGTTGTCGGTCCTCCGGCCGAGTGGTGCCGTTCGGGACGGAGCTGTCCAGGATCCCGGAGGGGACAGCCGGGACCGGCCCGGGGACCGGGCCGGTCCCGGCGGCCTACCGGGCGTGAGCGGCGACCGTCACCAGCGCGGTTGCGCGACGTCCTCGACGGTCGCGCCGGCCGGTGGGGCGAACGCGCTGCCGTCGACCTTTCCGGAGTACTTCACCAGCTCGATTGCGGCCTGCTCGCCACTGTCCGTCCGGCCGGCGAAGGAGGCCAGTACGCCGGACTCGGTGACGCAGACGGTGAGCCTGTCGAGGGTTCCCTCGGTGCCGCCCTGCGGGTCGCTGACCCCGGTGACGTCGGCGCAGAGCGTCTCCTGTCCGGCGATCCTGCGCTCGGTGGTCCGCACGTCGGTGTTCGGCACGATCGCGGCGGCGGCGACCAGGCCGAGCGCCAGTTCCGGGGTGACGAAGCCGGGACCGGCGACGGCAGTGACCATGCCGGCCTCCGGGGTGGTCGTGGCGGCGGTGTTCGGACTCTTCTGGCAGGCACCGTCGGAACAGATGATCATGTATTCCGGTGTGTGGACCAGTCGACCGCCCGGGGTGCTCAGCGCCGAGTTGGGCGGCTGCTGGCTGAGGATCACGGTCTCGGTCTCCCGCTGGCCGGCCTCCTCGCCGACGATCCGGTATTCGGCGGTGAACGTGAGTTGGGCGGACCGGCCCAACCGGTCGGCGAAGCTGCCCAGCGTGTTGGCCGTGTCGACCGCGTTCTGCACGGTGTCGACGACGCCACAGCCGGCGCCGAGCAGGACGAGTGCGCAGAGGGCGACGAGGCGCCCGGCGAGGTGGTCACGAGGCGGGGTCATGCCGAGTACTGTGCGGCCGGCGGCGACCGCCGGCCACGCTCCGCGACCGGGACGGCACGAATCCGGGAGATCCGTCGCCACTGCCGACGGTCCCAGCCGTACCGCCGCCAGGTGAGGTACCTTGAGGGCCTCGTTCGTGGCGACCAGAGGAGGTGGGACCGATTTCCGTGTCGATCGGCCGGGCGCTCCCGTCCTCCGGACCGGTGCCCTCCCCGGGGCACGTCGGGCCGCGCTAGCCGGGAGAGCGCCCGCAGGCGTTCCGAAGGGCTACCCGTTGTCAGCACCCATCTCCGGTCCCGTCTCCACACCGGACGGCGCGGACGTCGTCCGTCGGCTCCGGGCCGCCGGCTGTGTCTTCGCCGAGGACGAGGCCGAACTTCTGAGTACTGCCGCCCGGAGCCCGACCGAACTGCTGGCCATGGTCGAGCTGCGGGTCGCCGGGCTGCCGCTGGAACACATCGTCGGCTGGGTGGACTTCTGCGGGCTGCGGGTCGCCGTCGACCCGGGAGTCTTCGTGCCGCGCCGCCGTACCGAGCTGCTGGTCCGTCGGGCCGCCGCGCTGGCCCGGCCGGGGGCGACGGTGCTGGACCTGGCCTGCGGCTCCGGTGCGATCGGGCTGGCGGTTGCGGCACTGGTCGGCGACGTGACGCTGTACGCGGTGGACGTCGAACCGGCCGCCGTCCGTTGCGCCCGGCGCAACCTTGCCGCACTCGGCGCCCAGGTGTACGCCGGTGACCTGTACCAGCCCCTTCCGGCCCGGCTGCGCGGCCGGATCGACGTGCTGGTCGCGAACGTGCCGTACGTGCCCAGCGCGGCGGTCGGGCTGTTGCCGCCGGAGGCGCGGCTGCACGAGCCGCTGGTGGCGCTGGACGGCGGACGTGACGGTCTCGACGTGCTGCGCCGGGTGGCTGCCGGAGCCCGGGACTGGCTCCTCCCCGGCGGTCACCTGCTGGTGGAGACGGGCCTGGAGCAGGCGGAGGTGGCGGCGGACGTGTTCGACCGGGCCGGCCTCGACCCGGCGGTGGTCACCGACGACGACCTCCCGGCGACGGTGGTGATCGGCCGCCGCTGACCACCGCGCCCCCGCAGACCGCATCACCCGCCCGGAAACAGCGTCCCCGCACCCGGCTACCGTTCGGCCACCGGCTCCGGTTCGGCCTCCGACACCGGTTCGGCCTTCGGCGCTGGTTCGGCCTTCGGCGCTGGTTCGGGCACCGGCACTGGTTCGGTCTCCGGCGCCGGCTCGACCTCTGGCTCCGGTTCGGTCTCCGGCACTGCCATGATCTCGGCGATGGTCGCCGCGTCTGCGGCGGTGTGCGCGGCGAGCAGTTCGGCGAAGCGTTCCGCCGGCATCACCCGGACGCCGAGGCCGGCCGCCTTCTCCGCCTTGCTGCCCGCGCCGTCGCCGACCACCACCAGATCGGTCCGCTTGGAGACCGAGCCGGACGACTTGCCGCCGAGCCGCTCGACCGCCTCGTTGCCCTCGTTGCGGGTCAGCCCCGGCACGGAGCCGGTGACCACGACCGTCATCGGGGTGCCGTCCGGCCGGCGCAGCGGCAGCGCGGTCGCCGCCGGCATCTCCGGGTCGGCGTCGCCCCCGGCGGTCGCGGCCTGGCCGGGAACGCCCGGTTCGGTCATGTTGACCCCGCGCGCGGCGAGCTTCTCGACGACCGGGGCCAGCTCGACCAGCTCCGCCGCGATGGTGACGGCGCGCTCCGGTCCGACGCCCTCGACCTCCTGAAGGTCGGCGACGGAGGCGGCGAGCAGCGCCTCCATGGTGCCGAAGTGCCGGGCGAGCCGGCGGGACATCGACCGGCCGGTCATCCGTACGCCGAGGCCGGTGAGCACCCGGCTGAGCGGCTGCCGCTTCGACGCCTCGATGTTGGCCACGAGTTTGCGGGCGGAGGTCTCGCCCAGCCGCTCCAGGGTGGCCAGCGTGGCGGCGTCGAGATCGTAGAGGTCGGCCGGGTCGGTGACCATGCCGGCGCTGACCAGCAGGTCGATGATCTTGCTGCCCAGCCCCTCGATGTCCATCGAGTCGCGAGCCGCGTAGTAGGAGAGCGACTCGCGGGCGCCGCAGGCCCGGCCCTGGGTGCAGCGCCAGCGCTTCTGCGAGCGGTCGATCTCGCCGCCGCAGCGCGGGCACGAGGTCGGCGGCTCGTACGCCGTGGAATCCGCCGGCCGCTCGTCGAGCTTGGCACCGGTGATCTCGGGGATCACGTCACCGGCCCGCCGGACGAAGACGGTGTCGCCGGCCCGGACGTTGCGCCGGACCAGGTCGTCGAAGTTGTGCAGGGTGGCCGAGGTGACCGTCACTCCACCGACCTGCACCGGTGCCAGTACGGCGACCGGGGTGATCAGCCCGGTCCGGCCGACCTGCACCTCGATCGAGAGCAGGGTGGTGGTGCGGGTGTCGGCGGGGAACTTGTAGGCGATGCCCCAGCGGGGGGCCCGGGTGCCGGAGCCGGCCAGCTCGCGGTCGGCCGGGTGGTCGGCCTTGATCACCGCACCGTCGATGCCGAAGCCCAGCTCGCCCCGGCGGGCGTAGAGCGACTCCACCACCGCCAGCACCTCGTCGATGGTGGTGCAGAGCGGCATCCCGGCCGGTGAACCGGCGGTGGTGGCGACGCCGAGGCTCTCGACGTACGCCATGGTGGCCGAGTGTGGGCGCGGCTCGGTCGTCCCGTCGGCGCCGTCGAGGCCGTGCACCGCGTAGGCGAGGAAGGAGAGCGGCGCGTCGTACGCCCGGTCCTGCACGCGGAGGGTGCCGGCGGCGGCGCTGCGCGGATGCGCGAAGGCCGGCTCGCCGTGCCCGGTGCGCATCTCCTGGGCCCTGGCAAAGTCGGCGTCGGTCATGTAGACCTCGCCGCGGATCTCCAGGGTGAGCGGCTCGGTGAGCCGCTCCGGGAGGCCGGCCGCCCGCCGTGCCTGCGGGGTGACGTCCTCGCCGGCCAGCCCGTCGCCCCGGGTGGCGACCTGGGTGAGCCGGCCGTCCACGTAACGGGCGGCGATGGCCAGCCCGTCGATCTTGGGCTCCACGGTGTAGCCGGCGGCGGGACGGCCGAGCAGCTTGTCGAGCCGGGCCGCCCAGCGGGCCAACTCCTCCTCGCCGAAGACGTTGTCGAGGCTGAGCATCGGGACGCTGTGCACGACGTCGCCGACCAGTCCGGCGCCGGCCGCCACCAGCTCGCTGGGCGAGTCGTCGTCCTTCCAGCCCGGCTGGGCGGCCTCGGTGGCGACGACCCGGGCCATCAGCGCGTCGTAGGTCGCGTCGTCCATCGCCAGGTCCGCGCCGTTGTAGTAGGCGGCCGCCGCCGAGCGGATCTCGGCGATCGCCGCCTGGTAGGCCGGACGGTCCGGGAACGGCGCGGCGAGCGCGGCGTCGACCACCGGATCCACCGGGTCGACCACCGGATCGGCGGCCGGGTCGACCACCGGATCGGCGGCCGGTTCCACCGGGTCGAGCTCGGCTCCGCCCGGCTGCTCGGGCCGATCGTCGGTCGCCGTCACCACTGCCTCGTGCGCCACGAAGTCCCCCTCCCGTCAGGCCCGTAAGCTCGGCGTTCAGCCTAGAGACCGGGTACGACGAAGCGACCTCCCCGGTCCCGTCGGACTCGGGGCAACCGCCGGCTGGGCCCCGGCCCGGCACCTAGGCTGACCTCATGGCCGAGCCGGCGCGCAGCCCGGACGCCGAGCCGGGCGGAAACGGGCCGTACGCGCGCCGGCCGGACGCACCCGGGCCGGGCGTACCGGGGCCCGGTGCACCCGAGCCGGGCGTACGCCAGCCGGGCGGCGCCCGGAGCACCCAGCACACCGAGGGCTCGGCCGCCGGTCAGGCACCCTGGTCGCAGGCGGGACCGCTGAGTTCGTCGCGTTCGCAGCACAGCCAGAGCGTCGGCACGGTGATCATCGCGGGTCTGGCCAACCTCACCGTGGCGGTGGCGAAGGCGATCGCCGGGATCGTCTCCGGCTCGGCCGCGGTGCTCTCCGAGGCGGCCCACTCGGTCGCCGACACCACCACCGAGCTGCTGCTCTTCATCGCGCTGCGGCGAGGCGCCCGGCCACCGACCACGCAGTACCCGTTCGGCTATGGCCGGGAGAGCTACCTCTGGGCGTTCGTCGCCGCCGTGGTCACCTTCGTCATCGGTGCCGGGTTCTCCATCTTTCAGGGTGTGGAGGCGATCCAGCAGCGGCACGAGGACCTGGACCCGCTCGTCGCGTACGTGGTGCTGGTGGTCTCCTTCGTGGCCGAGGGCATCTCGCTGACCCGCTCGGTACGCCAGTTGCGCCGTCGGGCGGCGCGCTGGCGCGTCTCCTGGCTGCGGGTGGCCCGGCGTACCCCGAACACCACGATCAAGGCGGTACTGCTGGAGGACAGCGCGGCGCTGGTCGGGCTGGTCCTGGCGGGCATCGGGGTGGGTGCCTCGGAGCTGACCGGCAGCCCGGTCTGGGACGGCGTCGCCTCGATCGCGATCGGCGTGCTGCTGCTGGTGGTGGCGACCACCCTGGCGCACAACAACATCGCGCTGCTGGTCGGCCGGGCGGCCCAGGACGCGGTACGGGCGGAGATCGAGCAGGAGTTGGCGGCGGTGCCGGATCTCCGGGGCGTGGACCGGTTGATGACGCTGCAACTCGGGCCGGAGGACATCCTGGTGGCGGTGAAGGTCAACTTCGCCGACGACGCCAGCCGGGAGGAGATCGAGATCGCCGCCGACGAGGCGGAACGGCGACTGATCGCCCGCAACCCGGCGATCCGGTACGTCTTCCTCGACCCGACCCGCCGCCCCGGCTGACGATGCGCGGCCGCCGCCCCGGCTGACGATGCGCCTTCGCCGGTCCGAGGGGAGGATGCGCCTTCGCCGGCCCAGTGGAGGAGGCGCGCTCGCCGTGCCGGTGGAGATGAGCGGTTCGGGGCGGAAGTATTGACAGCTTTCGACGGCAGGCTCAAGCTGGTGGATGTGAGAGAGAGCGCTCTCTCACACCTCGAACGAGGGCAGACCACCACCAGTCTGGCCACCACCCAGTCTGGCCAGCGATCTCCGACGCCTTCGGCGGCGGCGCCGGAACCCTCGCTGGCCGCTCACCAGCTAGGAGTGCCCACATGGAAAGGGCCGCACCCCTGCCCGCGCCGCGCCGCCGGCTGAGGATCGTGACACTGTTCGGTGCCCTGCTCGTCCTGCTCGGCGGCTACGCCGTGGTCGAGCGGGCGGAGCCGGCCGAGGCCCGGATCGTCCGGGTCGCCGAGTTCCTGGCCGACTGTCCGTACAGCCACCGGCTGCCGGACGACCCGATCATCTACCCGGGCCTGCCCGGCGCCTCGCACATGCACAGCTTCTTCGGCGCGACGACCACCAACGCCTACACCAACCTGGCCGACCTGCTGAACTCCAACACCACCTGCAACCCCCGGGTCGACGTCTCGTCCTACTGGGTGCCCACCCTCTACGCGGACAACGTCCCGGTGGAGCCGGCCATCGTCACGTTCTACTACCTCGGCGAGGGCGTCCGCAGCGACATCGTCGCCAACACCCAGCCACTGCCGCTGGGCCTGCGGATCGTGGCCGGCAACGCCCGGGCCACCGGCCCGGACTCGACCACGATCTCCCGGTGGTCCTGCCTGCACGCGGGGCACGTCGGCGCGTCCAAGGACTTCGTCAACTGTCCGTCCGGGACGATGCTGGAGTCGTACCTCGACTTCCCGCAGTGCTGGAACGGCCGCGACCTCGACTCGCCGGACCACAAGAGCCACATGGCGTACCCGGTGAACCAGGCATGCCCGCCCAGCCACCCGGTGGCGGTGCCGAAGCTCCGCCAGGTGCTGCGCTACCCGGTGAGCGGCAACCCGGCGCGGTTCCGGCTCGCCTCCGGTGGCGGTTTCACGATGCACGGTGACTTCTTCAACGCCTGGCCCGAGGCCGAGATGCTGCGCCGGGTCCGGGACTGCATCCGCCCCGTGATCAAGTGCGGTGCGGACGGTCGCCCGAGCTGACCGTGGGCTCCGGGGTGGGTCCGGCTCCGGCCGGACCCACCCCGGGACAGCGACCGGAGGGAACCGGGAAATGAGGTTCGGCACCGTGGCACCGGCCGCCGCGGCGCTCGTCGCGCTCCTGCTGGTCGGCGGGTGCGCCGGCTCCGACGCGGCGCCAGCGTCCGTTTCGGGTACGCCCACCAGCGCGGCCACGGCTGGTCGACCAGCCGTCCCGACGGGTACGCCCAGCCTGTCCGGCCCGTTCAACGGCACCGACATCGCCTGGCTGCAACTCACCGTCGCCATGCACGAGCGGGTACTGCCGCTGCTGGACCTGGTGCCCCAACGCACCGCCGACCCGGCCGTACGCCGGCTCGCCGCCCGGGTACGGGAGACCCACCGCGCCGATCTGGACCGGTCCCGGCGCCTGCTCGACCGCTCCGGTGCGCCGAAGACCAACCCGCACGAGGGGCACGACATGCCGGGCATGGTCACCGCCGCCGAGCTGACCGCGCTCGGTACGGCCCCGGAAGCCGAGTTCCGCCGCCTCTTCGGCCAGCACCTCAGGGCGCACCTGGAGCAGTCGGTCCGGGTCGCCGGTGCCGAGCAGCGCTCCGGAGCCGACCCCGAGACCACCGCCCTGGCCGGCACGATCGTCCGGACCGGCAGCGCCTACCTGACCCGACTCGCCCAACTCCCGGACTGACCGCCGCCACTCAGCCTGCCGCGACCACTCAGCCGGACGCCACCGTCCAGCCGAAGGCCGGGAACACGGAGCCGTACACCGTGGTTACACCTGGCGTAGGTCCCGCAGCAGCGGGCCCGGCACCTGACCGGGACTGCGGCGCGGGCCGAACAGATTCCGACACTTCAGACTTAACGCCTTATTCTTTCCAGGTTCGACCCCGATTTGGCGTTGCCGCCTCGGGCGTGTAACTTTCTCTCCCGGCAGGGCACCGGGCAAGACCGCAAGGCAACACCGCGGCGGCCGGCCTGCCAAACCCCGAACGATCGCGGCGGTAGCCCGTCGCGTCCGTGCGGGTGCACGACGGCTGGACGAAGCATGACAAACCGGGAGACATCGGTTTGACGAGGCGGAAACAGTCGGGTAAAGTACAACAAGTGCCTGGCGGAAACGGCGGGTGCGGATAAGCCCCGGGTGGCTGGTCTTTGTGGCTGGTTGTCTGGTGTGTGGTTGTTCTTTGAGAACTCAACAGGGTGCTTGATAAGCCAGTGCCAAATGGTTTTTTGTTTGGCAGCAAGTGTTTTATTGTTGCCGGGTTGCAAATTTTTCGATGGTTTTTGTTGGAGAGTTTGATCCTGGCTCAGGACGAACGCTGGCGGCGTGCTTAACACATGCAAGTCGAGCGGAAAGGCCCTTCGGGGTACTCGTCGGCGCACAACCCCGCTTCACCCGCCGCTACCGACCACAAACCAACGGCAAAGCCGAACGCTTCAACCGCACCCTCCTCGACGAATGGGCCTACCAACAGCCCTACACCAGCAACCAACACCGCGCCGACGCCCTACCCACCTGGATCCACACCTACAACCACCATCGCGGACACACCGCACTCGGAGGCCAACCACCCATCAGCCGCGTCAACAACGATGCTGGTCCCTACAGCTAGCCGCCCGCCCGGCCCGGGGCCGGCGACGGCTGCACTCCGCCGGCCCGGCCCGCCGGTAAAAGCTCCGGTATAGCTCGAATATCGGACCTCACCGGAGGGTGTCGGTGGGCCGGCGCCGATCACGGCCGGCACCTCCGACACCCCGGTGAGGACGACGGCATGCTTCCCATCCCCGGTGCCGCCGGTCGGGCGCCGCTGGCGTCCCTGCTGAGCTACGTCCGCCCGCACGCCCGTGGACTGCTCGGCGGAGCGGCCCTGATGTTCCTCGGCGGACTGGCCAACCTCGCCCAGCCGATGGTGGTCAAGAGCCTGATCGACGCGCTGACCGGCGGCACCCCGTACCGCGAGCCGATGCTGCTGCTGGTGGCGCTGCTGCTGCTCAGCGTGGTCGTCGGGGTCTGGGGCATGTACCTCGTGGAGCTGACCGCCGAGAGCGTCGTGCTGACCGCGCGCCGCCGGCTCGTCGCCCGGCTGCTGCGCCTGCGCATCGCGGTCGTGGACGGCGCCGAGCCCGGGGACCTGCTGTCCCGGGCGACCGGGGACACCACCCAACTGCGCGCGGCGGCCACCAGCAACGTCGTCGACCTGGTGGCCGGGGTACTCCAGATCGCGGGCGCGGTGGTGCTGATGGCCCGACTCGACGCGGTCCTGCTCGCGGTGGTACTGGTCGTCCTGCTGATGCTCGCCGCCGTGACCCTGGCGCTGGTGCCACGGATCCGCAGCGCCGGGGAAGAGGCGCAGGAGGCGGTCGGCGGGATGGGCGCGGTCCTCGAACGTACCCTGGGCGCCTTTCGGACCGTCAAGGCCAACGGCGCCGAGGAGCGGCAGGCCGCCGCCGTGCACGCCGCCGCCCGGCAGGCGTGGCGGCGGGGGCGGCAGGCGGCGCGCTGGGTCTCGCTGGCCGGCATCGCCACCGGCCTCGCCGTCCAGGTCGCCTTCATCGTGGTGCTGGGGGTGGGTGGGGCGCGGGTCGCCGCCGGTGGTCTCGCCGTCTCGTCCCTGGTGGCCTTCCTGCTGTACCTCTTCTACCTCGGCGGCCCGGTGACCCAGCTGGTCGGCGGCGTCACCGGGCTACAGGCGGGCCTGGCCGCCGTCCGGCGCATCGACGGGATCGCCGAACTCGCCGCCGAGGACCTGGACCGGCCCGCCGACGCCCCGGCGGCGGGCACCCCCGCGCCCGTGACGGTGGCGTTCCGGGACGTCTCGCTGCGGCACCGGCCCGGCGGCCCGGCGATCCTGGAACACGTCGAGCTGCGACTGCCGGCGACCGGGCTGACCGCCGTCGTGGGACCCTCCGGAGCCGGCAAGACGACCCTGCTGGCGCTGATCGAACGCTTCTACGACCCCACCAGCGGGCAGGTCGAGATCGACGGCCGCGACGTCCGGGACTGGCCGCTGGCCGACCTGCGGGCCCGGATCGGCTACGTCGAGCAGGACGCCCCGGTCCTCTCCGGAACGCTGCGGGACAACGTGACGATGGGCTCGGCATCCGCACCGGAGCCGTGGCTGGCGGAGGTCCTCGAACAGACCCGCCTCGTCCCGCTGCTCCGGCGGCTGCCGGACGGCCTCGACACCGCGGTCGGCCACCACGGTACGACGCTCTCCGGCGGGGAACGGCAACGCATCGCCATCGCCCGTGCCCTGCTGCGCCGACCGGGGCTGCTGCTGCTCGACGAGCCGACCTCGCAGCTCGACGCCATGAACGAACGCGCGCTCGGCGAGATCGTCGCCGCCGTCGCCCGGACCACCACGGTGGTGATGGTGGCGCACCGGCTCTCCACGGTGACCCGGGCCGACCGCATCGTCGTGCTGGACGCGGGCCGGGTTCGTGCGGTCGGCACGCACGCCGACCTGGTGGACGGCTGTGAACTCTACCGAGGACTGGCCGCGACCCAGTTGCTGGCCGGAGCCGGTGCGCAGGCGCCGAGGCCCGGTGCGCAGGCGTCGAGGCAAAGCGCCGATATCGCAACAATATAGATCGACCTCGGATAGTGCTTGCACCACGGGCTCAGGACGCCGGAGCCCGACCACACCGAGGAGGTACATCGATGGTGAAGAAGACCGCCTACGAGCGGCCCACCCTGTCGAAGCAGGGCACGTTCGCCCGCAAGACCGCCGGCAGCCTGTTCACCAGCTGCCGGGAGTCGTTCGTCACCCAGAAGCCGCGTTCGGTCTGCAGCTGACGGCCCGGACCCACCGTACCGACGCAGAGGGGTAGTACCCATGGTGGCCGTTCCGGACCTGGCATCCGGGCTCTCGTGGTTCGTGGTCGTCCCGGACACCGACGCCGGTCGCGCGCTCGTCGAGCCGCTCCGGCACCGGGTCCCGACGCTGCGCACCCTCACCCATGCCTCCGGGCGTCCATGGCTGCTCGGTCGGTGGACCGACGACGAGGTGGCGGTGGCCGAGTTCGGCGACCGCCGCCTCGTCGCGCTGGGCGAACACCGTCTCTCGGCCGGTGACCTCGAACGGCGTGCTGCGGGCACCCGCGACGCCGCGCAGATGTGTGCCGCCCTACAGGGCCTGCCCGGCAGCTTCCACGCGCTCGCCACCACCCCGGCGGGGACGGCGGTGCAGGGCAGCCTGTCGGGATACCGCCGGGTCTACTTCGTCGCGGCGGGCGAGCGGAGCGCCGCCGGTGACCGGGCCGACGTACTGGCCGGGCTCACCGGTGCGCGGGTCGACGAGGAGGCACTCGCCCTGCGGATGCTCGCCCCGTACGCCCCCTGGCCGATCTTCTGGCAGCCGGTCTGGCGCGGCGTGCAGGCCGTACCCCCGGACCGGCGCCTGCTGCTGGACCGTGCCACGGCGCCGCGCACCGTGACCCGGTGGCGCGCTCCCGAACCCGTGCTCGACCTGGCCACCGCCGCCGACCGGTTGCGCCGGGCGCTCTCCGACGCCGTCGCCGTACGCGCGGGCGGCCACGGAGTGATCGCCAGCGACCTGAGCGGGATGGATTCGACGTCGCTCTGCGCACTGGCCGCCCGGGGCGGCAGCCGGGTGGTCGGGCTGACCTGCGTGAGCCCGGACCCGCTCGACGACGACCTGCCGTGGGCCCGCCGGGCCGCCGCCGAACTCGGCTCGGTGACCCACGAGGTGGTGGCGGGCGAGGCGAACCCCCTGCCGTACGAGGGGATCCTCCGGGCGGAGGACCGCTTCGACGAGCCGACCGCCGCCGTGCTGTACCGGGCGAGCTTCCTCGCCGTGTCCCGCCGGGCTCTGGCGCACGGTGCTCGTACCCGCCTCACCGGGTTCGGTGGTGACGAACTGCTCAGCGCCGACCCGGTGCTGCAACTGACCCTGCTGAGGACGCATCCCTGGCAGGCCCTTCGTCAACTGCGGCTGCTGGGCGCGGCCTACCGGTGGCGACGCCGGGACACGCTGCGGGCGGTCCTGGACAGACGCCCGTACGGCCGCTGGATGGCGTCGCTCGACAGGGACCTCGACGCTGCCCGACTCAGCCGTCCCCGGCCACTCCTCGACTGGGGCGCACCGGTCGCGACCGCGCCGTGGCTCACCCCGGAGGCCCGGGCGGCCCTGGGCGAGGCACTGCGCGAGCGGGCGGCCGAGGCGGCGCCGCTCGCCGACGACCGGGGGCTGCACGGCCGGCTCACCGGGGTGTACGCGGGTGCGGCGAACGCCCGGCACCTCGCCCAGTCGACCCGGCGGGTCGGGGTGAGGGCCGCCCTGCCGTACCTCGACGACCAGGTCGTCGAGGCGTGCCTGGCGGTACACCCCGCGCACGTCACCGCTCCCCGGGACTACAAGCCGCTGATCCGCGCCGCCATGCAGGGGGTACTGCCACCGGCGCTGCTCGCCCGGGACACCAAGGCCGACACCTCGATCGCGGCTGCCCGGGGCGCCGACCGGCACCGCGACGACCTGCTCGCACTCGCCGACGATTCGCGGCTGGCCGGGCACGGCCTCGTGGACGCCGCCGCGCTGCGCGCCGCCGTACGCAGCCCGGACGACCGCACCTGGTACGACCTCGACCAGACCCTGGCCTGCGAGACCTGGCTGCGCACCGTGGAAGCCGTACCCGTACCCGCACCCGCTATCCGATGAGGGAAAGACCATGACCTGGAAGCTGCGCGACCGGGTGTCCTGGACACCGACCGAGTACGGCGGCGTGCTCCTCGACGCCACATCCGGCCAGTACTGGACGCTCAACCCGAGCGCGGCGGCGGTGCTCGCCTCGCTGCTGGCCGACGGGGATCCCGGACACGCGGCGGCCCGACTCGAGGAGCGGTTCGACGGCGACCCCACGGTGATGGCCGCGGACGTGTCCGGGCTGATCGCCGACCTGGAGGCGGCCGGACTGGTGGTCGCCGGGTGACCTCGGAACAGGTTCTCCGGCACGACCCCGGGCGCCTCGGTGTGCGGCGGCGGCTCGTCGTGCGCGCGGTCGTCGCCGTGGCCAGGCTGCTGGCCGTGCAGAGGCCCGACCGCATCCGTCGGGTACTGCACCGGCTCAGTCGTGGCGCGCGTCCGGCGAGCCGTGCGGAGGCGGCCGCCGCACGCCGGGACACCGTCATGACCAGTGCCTTCTGTAGTGGTCCACTGGGATGCCTGCCGCGTTCGATCGCCACGGTGCTGCTCTGTCGGCTCGCCGGCAGCTGGCCGGTGTGGCACGCCGGCGTACGCCGGTATCCGCCGTTCGGGGCGCATGCCTGGGTCTCGGTGGACGGCGTCGCGGTGGACGAGCCGTACCCGGAGGACTTCCACATCCCCCTGCTGACCGTCGCCGCCGACGAGCGCGTCGTCGAGGAGCGCGTCGTCGAGGAGCGCGTCGTCGAGGGTCTACGGGAGTTCGGGTGAGCGGCGTGCTCCCGTACCTCTCCGTGGTCTGCCGTGGCACCGTCGTCGTGGTCTTCGCGTTCGCCGCGCTCGGCAAGCTCCGCAGCCGGGCGGCGTACGCCCGGTTCCGCCGTTCCACCCGGCTCTTGACGGGCCTGCCGGAGGAGCCGGCCTCGGCGCTCGCGCGGTTCGTCGTCGCCGGTGAGGTGACCGTGGCGCTGACCGCCGCCGCCGGCCCGCTCTCGTCGGTCGGGCTCGGCCTGGCCGGCGTACTGCTCTGCGGCTTCACCTGGGCGCTGGCCCGGTCCCCGAGGTCCGGGCAGGCCCTGGAGTGCGAGTGCTTCGGCTCGTCGGTCTCGGCCACCCGCCGCACCGCCCTCGCCCGCAACCTCCTGCTGCTGGGCGTGGTCTCCGGCGGCCTGCTGAGCACCCGGATCGCCGCCGGAGCGGTGTCGATGCGCTGGGACGCCACGCTGGTGTGCCTGGTCGGCGCCGTGGCACTGGCCGGCGTCATCACCCGGCTGCACGAGATCACCTCCCTCTTCACCGCTCGTCTGTGAGGCCGCGCCATGTCCGTGCTCGTCGCCGTCGTCGTGCTCAGCAGCGCCGTGTGCGCGTTCAACACCGCCCTGCTGGTCGCGGTGGTGCGACGCCTGCGCTACCAGTCCGAACTGCTCTCCGAGGTGGAGCGGCAGGGGGTTCCGGCGCGGGCGCTGTCGCGCGGTGACGCCGTGCGGGACTTCCTCGTCCACGACACCCAGGGCCGGCCGGTCACCCCGGACGTACCGGCGGCCACCCTGGTCGGGTTCTTCAGTCCGACCTGTGCGTCCTGCCGTCGTGAACGCGCACGGTTCCGGGCGGTGGCGGCGCGCTGGCCGGGTGGTCCGGCACGGGTGCTCGCCGTGGTGACCGGGCCGGACGCGTCGGCCCGGTTCCTCGCCCGGCTGGAGCCGGTGGCCCGGATCGTCGTCGACGCGGACGGCACGATGCGGCGGGCGTTCGGCATCGAGGGCTTCCCGGCGATCTTCGTACTGGCGGAGTCCGGCTGCCTGAGCTGGACCGGCATCCACGCCGATTCGGTGCCGGGGCTGAGCGCGGAACCGGTCGCCCCGCAGGCGCGGTGACCGCCAGCAGGGGGCGCGGCGGGGGCGGGGTCGGATCCCGATGACCTGTTGTCATGTGGTTGACACTTGCGCCAATAGGTTTGCGATGGAAACCTATTGGCATGACCACTGATTCGGTTCCCGCCGCCGGCGATCCCCGTCGGCTGCTGGCTGACGCGCGCGACCTCGCGCGCCGAGTTCGTCTCGCCCAGCGGGTGACCTGGTTGCCGCTGCTGGTGCTGGCCCTGGTCACCTTCGGGGCGATCCTGGTGTACCGGTTCGGCGACCCGGTCCTCAGCGGCTGCCAGCCGGTGGACCGCGGCCAGGTCTGCAAGGTCTGGTACCGGAGCGCCCAGTTCTACTGGTGGACGGCGCTGGTGCTGGCGTACGTGGTGATCGCCGGTGGATACCTGCGGGTCGCCCGGGCCCGGGGACTCGGCACCCGGGTACGGCCGTACGTGCTCACCGGCGTCGCGCTCGTCGTGCTCTCCGCAGCCGTCACGGTGGCCTGGCGACTCCTCGACAACCCGTACTTTCCCGACACCCCGCCCGCCCTCGTCCAGTTCCTCTTCCGGCTCTTCGACCCGACCGGAGCGATCGGGTTGGCCCTGCTGGTGCTGGCCTGGCTGGAACGGCGCGTCGCGCTGCTGCTCTTCGCCCTCGGATACCTGACGGTGGTGCTGGTACCGATCAACTTCGGCTGGGGAGTCGGCTGGGGCGACCGGTGGGGAATGGCCCCGCAGCTGGTCATCAACGGCGGCCTGCTGTTGCTGGGCAGCGCCGGTTTCGCGCTGGCGCAACGGCTGCGGCGACCCCGGTGACCGGCCCCGTCGACATCCCGGCTCCGGACGAGACGGAATCCCCGCACCCGGTCACCGGACTGGACGACGTGGTGCACCAGCGGGTCCGGCTCGGCATCCTCACCATCGCGCACGAGGCCCGCCGGGTCGAGTTCGGCTACCTGCGTACCCAGTTGGAGCTGACCGCCGGCAACCTCTCCAAGCACCTCGGCGTGCTGGAGGCGGCCGGCCTGGTCGAGGTCGAGAAGGGCTACGCCGGCCGGCGTGGCCGTACCTGGATCACCCTCACCGCCGCCGGCAGCACCGCGCTCGCCGAGGAGATCGCTCGGCTGAAGCTGCTCATCACCCGGATCGAGACCACCGACACCACGGAGGACCGATGACCAACGCACTGACCCGCCGACGTCTGCTCACCGCCGCGCTCGCCACCGGAGTCGCCGTGCCGCTCGGTGCCGCCGGCCACCGGTCGGCGACCCCGGCGCAGGCCGCGCCCGGCCCGGCCCGGCTCACGCTGCCGCGACCCACCGGGCCGCACCGGATCGGCACCGTGTCGCTGCACCTCGTCGACAGGTCCCGCCCGGATCCGGTCGCCGGCCCGGGACACCACCGCGAGCTGATGGCCGGCGTCTGGTATCCCGCCGCCCGGGACGCCCGGCGGCATCCGGTGGCGCCGTGGATGACCGCCGCGCCAATGGGCGACCTGCTGGCGTCCGCCGGGTTCGACGCCGATATCGCGGCGCCGCGCACGGCCGGCCAACTGGGAGCGCCGGTGCTGCGCACACCCGGACGGCTGCCCGTGATCGTCTTCTCGCACGGCAACGACGGTCACCGTGCCGAGACCACCATCGTGGTCCAGGAACTCGCCAGCCACGGCTACGTGGTGGTCACGGTGGATCACACGTACGACGGTTTCAGCGAGTTTCCCGACGGCCGGCTCACCGTCCCGCTCGACCTGTCGTTCACACCGTGGGACTCCACCCGCGACATCCGGTTCGTACTGGATCGCATCGAGGACCTCGCCGCCGGCCGCAACCCCGACGCCGGGCACCGTCGGCTGCCGGCCGGCCTGGGCGCCGCGCTCGACCCGCGTCGCATCGGCATGTTCGGCTGGTCGAAGGGCGCGACCGCGACCGCCCTCGTCATGAACACCGACCGGCGCGTCCGGGCCGGGCTCAGCTTCGACGGCCCGATGCAGTCGAACCCACCGATCACCGAGATCGACCGGCCGTTCATGCTGATGACCGCCGAGTTCAGCCGGGCCGCCGAACCGAGCGTCGAGGACATCTGGGCGTACTACCTGCGCGGGTGGCGGCTCAACGTGCACGCCGAAGGCGCGGCCCACGGGTCGTACTGCGACCACCAGTGGCTGATCCCGCAACTGGCCAGGATCATCGGGATGAGCGACGAGGAACTCGCGAGCTGGGTCGGCACCCTCGACCCGGCCCGGGCGGTACGGATCCAGCAGGCGTACCCGCTCGCCTTCTTCGACCTGCATCTGCGCCACCGCCGGCAGCGCCTGCTCGAAGGCCAGAGTGCGGCCTTCCCGGAGGTGCGGTTCATCCCCTGACAGTGAGGATGTAGGAGCGGGTCACCCGGCCGGTCTGACTCAGCCTCTGACTGACCTTGGGTGTCTTCTAGGGGATTCGTCGGTCTGCCCGGGTGACCCGTTCCTGCACTCACCGACCGGGCGGGCGAACCCGAACCAGAGCGAGTACTGGATGAGCACCATCACCCTCGCCAACTGGGCCGCCGAACGCGGATACTCCGCATAACGCACGACCGAATGGGCCAGCCCCACCCCGGGGCTGGCCCATTCGTCGTCTCCGGAACAGTACGTGCCGGACCCGCCGCCCCCGAGCCGGCGGCCTCAGGTGCCGAAGTCGAATCGCGGGCTCTCCCGGCTCAGGATCGCGGTCGTCGGTTCGACCGACCAGAGCGCGGCCAGTTCGTCCGCGAGCGCGGCGGTGAGCTTCGGGACGTCGGCCGACGCGGTCCCGTGCAACGCCTCGACGACGATCAGGATCTCGTCGGTCCCCTCCCGGACCGCCGAGTAGCCGCTCTGCCGGTTGGTCCAGCGCCGGGCGTGGGCCCGACCGTCGGCATCGGCGAAGACGACCTCGCCGACGGCCGGCTGCTCCGACTCGCCGGAGAAGGTCAGGTAGGTCTCCGTGCCGTCGGCCGGCCGTACCTCCAGGCCCCCGGCGATCCGGGTGACGTCGAAGACCCCGACCGGGATCGCGAAGGCGAGCGAGGCGGCGTTGCAGAGGTCTATCAGCGGATGGATCCCGGGCAGCGAACCCTCCCGGGCGAAGCGTCGGAGCAGCGCCTCCGCCGCACACCGGTACTGCGTCGGCTTCAGCCCCATCCGGGCGAAGGCCCGGCGCCAGGCGCGGATCTCGGGCTGCTCGGCGGCCGGTCCCGCACCGAGGCGGGTCGCGGCGGCGGCGGTGAACCCGGCGATCACCGGGTCGACCGCCGGGTCGGCGTTCCGGGCGAGGCCGGTGGCGGCGACCACCCCGGCCACCAACTCCGGATGGTCGGACCAGATCTCGGCCGAGTGTTGGAAGTACACGTCTCACCCCGTCGTCGTGCGCGCTCTCCGCCGGCCTGCGGCGGCGTCGGTGCACTCACTCTGCCCGGCACAATGGCCTGATGGACAGGGCCAAACAGGAAGCAGCCGACCGGTCCATTGCCGGCTCCGACTTCCTCCAGCTCGACATCGGCGACGCGCCGGCCGGCGGCCGGGCCGACTGGCTCGCCACCCGGCTGCGGGTGGCGATCTCGGACGGCCGGTTGCCGGTGGGCGGCCGGTTGCCGGCGACCCGGGTACTCGCCGCCGAGCTGGGCGTCTCCCGGGGCGTGGTCACCGAGGCGTACCAGCGACTCGTCGAGGACGGACACGTGGCCGGCCGGGGCCGGGGCGGGACCGTCGTCGTCTCCGCCCCGCTCGACGCGCCGGCCGTGCCGTCCCGGTCGACCGGCACCCCGGTACCGGCCCCCGGACTCTTCGGCACCGATCCCCGCCCCGACATGTTCGACTCGCTCCGCGCCGCGCCGGCCCGGATCGACCTGACGCCCGGCGTACCCGATCTCGCCGCCTTTCCGCGCGCGGCCTGGCTGCGGGCCGAACGCGCCGTGCTGCACGACCTGACGCCCGGCGACTTCGGCTACGGCGACCCGAGGGGTACCCCGAAGCTGCGGCTGGCCGTCGCGCACTGGCTGGCCCGGACCCGGGGGATTGCGGTCGACCCGGACGACGTGCTGGTGGTGGCGGGGGTCGCGCAGGCGCTGACCCTGCTCGGCCAGGTGTTGCACGCCGACGGGGTACGGACGGTGGCGGTGGAGGACCCGGGGTCGCTCGGGGTACGGCAGCAACTGCGGAGCTGGGGTCTGGCGACGCCGCCGATCCCGGTCGACGCCGGTGGGCTGCGCGTCGACGAGCTGCGCGCCAGCGGCGCCCCGGCGGTCATGCTGACCCCGGCACACCAGTTCCCGACCGGGGTGGTGCTGGACGGTGCCCGGCGGCGCGAGCTGATGCGCTGGGCGGCCGGCGGCGGGTTGATCGTGGAGGACGACTACGACGCCGAGCACCGGTACGACCGGCCACCCGTACCGGCGCTGCGGGCGGTCCTGCCCGAACAGGTCTGCTACGCCGGCAGCGTCTCCAAACTGCTCGCCCCGGCCCTGCGGGTGGGCTGGCTGCTCGCGCCGAGCCGGTACCGGGCCGCCCTGGTCGACGCGAAGCGGACGGCGGATCTCGGCAACGCCGCACTGCCGCAACTGGTCCTGGCCGAGCTGATCGGGTCGGGGGCGCTGGAACGGCAACTGCGGTTCCTGCGCCGTCGCCACGTACGCCGCCGGGACGCGATGATCGCGGCGATCCGTACCCACCTGCCGGACGCCGTGGTGCACGGCGCGGCGGCGGGACTGCACCTCATGATCACCTTCCCGGACGGTGCCGGCGCCGTCGACGACGTCGCGCTGGCGACCGCGGCACTGGCCCGGGGGGTCAAGGTGCAGCCGCTCACCTGGCACCGGCAACGTCCCGGCCCGCCCGGCCTGGTGCTCGGCTACGCCGCCAGCAGCACCGCCGAGATATCCGACGGCATCGCCACCGTCGGCGCCGTACCGCGCTGACACGATCGGCCGTACCGGCGCGGACGTGATCGGGCCGTACCGCGCTGACATGATCGGGGCTGTCGAAAGGAGCGCGACGTGGTGGACGCGACGCAGGTGACGGATCCGTGCTGCGAGCATGCCGAGGGACCGGTCTGGGATCCCCGGACGGGGCGGCTGTTGTGGGTGGACATGCTGGCCGGCGACGTACTGACGATGACGCCGGGTACGGACCGGGTGGACCGGCACCACGTCGACAGCGTCGCGGCGGTGGTCCGGCCCCGGGCCGGCGACGGCTATCTGGTCGCCGTCGAGCGCGGGTTCGTCCTCACCGACCCGCAACTTCGCACGGTACGCCGGCTGCCCGACCTCTGGACCGATCCTGACCTGCGGATGAACGAGGGCGGCTGCGACCCGGCCGGCCGGTTCTACTGCGGCTCGATGGCGTACGACACCCGGCCCGGTGCGGCGGCGCTCTACCGGCTCGACGCCGACCTGGTGGCCCGGCGGGTGCTCTCCGACGTCACCATCTCCAACGGCATCGCCTGGTCACCCGACGGCACCCTGGCGTACTACGTCGACACCCCGACCCAGCGCATCGACGTCTTCGACTACGACCCGGAGCAGCCCGTGCTGACCGGCCGACGGCCGTTCGCCCGGATCGAGTCCGCCGACGGCGCACCCGACGGGCTGACCGTGGACGCCGAGGGCGGGGTCTGGGTCGCGCTCTGGGGCGGCGGGGAGGTACGCCGCTACGCGCCGGACGGCCGACTCGACGTACGGCTGGCGGTGCCGGCCGGCCAGGTCACCGCCTGCACCTTCGGCGGGCCGGAGCTGCGCGACCTCTACATCACCACCTCGCGGCTCGGCCTGGAGGACCCGGAGCCGGCCGCCGGGGCGCTCTTCCGGGCCGACCCCGGCGTCGCCGGGCTGCCGGTCACCCCGTTCCGGGACTAGGACCGCCGCCACCGGCCGCCCGCCGCCGCTTCCCGGCTTTCGCCTAGCTTCCTGCCCCTCGCCGCCGCTTCCCGCCGCCCTGACCCGGGAGTTGAGACTTTCAGCCCCGCTGACATCGTGGCCCCTTCGTCAACTCTTAAGATGGAAGTTCAACGATAGAGTTGAGGGAATGAGTGTCGTCCAATCTTCCGGGGTCGTCCAATCTTCCGGGCAGGGTGCGCCGGTCACCGAGTGGATCCGGGTCACCGGGGCTCGCGAGCACAACCTCGCGGCCGTCGACGTCGAGATCCCCAAGCGCCGGCTGACCGTCGTCACCGGCGTCTCCGGGTCGGGGAAGTCGTCGCTGGTCTTCGAGACGATCGCCGTCGAGGGCCAGCGGCAGATGACCGAGATGCTGCCGATGTTCGTCCGTACCTTCATGCCGAGTTCGGCCCGGCCGGCCGTCGACCTGATCGAGCACCTGCCGGCGACGGTCGCGATCGACCAGCGACCGCTGACCGGCGGGCCCCGGTCCACCGTCGGCACCATCACCGACATCGCCCCGCTGCTGCGGCTGCTCTTCGCCCGGGTCGGCGAGCCGTTCGTCGGCTACCCCGACGCGTTCTCGTTCAACATGGCCGCCGGGATGTGCCCGGAGTGCGAGGGCCTCGGCGAGATCACCGACGTCGACCTGGCCGCCTTCCTCGACCCCACCCGGTCGCTCAACCAGGGGGCGCTGCTCGCCCCGACCTTCAAGGTGGGCAGCCGGGACTGGCACCTGCTCGCCGCGTCGGGCCGGCTCGACCCGGACAAGCCGGTGTCGGCGTACTCGGAGCGGGAACTCGACGACCTGCTCTACGCCACCGACGGCACGGTGCCGCTGGAGGTGGCCGGCTCGACGCTCAACCTGAGCTACGAGGGCGCGGTGGTGAAGTTCCGCCGCCGCTACCTCGACCAGCAGGCGGAGCCGGCGGAGCGGACCCGGCGGATGGTGGCGGACTACACCACCACCGTCCCGTGCCGGGCCTGCGGGGGCAGCCGGCTCTCGCCGCTGGCGCTCTCCAGCCGGGTCGGCGGGCACAACATCGCCGAACTCTGCGCGATGGAGTCGGAGGAGCTGCTCGGGGTACTGGCCGGGCTGGAGGTGCCGGCGGCGAAGCCGGTGCTCGACACCCTGGTCGCCCAGGTCGGGCACCTCGTGCAGATCGGCCTCGGCTACCTGAGCCTGGACCGGCGTACCGGCACCCTCTCCGGGGGCGAGTCGCAGCGGGTCAAGATCGTCCGACACCTCTCCAGCAGCCTCAACGACCTGCTCTACGTCTTCGACGAGCCGAGCGTCGGGCTGCACCCCCGGGACGTGCACCGGCTCACCGACCTGCTCCGCACGCTGCGGGACAAGGGAAACACCGTGCTGGTCGTCGAGCACGACCGGGACGTGATCGCGGCGGCCGACCACGTCCTCGACCTCGGCCCCGGTGCCGGTACGGCGGGCGGCCGGGTGGTCTACGCCGGAGGTGTCGAGGCGCTCGCCGACGCGGACACCCCGACGGGCCGGGCGATGACCGGGAGCACCCGGTTGAAGGCGGCGGTACGCACCCCGACCGGCGTACTCCCGATCGTCGGCGCGCGTACCCACAACCTGCGCGACCTCACCCTCGGCATCCCGGCGGGCGTACTCACCGTGATCGCCGGGGTGGCCGGCGCGGGCAAGTCGAGCCTGGTCGGCGGCGCGTTCCGGGCCCAGCACCCGGAGGCGGTGATCATCGACCAGTCGATGCCGCACGCCAACCGCCGCTCCACCGTCGTCACCTACACCGGGGTCGCCGACCAGGTCCGGGCCGAGTTCGCCCGGGCCAACCGGGTCAGCCCGGCCCTGTTCAGCGCCAACTCCTCGGGTGCCTGCGCCACCTGCGCCGGGCTGGGCGTGGTGCAGACCGACTCCGGCGCGCTGGAGGGCGTCTCGCTGGTCTGCCAGACCTGCGACGGGCGCCGCTTCTCCGACGAGGTGCTCGGTTACCGGCTGCGCGGCCGGACCATCAGCGAGGTACTGGAGATGACGGTCGCGCAGGGGCGGGAGTTCTTCGCCGGCAACCGCCGGGTCGCACCGGTACTGGCCGCGACCGCCGACGTCGGGCTGGACTATCTGCGGTTGGGTCAGCCGTTGACCAGCCTCTCCGGCGGTGAGTGTCAACGGATCAAGCTCGCCACCGGACTGCACGGCGGCGCCCCGGCGTACGTGCTCGACGAGCCGACCACCGGGCTGCACATGGCGGACGTGGGGCGGCTGCTCGGGGTACTGGACCGGCTGGTCGACGAGTACGCCGCGACCGTACTCGTGATCGAGCACAACCTGGACGTCGTCGCGCACGCCGACTGGGTGCTGGAGCTGGGGCCGGAGGGCGGCAGCCGGGGCGGTCGGGTGCTCTACCAGGGCGAGCCGCGCGGCCTGGTCGAACTGGCCAGCTCGCCGACCGGCGTGCACCTGCGGCGGGCCCTGGGGCTGGCGGAGGTGACGGCATGACCCGGGTGGTCGACGAGGAGCGTCGCCGGTTCGCCGCCGCCGTCGCCGAGGCGGCCGGGGAGGTGGTCGAGCTGCTCGGCGCCTACCAGATCCGGCCCGGAGTGCCGTTTCCGGTCGCCGAGCTGCTGCCGCTGCTGACCGCGCGGCAGCACGCCCTCCAGGTGGCCGTCGACGGGTACCCCGGGCCGCTGGCCGTGGACCCGGCGGGCCGCCCCGACCCGCTGGGCGGGGAACTCGCCGGCCTGATGAGCTGGCTGCAACTGCTCCGGGTGCTCTACCGGGGGCTGGACGACGTCCCGGAGCCGCTGCGGATCGCCGCCGGCCGGAGCTTCGCGGCCGCGCACCTCGCCGCCCGACGGGTACGCGACCGCACCCGCCGCCTGACCTGACCTCGCTCTGGCCGGCCCACCGTCGCCCGGCCGCCCGGCCGCCCGTTCGGGTGGTCGGGCGGGCCGGTGGTCCGTCGGGGGTGGCTACGTCTCGATCCGGTTCCCGGCGAACCGGACGATGAGCCGGCTGACCACCACGGCGTAGCCGATCATCAGCAGGGCGAGCAGCGGCATCAGGGCCAGCGGCGGCGGCACCAGGGCGACGGCGCCGACCAGCGCGATGGCGACCGCCGCGATCCCGATCCGCAGTGGCGGTACGGTGCCCAGCGCGATCCATTGCAGCGCCAGGCCGCCGACCATCCAACTGGCCAGCGAGACGGCCATCAGCAGGCGCAGCATCTCCGGCAGGTCCTCCCGGCCGGTACTGACCTCGCGGACCGCCTGTCCCAGGCACCAGCCGAGCAGCAGCAGGGTGGAGCCGATCGCGCCGTGCACGGTCGCGTAGCCGAGACCGGCGCTCAGCCGCGACGTGGTCAGCCCCATGGTCACGAAGGTGGTGTAGACCCACCACACCGACGCCGGGATCAGGAATCCGGTGATCGCCACCACGACGACGGCCGGCGACGGCCGGGTCGGCACGGCGCCGATCAGGTCGGTCAGGCTGACGCCGAGCAGGATGATGGTGAACTGTCCGATCCGTTCCGGCAGGTGTGCCGGATGGACGGGGTGTTTGATCAGCCAGCGTCGGCCGAGCCACGGGGTCAGCAGTTCGACGATCAGCCCGATCAGCCAGAGCAGCGCCCGGTTCTGTGCCGGTACGGCGAGGGAGGCGACCCAGAACGACAGCCCCACGCTGAACCCGATGAGGTAGACGGTGGTCAGTTCGCGCGCGGTGGCCCCGATGCCGCGTACCCGGAGGTAGAGCGCCAGCAGGGTGCCGCGGACCACGAGGTAGCCGATCGGCAGCAGCAGCGTGTCCGGGGCGTCCTTGGCGCCGACCGCCATGATGCCGGCTCCGATCATGCCGACGAGTACCGCCAACCGGTGGCGGAGGTCGTCGGGGTCGAACCGGGTGTCGTAGAACGCCTGCCCGACCCAGGCCCACCAGACGATCACGAAGAGGCCGGCGGTCCGGAGGATCTCGTCGACGTCGGGTACCGCGTCGGTGAGCCGGTTCTGCACGGCGGCGAGGGCCAGGACGAAGACGAGGTCGAAGAAGAGTTCGAGCCAGGAGGCGTGTCGTGCCTCGTTCTCGCCGGGCAGGGACTCCGGGTCGAGCCCCCAGCGCTCGATGATCCGACGTGGCCGGATCATGTCGTGCTCCGGCCGCCGGTGCGGCCCGCCCGGCCCGGCACACGGTGTCGCGCCCAGCTCACAGGCGGTAATCATCCCGTGGGAGTCGGCGCGGGTGTGCCGGATCGGCGAAATGCTTTGTTGGCTTTCCGTCGGGTGCGCCCGTTTTATACATCAGCCGTTCGGCTAGCATCCCCCGATACCAACGGGCTAAGGTGATGCCTGAACAGCCACACGACACCTCCACCACCCGACCACCACATAACGAACCTCCACCACCGAACAACTCAGGGTTACGGCGGTTATGGCGGAGGGGAAACGCCCGGTTACATTCCGAACCCGGAAGCTAAGCCTTCCAGCGCTGATGGTACTGCACTCGGGAGGGTGTGGGAGAGTAAGACGCCGCCGGACATCTTTGTTTGCAGGGCCACCCCGGTCGGGGTGGCCCTGCACTGCGTGTTGCGGCGATCTCGCCATGAGGAAGGATGTACCCGTGAGTTCAGGAGCGCACGGCGGAGACCGCCCGCGCCGTCGAGACGACCGTCCGGACCGCCAAGGCGGCCGTGACGCCTCTACGCGCCGGGACGGCCGTCAGCCCTATCGCGGGGACCGCGATTCGTCCGGCACCTCTGGTGACCGGGGCGGCTATCCGAGTGGGGGTCGTCGAACCGACGGCCGTACCGGCGACCGGCGTGACCGCCCAGCTCCACGTGACGGCGCCGGCCAGCGGGACGGTCGCGCGGGTGGCGGTTACCGATCCGGCGCTGACGACCGGCGCGGCGGCGGCTTCCGGGACGGCCAGCGCGGCGGCGGCTTCCGTGGTGACCGGGACTTCCGTGGTGACCGGGATTCCCGGGGCAACCGCGACTTCCGTGGCGACCGCGCGAGCGGCGGCGGGCGGTTCGGTGACGACGACCGGCGATCCGGTGGCTACCGAAGCCCCGGCGGCGACGGCCCTCGGGCCGGCGGATACCGCGACTCCGGGCGTCGGGACGGCGATGCGGGCTTCCGCTCCGGCGGCGGCTACCAGCGTGGCGGCGATGCCCGGCAGGGCGGTTACCAGCGTGGCGGTGACGACCGGCAGGGCGGCTACCAGCGCGGCGGCGATGCCCGGCAGGGTGGTTACCAGCGTGGCGGCGATGCCCGGCAGGGTGGCTACCAGCGCGGCGGCGACGACCGGCAGGGCGGCTACCGCGGCGGTGGGCGTCGAGACGACTTCGGCCCGGGGCGTGCAGAGGGACGCCAGGGCTACCGTCCGGCCGGAACTGGCCCGCGTGGCGGCGACCGGGATACCGGCGGCTACCGCGAGGGCGGCTACCAGTCCGGAGCGGGACGGGACGGCTTCGGCCGTGGCGACCGTGACCGGGGACCCCGTACCGACTACGGCCGGGGCGGCGACTTCCGGGGCGACCGGCGGGGCGACCGTGACTCCGGTGGTGGCGGCTATCGGGACGACGCCCGGCGCGGCGACGACCGACGTACCGGCGGCTACCGGGGCGGAAGCTCCGGCGGCGACGACCGGCGCGGCGGCTACCAGGGTCGGAGCGGAGGCTCCGGCGGCGACGACCGGCGCGGCGGCTTCCGGAGCGACAGCGGCGGTTACCGGGGCGGATCCCGGCCCGGCTCCGGCGACGACCGCCGTGCTGGTCGGGACTCGCGTGCCGGCAGCTACCGGGACGACGACCGGCGCGGTGACGACCGGCGGGACGGCGGTTTCCGGGGCGACAGCGGTGGTTACCGGGGTCGCCCGGGTGCGGGTTCCGGCGGCGACGCCGGTCGCGGCGGTGGCTACCGTGGCGGACCGTCCGGCGGCGGTGACCAGCGCGGCGCAGGACGTGACAGCGGGCGGCGCTTCGGCGACGACGCGGGTCGTCGCGGCTTCGACGGCCGCAGTCGGGAAGGCTTCCGGGGTTCGGACCGGGAAGGCTACCGGGGCGGGGACCGCGAGGGTACGCGTGACGGCGACCGCGGTGGTTACCGCCGGTCGGACCGGGACGCGCGCAGTGGCGGCGCACGCGAGGGCTTCCGGTCGGGCGGCGACCGCGCCGACCGTGGCCGTGCCGACGAGGGCCGGCGGGACTGGAAGCCCCGGCAGGGGACCGGCCAGACCGGTCGGGACGGTGCCGGCGCGGGCGGGGGTGGCTACACCCGCTCCGAGGGTACGGATCGACGCGAGCGGTCCGGCCGACCGGGCGACGGCGCTCGGGAAGCCTCCGGTCCGGCTCTGCCGGAGGAGATCGTCGCCACGGATCTCGACAGCGCGGTCCGGGCCGAACTGCTCTCTCTGGCCAAGCCCGTCGCGGATACGGTCGCGCGGCATCTCGTCGCGACCGGAGCGCTGATCGACGAGGATCCGGGCCTTGCCCTGGAGCACGCGCTCGCCGCCCGGAGCCTGGCGGCCCGGATCGCGCCCGTACGGGAGGCGGTCGGGCTGGCGGCGTACCGGGCGGGTGAGTGGCAGACCGCACTCGCCGAACTGCGGACGTACCACAGGATGAGCGGGCGGCAGACCCACCTGGCCGTACTCGCCGACTGCGAGCGGGCGCTCGGCCGCCCGGAGCGGGCGATCGACCTCTATCGGGGCGCCGATCGTGAGGCGCTGGACCCGGCTGGGGCGGTGGAGCTGCTGATCGTGGCGGCCGGAGCCCGGGGCGACATGGGTCAGCGCGACGCTGCGGTGGCGATGCTCCAGGTGCGCGAACTGACCGCCACGCCCGCCGAACCGTGGACCGCCCGGCTGCGTTACGCGTACGCCGACGCGCTGCTCGCGGTGGACCGGCGGGAGGAGGCACGGGAGTGGTTCGCCCGGGCCGCCGAGGTGGACGAGTTCGGTGAGACCGATGCCGCCGAGCGGTTGTTGGAGCTCGACGGCGTCGTCCTGGAGGGCGACGAGGACGAGGACGACTCCGACGACACCACCGATGGCGGATCCGACGACTCGGAGCCGACGGCGGACGCCGACGCCGATGCCTCGGAGAACGAGCCCGGTCCGGAGGACGACCAGGACGAGCCCGATCCGGAGGACGACGAGGACGGGTACGACGACGAGGACGTCCGCGCGGATCGTGACGCCGACGACGAGTTCGACGACGAGGACGAGTTCGGCGACGAGGACGACGACGAGGTCGACGAGGACGACGGCGAGTTCGGCGACGGTGATGACGACGGCGACGAGGACGGCGACGAGCCGCTGGCTGCCGCCGAGGTGACCGCAGTGGACGCCGAAGCGGGGGTGGACGCGGACGAGGACGCCCGGACAGAGGCGGTCGAGGACGCGAAGCCCGGAGCGGCTGACGCGGAGGCTCCAGACGCCAACGCCAACGCCAACGCCGACGCTGAGGCCGAGGCCGGGGCCGATCCGGCTGCCCGTCCGGGGCGTGGCGCCGAATCGTGACCGAGTCCTCGCCGGGCGGCCGGCTGGTCGACGCGTACGACCTGGTGATCTTCGATCTGGACGGCGTGGTCTATCTCGTGGACCGGCCGATCGAGACGGCGGTCGCGGCGGTCGGCCGGCTGCACGCCGAGGGCAAGCCGCTGGCGTACGCGACGAACAACGCCTCCCGGCGCGCCGACGAGGTCGCCGCGCTGCTCACCGGGATGGGGCTCGACGTGCGGCCGCAGGAGGTACTCACCTCCGCGGCCGCCGCGGCGGAACTGCTGGCGCACCGCTTCCCGCCGGACTCCCCGGTACTGGTTGTAGGCGCGGAGGCGCTCCGCAACGAGGTACGTGACGTCGGACTGCGCCCGGTCTCCCGGCTGGAGGACGCGCCGGTGGCGGTGGTGCAGGGCTACGGGCCGCAGGTCGGCTGGGCGGATCTCGCCGAGGCGGCGCTGGCGGTACGGGCCGGCGCCGACTGGTTCGTCACCAACACCGACCGGACGTTGCCGACCGCCCGTGGCCCGGTACCCGGGAACGGTTCACTTGTCGCGGCGGTGCGTACCGCACTGGCCCGGGACCCCGACGTGGTGGTCGGCAAGCCGGAGCCGGCGCTGTTCACCGCCGCCGCCCGGCGGTTCGGCGCGGCCCGCCCGCTCGCGGTCGGCGACCGGCTGGACACCGACATCGAGGGTGCGGTCCGGGCCGGGATGGAAAGTCTGCTGGTCCTCACCGGGGTGTCGGCGCCGGCCGACCTGCTGCGCGCGGCGCCGTCGGCCCGCCCGGACTTCGTGGCGAGCGATCTGGGCGGGCTCTTCGACCCGGCCCGGGTCGCCCGGCTGACCGCCGAACCCGCCGACGCCGCCGGTACCGGCTGGCAGGTGGTGGCCGACGGCGGCCCGGCGGTGCTCACCGGGGAGGGGCCGAGCATGGCCGCGCTGGCCGCGCTCTGTGCGGCCGCTTGGTCGGGGGCGCCGGTCGACGACATCGAGCCGGGGTCCGAGGCGGCCCGGAAGGCCCTCGGGGAACTCGACCTGCTGCGCTGACCCCGCGCCGGCCGACGGGTCACCGCGAGCCGGCGTGGACGCTCCTATGGTGCGTCAAGTGGTTGAGGGTGGTGTTTCGAGGCGTCGGTAGAGCTCTCGGGTGATGTAGCGCTTGAGGCAGCGTTTGATCTCGCGGTCGGTTTTGCCCTGGGTGCGGCGGCGGCGCCCGGTCGGTGAGTGCAGGAACGGGTCACCCGGGCAGACCGACGAATCCCCTAGAAGACACCCAAGGTCAGTCAGAGGCTGAGTCAGACCGGCCGGGTGACCCGCTCCTACATCCTCACTGTCAGAGGCGCGGCCGGGACGACTCCGGGCCGCGCGGGTTCATGATCACCCGGAAGCCCATGATCGCGAAGGTCACCGAACCGGCGAAGATCATCACAAGTCCGACCCAGTTGTCGGCGGCGATCAGCACGTCACCCTCCGAGGTGCCACCGGCGGCGACCACCATCAGGGCGAACCAGACGACGGCGGGCAGCGCCAGCGCCCAGCGCCGACCCACCACCCGGGGCGCGAACCAGCCCAGCGCCACGTTCGCCAGCACGGTGACCAGCACCGACACCCCGATCAACACCCCACCGACCCGGAGCATCGACAGGAGCAGCTCCAGCACCGCCGTGACCGCCGCGGCCACCACCGCGACCACGCCGCCGACCACCCGCAGCACCAGGTCGACCGCCCGGTGCGCCGCCGACGGCTCGGCGGGCGGCGGGACCGGCTCCAGCTCGGACGGGATGGACACGGTCGGGCCCGGCAGGCTCACCGCGCGCCCGCCTCCGCCGGCGTACCGGACGGAGGCGTCGGGGCCACGGCGGCCGGGGCGTCACCGGCCGGTACCGGCCCGGACGGGTCGGCGTCCCCCACCGGCAGCCCGGCGAAGAGGTCGTCCTCCCAGCCGTACGGGCCGGCGCCCGGACCCCGGGAGCCGACGGCCAGGGCGTAGTACTCCACCCCCATGAACTCGCCGCCGAAGTTGCTGGCGATCGAGTAGAGCCAGGAGTTGTCCGGAATCTGCGTCGCGTGCGCCCGCATCGCCGCCTCCTTGGCGGCGTGCTGGTCGGTGCCGTCGATCCGGGCCGCGATCTCCTCGTCCGGGGTACCGAACGGGAGCTCGTCGGCCTGCTCGGTGCCGGCGAACGGGTTGTCGGCGGCATCGGCGAAGGCCACCAGACCCGCCTCCAGCACGCTCCTCGGCATCGCCGTCCAGTAGATCTTGTCGGGCCCGAAACCCTCGGCGGCGGCGAGTTCGGCCGCCCGCATCGCCACCCGGTGCGCCTGGATGTGGTCCGGGTGCCCGTAGAAGCCGTTCGGGTCGTAGGTGACCAGCACCTGCGGGCGTACCTCTCGCATGATCTCGACCAGGTGGCCGGCCGCCTCGTCGAGATCGGCCCGCCAGAAGGCCCTCGGATGGTCGTTGGTGGGCAGCCCCATCATCCCCGAGTCGCGGTACCGCCCGGCGCCGCCGAGGAACCGGTGGTCGCGTACCCCGAGCGCGGCACAGGCGGCGGCCAGCTCCGCGATCCGGTACCCGCCGAGCTGGTCCGCCTCGGCGGCGGCCAACCCGTACAGCGCCGGTACGTGGATCTCGCCCTCCTCGCCGAGGGTGCAGGTGACCAGGGTGACCCCGGCGCCGGCCGCCGCGTAGTACGCCATGGTGGCGCCGGTGCCGATCGCCTCATCGTCCGGATGCGCGTGCACCAGCAGCAGCCGTCGGGCCGGCCGGGCCGGATCGGCGGAACCGAACGGCTCGGTTTCCTCGGCCGGGACGGCCACCTCGCTCGGGTTCGTCACCCGGGCAACTCTACGCGGCCGGACCGGCTCACCCTACTCAGGAGCGGCCCGCCGCCTCCGCAGAGTGATCGGACCACCACCGGTACCCGACCGGGCGGCGATGCCCGGCTCGGCCACATCGCCGAGCGCCCGGCTCTACGATCACGGTGTGGAGTACCCGGAGTTGGCCGCCCGTACCCGCCGGTTCAGCCGCGGCGCGCCGCGCGCCGTGACGGTGGCGAGCGACGGCTCGCGGGTCGTCTTCCTCCGCTCCGGCGGCCCCACCGACCCGGTCGACGCGCTCTGGATGCTCGACGTCGCCGACGGCACCGAACGGCTGGTCGCCGACCCCGCCGACCTGCTCGCCGACCCGGCGGCCGACGCCGACCCGACGAGTACGCCCCCGGTCGCCGACCCCACCGACCTGGCGGCGGCCGCCGGCGGCGCCCAGCCGACCGGGTTCGGCGGACCCGGACCCGCCGTCGGCACCGACCTGGCCGGCACGCCGCACTCGACCGAGCGGGCACTGCGCGAACGGCTCCGGCTGAGCGCCTCCGGCATCGCCTCCTACGCCACCGACCCGGCCGCCCGGATCGCGGTCTTCGCCCTCGACGGCCGGCTGTTCCGGGCCGACCTGGTGCACGGGGACGTCGTCGAGGTCGCCGTCACCGGCCCGGTGGTCGACCCCCGGCCCGATCCGACCGGCCAGCGGCTCGCCTACGTCACCGACGCGGCCGGGGACGGCGGCCGGGTCGGCCAACTGCGGGTGGTGGACTCCGACGGCACCGACACCCTGCTGGCCGGCGAGGACGCCGGGGTCACCTGGGGGCTCGCCGAGTTCGTCGCGGCCGAGGAGTTCGACCGGTTCCGGGGCTACTGGTGGGCGCCGGACGGGCGCTCCATCCTGGCCGCCCGGGTCGACGAGTCCCGGCTGCCCCGCTGGTACCTGCACGACCCCGGTGACCCGGCCAGCCCGCCGCGGTCGGTGGCGTACCCGCGCTCCGGCGGGCCGAACGCCGAGGTGAGCCTGCACCTGCTCGACCTCGACGGCGGCTGGGTCGACGTGCACTGGGACCGGGAGACCTACCCCTACCTGGTCTCGGTGGAGTGGGCCGAGACCGGGCCGCTGATCACCGTACTGCGCCGGTTGCAGCAGCACGGCCTGGTGCTGGCGGTCGACCCGCGTACCGGCGAGACGCAGGTGCACGCCGAACTCGCCGACCCGCGCTGGGTGGAGCCGGTCGCCGGTACCCCCCGACACCTGCCCGACGGCCGGGTACTCGTCGGCGGCGAACTCGCGCACGACGGCTACGACGCCCGCTGCCTCTTCGCCGACGGCACCCTGCTCACCCCGCCGTCGCTCTACGTCCGCCGGGTGGTCGGCTGGCTGCCGAACCGCAACGGCAGCCCGGACCTGCTGGTCGAGGGGAGCGACGGCGAGCCGAGCCAGCAGCACCTGTTCCGGGTGCGTACCGCGATCGGGGCCGGCGGGATCGACGCCCGGCGGCTGACCGGCGACCCGGGCTGGCACAGCGCGACGGTCGGCGGCGACGTACTCGTGGTGCAGTCCCGCTCGCTCGACGCGGCCGGCAGCACCTGGACGGTCTGGCAGGGTGACCGGGAGGTGGCCGCGCTCCGCTCGCTCGCCGCGACCCCGCCGTACGCGCCCCGGCCCGCGCTGGAACGCGTCACCGACCGCCGGCTGCCGGCCGCGGTGGTCTACCCCGGTAACCACGTCGCGGGCCGACGCCTGCCGGTGCTGCTCGACGTCTACGGCGGACCCGGCCACCAGGAGGTGGTGGCCGCCCGGTCGGCGTGGCTGGAGCGGCAGTGGTGGGCCGACGCCGGCTACGCGGTGGTCACCATCGACAACCGGGGTACCCCCGGAGTGGCGCCGTCGTTCGAGAAGGTGGTGCACCGGCGGCTGGCCGACGTGATCCTGGCCGACCAGGCGGACGCGCTGACCGCGCTCGCCGGCAAGCACCCCGACCTCGACCTGGGCCGGGTGGCGATCCGGGGCTGGTCGTTCGGGGGCTGGCTGGCCGCGCTGGCCGCGCTGCGCCGGCCCGACCTGTTCCGGTGTGCCATCGCCGGTGCCCCGGTCACCGACTGGACGCTCTACGACACCGCCTACACCGAGCGCTATCTCGGGATGCCGGCCGACAGCCCCGAGGTGTACGCCCACCACTCACTGCTGGAACTCGCCGCCGAACCGGTACGCGACCCCGACGAGGTCCGGCCGATCCTGCTGCTGCACGGGCTGGCCGACGACAACGTGGTGGCCGCGCACACCCTGCGGCTCTCCGCCGCGCTGCTGGCCGCCGGCCGTACCCACTCGGTGATCCCGCTGACCGGCGCCACCCACATGGCCGCCGGTGGCACCGCCGAACGGCTGCTCGCCCTCGAACTGCAGTTCCTCCGCCAGTACCTCTGACAGTGAGGATGTAGGAGCGGGTCACCCGGCCGGTCTGACTCAGCCTCTGACTGACCTTGGGTGTCTTCTAGGGGATTCGTCGGTCTGCCCGGGTGACCCGTTCCTGCACTCACCGACCGGGCGAAGATGTCCGGCGGCGTCTTACTCTCCCACACCCTCCCGAGTGCAGTACCATCAGCGCTGGAAGGCTTAGCTTCCGGGTTCGGAATGTAACCGGGCGTTTCCCCTCCGCCATAACCGCCGTAACCCTATCAACAACACAAACAACAACCCCCTGCCCACACGCAGGAGCAAAACTGTTGTTCGTTTGCTGTGAATCACACAGTGGACGCGTAGCAACTTTGTAGTCAAGTCCTCGGCCTATTAGTACCGGTCAACTGAACCAGTTACCTGGCTTACATCTCCGGCCTATCAACCCAGTCGTCTCACTGGGAGCCTTACCCCCACAACGGGGTGGGATACCTCATCTTGAAGCAGGCTTCCCGCTTAGATGCTTTCAGCGGTTATCCCTCCCGAACGTAGCCAACCAGCCGTGCCCCTGGCGGGACAACTGGCACACCAGAGGTTCGTCCGTCCCGGTCCTCTCGTACTAGGGACAGCCCTTCTCAAGTATCCTACGCGCACGGCGGATAGGGACCGAACTGTCTCACGACGTTCTAAACCCAGCTCGCGTACCGCTTTAATGGGCGAACAGCCCAACCCTTGGGACCTGCTACAGCCCCAGGATGCGACGAGCCGACATCGAGGTGCCAAACCATCCCGTCGATATGGACTCTTGGGGAAGATCAGCCTGTTATCCCCGGGGTACCTTTTATCCGTTGAGCGACACCGCTTCCACACGCAAGTGCCGGATCACTAGTCCCGACTTTCGTCCCTGCTCGACCCGTCAGTCTCACAGTCAAGCTCCCTTATACACTTACACTCAACACCTGATTGCCAACCAGGCTGAGGGAACCTTTGGGCGCCTCCGTTACATTTTAGGAGGCAACCGCCCCAGTTAAACTACCCACCAGACACTGTCCCTGAACCCGATAAGGGCCCGAAGTTAGATACCCAAACCAACCAGAGTGGTATTTCAAGATTGCCTCCACCCATACTGGCGTATGGACTTCACCGGCTCCCACCTATCCTACACAAGCTAATTCAGATACCAATGTCAAGCTATAGTAAAGGTCCCGGGGTCTTTCCGTCCTGCCGCGCGTAACGAGCATCTTTACTCGTACTGCAATTTCGCCGGGCCTGTGGTTGAGACAGTGGGGAAGTCGTTACGCCATTCGTGCAGGTCGGAACTTACCCGACAAGGAATTTCGCTACCTTAGGATGGTTATAGTTACCACCGCCGTTTACTGGCGCTTAAGTTCTCAGCTTCGCCCCGAAAGACTAACCGGTCCCCTTAACGTTCCAGCACCGGGCAGGCGTCAGTCCATATACATCGAATTACTTCTTCGCATGGACCTGTGTTTTTAGTAAACAGTCGCTTCCCCCTGCTCTCTGCGGCCATACAACGCTCCACCCGCATGGGGCTTCACGTCTCCGGCCCCCCTTCTCCCTAAGTTACGGGGGCAATTTGCCGAGTTCCTTAACCACAGTTCACCCGATCGCCTCGGTATTCTCTACCTGACCACCTGTGTCGGTTTAGGGTACGGGCCGCTCGGAACTCGCTAGAGGCTTTTCTCGGCAGCATAGGATCACTGACTTCACCTGAATCGGCTCGGCATCACGTCTCAGCCACAAGGTGTGCGGATTTGCCTACACACCGGCCTACACGCTTACCCCGGCACAACCACCGGCCGGGCTCAGCTACCTTCCTGCGTCACCCCATCGCTTGACTACTACCCGCCAGGTTCCCACGCTCCCCACCCTCAACCCGAAGGTCTTGGATGGTTCGGGTGGTTAGCACAACGAGGTTCATCACGGGCGCTCCTACACGGGTACGGGAATATCAACCCGTTATCCATCGACTACGCCTCTCGGCCTCGCCTTAGGCCCCGACTCACCCAGGGCGGATTAACCTGGCCCTGGAACCCTTGGTCATCCGGCGGAAGGGTTTCTCACCCTTCTTTCGCTACTCATGCCTGCATTCTCACTCGTGCCGCGTCCACAACTAGGTCACCCTGCTGCTTCACCCCCGGCACGACGCTCCCCTACCCATCCACACACCTGCACACAAGTCCCGAAAGACCTGCACGAAGTTAAAATGTGAATGCCACAGCTTCGGCGGTGTACTTGAGCCCCGCTACATTGTCGGCGCGGAACCACTTGACCAGTGAGCTATTACGCACTCTTTAAAGGGTGGCTGCTTCTAAGCCAACCTCCTGGTTGTCTATGCGACCCCACATCCTTTTCCACTTAGCACACGCTTAGGGGCCTTAGCTGGCGATCTGGGCTGTTTCCCTCTCGACTACGAAGCTTATCCCCCGCAGTCTCACTGCCGCGCTCTCACTTACCGGCATTCGGAGTTTGGCTGATTTCAGTAACCTTGTAGGGCCCCTAGACCATCCAGTGCTCTACCTCCGGCAAGAAACACACGACGCTGCACCTAAATGCATTTCGGGGAGAACCAGCTATCACGGAGTTTGATTGGCCTTTCACCCCTAACCACAGGTCATCCCCCAACTTTTCAACGTTGGTGGGTTCGGCCCTCCACGCGGTCTTACCCACGCTTCAGCCTGCCCATGGCTAGATCACCCCGCTTCGGGTCTAGAACACGCGACTACACGCCCTATTAAGACTCGCTTTCGCTACGGCTACCCCACACGGGTTAACCTCGCCACATGCCACTAACTCGCAGGCTCATTCTTCAAAAGGCACGCCGTCACCCCTAAAGGCTCCGACGGATTGTAGGCGAACGGTTTCAGGTACTATTTCACTCCCCTCCCGGGGTACTTTTCACCATTCCCTCACGGTACTCGTCCGCTATCGGTCACCAGGAAGTATTTAGGCTTACCAGGTGGTCCTGGCAGATTCACGGCAGATTACAGGAGTCCGCCGCTACTCGGGAACACCCACAAGGAAGACCAGCTGCTTTCACCTACCGGACTATCACCGCCTACGGTTGGCTTTTCCACACCATTCAGCTAACAACTGGCTTTATAACTCCCCACACGAGTGTCAGCTCGTGTCATGAGGTCCCACAACCCCGACCACGCAACCCCTGACAGGTATCACACGCAACCGGTTTAGCCTCAATCCGCTTTCGCTCGCCACTACTCACGGAATCACTATTGTTTTCTCTTCCTACGGGTACTGAGATGTTTCACTTCCCCGCGTTCCCTCCACACACCCTATGAATTCAGGTGCAGGTGACACCACATGACTGGTGCCAGGTTACCCCATTCGGACACCCTGGGATCACAGCTCGGTTGACAGCTCCCCCAGGCCTATCGCGGCCTCCCACGTCCTTCATCGGCTCCTGGTGCCAAGGCATCCACCGTCCGCCCTTGACAACTTGACCACAAAGATGCTCGCGTCCACTGTGCAATTCTCAACAAACGACCAACCCACAACCCACCACCCCACACCAACCCGACAACCGCCGGCGGTATATGAGGCAAGGCGTGCCTGGCAGTCTTTGAGATGTGGATAAGGGACAGGCGAGACCGTTGGCGACGGTGCTGGTGTCGTAACCCTCGACCTGGAGCACCCGCTCCAGCGACTCACGGATGGCCGCCTCGTCATCCGCGATCATGATTCGCACGCCGGCCCGCCCCTCTCCAGTCCGCTCCACCGACGACAACAACCCCAACTCCGACAACCCCAACCCCGAACCACCAACAACCGAACCCAACAACACCACAAAAGAACCCACCAACCGCTCCACCGACCCCACATCAAACAAATCGGTGCGGTACCGGAGGTCGCCCCTGACCCGGCCGTCCCATTCCGCCAGATAGAGCGAGAGGTCGACCACCGCGCTGTCGGTGGGGATCTCCGGCTCGTCGGTCATCTCCAGTCCGGGCAGGTCCAGCAGTTCGGAGGTGGTGAACCGGGGATGCAGCTGGAAGTCGACCTGGTAGAGCGGGTTCCGGGCGAGGTCCCGCTCCGGGCTCAGCTCGTCGACCAGCACCTCGAACGGCAGTTCCTGGTGCGTGTACGCCTCGATCGCGGTGTCCCGTACCCGTTCCAGCAGCTCCGCGAAGCTCGGGTCGCCGGAACAGTCCACCCGCATCACCAGTACGTTGAGGAAGAGGCCGATCAGGTTCGCCGTCTCGGCCTGGTGCCGGTCCGAGACCGGGCAGCCGATGGTGAAGTCCCGCTGCCCGGTGTAGCGGTGCAGCAGCGTGGCGAAGCCGGCGAGCAACGTCATGAACAGGGTGGCGCCGTGCCGGCCCCCCAGCTCCCGGAGTCGCCCGACCAGCTCGGCGTCCAGCTCGAAGCTGTGCACCGCGCCGCCGGTGCGCAGCGCCCCGCGCGGGCGGTCGGTGGGCAGTTCCAACTGCTCGGCCCCGGCGAGCTGCTCGCGCCAGTAGGAGAGCCCGGCCTCCCCGGCCGGCCCCTGGAGCCGGTCCCGCTGCCAGGCGGCGAAGTCGACGTACTGGACCGGCAGCTCGGGCAGGCCGCTCGGCGCACCGGTCAGCTCGGCCCGGTACAGCGCGGCGATCTCGGTCGAGAGCCGGTTCATCGAGCGGCCGTCACCGGCGATGTGGTGCATGGTCCAGACCAGGAGGTGCTCCTCGGGCCCGAGCCGGACCAGCCGGGCTCGGTGGACCGGCCCGGTGGCGAGGTCGAAGGGGGTGGCCGACTCCTCGACCCGGACCGCCCGGGCCGCGTCGCGGCGGGCGTCTTCCGGCCGCACGCCGGTCAGGTCGGTCACCGGCACGGTCACCGGTCGCGGTGCGTCGATCACCTGGTTCGGGCGGCCGGCCAGCACGGTGAACCTGGTCCGCAGCACCTCGTGCCGGGCCACCAGTGCGGTCACCGCGCGGTCCAGCGCCGCGAGGTCGAGACGTCCGCGCAGCCGCGCGGTCCACTGCATGTGGTACGCCGAACCGCTCGGCATGAGCTGGTGCAGGAACCAGAGCCGCTGCTGCGCGTACGACAGCGGAAGCTCGCCGTCCCGGGCCACGGCGGTGATCGCGGTCGCGGTACCGGTCTCGGCGGCGTCCAGCGCGCTCGCCAGCCGGGCCACCGTCGGCGCCTCGAAGACCACCCGGACCGGCAGGTCGATTCCGTGCTGCTGCTGTAGCCGCCACAGCAACTGGGTCGCCAGTAGTGAGTGTCCGCCGAGTTCGAAGAAGTTGTCGTGCACCCCGACCCGGTCCACCCCCAACAACTCCACCCACAACCCCGCCAACACCCGCTCCGTCACCGAACGCGGCGCCTCGAACGCCACCTCCATTTTATTGTTGCCGGGTTGCAAATTTTTCGATGGTTTTTGTTGGAGAGTTTGATCCTGGCTCAGGACGAACGCTGGCGGCGTGCTTAACACATGCAAGTCGAGCGGAAAGGCCCTTCGGGGTACTCGAGCGGCGAACGGGTGAGTAACACGTGAGTAACCTGCCTCAGGCTTTGGGATAACCCTCGGAAACGGGGGCTAATACCGGATATGACTTGTCACCGCATGGTGGTGGGTGGAAAGTTTTTCGGCCTGGGATGGGCTCGCGGCCTATCAGCTTGTTGGTGGGGTGATGGCCTACCAAGGCGACGACGGGTAGCCGGCCTGAGAGGGCGACCGGCCACACTGGGACTGAGACACGGCCCAGACTCCTACGGGAGGCAGCAGTGGGGAATATTGCACAATGGGCGGAAGCCTGATGCAGCGACGCCGCGTGAGGGATGACGGCCTTCGGGTTGTAAACCTCTTTCAGCAGGGACGAAGCGGAAGTGACGGTACCTGCAGAAGAAGCGCCGGCCAACTACGTGCCAGCAGCCGCGGTAAGACGTAGGGCGCGAGCGTTGTCCGGATTTATTGGGCGTAAAGAGCTCGTAGGCGGCTTGTCGCGTCGACTGTGAAAACCCACAGCTCAACTGTGGGCTTGCAGCCGATACGGGCAGGCTAGAGTTCGGTAGGGGAGACTGGAATTCCTGGTGTAGCGGTGAAATGCGCAGATATCAGGAGGAACACCGGTGGCGAAGGCGGGTCTCTGGGCCGATACTGACGCTGAGGAGCGAAAGCGTGGGGAGCGAACAGGATTAGATACCCTGGTAGTCCACGCTGTAAACGTTGGGCGCTAGGTGTGGGGGGCCTCTCCGGTTCTCTGTGCCGCAGCTAACGCATTAAGCGCCCCGCCTGGGGAGTACGGCCGCAAGGCTAAAACTCAAAGGAATTGACGGGGGCCCGCACAAGCGGCGGAGCATGCGGATTAATTCGATGCAACGCGAAGAACCTTACCTGGGTTTGACATGGCCGCAAAACCTGCAGAGATGTGGGGTCCTTCGGGGGCGGTCACAGGTGGTGCATGGCTGTCGTCAGCTCGTGTCGTGAGATGTTGGGTTAAGTCCCGCAACGAGCGCAACCCTTGTTCGATGTTGCCAGCGCGTTATGGCGGGGACTCATCGAAGACTGCCGGGGTCAACTCGGAGGAAGGTGGGGATGACGTCAAGTCATCATGCCCCTTATGTCCAGGGCTTCACGCATGCTACAATGGCCGGTACAATGGGCTGCGATACCGTGAGGTGGAGCGAATCCCAAAAAGCCGGTCTCAGTTCGGATCGGGGTCTGCAACTCGACCCCGTGAAGTCGGAGTCGCTAGTAATCGCAGATCAGCAACGCTGCGGTGAATACGTTCCCGGGCCTTGTACACACCGCCCGTCACGTCACGAAAGTCGGCAACACCCGAAGCCGGTGGCCTAACCCGCCGCTGGTGGTAGCGGCCGACGATCTCGGTGTAGTAGTCCCGCAGCAGGGCGCCCGCCACCGGGCCGTCGACCGGCTCGGCCCGCACCGTCCAGCCCCTGTCCATTATACACATTATCGTCAGCAGCTTAGGATGTGTATAAGAAACAGCTTCGGGGAGCGGTTCTGGTGGCCGGGTCGGCCGCACCGGGGCGATCCGGCGGCCCTGGTTTAGATGTGTATAAGGGCCAGTCCTCCCGCCGTACCCCGGAAAAGCCCACCGGAAAAGTCGACGGCCCGTGGTCGCGGGGCGACCACGGGCCGTCGAGGCCCGCCGGATCGGCTCAGACGGGACGCTCCTATGGTGCGTCAAGTGGTTGAGGGTGGTGTTTCGAGGCGTCGGTAGAGCTCTCGGGTGATGTAGCGCTTGAGGCAGCGTTTGATCTCGCGGTCGGTTTTGCCCTGGGTGCGGCGGCGGTCGGCGTAGGCCCGGGTGCGTTCGTCGTAGCGCAGCCGGGACAGGGTGATGGTGTGTAGGGCGCGGTTGAGTTGTCGGTCGCCGGAGCGGTTGAGCCGGTAACGGACGGTCTTGCCCGATGATGCGGGGATCGGGGCCACGCCGGCGAGCATCGCGAAGGCGGCGTCGTCGCGGCAGCGGCCGGGGTGGGACCAGGCGGTCAGGACGGTGGCGGCCACGATCGGGCCGACTCCGGTCAGGGTGAGTAGGTCCGGGCGCCAGGACCGCACGATGGCGCGGATCGCCGCCTCGTGGGCGGCGGCTTCGGTTTCCAGGGCGCGGACGCGTCGGGCGAGGTCACGCAACACTGTCAGCGCGGTGGTGATCTCGATGTTTCCGCTGGCCGTTGCGGGTCGCAGCCGGGCGGCGGTGGTGATCATCGTCCGGGTGCTCTGGCCGCGGAACCGGGCACGGACCGTCTCCGGCGCGGTGATGACCATCGCGTGTAGTTGCCGCTGGGCGGTGGTGGCGGCTTCGACCGCCGCGCGGCGAGCGGTCAGCCGCATCTGCAACGCCGCCCGCTGCGGTCCGGTTTTGGGCTGGGCCAGGCGGGTCCGGGCCAGGGCATCACGGGCGGCGCGTTCGGCGTCGATCGGATCGGACTTCGCCCCAGCACGGCGAGCGGGCCGCTTCGGCCGGTCCAGCTCGACGACCAACTCACCGGCGCCGGCCAGATGCCGGTGCAGACCCGCGCCGTAGCCGCCGGTGCCCTCCACCGCCCAGGCCCGCAGCCCTGAGTGCCGCTCGGCCACGCCCAGCAGGTCGCCCTAGCCGTCCGGGTCGGCGGTGACCGTCACCCGGTCCAGCACCGCGCCGGTACGGGCGTCGAGGATCGCGGCGGTGTGGGTGTGTTTGTGGGTGTCGACGCCGATGACGACCTCGACCAGTTCTGTCAGCATGGACATGCGTTCTCTCCTCACCCGTGGGGACGCAAGGGTCCGGTCCGGTGCGGAGATGGCAGGACTGTGATGAGACACGCCAGCCGCTAACTGGCGGTCAAGCTCCTGATCAGGCCAACGTCTCCCGCCGGGCCGGCGCCGGCAGCAGCGGGCGGACAAGTCCACGCGAAGGCACCAAAGGCCAGTCAGACGAAGAGTCACGCCCACTACTACCGACTATCAGCTCACCACTGATGAACCGACCCCGCCATGCTCACAGTCAGCTGACAGTGAGGATGTAGGAGCGGGTCACCCGGCCGGTCTGACTCAGCCTCTGACTGACCTTGGGTGTCTTCTAGGGGATTCGTCGGTCTGCCCGGGTGACCCGTTCCTGCACTCACCGACCGGGCGTTCGTGACCTGATAGGAGCCTGTGCAAGAGGTCCCGTCACTGTCCTGTCCGCCCGTCCCGGCGGTGCGTGCCGACCCTGTTCGGTGCAAGCGAAAGGGACGACGGTTCCAGCATGGCAGCCAAGAAGCGTCAGGTCACAGGCGGCGTCGACACACACGGCAAAACCCATCACGCCGCCGCGGTCGATCAGACCGGCAGGATCCTGGGTGATCATGAGTTCCCGGCCACCACCACCGGCTACCAACAGCTGCTCGCATGGCTTCGTGGGTTCGGTCGGGTGGTCAAGATCGGGGTGGAAGGCACCGGCACCTACGGCGCCGGCCTCGCCCGCTACCTGAGCACCCGTGGCATCACCCTGGTCGAGATCGACCGCCCGGACCGACGTGCCCGCCGCGCCAAAGGCAAATCCGACCCCCTCGACGCGCTCGCCGCCGCCCGCGCCGCCCTGTCCGGGCAAGCCACCGGCACACCCAAGACCCGCACCGGACCGGTCGAGGCCATCCGCGCCCTGCGCGTGGCCCGGCGAGGAGCGGTCAAGGCCCGCACCGCGGCCCTCAACCAGCTGCACGGACTGATCGCATCCGCACCCGATGCGCTGCGCCAGGACCTCGCCGACGCGGGAACGACCAAACTTGTCGACCGGTGCGCCGCCCTCCACACCGACGAGACCCAACTCACCGATCCTGTGGAGGCCACCAAGGCAGCCCTGGCCGTGATCGCCACCCGGATCCAACACCTCACCGCCGAGATCAACCAGGCCGACCGCCGTTTACGACCCGCCGTCGCCCGCACCGCACCACACCTGAACGCCGTCTACGGCATCGGCACCGACGTCGCCGGTCAACTCCTGACCACCGCCGGCGACAACCCCGACCGGCTGCGCTCCGAAGCCGCCCTGGCCCACCTCTGCGGCGCCGCCCCCATCCCCGCCAGCAGCGGACGAACCGACCGACACCGCCTCAACCGAGGCGGCGACAGAGCCGCGAACAACGCACTGCACACCATCGCCCTGGTCCGCATGCGCTACGACCCCCGCACCCGCGCCTACGTCGACAAACGCACCAAACAAGGACTCAGCAAGAAAGAGATCATGCGCTGCCTCAAGCGCTACATCGTCCGCGAGGTCCACACCGCCCTCCTCGCCGACTTCACCGCCCTCAACACCCCTTGACTTCCATAGGAGCATCCCGAATGGGCCAGCCCCGGGGTGGGGCTGGCCCATTCGGTCGTGCGTTATGCGGAGTATCCGCGTTCGGCGGCCCAGTTGGCGAGGGTGATGGTGCTCATCCAGTACTCGCTCTGGTTCGGGTTCGCCGGGTCGGCGATCTTCACCTTCCGGCCGTGGTCGTCGTAGCCCACGACGGTCAGGTAGTGCCCGCCCTCGTAGGAGTGCGGTACACCGTCGACGTCGGTGGCGGTGCCCTTGATGTTCATCACCACCGGACGCTTGGCGTCGATCGCGTTGACGATGTCGACCTGGAGCCGGTCCATCTGCTCCGGCTTGGCGGTGCTGTCCGGGATCGCCACCGTCTGATAGTCCTTACCACCGGCGGAGTTGAGGACCCGGGTGGTGTCCTCGGCCGAGTTCGTACCCGCCTCGGTCGTACCCAGCTGCTTGGCCACCTCGTCCTGCGACGGGGTGTGTCCCTGCGCCGACAGCGCGATCCGGGTCGCCGCGGGCGCGCAGTAGTAGAAGTTCTCCTGCGCCTTGTACTGGTAGTCCAGCATCTTCGACGGCGCCCGCTTGTCGATCTGCTTGATGTCGGCGGTCACCGACGCGGCGGTCGGCGACCCCGTGGTCGGGGTGTCCATCGCGATCACCGGGCCGGCGAACGCGCCACCGACAACGGCGAGTCCGGCGATACCCAGCGCGGTCTTACGCATCGGAGTCTCGGTGATGGCCGGTAGCCATCGCTTGACGAAAGTCATGATGGTCGCCTTCCATTCCGGGGGAACGACAACACCGCACCCGCGGCGCGTCGAAAGGAAAGAAACCCGAAAACCACGTTCCGGGGGAAAGAACAACACCCAACACAGGCCAGGGGGGTTCACGGTCGGGGACCGTTCCCGCTACCCGGGGTGCCAGGCAGATGTAACCGACGCCGACCGCCCGTCATTCCCGGGGCCGGTCACCGGCCGCCCGCAACCAACTCCCACCGACCCGGCAAGCCCGGGGGGGACTGCTGCTGCGGACGTACGCCGGGTATAACCACCGCCACCGGCCCGGTGTTCCGCGATCCGCCCCCACCCACCACCCGATCATGACCAAAAATCAGTACGTGTCGGCGAGTTGGCCGCGGAGTTTGGTGAGGGCGCGGGTGAGGAGGCGGCTGATGTGCATTTGGGAGACGCCGATTTGTTCGGCGATTTGGGATTGGGTGAGGTTGCCGTAGAAGCGGAGGGTGAGGATTTTCTGTTCGCGTTCGTCGAGGGTGGCCAGGGCGGGGCCGAGGGCGACGCGGAGTTCGGCGAGTTCGTATTCGTTGTCTTCGCTGCCGAGGAGGTCGCCGAGTTCGGTGGTGCGGTCGCCGTCGCCGGTGGGGGTGGACAGGGAGACGGCGTTGTAGGCGCGGGCGCCTTCGAGTCCTTCGAGGACTTCTTCTTCGGTGAGGTTGAGGTGGGTGGCGATGTCGGTGATGGTGGGGGAGCGGCCGAGGGTTTGTAGGAGGTTGCTGTTGGCTTCGCTGATGGCGAGGCGGAGTTCCTGGAGGCGGCGGGGGACGCGGATGTCCCAGGTGCGGTCGCGGAAGTGTCGTTTGAGTTCGCCGATGATGGTGGGGATGGCGTAGCCGGCGAAGTCGACGCCGCGGGTGGGGTCCCATTTGTCGATGGCTTTGATGAGGCCGACGGCGGCGGTTTGGATGAGGTCGTCGGTGGGTTCGCCGCGTCCGCTGTAGCGGTGGGCGAGGTGGTGGGCCAGGGGGAGCCAGGCTTCGATGGCTTTGTCGCGGAGGGCGGGTCGGGAGGGGTGGTGGGTGGGTAGGGCGGTCATGGCGTGTAGGAGTTCGGTGGCGGTGTCGTTGGGGGTGGGGTGGTCGGTCCGGGTGGTGGCCGGGACCGTGGTGGTGGGGGCTGTGGTGGTTGTCATGGTGGTCCTCCCTGCTGGGTGGGCGGGGGTGCGAGTTGTTCGGTGGTGGAGGTTCGTTATGTGGTGGTCGGGTGGTGGAGGTGTCGTGTGGCTGTTCAGGCATCACCTTAGCCCGTTGGTATCGGGGGATGCTAGCCGAACGGCTGATGTATAAAACGGAGAGAGTGTTGGGTAACTGGATGACTACTTCTGGTTGAGTTCGTTGTCGAGGCGTCGAGCCGCTTCGGTCTCGATCGGGCCCTGCGGCTCGATGTCCTCGCCAGCGAGGCGGGCGGCCATCAGCCGGATCATGGCAACTTTGATCATCGCTTCGGCGTGCGCGGGTTTGCGCTCGTAATCGCGGGCCAACCGTCTGCACCGTCCCAACCAGGCGAAGGTTCGTTCGACCACCCAGCGTCGGGGTAGCACCTGGAAGCCTTTCACGTCGGCATTGCGGGCCACGATCTGCAGGTCGACCCCGGCGTGGGTACGCGCCCATGCCAGCAGACCCGCGTCGACGCGGTTGACGTAACCCGCGTCGGCCCAGACCAGGCCCAGCAGCGGGAACGACTCGGTGATCCCCGCCAGGACCAGCTTGGCGCCGGCACGCTCCTGGATCGACGCGGAATGCACCACCGCCCGTAGCAGCAGTCCGCAGGTGTCGACCAGGACATGCCGCTTGCGGCCCCGAGTGCGTTTGCCCGCGTCATAGCCGATCGCCTCGCCACCCTGGTGACTGTGCGCGGTCTGCGAGTCCAGCACCGCCGCCGACGGCTGCGGGCTACGTCCCTCGACCATCCGCACCGCGTCTCGCAGCCGGTCATGAACCTCGTCCCAGGTCCCGTCAGCGCTCCAGCGGCGGAACCACCGGTAAGCCACGTCCCACGGCACAAGGTCATGCGGAACGTGCCGCCACGCCGCACCGGTACGCAGCACGTACAGGATCGTGTCGATGACCAGCCGACGCGGATACCGCAACGGCCGGCCACCCCGACGCGGGTCCCGTGCCGGCAACAACGGCTCGATCACCGCCCACTGCCGATCAGTCAGCGACGACTCGTACGCCGGTTTACAAACACAACGACACAGAAGTGATCTTCGTCCAAAGAGTCAGCAAAGGTCACGCCGAGGTATCACAACACTCTCTGCGCGGTGTTGGTTGCTGGTGTAGGGCTGTTGGTAGGCCCATTCGTCGAGGAGGGTGCGGTTGAAGCGTTCGGCTTTGCCGTTGGTTTGTGGTCGGTAGCGGCGGGTGAAGCGGGGTTGTGCGCCGAGGTCGGTCAGGGCTTGGTGCCAGGCGTGGCCGCGTCGGTAGGCCAGGGCGTTGTCGGTCATGACTCGTTCGATGTCGGTGATGCCGAGGGTGGCGAAGTGCGCGGCGGCGCGGCGGAGGAAGCCGGCGCAGGTGGTGGTCTTCTCGTCTGGGTGGATTTCGGCGTAGGCGAGGCGGGTGTGGTCGTCGACGGCGCAGTGGACGTAGTCGAAGCCGACTCGGGTGCTGTTGCGGGCGCGGCGGTGTTCGATGCTGTCGCGGCCGTGGATCTTCCAGCCGCCGCCGTCGCGGAGGCGGCCGAGTTTCTTGACGTCGACGTGGATGAGTTCGCCGGGGCGGTCGCGTTCGTAGCGGCGTACGGGTTGGCCGGTGGGCCGGTCCAGCCAGGCCAGGCGGTGCAGCCGGTGACGGGTCAGGACGGCGTGCACGGTAGATGGCGGTAGGGCCACCAGTGGGGCGAGTCGGCGGGGGCCGAGTTTGCGGCTGGTTCGCAGGTGGCAGACCTGCTGCTCGACCTCGGTCGGGGTTTTGCGGGGGTGCCGGTGGGCGGTACTGGGCCGGTCATGCAGGCCGGGGTCGCCTTCTGCCCGCCACCGGGCCAGCCACTTGTAGCCGGTGGCGCGTGAGCAGCCCAGCTCCTTGACCACGTGCGCGACTGGCCGGCCCTGATCGATGACACGCGTGATGAGCAGGCGGCGGGCGTACACGGTCAGCCGGGCGTTACGGTGGGCCATAGAGACCTCCGGTAGGTATGGGCGTCAGCACCTCACACCTCGCCGGAGGTCTCTCCATCGATCAAGCCGACACGCCGTCAACAACGCTCATGGTCACTACAGCTATACGGGTGTGTCGGTGGTGTTGACGCAGGAGGGTTTGTTGGGGCGGTTGCCGGTGGGTGTGGGGGTGGAGGTGTTGTGTTTGGATCGTGATTGGGGTTGGTTCGAGTCTGGTGTGGGGTTGGTGTCGGGTGGTTCGGGGGCGGGTCCGGAGAATGTGGCGTATGTGATGTACACGTCGGGGTCGACGGGGCGACCGAAGGGTGTGGTCGTGCAACACGGCGGCCTGGCGAACCGCATTCTCTGGGCGCAGTCCGAATACCGGCTCGGCGAGCACGACGTGGTTCTGCAGAAGACGCCGTACTCGTTCGACGTGTCGGTATGGGAACTGTTCTGGCCGCTGGCCGTCGGCGCCCGACTGGCGATCCTGCCACCGGAGGAGCACCGGGACCCGGAACGGGTGGCGGCGGCCATCGACCGGTACGGCGTGACCACCGTGCACTTCGTACCCTCCATGCTGGACCAGTTCGTCCGGGCGGTACCCGGCGGCTGCCCGACCCTGACCCGGGTGCTGGCCAGCGGTGAGACGCTGGCCGGCTCGACGGTGCGGGAGTTCCAGCACCGGTTCCGGGCCGAACTGCACAACCTCTACGGGCCGACCGAGGCGTCGATCGACGTCACCTCCTGGCCCTGCCCGCCCGGCGCCGACCCGTCCGCCCCGGTGCCGATCGGTCGGCCGATCGCGAATATGCGGGTGTTGATTTTGGATGAGTGGTGGGAGCCGGTGCCGGTGGGGGTGGCGGGTGAGGTGTTTTTGGGTGGGGTGGGTTTGGCGCGGGGTTATTGGGGTCGGCATACGGGTGTGTCGGTGGTGTTGACGCAGGAGGGTTTGTTGGGGCGGTTGCCGGTGGGTGTGGGGGTGGAGGTGTTGTGTTTGGATCGTGATTGGGGTTGGTTCGAGTCTGGTGTGGGGTTGGTGTCTGGTGGGTCGGGGGCGGGTCCGGAGAATGTGGCGTATGTGATGTACACGTCGGGGTCGACGGGGCGACCGAAGGGTGTGGTCATCCAACACGGCGGCCTGGCCAATTTCGCGCACGAGTTGCGCTGGACCCCCAAGGACCCGGTCGGGCGGGTCGCGCTGAACGCCTCGATCGCCTTCGACCAGTCACTGGACACCCTGCTCGCGCTCTGCCACGGCTGGGAGATCGTGATCGTGCCGGAGAGCGTACGGCTCGCACCGGCGGACTTCCTCGGCTGGCTGGCGCGCAACCCGGTCGACGTACTGGAGACGACCCCGAGCCAGTTGGAGCCGCTGCTCCGGCAGGGCCTGGCGAAACTGCCCGAGCCGCCGTCGACGATGCTGGTCAGCGGCGAGGCGATCGACTCGGCACTGTGGAAGCAACTGTACGAGCTGACCGACATGACGATCTGGAACTCGTACGGCCCGACCGAGTGCACGATCGACACGACCGTCGCCCGGATCGGCGACTCACCCCAGCCCAACATCGGTCGGCCGATCGCGAATATGCGGGTGTTGATTTTGGATGAGTGGTGGGAGCCGGTGCCGGTGGGGGTGGCGGGTGAGGTGTTTTTGGGTGGGGTGGGTTTGGCGCGGGGTTATTGGGGTCGGCAGTGAGTGTCCGCCGAGTTCGAAGAAGTTGTCGTGCACCCCGACCCGGTCCACCCCCAACAACTCCACCCACAACCCCGCCAACACCCGCTCCGTCACCGAACGCGGCGCCTCGAACGCCACCTCCAACTCCGGACGCTCCACCGGCACCGGCAACGCCCGCCGATCCAACTTCCCATTCGCCGTCAACGGCAACGCCGCCAACCACACAAACACCGACGGCACCATGTACTCCGGCAACACCCGCGACAACGCCGCCCGCAACACCGACACCGCCGGCGTCACCCCCACCACCGCCGGCACCACATACGCCACCAACCGCCGACCCGACACCCCATCATCCCGAACCACCACCACCGCCTCCGACACCTCCGCCAACCCCACCAACACCGCCTCAACCTCACCCGGCTCCACCCGATAACCCCGCACCTTCACCTGCTCATCCACCCGACCCAAAAACTCCACCACACCATCGGACCGGAACCGACCCACATCACCAGTCCGATACAACCGACCACCCACCACACCACCAAACGGATCCGGCACAAACCGCGACGCCGTCAAACCCGGCCGACCCCAATAACCCCGCGCCAAACCCACCCCACCCAAAAACACCTCACCCGCCACCCCCACCGGCACCGGCTCCCACCACTCATCCAAAATCAACACCCGCATATTCGCGATCGGCCGACCGATTGCCAGGCCGCCCCGGGGAAGAGTTCGACCACCGAACCGACGGTCGGGGCGTCCCGAGGCACCCGGGTCCGGAGCCTGCCCCTTATACACATCTGCGTATACAAAAGAATAATACACCACATTACCCCGTGAAGTCGGAGTCGCTAGTAATCGCAGATCAGCAACGCTGCGGTGAATACGTTCCCGGGCCTTGTACACACCGCCCGTCACGTCACGAAAGTCGGCAACACCCGAAGCCGGTGGCCTAACCCTTTTGGGGGGGAGCCGTCGAAGGTGGGGCTGGCGATTGGGACGAAGTCGTAACAAGGTAGCCGTACCGGAAGGTGCGGCTGGATCACCTCCTTTCTAAGGAGCACCTCCCGGCGAAGGCCGGGTAGGAGCCCACGACCTGCGGATGTCGGGTCGGGGTGCTCGTTGGCGGAGACACTGGCGAGTTCACGGCTGGCAACGGCCAACTTTCGGCGAGTACGGCCCCTTTTGGGGGGTGTGGAAGGTCGGGTTGGTGCGGCTGGTGGTGGATGATGGGCACCCTGTTGGGTCCTGAAGGAACAACCGCGAGGTTGGTTCTTCAGTGGCTGTGGCGGGCCTTCGGGTTCGTCTGGCTGCCAGGCACGCCTTGCCTCATATACCGCCGGCGGTTGTCGGGTTGGTGTGGGGTGGTGGGTTGTGGGTTGGTCGTTTGTTGAGAATTGCACAGTGGACGCGAGCATCTTTGTGGTCAAGTTGTCACCGCGGGTCGGCGCGCGAGGATGGCGGGGCCTGTGGCCGGAGTGCCGGCGTGGTCGCGTGCGCGTGGGAGGGCCCTTCGGAGGGGGGGTGGGCCGCAGGCAGAGCGGTTCGACGGGAGGGAGGCCGAGGCGGACGCCGGCGGTGCCGGGGGCGCAGGGTCGGGGCGAGCGGGGGGGGACTGGCGCGCTGGGTGAGGGGGGTGGGCGAGGACGGGGCGGCGAGGGGCGGGTGCGCGGCCAGCGGGTGCCGATCCGGGCTGAGCGGCGCGAACCGGAGCGGCGGGCGGCGCCGGACCACCCGGAGTGCGAGTTGGGGGGTGGGGGGGGCGGCCGGGGGGGTGGGCGGGTCGAGGTGCGGGGCGGGGACGGGGGGGTGCGGGGGGAGCGCGGGGGGGCTGCCGGTGGCGGGGGGGGGGGTAGATATGCTGCACCCGGCGGCGGACGGCCGGCGCGGGGTAGTCGCGACCCGGGCGCGGGGAGGCGCGGCGCTGCCCGCGCTGGACGGGCTGGTCGGGGGCGAGCGCTGCGCGGGGACCGGCGTGGCCGTCGCGCGGTACGACGCCGAGCCCCCGGGGCCGACCCGACTGATGGACGGGCACCGATTTGTTTGATGTGGGGTCGGTGGAGCGGTTGGTGGGTTCTTTTGTGGTGTTGTTGGGTTCGGTTGTTGGTGGTTCGGGGTTGGGGTTGTCGGAGTTGGGGTTGTTGTCGTCGGTGGAGCGGGGGCGGTTGTTGGGGTGGGGTTGGGGTGGGGTGGGTGTGTTTGGTGGTGGGTTGGTGCATGAGTTGTTCGAGGGTGTGGTGGGGCGGTGTCCGGGGGCGACGGCGGTGGTGTGTGAGGGGGTGTCGTTGTCGTTTGCGGAGTTGGATCGTCGGGCGGGTTTGGTGGCGGGGCGGTTGCGGGGTTTGGGTGTTGGTCCGGAGGTGTTGGTGGGGTTGTGTGTGGGGCGTGGGGTGGAGATGGTGGTGGGTTTGTTGGGGGTGTTGAAGGCGGGGGGTGGTTATGTGCCGTTGGATCCGGAGTATCCGGTGGAGCGGTTGGGTTTTGTGTTGGGGGATACGGGTGTGTCGGTGGTGTTGACGCAGGAGGGTTTGTTGGGGCGGTTGCCGGTGGGTGTGGGGGTGGAGGTGTTGTGTTTGGATCGTGATTGGGGTTGGTTCGAGTCTGGTGTGGGGTTGGTGTCCCCCGTGAAGTCGGAGTCGCTAGTAATCGCAGATCAGCAACGCTGCGGTGAATACGTTCCCGGGCCTTGTACACACCGCCCGTCACGTCACGAAAGTCGGCAACACCCGAAGCCGGTGGCCTAACCCGTAAGGGGGGGAGCCGTCGAAGGTGGGGCTGGCGATTGGGACGAAGTCGTAACAAGGTAGCCGTACCGGAAGGTGCGGCTGGATCACCTCCTTTCTAAGGAGCACCTCCCGGCGAAGGTCGGGTAGGAGCCCGCGTCATCCATGAGTGTGGTGGCGGGGTGCTCGTTGGCGGAGACACTGGCGAGTTCACGGCTGGCAACGGCCAACCATGGCGAGTACGGCCCCCTCTTGGGGGGTGTGGAAGGTCGGGTTGGTGCGGCTGGTGGTGGGTGTAGAGCATCCTGTTGGGTCCTGAGAGAACAACCGTGTGTTGTGGGTTGTTGTCTCTGCCAGGCACGCCTTGCCTCATATACCGCCGGCGGTTGTCGGGTTGGTGTGGGGTGGTGGGTTGTGGGTTGGTCGTTTGTTGAGAATTGCACAGTGGACGCGAGCATCTTTGTGGTCAAGTTGTCATGGGGGTGGTGTGGTCGGGGGGTGGGGGGGGGGGGGGGGGGGGGGGGACGGGTGGGCGGGGCGCCGGAGGGGCGGCCGGGCGGGGGGGGACGGGGGCGCGGGGGGCGGGGGGGACGGGGGGGGGGGTCGGCAGCGGGCGGGGGGGGTCGGGGGCGGCGGGTGGGGGGGGGGGGGACGGGCGGAGCGGGAGGCGGGGGCGGAGCGACGGGCTCGGCGGGGCGCTGGGGGGCGGGCTGGTGCCCTGGCCGGGGGCGCGGGCGGCGCCGGGGGGGACGGGGCGGCGGTGAGCGGCGGAGGGTCGGCTCTGACGCGGCCCGGGCGGGCGTGGGGCGGGCGCGGGTGGCCGTGCAGTTCGTCGGTTACTGGTGACCGGCGGGCCGGGGGTGGGGTCGTTGACGGAGCGGGGTGCGGCAAGCGGCGGCGGCGACCTCGGCGGCGGGCCCTCGCTGGGGGAGATGGCCGCGATGGGGGGCGGGGCGGCCTGCCTGGTCGGCGGGAACACGTGGCCGGCGCGGCTGGCCGCCGGGGTCGGCAGCCGGGTGGTCAGGCGCTTCGCGCCCGCCGTCCCGTTCGGACTGGTCGCGTGGTCATGGCGGGCGGTAGTAGTTCCGTAGGTGAGACGGTAGAAGTGGGAGGAGGTGGAGGGGGGAGGGTGGGGGGGGGGTAGGGGAGCGGGGGGAAGGGGGGAGGGTCGGGGGCGGGTGGGGGGGGGGGCAGGAGGAGCAGGGGGGCAACGGGCGGACGGGGGGAGGGGGGGGGAGGGGGGGGAGGGGGGGGGGGGGAGGGGGGGGGGGGAGGGGGGGGGGGGAGGGGGGGGTGGGGGGGGGGGGGGGGGGGGAGGGGGGGGAGGGGGGGGGGGGGAGGGGGGAGGGGGGGGGGGGGGGGGGGGGGGGGGGGAGGAGGGGGGGGGGGGGGGGGGAGAGGGGGGGGGGGGGGGGAGGAAGAGGGGGAGGGGGGGGGTGGGAGAAAGGAGAGGGAGAAAAAAGAGAGGAAAACAAGGAATATAGTCGGAAGCGGAAGATGTGAAGAAGAGAAAGCAATGAAGAAGGACAGGAGAAGAATATAGAAGGGGGACGGAGAGAACACGGGGACGGAGATACTGGAGAAGATAATGGAGAACCTGGCCGAACTGAACGGACGCGCGGCTCGTGGGCGCTGTCGGTGTGGGCGCGGGGTAGAGGAGCTCGTGTGCGTTGTGAGACAGCGGGGAGAGGCTGCGGGGTTGAGTCGGGGGGAGTGGGGAGGATACGAGGGGTCGGCGGGGGGTAGAATGGCTCGGGCTGGCGGGCAGGCTGGCAACGGCCGAGGGGGGCGGAGGGGGGGGGGGGGGGGGGGGATGGGGGGGGGGGGGGGGGGGAGTGGGGGGGGGGGGGGGGGGGAGGGCGGGGGGGGGGGGGGGGCGGTACGGGGGGGGGGGGGGGGGGGAGGGGGGGGGGGGGTGGGGGGAGGGGGGGGGGGGGGAGGGGGGCGGGGGGGGGGGGGGGGGGGGCGCGGGGGGGGGGGGGGGGGGGGGGGGGGGGGGCGGGGGGGGAGGGGGGGGGGGGGGCGGGGGGGGCGCGCGGGTGGGGGTGAGGGGGGGCGTGGTGGGGGGGGGGAGGGAGGCGGAGGGCGGGGAGGGCTGGCGGGTCGGCGGGGGGGCGGGGGGGGGGGGCGGGGGAGGGGGGAAGGGCGGGGGGCGGGGCGGGTAGGGTGGGGGGGGTGTGTGGGGCGGGCGAGGGGGCGGGGGTGGGCGTGGGGGTGCGAGGAGGGGGTGGGCGGGGTGTGGGTGTGATGGTGGGCAGCGAGATGGGCGCGGGGGGGGGGGGGGGGGGGGGGTGGGCGGGGGGGGGGCGGGGGGGGGGGGGCGGGCGGGGCTGGGGGGCGGGGGGGGGGGGGGGGGGGGGTGGGGGTGGGGGGGGGGGGGGGGGGGGGGGTGGGCGGGGGGGGGGGGGGGGGGGTGGGGGGGGGGGGGGGCGGGGGGGGGGGGGGGGGGCGGGGGCGGCGGGGGGGGGGGGGGGGGGGGGGGGGGGGGGGGGGGGCGGGCGGGCGGGGGGCGGGGGGGGGGAGGGGGGGGCGGGGGGGGGGGTGAGAGAGAGGTGGCGGTGGGACGCGGGGGGGGTCGTGGCGGAGGGGGCGAGGGCACGGCGCGGGGGGTGGTGGGGGGACGAGGTGCGAGAGATGTGGGGCACGCTGTGCAGCGGGGAGGGGGGCGCGGTGGGGCGGAGCGGGGGGAGATTGGCCCGACGCGGACGGTGGGCGCCGGCGGCGTGGCGCCGGGTGGCGGTGTCGGGGCAGCCGGCGGGGCGCGGCGGCGAGGGCGGGCGGCGGACGGGTGGGTGGCGCGCGGGCGGGGGCCGGGAGCAGGGGGCGGGGGCGGCGGGGGGGGGGGCGCGGGGGGCGGGGGGGGGGGGGGGGGAGGGGGCGGGGGGGGGGGGGGGAGGGGGGGCGGGGGGGGGGGAGGGGGGGGGAGGGGGGGGAGGGGGGGGGGGGGGGGGCGGGGGGGGGCGGGGCGGCGGGGGGGGGGGGGCGGGTGGGGGGGGGGGGGGGGGTGGGGGCGGGGGGGGGCGGGGGGCGGGGGGGGTGGGGGGGGGCGGGGGGGCTGGGGGGGCGGGGGGGGGGGGCGGGGCGGGGGGGGTGCGGCGGGCCGGGGGGGTGGGGTCGGGCCGAGCGGAGCGGGCGGGCTGGGCGGGGGGGCGGCGAGGACCGGGTAGCCGGCGAGCCGGTCCGGGCGGAGCGGCGCGTCGGCGGGCTGGCCGCTGCGCGGCGGGACCCGGTCGTCCGCCGCGCTGCGAGCTGGAGCGATGTGTGCCGAGGGGACGCGGTCGCTGGGCGCATGGGGCGGGGGAGGGCCGTGCAGGTAGGGTGGGATAGGCCGCAGCCCGGACAGTGTGTGGTGGTCAGGAGCGTCGTAGACCCGCTGGAGGCGGCGGGGCTGGCGAGCGTGGCGGCGGTGGCGCGGGCCGCGAGGTTCGGCGGGCGGGGGGGGCGGGTGGGGGGGGCGGGGGGGGTGGGGGGGCGGGGGGGGGGGGGGTGGGGGAGGGGGGGGGGGGGGGGGGGGGGCGAGGGGGGGGGGGGGGGGGGGGGCGTGGTCGGGGAGATCGCCGTGACGACCGTGCTCGACGCCTGCTACGGCGTCGAAGGGCGCGGCCAGACCGCCCCCGCGCACCACGTGACCCTCGGGCAGCCGCCGCCCGACCCACCCACGGTCGACCTGGACGAGCTCGAGCGGCGGATGCTCGCCGACTGTCTCGAGCTTGCCACCGGCGGCCCGGCCGCCGGGGCGCAGGCGATCTGGCGCGCACATGCGACGACTCCCCCGGCCCCCATATCCTATCCGCCCTCACACCCCCCCGCCGTCCTACCACCCCCAGACCTTCCAGCATCCCTTGCCGCCCGCGCCCGCCCCCTCCGCCCCGCCCCTCCGCTCCCACCCCCTCCACCCGCTCTTGGTCCTGCACCCCCCCCACCACCACCCCCGCCCGCTCCCACCGGCTCCCCGCCCCCACCCCGCCCCCCACCCCACACCCCCCCCAACACACCCCCCCCACCCCCCTTCCCCCCCCCCCTACCCCCCCCCCCCTCCCCCGTCCTCCCCCGCCCCTCCCCTCCCCCCTCCCCCCCCCCCCCCTCCTCCGTCCCCTTCCCCCCCTTCCCCCCCCCCCCCCCCTGCCCCCCCCCCCCCCCCCCCGCCTCCCCCCCCACCCCCCCCCCCCCTCCCCCCCCCCCCCCCCCACCCCCCCCCCCCTCCCCCCCCTCCCCCCCCTCCCCCTCCTCCACCGCCCCCCCCCCACCCCCCTCCCCCTCCCCTCATCACCCTGTGATCGGGGTGGCGGCAGCGGCGGCGTGGTGTGCGGGGGCGTCGCGCGGGCGCCGGGTGAGGGCGGGGGCTGGCGGGGCGAGGTGCGTGGTCGGGGCGGGGCGTGGGCGAGGGCCGGGGGCGCGTGGGGCGCGCGGCGGGGGGGGTGGGGGGCGGGGGGCGGGGGGGGTGGGGGGGGGGGGGGGGAGGGGGGGGGAGGGGGGGGAGGGGGGGGGGGTGGGGGGGGCGGGGGGGGGGGGGGCGGGGGGGGGGGCGGGGGGGGGGGGCGGGGGGGGCGGCGGGGGGGCGGGGGGGGGGGGGGGGGTGGCGGGGGGGGGGGGGGGGGGCGGCGGCGCGGGGGGGCGGACGGGGGGAGGGGGCGAGCAGGGCGCGTCGGCGTGCCGGGGGGGGGGGGTGGGCGGCGGCGGTCACGGCGGCGCCGGCGCCCAGCGGGGCGGCGCGCGGGTAGCCGGCTCCGCCGAGTTCGGGGGGGAGCGCGGGGAGGTCGCTGGCGGGGGCGGCGGCGTCGTGCCGTGGCGGCGTGCCGCCGGGCTGCCGGGTGCGTCGTCGTGTGCACGGCGGGGTTGGCGCGGCGTGTCGGGGTGGGCGGGGGCTGGTGGGCGGGGCGGCGGGCGCGGGGGGCGGGGGGGGCGGGGGGGGCCGGGGGGGGGGGGGCGGGGGGGGTGGGGGGGGGGGCGGGGGGGTGGGGGGGGGGGGGGGGGCGTGGGGGGGGGGGGGGGGGGCGGGGCGGGGGGGGGGGGGGGGGGCGGGGGGGGCGGGCCGGGGCGGGGGGGGGGGGGGGGGGGGGGGGGGGGAGGGAGGGGGGGGGGGGGGGGGAGGGAGGGGGGGGGGGGGGCGGCGGAACGGGCGGGGGCGGGACGGATAAAGGCGGGGGCGGCGGGTAGGCAGGGGACTGGGGGCCGGCGTGATGGCGGCCGGGGCACGAGTCGGCGGAGGGGGCACAGAGAACGTCCCGACAGGACGGGTAGAGCGCTTCGTCGGCGTCTCCTGCGTGGGGAGGGGCCGGCCGAACGGGCTGGCCCTGGCGCGCGGGGGGTGGGGGGGGGGCGGCGGGGCGGCCGGCGGGAGGGGAGCGGTGGGGGCCGGCGGGGTGGGGGCGGCCGCGGGGTGGCCGTCGGCGAGGGGGGGCGGGGCGGGCGGGGGTTGGGGTGTGCGGTGGGGGCCGGGCCGGGGCCGAGGCCGGGGGCGCGGGAGGGGGCTGGGCAGGCGCGGTGGGGGCGCGGGGGTGGCCGGGGCCGGGTGCAGGTGCGAGAGCAGGGGGGCGGGGGGGCAGTAGAGGTGCCGGCAGCCGCGCGCGGCGGAGGGGCGGGCTGAGGTGGGGTGCGGCGTCGCGGGCCGACCTGTCCGCTGGCCTGCCCCGGCCCGTCATCCCCCCGTGGCCGGACGGCGGTGGCGCGGTGGGGCTGCGGGGCGCCGCCAGGCCCGCACACGGCGCGTGGGCATACGCGCCCGGGGGCGCGATGCGGGGGGCGGAGAAGCGGTGCGGCGAGAGTGGACTGCTCGGCGTCGTGGAAGGGAGCTGCCACAAGACGGGGTACAGGCGTGGCGGGTGGTGAGGCTGGCGGGGTCGCGTGGGTGGGGTGGGGGCGGTGCGTGCGTGGGGCGGTGGGCGGGGTGGTGGGGGGGGGGAGTGCTGGGGTGGAGGGCACGGAGGGTGGCGGGGCGGGGTGGGGTGGGGGGGCGGGGCGGGGGCGGTGCGTCGGCCGGGCCGGGGGGGGGGCGGCGGGGGCCGGGGGGGGGGGGGGGGCGGGGGCGGGGGGGGGCGCGGGGGGGGGGGGCGGGCGGCGGGGGGGGGGGGGGGGGGGGGGCGCGGGGGGGGGGGGGGGGGCGGTGGGGGGGGGGGGGGGGGTGGTGGGGGAGGCGACGGAGTTCGACGGGGCGGGGGCGGATGGGGACACGAGGCAGGGCGGGGCGTGGGGAGGCGGCGCGGTGGGTCGGGTGCGGAGACGGGGGTGGGGGTGATGGCGTGGGGCGGGGAGTGCGGTCCGGGACAGGCGTAGGGTCGCAGGGTTCGCGGGAGGGTGTAGGGGGAGGGTGTGAGCTCCACAACCTGGCCGCCGGGCGATCGGCTCCGACGACGCCGCCCGCCGCCATGTTGCCGAGTCCGCGCGCCCCACCCTCGGAACCCCGCACGCCCTTCTCGCCCTGGTCGAAAGCCTCCCCCACGCCCGCGGATGCCGCGCCCTGCCCGCCCGCCGCACCCGCGCCGATCACCCGCGGCCGCCGCCACCCCCTTCCGTTCCCCCGCCCCCTCGCCCCCACCCCGATCTCCAGCCCGCAGGCCCCCGTCCCCCCCTCGGCCGCCGCCGCCGCGCCCATCCCCGCGCCCCGGCCCGGACCCACCAGCAACGCCCGCACCGCCCGCAAGCACTGCGCCCCCGCCCCCACCACCCGCCCCCCCCCCCCGCCCGCCCCCCCCCCGCCCCCCCCCCCGGCCCCCCCGCCCCCCACCACCACCCCCCCCCGGGCGCCGCTCCTCCAGCCCCGCAGCCCCCACCCCCCCTAGACCCAGCGCAGCGCCCACACCTCCCACCGGCGCAGCCCGCTTCTGGACGCTGAACGGCCCGGCGCCCACCAACTCCCGACCCAGCTCCGCCATGTCCAGATCCGGACCCTCCACCCCCACCCCCTGACCCGCCACCAACGCCCCCCCCCCCTTCGGCACCCCCAGCTCCACCCCCCCCGCCGAGCCCCCCCCCTAACCCCCACCACCCCGCCCCGCCACCCCCCGCCCCCCCCCCCCCCCCTCCCACCCCCCCCCCCCCCCCACCCCCGCCCCCCCCCCCCCCCGCCCCCCCCCCCCCCCCCTCCCCACCCCCCCCCCCCCCCGCCCCCCCCCCGCTCCGCCCCGTCCCGCCCCTCGGCCGCCTCTACCCCGCCCCGCTCCTCCACCTGCACCCGCGCCTCGCTCACCGTGCCGTCCCCGCCGTGCCCGGCCGCCCCCCACACCCGATACTCCCACTCGCCCCCGCTACCGTCCCCGCCTCCCCCCACCCCCCCACCCACCCCCACCTCCCAGCCCACCCCGCCCACCCCCCCGCGGGTCTGCGTGGGTGGCGGGGTGCGGCGGTCGGGGGCGGTCGGCGGTGGGGGCGGCTGTGGTGGGTGGGGGGCGGGGGGGCGGGGGGGGGGGGGGGTGGGGTGGGGGGGGGGGGGGGGGGGGGGGGAGCGGGGGGGGGGGGGGGGGGGGGTGTGGGGGGTGGGGGGGGGGGGGCGCGGGGGGGGGGGGGGGGGGGGGCGAGGGGGCGGGGGGGGGGGGGGGGGCGGGGCGGGGGGGGCGGGGGGGGGGCGGGGGGGGGGGGGGCGGGGGCGGGCGGCGGGGACGGTCGCGGGGCCGGCGGTTCCGCGGGCGTGTCGGGGTCGCGGGGGACGGTTGGCGGGCGATGCGGGCGGCCGTGGAGGAGCGCATCGGCGCGGTGGGAGGTCCGAGAGGACGTGGAGGCCCGAGGTCGGGGACGGCGGTTGGGAGCGGCTTCGTGTTGGTGCTGCTGGCGTTCGTCGGCTGGACCGGATACCGGGGGGCCAGCGTCGGTGGTCGGGTGGACGCCCGGGGCGGCGGTGGGGGGCTCGGGGGTGGACGGGCGGGGGTGGTGCCGGAGGGAGCGGGCGGTGCTGGCGGCGTTGGTGGGCTCGTTCCGGGGCGGTCGGGTGGGGTTGTCGGCCGTGGCGGGGGCGGTGGGGGGGCAGTCGGACGCCGGGGAGGAGGGGGGGGGGGGGCGGGGGGGCCGGGGGGGGGGGCGGGGGGGGAGGGGGGGGGGGGGGGGGGCGGGGGTGGGGGGGGGGGGCGGGGTGGGGGGGGGGGGGGGGGTGGGGGGTGGGGGGGGGGGGGCGGCGGCTGGGTCGGATGGAGGGGGGGGGTGGGCGGGCGCGACGGGCAGACGAAGGGGGGGAGAGGGGGGAGTGGAGGGCGGAGGTGGCGGGGCGGTGGCCGGCGCCGGCGGTGCGGGGGGTGGGGCGGAGGGACCCGCACGGGGTGTGGGGGGAGGCGGACGGGCTGAGCCGGGTGCTTGGCAAGGTGCGGGAAAACGGCGGGTCGTGAGGTGCGGTCCGTTGTGTCCGTCGGGAGCGTGGGACGGGGAGCAGGGGCAGACGGACAAGGGGTGCAGTGTTTGGAGTTGGGGTTGAGGCGGGAGGTGTGCAGGCTCATGGTGTGGGAGGGTGCGGTGGGGGAGGGTGGGTAAAGAGCGGTGGTGTGGGGGGGGGGGGGGGGGGGGGAAGGGGGGGGGGGGGGGGGCGGGGGGGTGGGGGGGGGGGGGGGGGGGGGGGGTGTGGGGGGGGGGGGGGGGGGGGGGGGTGGGGGGGTGGGCGGGCGGGGGGGGGGGGCGGGGGGGGCGGGGGGGAGGGCGGGGGTGGGGGGTCGGGGGGGGCCGGGGGGTGGGGGGGGGGGGGGGCGAGGGGCGGGTGGGGGGGGGGGGGGGGGGTGGTCGGGGGCGCGGGGAGGGCCGGGGTGGGGGGCGGGTTGGGGGGGAGGGGCGGGGGGGGGGGGGTGGTGCGGGGGGTGAGGGCGGCGTAGGGGAGGGAGTGGGTGGAGGGCGAGGGGGACGGGGGGGGGGGGGGGGGCGAGTGGGGGGGGGGCCGGGATGGGGGGGAGGGGTGAGGGGCTGTGGGGGGAGAGGGGAACGGGGGGCAGCGGTACAGTCGGGAGAACGGCGGGGCGGGGGGGGGGCGTGGGGGGGGGGGGGGGCGGGGAGGGGGGGGGGGGGGGGGGCGGGGAGGGGGGGGGGGGGGGGCGGGGGCGGGGGGGGGGGGGGAGCGGGGGGGGGGGGGGGGGGGGGGATGGGGGGGGGGGGGGGCGGGGGGGGGGGGGGGGGGGGGGGGGGGGGGGGGGGGGCGGGACAGGTGGCGGGGGGGGGGAGGGGGACGTGAGCGGGGTGGAGGGCTAGTGGGGGGGGGGGGGGGGGGCGACGGGGGTGAGGAGGAGCGGGGCGGGGGCGGGGGGGGGGGGGGACGGGGCGGGAGGGGGGTAGGAGTCGTAGGGTGGGGAGGGGACGGGAGAAGGGGAGGGGAGGGGGGTGGGGGTGCGGGGGGGGGGGGCGGGGGGGCGGGGGGGGTGGGGGGGGGGGTGTGGGGGGTGGGGGGGGGGGGGCGGGGGGGCGGGGGGGGGGGGGGGGGCGGGGGGGGGGAGGGGGGGGGGGGGGGGGGGGGGGTGGGGGGGGGGGAGGGGGGGGGGGGGGGGGGGGGCGGGGGGGCGGGCGGGGGGGAGGGGGGGGGGGGGGGGGGGGGGGCGGGCGGGGCGGGGGGGGGGGGGGGGGGGGGGGGGGGGGGGGGGGGGGGGGGGGGGGCCGGGGGGGCGGGCGGGGGCGGGCGGGGGCGGGGGGGGGGATGCGGGGGGGCAGCGGGGGGGTGGGACGGTGGGGTGCGGCGGGCAGGGGGCGGGGCGGCCGGCGGAGCGGGCGTGCCGGGGGCGGTGGGGGGAGCAGGTGGGGCGGGGAGTGGCCGCCCTGGACGTGGACGTGGGGGCGGACCGCCTGGAGCAGCCGGGCCGGTGAGTCGCGGGGGTGGAGGGCGGTGTGCGACGGGGCGGTGGTGGGTGCAAGGGTGTGGTGGGGGGGCGGGTGGTGGGTGGGGGGGGGCGGCGGGAGGGGGGCGGGGGGGGGGGGGTGGGGGAGGGCGAGGGGGGCCGGGGGGGTGGCGGGCGGTGCGGGTGGGGGGAGCGGGCGGGGGGGGGGGTGGGCGGGGGGGGGGGGGGGGGGGGGGAGGGGGGCGGGGGGGGGGGGGTGGGCGGGGGGGGGGCGGGGGGGGGCGGGGGGGGTGCGGGGCGTGCGGGTGGGGGGGGGTGGGGCGGCGGGAGGGGCGGTGGGGGGAGCGGGGCGGCGGCGGTCGGCGGGGGGGGCGGCGAGGCGTTGGGGGGCGGGGGGTGGGCGGGGGGCCGGGCGCCGAGGTCGTGTGCGCGGGGGAGGGAGCGGGCGGCGGGGGCGGCGCTGGGCGGCGGATGGGCGGCAGGGGGCGGGAGGTGGCGGCCGCGGGGCGGGCGGCGGGGCAGCGGGCTGGTCGGTCGGGGGGGGTGGTGTGGGGGGGCAGGGGGGCGGGGTGCGGTGGGAGGGCTGGGTCGGGCGGCGGTGGCGGGGGTGAGGGTGGGCCGGGTGGGGCGCGGGGCGGGGCTGGGGGGGGGGGGGGGAGGGGGTGGTGGGGGAGGGCGGGGCGGGGGGGGGGGGGGGGCGGGGTGGGGGGGGGGGGGGGAGGGGGCGGGGGGGGGGGGGGGCGGGGAGGGGGGGGGGGGGGTGGGGGGCGGGGGGGGGGGGGGGCGGGGTGGGGGGGGGGGGGGGTGGGGGGGGCGGGGGGGGGGGGGCGGGGGGGGGGCGGGGGGGGGGGCGGGGGGGGGGGGGGGGGGCGGGTGGGGGGGGGGGGGGTGGGGGCGGCGGGCGGGGGGGGGGGGGGGGGGAGGGGGGGGGGGTGGGGGGGGGCGGGCGGGGGGGGGCGGGCGGGCGGCGGGGGCGTGGAGAGGGGGGGCGCCGGCGGGGCCCCGATCCTCCCCGCCGCCGCCCCGCACCCGACCCCCCGCCCCGCCGCCCGGACCTGGCTGCTCGCCGGGCTCGCCGCCCTCGCCTGCCCTCCCGCGCCTCTCGCCCACCCACTGCGCCCCCCCGGCACCCCCGCCCCCCCCCCTCCCGGCCCCTCCCCGCACACCCCTCGCACGCCCCCCGCCACCCCCCGGCTCCACCCCCCCCCCCCCCCCGCTCCCCCCCCCCCCCCCCCCCCCCCCCCCCACCTCCCCCCCCCCCCCCCCCGCTCCCCCCCCCCCCCCCCCCTTCCCCCCCTCTTCCCCTCTCTGTGCCCCCTACCGTCTCTATCCTCGCCCCTCACCACGCCCGTGTTACCTCCTGTTTTCCGCGACCTCTGATTTCGCCACCCTCCATTCGTTCTGCAGTGTCAGATTTGTATAACAGCCCGGACCCCCCCCTCGTGGCGTCCATCCTGTACCGTGCCCTGCGCTTGCCGCGCGAGCCGACCAACGTGCCGTCGCCCACATCCACCCCCGCCACCTTCGTCCAGCTCGAACCGACGTCGGCGCAGACCGCGACCGCCGGCACCGCTACCGGGACCCGCCGTCCGCCCGCCCCACCGGCCCGCCCCCCCCCGCCGGCCCCACCACCCTGCCCCCCGCGGCCACCCCCACCCCCGCCCCCGCCCCCCGCCCGCCCGCCCCCCCCCCCCCCCCCCCCCCCCCCCGCCACCCCCCCCCCCCCCCCGCCCCCCCCCCCCCCCCCCCCCCCCCCCCCTCCCCACCCCCCCCCCCCCCCCCGCCCCCCCCACCCCCCCCCCCCCCCCCTCCACCCACCCCCCCTCCCCCCCCCCCCCCCCACCCCCCCACCCCCCCCCCCCCGCCCCCCACCACCCCACGCCCCCCCCCGCCCCCCACTCCCACCCCTGCCCACTCCCCACTCACACCACCACCCGCCCCTCCCCCACCACCCCCACCCCCAGGGGGAAGGGGGGGGGAGGGTGGGGGGGGGGGGGGGAGGGGGCGGGGGGGGGGGGGGGGGGGGGGGGGGGGAGAGGGGGGGGGGGGAGAGGGGAAGGGGGGGGAAGGGAGAGAGGGGGAGAAGAGAAAGAAGGAGAAGAGGGGGGAGGAGTAAGAGAGGGGGGGGGGGAGAAGGGCGGAGGAAAGGGGGAAGAGGGAGAGGTGGGAAAGGGGGGGGGAAGTGGAGAGGAGAAGATGGTAAGGAGAAGAGGAAGACAGACGGAGAGAGGGGAAGAGGGGGGAGGCGTAGGGGTGGAGGTGAACGGCGAAGAGGGGGGGGAAGAGAAGGGAGTAAACGGGAAGAGGAAGAAGGGAGGATGAAAGAGCTCAAAGATGGAGAGCGGGCCGAAAGAAGAAGAGTAGGGAGAGAGACGAGAGTGGAAGAGGGAACCGGAAGACGAACAGGGAGTAGAGGGGGGAGAAGAACGAATAGGAGAGGAGGCCCTCGGGTGCGATCCCGACCAGGCCCGAGCGGAGGTCCCTCCCGTCGCCCCACCACCCGGGCGGGTCCGCCCCCCCCCGTTCCGCGCCGCGCCGCCGGCGTACCCGCGCGCCCGCCTCCCCGCGCCGTCGCCACGTCCCCTGCCCCTTCTACCCGCGTGCCGCGCTCCCCGCCACCCCGTCTGCCCGCCCCACCAGTCGCCCCCGCCCCCCGGCCCGCCCCCCCGCCCCCCCCCGCCCCCCGCCCGGCCGCTCACCCGCCCGGCCCCCCGCGCCGGCCCCGCCCCCCCCCCACACCACCCGCCGAGCCCGCCCACCGGCCGGCCCCCCCCGCCCCCCACCCCCCCCCTCGCCCACTCGCCCGCCCCCACCGCCACCCCCCCGCCCCGGCCTCCCCCCCCCCGGCCCCCCGCCCCCCGCCCCACCCCCGTCACCCCCCCCCCCAGCCCCCCCCCCCCACCCCCCCCCGCCCCCCCCCCGCCTCTTGGAGTCCACCCCTGTATAACCCTGAGGTTCCTCCGGAACTATGGGAAGCACGCCTTCGTCGGATTCATCCGGTGCCAACTGTGCCGCCGGCGCTGGCCATGCCCCGCCCTGCTATCCTGAGTCCTCGCCGCCACCATCGCCTCCGCCCCTCTGACCCGGCCCACCACCACCCCCCCACCGCCCCCCCCCCCCCCCCACCCCCCGCCCCCCCCCCCCCCACCCCCCCCCCCCGCCCCCCGCCCGCCCCCCCCCCCCCCCACCCCCCCCCCCCCGCCCCCCCCCCGCCCGCCCCCCACCCCCCCCCCGCCCGACTCGCGTCCCGCCCACGCCCGACCCACCGCGCCACCCCCCCGCCCCACACCCCCACCGCCCCAACCCCACCACGCCACTCCCCCAGCCGCCGACAGCCCCCACCCCGCCCCCCATCCCCCCACAACCCACCCCACCACCCCTCCCGACCCACAAATGAATGGCAACTGAACGAATCAGCGTGTTCAGGCGCCGGATTCTGGATTCGAAGAAGCGGTTTGTGACACCCTCCTGCCGCAGGGCGTGGCGCAGCCGGTGACATTTGTCACAAACGCGCCGCCAGTGTGGTGCGGCGCGCGTCAACGGCCCCGTTGCTCAGCGCTCGATGGTCTTGTTCCAGCGCGTGTTCCAGGCTGGGCGGTTGGCGTTGACGCTGTCCCAGTCCAGGGTCACGGCGTTTTTCATCCACTGGTTGATCTTGGCCACCTGCTCGGCGCCTTCACCCACGGCCGGGGCCTTGGGGTTGGTGGGGATCTGCGCGCCAAACTGCAGCACGTTGGCCTGCGCCAGGGGGCTCAGCAGAAATTCGGCCAGTTTTTGCGCCAGCTCGGGCTCGCTGTTCTTGGCGATCACGCACTGGCCTGTCATCAGCACCACCGAGCCTTCCTTGGGCTGGGCGTATTCTCGGTGGAGTGGGGTCGCGCGGGGGGCGGGGGCCGGACCGGTGACGCAGGAGCTGGTGGCGGCGTGCGGGGAGTTGTGGTGGGGTGGGGGGGGTGCGCCAGCGGCGGGGCGGGGGTGCGTGGGGGCGTGAGGGGGCAGGGCGAGAGTGGGGAGCGGGGGGGCGGGGGGGGCGGCGGGGCGGGGGGGGGGGGGGGGGGGGGCGGGAGGGGGGGGGGGGTGGGGGGGGAGGCGGGGGGGGGGGGGGTGGGGGGAGGGGGGGGGGGGGTGGGGGGAGGGGGGGGGGGGGGGGGGGTGGGGGGTGGGGGGGGTGAGGGTGCCGGAAGCGCAGCAGAGCGAGGCGACAGGGAGAACCAAGCGGACGGGGGCGGAGAGGGCGGGGAAGAGAGGTCGGGGAGTCAGCGAGCAACGGCGGGGGAGGAAGCTGAGCAGAAACGAGAGGGCGGTGGAGTAGAGGACCGAACGGGTGGGGTCGGTGGTGGGGGGGGACGGGGAGCCGTGGGCGGGGCGCGGGCGGCGGTGCGCAGGGGCGGGACGTGTGGCGACGGTGTCGGACGGGGGGCGGACGGTCGGGTCGGACGTGGCGGTGGCGAAGGAGTGGTACGCGAGACACGGGGTCCGGCGCGTGGTCTACGGGATCAGCACCTGTGCGGCGGAGTAGCGAGGGGTGGCGCGGCGGGGGGGGCGGGGGTGGGGGGGGGGGGGGTGTGGGGGGCGGGGGGCGGGGGGGGGGGGGGGGGGGGCGGGGGCGGGGGCGGGCGGGGCGGGGGGGGGGGGGGGGGGGGGGGCGGGAGGGGGGCGAAGGAGGGCACCGCGGAGTAGGGGGTGTGGGTCGGGGGGATGGGGAACGGGGAGGGGTGCCCGTGGGTCGGGGCGGCGGGGAGGGGGGGGAGCGGAGGGGGGACCCGGTGGACGGGACTGTGCAGTTGCCCCTGACCCGCCCGCCCCAGCACATCCGTCCGCCGCTGCCCGCTCCCCGCCGCCCCCCTTCCCCCCCTCGCCTATCACAGCTCCCGACCCCCCTCCCGCCTCTCATCCGCCCCGCGACACGCCTCCGAGCCCACCCGTCCGCCCCACCCCCACCCCTTCCCCGCTCCCCCCTCCGACTCTCCCCCCCCCGGCCGCCCCCGGCCGACAAGCACGCGCCCCCGCCCCCCCGCCGCCCCCCCCCCCCCCCCCCCCCCCCCACGCCCCCCCCCCCCCCCACCACCCCCACCCCCCCCCCCCCCCCCCCCCCATCCCCCCCCCCCCCCCCCCCCCAGCCCCCCTTGCGTCTCTGCCCGCCCCCCTCCGCCTCCTTCCTCTCCGCCCCCCCGTTGCACGCCCCGCTCCCCCCACCTAGACCCTCATCCACCCCCCGCCGCGCGTCGCGCCACCAGCCACCCGGCCCCGCTCCGGACGGGCTGTCGGCTCCGGGCCGGCCGTCGGCTCGGGGTGGCCGCGTCGCGCCACGGCGGCGCGGGGAGTCGTCGTCGTTCGACGGTTCGGCCGGGTCGCCGTAGCGGACGACCTGCCCGGCGCGGATCTCGCCGCGCCAGCCCTCCACCTCGGCCTGATGCATGATCGTCTCGGTAATCCCGTGCCGGAAGAAGGGCTTGAGTGCGAGGCGTACCCGACCTGGCTCTTATACAAATCTAAAAAAAAAAAAAAAAGAAAGAGGGAAAGGGAGCAGAGGCGGAAGGCCGAAGAAGCGAGGAGGAAAGAGATGTCAGGGAGAGGGGGAGGAAGTAGAGAAAGAGAAAGGAAAAGTAAGGGAGAGGAGAAAAATGCATGAGAGAAAGAGAGTAAGAAGAAAAGAGAAAGAGGGAGGGGTGGCTGGAGGAGCGCGTGGGGGTGGGTGGGGTGCGCGGGGGGGGACTGGGGGGCCGAGTTGCGGGGGGGTGCGGGGGCAGGTGGGGGGGGGGGGTGGGGGGGGACGCGGCGGGGCGAGGTGGGGCGGGGGGGGGGGGGGGGGGTGGCGGGGGGGGGGGGGCGGGGCGGGGGCGGCGGGGGGGGCGGGGGGGGAGGGGGGGGGGGGGGCGGGGGGGGGGGTGGGGGGGGGGGAGGGGGGGGGGGGGGGGGCGGGGGGGGAGGGGGGGGGGGGGGAGGGGGGGGCGGGGGGGGGGGGGGGGGGGGCGGTGGGGGGGGCGGCCGGCGGGAGCGTCGGCGGGCCGCGATCCGGCCGGGTCGGGCGGGACCGCGGGGACGGCCCAGCCGCCGTCCGGCCGGGGTCCGGCGTCGAGTCGGCGGCGGGGGAGGGGGGGCCGCTCGTACAGCGCGATGAGCCCATCCGCAACCGTGCCGGGCCGTCGGCCCGGTCCACGCCGGCCGGCAGGAAGTTCATCGGCGGGGCGCCGAGGCAACCCCCGACGAACCCGTCGGCCGGGTGGTCGTCGACCTCCAGCGCCTGGCCGATCTGCGCGATCCGGCCCTCGCGCACCACCGCGACCCGGTCCCCGAGGGAGCGCGCCTCGTCCTGGGCGCTGTCCCTTATACACACCTAAACAAAAAATGCTAGGACGAAGGAAGCCCGGGGTCGCCGGTGATCACGCGGTCGGACGAGCCGAGAGTCGCCGGCGTCCGGAGTTGCATCGTAGGAACCGAGGACGCACACATTGTGGCGACGGCCCGGCCTGTTCGCGGGCTCCGAGCGTACGTCGACGTGGTGCGCCGGCACTACACGGTGCTCTGCGCCGGTGACAAGCTCAGCCCGTCCGCCCCCGCGGGCGGCGCCCCCCGGCGGACCCGACACGGCGGCGTGTCCCGCGAGCTCACCGTCCCCGCGAGCCGCCCATGACGGTTGGCGCCGTCTCCGCCCACCGGCCCTGTGCGGTCTTCTCCGAACCTCCCCGCGGGATACCTCCGCGCCGGCGGTACGGGTCGGCCGACGCCCCGCTCTCCCCGTCGACGGACGGGATCGGGCGCCGTGCGCGCGCCGCGGCTGCCCGTCTGCGTGCGCGGGCCGCGTCGGGTGAGGCGGGGCGGCCGGTCGGTCGCCTCGCAGCGGCCCTCGAGGGCGCGCGGCCCTCACTGGGCGGCGCGGGGTCCGGGTGGAGCACCCTGCCCGGGGTCACCAACCCGGCGCCCCGGGCGGCGGCCGCGGCCTGTGCCGCGTCCGGGCCCCGGTCGCTCGGGCGCGCCGGCGGGGTGCCCGGAGCAGCGCGGCGTGTCGTCGGGTGGGCCGCCGGGGCGCGGCGGGGAGCGCGGGCGGAGTACGGCGCGGTTGATGCGTGCAACCGTGGCCCGGACGCGGCCGACGTGGACGAGAGAGGGGCCGCGGGGCAGAGCATCTCCGGGCTGACCGCCTGGCAGGGACTCGGCGAGCAAGGAGAGCGGAGGACGGGACAGACCGTCGGCGGGCCGGGGGGGGGGGGGGGGGGCGGCGGGGGGGGGGGGGCGGGCGGCGGGGGGGGGGGGGCGGGGGGGGCGGGGGGGGGGGCGGGGGGGGGGGGGGCGGGGGGGGCGGCGGGGGGGGCGGGCGGGCGGGCGAGAGCAGGAGGAAGGGGGCGGCGGGGGCGGCCGGGCCGGTGGGGAGCAGCGCGGCGGGGAGCGGGGGGGCCCGGCCGGCGGAGGCGCGGGGCAGCAGCAGCGTGGAGGGTGCGGCGTGGACGGCGGCCGGGGCCCCCGCGTCCCCCGCGGGGAGGGCCCGCCCCACCCCCCGGCCCACCTCCTCGCCGGTCCGCCCCCGCCGCTCCGCCACCGACTCCCCGCCCCACCCCTCGGCCTCCCTCGGCGCCCCCACCCACGCCGCTCCCGCCGCCCGCCCGACCTCCCCGCCCCCCCCCCCCACACCAACCCTACCACCGGCTTCGACGCCCCACTCCCCCCCCCCCCCCCCCCCCCTCTCCCCCCCCCCCCCCCCCCCCCCCCCCGCCGCCCCCGCCCCCGCCGCCCCCCCCCCCCCCCCCGCCCCCCCCCCCCCCCCCCCCCCCCCCCCCACCACCCCCCCCCCCCCCCCCTCCCCCCCCCCCCACCCCCCCCCGCCCCCCCCCCCGCCCCCCGCGCCACCCGCCCACGCCGCCCCCCCACGCGCCCCCCGCGCCCCGCCCACCCGCCCCCGCTCCCCGCCACCGAGCCCCACCGCTGGGTGGTCGCCGCGCCCCACCTCGGCCCGCGCATCCCGCCCGCCCGGGCCGCCGCACTCCTACCCGGCCTCTCGCCCCCCCGCTGGCCCGCCCGGCCCCTGACGGCCCCCCCACTCGCCCCCCCCCCCCCCCCCCCCGCCGCCCGCCCCCCCCCCCCCCCCGCCCACCCCCCCCCCCCCGCCCCCCCCCCCCCCCTCCCCACCCCACCCCCCCCCCCCCCCCCACCCCCCCCCCCCCCCCCACCCCCCCCCCGCCCGCCGCCCCCCCCCCGCCCGCCCCCCCCGCCCCCCCCCCCCCCCCCCCCTCCCCCCCCCCCCCCCCGCCCCCACCCCCCCCCCCACCCCCACCCCCAACTCCGCGCCCACCCTCCGCCCCCACCCGCCCCGCCGCACCACCACGCCGACCACCCCCCACGCACACCTACCCCCCCCGGCCCCTCGCACCCCACCCTCGCCCCCTGGGGGGGGTGGGGCGCGGCGGGTGGTCGGTGTGGTCGGGTGGGCGAGTGCGCGCGGGGGGGTGGGGGGGGGAGGGCGGGCGGGGCGGGTGGGGGGGGACGGAGCGGCGGTGGAGGGGCGGGTGCGGGAGGGGGTGGGGGGGGGCCGGGGGGGCGGGCGGGGGGCGGGGGGGGGGGGGGGGGGGGGCGGGGCGGGGGGGGGTGGGGGGGGGGGGGGGGCGGGTGCGGGGGGGGGGGGCGGGGGGGGGTGGGGGGGGGGGGGGGGGGCGCGGGGGGGGGGGGGGCGGGGCGGGGGGGGCGGGCGGGGGGGGGGGGGGGGGGGGGGGGGGGGCGGGGGGTGGTCGGGGGGGGGGGGGGGGGGCCAGGCGGGGGGGTGGTGGCCGGGGTGGGCCGGGTGGGGGGGGGGTGGAGGGGCAGGGGGGGGCGGGCCTGTGCGGGGGGGGAGGGGAGGGGCGGGGGGGTGGGGGGGTGTGGCCGGGCGTGGCGGGCAGGCGCGCTGAGTCGATGTGCGCTGTGAGGGGCTGGGCCGCGACAGTCCCTGCTGTGGCGGGGGTGGGGAGCTGGGCTGCGGGGCGGCGCGGTGTGGGTGGGGGTGGGGGGGGGGGGGTGCGGGGGGGGGGGGCGGGGGGTGGGGGAGGGGGGGGGGGGGGAGGGGGGCGGGGGGGGGGGGGGGGTGGGCGGGGGGGGGGCGGGGGGGGGGGCGGGGGCGGGGGGGGGGGGGCGGGGGGGGGGCGGGGGGGAGCAGGCGGAGGCGGGCGGGGAGGAGGGGGGCGGGGAGGGGGCGGAGGAGGAGGCGGGGGGGGAGAGGGAGGAACGGGAAGAGGAAGGGGAGGAGGGAGGGAGAAGGTAGACGAAGGGGGAGGAGAAAGTGGACGTGGAGCCAGGAGGGGCGGGGAGGGGCAGGGTGGAGGAGAGAGAAGGCATGGTCGTCACGCGCGTGTGCACGAGCGGGCGGGGGAGCCGCGTGGGGCGGCGGCGGGGCGGGCAGAGACGGCGAGGACGCAGCGCGTAGAACGCAGGGCCGGAAGTTAGGAGCCGGGGGAGGAGCGGGCGGCGGGGGGGTGCGGAGGCGGCGGGGGGGGGGGGGGGGGGGGGTGGAGGGGGGGGGGGGGCGGGGGGGGCGGCGGGGCGGGGGGGGGGGGGGGGGCGGGGGCGGGGGGGGGGGGGTGGGGGGGGGGGGGGGGGGGGGGCTGTGGCGGAGCGGGGGCGGACCGGCCGGGCGCAGCGGCTGTGCGCGGCGGGGACACGCGGCGAGCGCGGCGTAACGGTGGAAGAACGGGATGCGATACCGGAGCTGCGGCCGCACGGGGCTGCAAAGGGGGACCTCGTCGCGCAGCCGGAGGGTGAGCTGGGAGAGGCGGTCCTGGACGACCCCGGCGGTCGGCGACCCCGCCGCCCTGGCCGCGACCGCCCGGCTGCCCCTCGCCACCCCCCCCGCCTACTCGGCGCCCGCTGTCCCCTACCCCTCCCTTGGCGCCCTCCCCCACTCCCCCCCTCCCTCCCCCCTCGCCCCCCCCCCCCCCCCGCCCCCCCCCCCCCGCCCCCCCCCCCCCCCACCCCGCCCCCCCCCCCCCCCCCTCCCCCCCCCCCTCCCCCCCCCCCCCCCCCCCCCCCCCCCCCCCCCCCCCCCCCCCCACACCCCCCCCCCCCCCCCCCCCCCCCCCCCCGCCGCCCGCCCCCCCCCCCCCGCCCCCCCTCCCCCCCCCCCCCCCGCCCCGCCGCCCCCACAGGAGGCCCTCCGCGACGCCGCGTACCACGCCGCTCCAGCAGCCCCGCGCCTCCCAGCGCCGCCCGCGCACACAACCACACACCCATCCGCCAGCCCGGAGCATTGATGTGTTTGTGGTGGGGTTGATGTGTAAAGGATGTTGATTGATTTGTTATTGTTCGGTAGAGGTGTATGTTTATGAGTTTTATTGTAATGGAGTTGCTTCCTATGTATACTCACTACATGTCGTCGGCAATGTCAGATGAGTTAAGGATACAGGTTGCTCAGCGGACGCGGGTGCCTGAACCAGCTCGGGCTGGGTCAGGACCTGGTGCGCCTGCGAGCGCTGGAGGAGTTCAGTGATCAGCATGCAGCCGACCTCTGACACCTGAGCGGGGGCAGCAGGCAGCGCACAAGGTCGCTGCAGTCTCTTATATAAATCTCAACATATCACTCACACAAATCTCCCACCCCACGAGCACCCGCTACATCCCTTACTCCGTCTCTTGCTTCCAACAAACAAATACATCAACCTCCCCCCCCCTCGCCCACGCCGCCAGCCCCGGCCCCTGCCACCTCGACCCCCCCTCTGCCCTCCCCCCCCCCCCCCCCGCGCCCCCCCCGCCCGCCCGCCCCCCGCCCTCACCCCCCCCCGCCACCCCCCCCACCACCCCGCCCCCCCCCCCCCCCCCTCCCGCCCCCCCCGCCCCCCCCCCCCCCCCTCCCGCCCCCCCCCCCCCCCCCCACCCCCCCGCCCCCCCCCCCCTCCCCCCCCCACCCCCCCCCACCCCCCCACCCCCCCCCCACCCCCCCACCCCCCCCACGCGCCACCCCCACCCAGCCCCCCCCACCCACCGCCACGGCGCGCCCCCCCGACCACAGCCCACCCCGCACCCCGCGACAACCCCGCGCACCAGACGCCCCCACACCCCCACCCGCCCCCCCACCGCACCACCCGCCCCCACCCTCACCCCCCCACACACACACGCGCCCAGGACGCTCAGGGCTCCACCCCCCAGCCCCGCCACCCCCCCCCGGCAGCCCACCCGCGCCCCGCGCCCCGGACCCCCCCGCCGCAGCCGCCACCCCTCCCCCTCGCTGCCGCCACACGCGCCCACCACCACCAGCCGCCCCACCGCGCGCCGGCTCCGCCGCCCCGCCCCCCCCCCCGCCGCCCCCGCCCCGCCCGCCGCCGCCCCCCCCCCCCCCGCCCCCCCCGCCCCCCCCCCCCGGCCCCCCCCGCCCCCCCCCCCCCACCCCCCACACCCCCCCCCCCACCCCCCCCCACCCCCCCCCACCCCCCCCGTACGGCCCCCACGACACCGCCCACACCCCCACACCGAGCGGCAACACCCACCGCACACCCCACGCCACCCCCGCCCCCCCGACCCACACCAACACCCACAACACGCACCCGCCCCACCTCCCACCCGCCAGCACACCATGGTGGTGGGCGTGGGGTCGGGGGCAGGGGGGGCGGGGGCGGCGGGGGGGCGGGGGGGTGGCGGCGGGGGGGGGGCGCGGGCGGGGGGGTGGGCGGGGGGGAGGGGGGGCGGGTGGGGGCCGTGGGCGGCGGGGGCACGGGGGAGGGGGGGCGCGCGGGCGCCGCGGGGGGGAGGGGGGGGGGGGGCGGGGCGGGGGGGCGGGGGGGGGGGGGGGAGGGGGCGGGGGGGGGGGGGGGGGGGGCGGGCGGGGGGGGGCTGGTCGGGCACGGGGGGGCGGTGGGCGTGCAGGCGGTGCTGGGGCAGGTGGAGCGGGGCGACGGGGGAGGGTCGGGCTTCTGGGGCGACGGTGCGCGGCGCCGGGACCCGGATCGGGTAGGCGACTACGCGCGGCGGCTCGTGGGCTGCGGGATGAACGCGGTGAGGGTCAACAACGTCAACGTGCAGGGTACGGCGAAAGCAGCGTGTTCGTAAATCTTGTAGACCTGCGATGAGTTGTGGACGTTGAGTTTCTTGAGTCTCTCATGTGTGCATTCTTTTTTTTTTCAGATGTGGATAAGAGACACGCCCGACACCATCGAAGACCGCGCCGTAGTCGTCCGGATGCGCCGCCGTGCCCCCGGCGAGCAGGTAGCACCGTACCGGCACCGCCGGGCAGGGCCAGCGTTGCTGCGACTGGCAGAGCGGGTGAACGAATGGCTCAGCGCGCACCAGGTATCTTATACACAGCTGACGGTGCCGACGATACGCAGTGAGCAGAGCTCCACGAACGCCGGATCCAAACAAAAACAAGATAGCAATCACATGACACCACGCAACACCCCGCTGCCCACCCCCACACATGTACACATCAGCCACACGGCACAGGGGTCGCGGGTAGGGGGGAGGAGGCCGGGGGTGGGGGTGAGGAGTGGTGCGGGGAGGGGGGCGGTACGCGCGGAGGGCTGTGCGGGGTGGGGCGGGGCGGTGGGGGGGGGAGGGCGGGGGGGGAGGCGGGGGGGGCGGCGGGGCGGGGGGGGGGGGGGGGGGGCGGGGGGTGGGAGGGGGGGGGGGGGGGGGCGGGGGGGGGGAGGGGGGGGGGGGGGGGGGGGGGCGCGGGGGCGGGGGGGGGGCGGGGGGGGGGGGGGTGGGGGGCGGGGGGGGGGGGGGGAGGGTCGCCGCGACGTCGCCGGCCGGGGTCCGGGCGGGGTCGGCGCGGGCGCCGGGGAAGCGGGTGGGCGGGCGGGGGGGGTCGGGGAGCGGGCGGGGCGGGGGGGCGCGCGGGACGGGGGCGGCGGCGAGCGGGGGCGCCGCGAACCGGGGGCGGTGGGCGGGCGAGTGGACCCCGCCCCGCCGGCCGAACGCGCCGGCCCCGCCGAGCAGCGCCGCGCCGACGGCCAGCCCCGTCCCCTCGATCCCGGCGGCCCGCGCCACCCGCCCCGCCCCCCCCCCCGCGCGCCCCCCCCCCGCGCCGCCCGCCCAGCCCGCCCCCCCCCCCACCCCCCCCGCCCCCCCCCCCCCCGCCCCCCCCCCCCCCCCCACCCGCCCCCCCCCCCCCCCCTCCCACCCCCCCCCCCCCCCCACCCCCACCACCCCACTCACCCCCGCGCCCCTCCCCCCCGCCCCTCCCACCTCCCCCACGCCACCCTCCCCCCCCCTCCCACCCACCGCCCAGCCCCACCCCCCCTTCCTCTCTCTCCCTTCTTCCCCCACTCCCCCACCTGCCCCATCCCGCCTCCCCCCCACACCTGCGCGCACCCCGCCACCACCACCGCCACCCGCCACCACCGCACCCTCGGGGCCCTGTGTGTCGTCGCGCGTGGCCTGCAGGGCTGTGGGGCGGTGCGCGGGCGACCGGGTGTGGTGTGCAGCGTGCGCTGGGAGTGGGCGGTGGGGTGCGCGCTGCCGGTCGGCCGGGCGGGGCGCGGGCGCGGTGGGGGGGGGCGGGGCGGGGGGGGGGGGCGGGGGGGGTGGGGGGGGGGGGAGGGGGGGGGGGGGGGGGCGGGGGCGGGGGGGGGGGGGGGTGGGGGGGGGGGAGGGGGGGGGGGGGGTGGGGGGCGGGGGGGGGGGGGGGGGGTGGGGGGGCGGGGGGGGGGCGGGGGGCGGGGTGGGGGGGGCGGCCCTGTGGGTGAGGGGGAGGCGGGCCTGGGGCGTGTGAGCGTGGGGCGGGACGGTACGGAGGAGGACCGGGGTCGCGCCGACGGGGGGGGGGGTGACCTGGTGGGTGGGCGTCTTGTCCAGCACCTGGGGGAGGTGGGAGGGCGGGGGGCCGCGGGGGGTGGGGTGTGGCGCGCTGCGCGGCGGGGGGGTGGGGGTGGGGGCGCGAGACGGCGGGGGTGGGGGTGGGGAGCGTGGAGCTCGGGGGCAGGGGCCGACGGGGTGCGGGGCGGGGGGGGGGTTGCGCGGCGGGGGGGGGGGGGGGGCGGGGGAGGGGGGGGGGGGGGGCGGCGGGGGGGGGGGGGGGGGCGGGCGGGGGGTGGAGGGCGTGGGGTGCGGGGGGAGGCGGGCTGTGTGGGCGGGGGGGGCGGAGTGGGCCGGAGTCACCCGGGGGCAGGGGGGCGGCACGCGGTCGGTGGGCTCGGCGGCCGGCGTGCGCGGGGGGGTGCTCGGGGGGCGCGCCGTGGGGGGTGGCGAGTGGGGCGGCGGCAGGGGGGGCACCGGGGAGCGGTGCACGGCCGGGCTGACCGGCGGCGGGCGGGTACTTTTATGGGTACTACTAGTAAATGCTTGGCATTGACGTTGCTGATAAAGGATAATGTTATGAATGTTTGTATGTTGCCAGCTAATAACAAAATTTTTCGTAAGAAGTTTATCGTTAAGGAATTTATTCGACTCGTTTATGTGAGCCCAGCTAAAGTTGTTATGGACGCAGTTATATTGACGTTTTTTTTTTTTATATTTGTATAAGAGACATCTCCACTCCATACCATCCTCCTGTGATGGCCACGATCCCTCTGGTGTCCAGCCACGCGCCTTGGGCACCGATCCCGGAACTTATCGGCTGGGACCAGCTCGTCGACAGATCGATCTTCTGACCGATGGCGGAGGCGGGCAAGTCGTCGGTCGACTTCTGGCGGGACACCGTCAAGGTACGCACCCAGTACCGCCGGTTGTCCTTTGTAACCTCCTCCCCCAACATCCCCTCCGTGCCGCACCCGTGGCCGTCGCTGCCCCCTCCGCCCCGCCCGCGCTCTCCCCCGGCCCATCCGCCCCACCCGGCGCCACCACTGCATGACCCCAACACGCTGCCCGCGCCGCGTCGGTCGCCCCCCCCCGCCCCCGCCCCCGCCCCCCCCGCCCCCCCCCCCCCCCGCTCCCCCCCCCCCCCCGCCCCCCCCGCCCCCCCCCCCCCCTCCCCCACCCCCCGCCCCCCCCCCCGCGCCCCCCCCCCCCCCCCCGCGCCGCCCCCACCCCCGCCCACCCGGCCGCGCCGTCCGGGCGGGGCCCCCTGCGGCAGCGCCATCCCCAGCTCCGGGCCGCGTACCCCGAACCCGCGGCGCCCACCGACCCCCGCCCACGCCCCGGACCCGCACGGAGCCCCGCCCTGCCACGCGCAGCGGGATCACTGCAGCAGTGCTGGAGTCGGTTGAAGATATCGTGGCGTGGGCCCGGGTATCGCGGGGGGTCGGCGGCTGAGTGGTGGAAGACCGGGGGGGGGGGGGGGGGGGCGGGTGGGGGGGGTGGGGGGGTGGGGGGGGGGGGGGGGGGGGGAGCGGGGGGGGGGGGGGGGGGCGGGGGGGGGGGGGAGGGGGGGGGGGGGGGGGGGGGGGGGGGGGGGGGGAGGGGGGGGGGGTGGGGGGGGGGGGGGGGGGCGGGGTGGGGGGGGGGGGGGGGGTGGAGGGGGGGGGGGGGGGGGGGGGGGGGGGCGGGGGGGGCGGGGGGGGAGGGGGGGGGGGGGGCGCGGGGAGGGGGCGGGGAGACGGGGCGGGGGGGGGGGGGGGGGGGGGCGCGCGAGCGGCAGGCGGGGGGGGCGGGAGTAGGGGAGCGGGGGGCGGGCCAGGGGGGGCGCCCCCCCCCCTCCCCCCCACCTTCCCCTTCGCGCCCCCCCGCCCACCCGCCCCGGTCTCGACCCCCCTCGCGCCCCCCCTCCCCCCGCCCCCCCCCCCCCCCCCCCCCCCCCGCCCCCCCCCCGCCGCCCCCCCCCCCCGCGCCCCCCCCCCCCCCCCCCCCCCCGCCCCGCCCCCCCCCCCCGCCCCCCCTCCCCCCCCCCCCCTCCCCCCCTCCCCCCCCCCCCTTTCCTCTTCCTTTCGTCCCCTTTCCCCCTCTCCCCCTTCCCATCCCACTCCTCCCCCTCCTCCCCACCTCCCTATTCCCCCTCCCTCCCCCTCTCCTCCTCCCCCTCCCGCCCCCTTCCCCTCTCCCCCCCCCTCCCTCTCCCACCCCCTCCCCCCTCCCGCCCCCCCCTCCCCCCCACCCCCCTCCCCCCCGCCCCACCCTCTCCCCCACCCCCCCCCGACCCACCCTCCACCCGCCGCCCACCCCCCCCGGACCGGCCGCCGCATGCCCCCCGCCACCGCCCGCTCCAGCCCGCACGCCCCCCCCCCCCCGCCGGCCCCCCCTCCCCATCCCCACCCCCGCCCCCGCCCCCGCCGCCCCCCCCCCCCGCCCCCCCCCCCCCCCCCCCCCCGCGCCCGCCCTCCCCCCCCCCCCCCCCCCCCCGCCTCCCCCCCCACCCCCCCCCCCCTCCCCCCCCCTCCCCCCCCCCCGCCCCCCCCCCCCCTCCCCCCCCCCACCCCTCTCCTCGCTCCCGCGCGCCTCCTCACACCCCCCGCCCTCTCCCTCTCCCTCCCCCCCCCCCCCACCCGCCCCCTCCTCACTCCCCCTCTCCCCCTCCCCGCTCCCACCACCTCCCCACCCGCCCCCCCCGCCCCACCTTCCCTCTACACCAGCCCTCTCCTCAGGGGGGGTGTGGGGGGCGGGGAGGCGCGGCGGGGTGCCGGGGGTGGAGGCGGGGCGGTGGGTGGGCGGGTGGTGGGTGGGCGGGGGGGGCTGGGTGTGGGGGGAGGGGTGGGGGTGGTGGGCGCCAAGGTGGGGGGGAGGGGGGGAGGGGGGGGGGGGTGGGGGGGGTGGGGGGCGGGGGGGGGGGGGGTGGGGGGAGGGGGGGGGGGGGGGGGGGGGGAGGTGGGGGGGGGGGGGGGGGTGGGGGCGGGGGGGGGCGGGGGGGGGGAGGGGGGGGGGAGGGGGGGAGGGGGGGGGGGGGTGGGGGGGGGCGGAGGGCGGGGGTCGGGGGGGGGGGGGGGGCTGGGGGGGGGGGGGCGGCGTGGGGGGGGAGGGAGGTGGGGAGGCGGTGCGGGGGGGTGGAGGGGGGGGGGGGCCGGCCGGCGCGGCCGGGGGTGTGCGGGTAGCGTCAGTACCGACCCGCCGCCCCGCGCTCCCCCCGCTCCCGATCCCCTCCCTCCTGCCCGCCCCCGGCCGCAAGCCCACGCCGTCGGCGTCCCCCCCGTCCCCCCACCCCCCCTCGCCCCGCCCCCGCCTCCGCCCCCCCCCCCGCATCCCCCCCTCCCCCACCCGAGCCATCCCCCTCAGTCCGCCCCCCCCCCCCCCCCCCCCCCAGCCCCCCCACCCCCCCCCCCCCCGCCCGCCCCCCCGCCCCCCCCCCCGCCCCACCCCCCCGACCACCCCCGACCCCACCACCCCACCCCCACGCCCGCCGCCACCGCGCCCCGCCACCCCCCACCAACGCCCGTCCGACCCCGCCCCGCCCGCACCCAACCCGCACCCTGTCCCCACCCCCACACCCGCCCCGCCCCACCCCCACACAACCGCCACCACACCCCGACACAACCCCCGTCCATCGCCTGGCCGGCCCGCCCGCCGGCCGTCCTCCGGATCGTCCCCCCCACCGCCGGTGCCGTCCGCACGCCCGCCACGGCCAACCCTCTGCAGTCCGCCAACGTGACCCCCCCGGTCCATGCCCCCCGCCACATCCTGCCGACCGTCGGCTGGCCCAGCCTCCCCCCCCCCCCCCCCCTCCACCCCCCCCCCCCCCCCCGCCCCGCCCCCCCCCGCCCCCACCCCCCCCCCCCCCCCCCGCCCCCGCCCCCCCCCCCCCCCCCTCCCCGCCCCCCCCCCCCCCCCCGCGCCGCCCCCTCCGCTCCCGCTCGCCGCGCCCGCTCCCGCCCCCCCCCGCCCCCCACGCCCGCGCGCGCGCCGACGCGGCGCCCGCCCGTCCGTGCCCGGGCACCCCACCCCCGCAGACGACCTGCTCCACACGCATCGCCAGGCCACGCGCTGGGTAGCCGAGTGGAGCTCCGGACAGTCCGGCAGCCCGGCCCGCGGCCGCTGCGGGTATGACCGGGCGCGCCGAGCAGCTGGCCCTCGCCGGCAGACCCACCCCGAACGTCCGGGTCGGCCGGCCCGTCCGGCTCTGCAGCCGCCGCCCCTGCGCGGCGTGACTGGGCGCGCCGCACCGGTCCCCCCACAGCCAGCACCCCATGGCGAGCCTGCCGCGCCTGTACACCCCCGCCCCCCCTCGCGGCTCCAGCCGCCGCTCGCCACGGCCTGCCCCTCGCTCGGCACGTGCGTCGCCGGCTCGCAGACCCGTGCGACGACGCCGGCCAGGGTCCGCTCGCCCAGGTGCGGGCGGGGCGACCTCAAGCACCTCCGGCTCGGCCGCTCAGTCCGAACCCATCCCTGGACGGTATACTCCCCAGATGGCCCCGCACCTCTCGACGCGAGGTGGTGGTTGGCCGGTGCGGCGCGGGTGGGCGGGGGGCTGTGTGCGGGGGCGCGGGGGGGGACGGTGCCGGGTGCTGGCTGCGGGGGGCGAGTGTGGGTGGTGCTGGTTGGGACGCGGGGGGGGCACGCTGAGGCGGGGGGAGGTGCACGGGGGGTGGGGGGGGTGGGGGGGGGAGGGGGGGGGGGTGGGGGGGCGGGAGGGGGGGGGGGGTGGGGGGGCTGGGGGGGGGGGGGGGGGGGGGGGGGGGGGGGCGGGGGGGGAGGGGGGGGGGGCGGGGGGGGGGGCCGGGCGGGGGGGGGGGGGGGGGGGGGGGGGGGGGGGGGGGCGGGGGGTGGGGCGGGGCGTGGGGGGTGGAGAGGGGGGGGGGGGGGTGGGGGGCGGTGTTGGGGTTCGGCGGTGAGGAGGGGGGGGGCGGGAGGGTGGGGGGGGTGGGGGGGGATGCCGATCTCCCCCCCCGGCGGCGCGACCCCCCCCCCCTGGCTCCCCCTCCGCGCCGTGTCCATGGTCCCAGCCATCCCCGCCATCCCCTCCCGCTCCCCCCCCTCCCCCACCGCCCCACCCCGCTCGTCCCGCTTCCCGCCCACCCCCTCCCCCCCCCCCTGCACTCCGCCGCCGCCGACGCTTCCCCCGCCCCCCCCCCCCCCCCCCCCCGCCCCGCCCCCCCCCCCCCCGCCCCCCCCCCCCCCTCGCCTCCCGACCCTCCGCTCCCCCCCTCCCCCCCCGCCCCGCCCCACTCCCCGCGCCCCACGTCCCCCTCTCCCCCACCCGCCGCGCCCCGTCCACCACCCCACCCCCCACCCCGCCCCCGCCACCCTCTCCGCCCCCCCCCCCCTCCCCCCCCCTCCCCGCACCCCCCCCCCCCCACCACCCCACCGTCCCCCCCCCTGCTCGGCCGGTCAACGGGCCATCCTGTCGACCACGGCCACCACCTCGCCGGCACCGTCCTCGTCCGCCATCAGGTCGTCGAGTGCCTCCGCCCGGCGCCTCCGCCCCTCCTCCTCCCCCGCGGCCCCCATCTCGGTTGCCCGCCCCGCCTCCTCCTCCCCGCGCCACGGCCGCTCCCCCCCCCCCCCCCCCCCCCCTTCCCCCCCCCCCCCCCCCCCCCCCGCCCCCCCCCACCCCCCCCCCCCCACCCCCCGCCCCCCCCCCCCCCACCCCCCGCCCCCCCCCCCCCCCCCCCCCCGCCCCCCCCCCCCACCCCGCCCCCCCCGCCCCCCCCCCCCCGCCCCCCCCCCCCCCCCCCTCCCCCCCGTCCCCGCCCTCCGCCACCACCCCCCACCCACCCCCCCCCCCCCCCCGCCTCGCGCGGCCTCACCCCCACCCCCGCGGCCGGTGCCGGACTGCCGCCGGTGCCGCCGGAGCCGGCCCGGGCCCTCTACGGCGACACGCTGTTCCAGGGCAAGCGGTTCCACAGGCTGCGGCGGTACCACCGGGCCGCCGCCCGGCACGGCGACGCCGACCTGGCGGTCGACCCGACGGGCGGCTGGCTCGCGCCGTTCCACCCGGGCTGGCCCCTATACACATCTAAAAAAAAACATACACATCTGACCCTGCCGACGACCAGGCTAGTCTAGATCCCGCTGTTCCCCGCCGCAGTTCACCAAGCTACAGTTACACATGCGACCTACAGCAAGTATTACGCAAGCAGCTGATGTCTAGAAGATGACATGCCAACGTGGTATCAACTGTGACTAAAGCCAAACTCTATGGCACAGTTACCGGGACCGCATCGCCGGTTGGCGTCCCCGTGCCACCCGGGCGGGCCGGCGGGGCGGGGCCTGGGGGGGGCCGGGGCCGTGCAGGCTCCGGGTGGGGCGGCCCGTGGGGCCCGCCTCCGGCTCCCGCCGGCGCTCCGACGGGGCCCTCGGAGGGTCGGGGCGTCGCGCGGGAGTGGTGGGGCGCGCCCAACCGGTCCGGGGCGGCGGGCCGGGCGGCGGCCGGGCGGCCGGGCCGGCGGGACGGCGGGCGCGCGCGGGGGCCGATGAGCGCGAGGGGGGCGGCGGCGGGAGGGGCGCAGGCGGGGGACGCGGCACCCGACAGGACGAACGCCCGCAGCAGCGGCGAGACCGCTGAGGTGGAAGTGCCGCCGGGTCGGGGCGAGGAGCCGGCGCAGGGCCGGGGTGCAGTCAGCGCGACCGCTACGGCGAGGGGTACCGGGGTGGGCGTGGGTGTGCAGGGTCTGTGGGGGGCGGTTGCCGGTGCGGGGGCGCAGCGGGGGGGGGTCAGGGTGCGGAGGGGGGTCGGCGAGGTGGGCGGCGGCGGGAGCGTCGTGTGTGGCTATGAGGGAGGGCGTCACCGGCCGGGCGGGGGGGGGGGGCGGGGCGGGGGGGGGGGAGGGGGGGGGGGGGGGCGGGGGCGGGGGGGCGGTGGGGGGGGGGGGGGGGCGGGGGGGGGGGGCGGGGCGGGGGGGGGGGGGGGGTGGGGGGGGGCGGGGGGGCGGCGGTGGTGCGCGGGGCCCGTTAGGGGGGGCGCAGTGGGGGGCGCGGAGGCGCGGTGGGCGCACACCTGGGCGAGGCCGGCGGGGAAGGCGGCCGCCTGCGGGGGGTCGAAGGCGTAGGGGAGGTGGGCGGCGGGGACGACGCCGAGGGTACGGGTGACGGGACCACCCCCGCCCCGGCCTCGCTCCCCTGCCCGGCCCGCCCCTCGCCCGGCTCGTCCCCTCTGCCCCTGTCCCAGGCCGCTTCGCCCCACCCGCCCGCCGACCGCGCCCCCGCCCCCGTCCTCCGCCCCCCGCCCCGCCCCGTCCGCCTACCCCGTTTCCCCCCCACCCCCCCCCCCCTCCCCCGCCCCCCCCCCCCCCGCGCCCCCCCGCCCCCCCCCGCCCCCCCCCCCCCCCCCCACCCCCCCCCGCCCCCCCCCCCCACCCCCCCCGCCCCCCGCCCCCGCCCCGCCCCCCCCCCCCCCCACCCACCCCCCCCCCACCCCCACCCCCGCCCCCACCCACCGCCCCGCCCCCCCCCAACCCCCCCCACCCCCCGGCCGCTGACCACCCGCGGACACCCCCCCGCCCCGCACACCCGCCACCCCACCCCACCACCTCAGGCGGGGCGGGGACGGGGGGGGGGGGGGGGCGGGGGGTGGCCACAGGGTGGGGACGGGCAGGCGACGGGGGGGGCGGCGGGGGGGCCGGGCGACGTGCGGGGCGGGGAGGGGGGGCGGGGGGGGGGGGGTGGGGGCGGCGGGCGGGGGGGGGGTGGGGGGGGGGGGGGCGGGGGGCGGGGGGGGTGGGGGGGGGGGGGGGTGGGGGGCGGGGGGGGGGGGGGGGGGGGCGGTGGGGGGGGGGGGGGGGGAGGGCGGGGGGGGGGGGGGGGGGGGTGGCCGGACCGGAGGCGGTGGGAGCGGGGGTCCGGGGTAGAGGAGGAGGGGGGGCTCGACGGGGGCCGGTGGCCGGGCCGGCTCGACGGTAGGGGGCGGGGCGGTGGGGGGGGCCGCCTCGGGGGGCCGCGGTGGCTCGGCCGGGCGCAGGTGCGGGGCGGGGCGAACTAGTAGCTGGAGAAAGGTGGACGTCGGAATGAGTAGGGCAGTTTTATATTGAAGGCGACGGCGGCCGCCAAGAGCGAACACGTGCATATCGTCGGCGGCGTCAGAGGTGTATAAGCGGCAGGACCAGCACGGTACAACTGGAGAAGCCGATCGCGTGCCGGACGTCGCCGGGCGCCACCACCAGCACCACCACCCCGGCGACGGCGAGTTCGGCCCGATGCGGCACCCGGTACGTCGGGTGCACGGCGGCCAGCGCACCCGGCAGGTCACGGCGGCGGGCCATCGCCAGCCCGGTCCTGCCTCCTATCCACATCTGAAAAAAACACCCCCTTCCCCCGCCTCCACCCTCGCCCTCACTTCCCCCCTTTCCATCTCCCGCCTCCTCTTTTCGGGTGTCCTGGTGGGGGGGGGCGCGCTGGCTATCGTCTGGGCGGTGCTGGTCCTGCGGGACGGCCCGGTGGGCGGGTTGAGGGCGGTGGGGACGGGGACTGCCCGGGAGGCCGGGTCCCGGGAGCGCGGCCCGGTGACGGTGGGCGGGGAACTGGGGGGGCGGGAGAGGGCGGCGGCGGCGAGCGACAGGGCGGAGGGGGAGGGGGGGGGGGGGCGGGGGCGGGGGGCCGGGGGGGGGGGGCGGGGGGGGGGGGGGGGGGGGCCGGGGGGGGGGGCGGGGCCGGCGGGGTGCGGGCGCTGGGGGCGCTGCTCGGCGCCGGCCGCGTACACCTGTCCTGGGCCGCCGGGGGGGGCTGTGACGAGGTGGTCGCCGCGCGGCTGCTGCGGGCCTGGGGCCGGGCCGAGCGCGGCGCGCTGCGGGTGGTCGGGTACGACCGGGGGGGGGAGGGTGGGGCGAGAGGGCGAGAAGGGCAGGGTGGGCTGCGCGGGGGGGGGGAGGAGCGGGGCGGGGGGCTCCGGCGAGGGGGGCTGGTGGGTGGCGCGCGTGGGGGGGGGGACGGAGTGGGCCGCGGCGACGGGGGGGGGGGGGGGGGAGTGGGGGGGGTGGGGGGCGGGGGGGGGGGGGTGGCGGGGGGGGGGGGGCGGGGGGGGGGGGCGGGGGGCGGGGGGGGGAGGGGGGGGGGGGTGGGGGGGCGGGGGGGGGGGGGCGGGGGGGGAGGGGGGGAGGGGGGGGGGGGAGGGGGGGGGGGCGGGGGGGGCGGGGGGGGGGGGGCGCGGGGGGGGGGGGGGTGGGGGGGGGAGGGGGGGGGGGGGGCGGGGGGGGGGAACTGCCGGGGTTGAGCCGGCTCGACGACGGGGGGCTGCGGTGAAGCAGGGGGGGGGGGAGAGGGGGGGGGGGGGCGGGGGGGGGGAGGGGGGGGGGGGGGGGGGGGGCGTGGGGGGGGGGGGGGGGGGGGGGGGGGGGGGTGCGCGGGGGGGGGGGGGGGGGGGGCGGTGGGGGGGGGGGGGGGGCCGGGGCGGGGGGGGGGGGGGGGGGGGGGGGGGCGGGGGGTGGGGGGGGGGGCGGGGGGCGGGGCGGGGGCGGGGGGGCGCGGGGGGGGGGGGGGCGGGGGGAGGGGGGGGGGGGCGGGGGGGGGGGGGCGCGCGCGCGGGGGGCCCGTGCGGGGGGGGGACGGGGGGGGGCGGGGAGGTCGGGGGGGGGCGGGGGGGGTGCCGCTGTGGCTGGGGCGGGTGGAGGGGGGCGGCACCGGCGAGCGCGCCGCCGGCGCGAACGGCGTACCGGTCGGCGCGGCGGGGGCGGGCTGGACCGATGGCCCCGGCGGGTACCCCTGCCCCCGCCACCCCCCCCCCCGCAAACCCCGCTTCCGCCCACCCGCCCCCGCTCCCCCCCCCCGTCCCGCCCACCCCGCCCGCCCCCCTCCCCGCCCCCCCCGCCCCCCCCCGCCCGCCCGCCCCCCCCCCCCCCCCCCGCCCCCCCCCCCCACCCCCCCCCGCGCCCCCCCCCCCCCCCCCCCCACCCGCCCCCCCCCCCCCCCCGCCCCCCGCCCCCCCCCCCCCACCGCCCCCCCCCCCCCCCCCTCCCCCCACCCCCCCCCCCCCCCCCCCGCCGCCCGCCCCCCCCCCCCCCCCACCGCCCCCCCGCCTGCGCACCCACCGCGCCCCCCACCCCCGCCCGCTCCCCCGCACCCCCGACGCTCTGCCCAACGCGCGCCGCCCACGTCACCGCGCCCTCACCCGACGCCACCAACCCCCACCACCTAGTCGCCGCCGTACACCCGCCGCCCCCCCTGCCCCGTCAGCCCCAGCACCGCCCCGCCCACCCCCCCGCCCCCCGCCCCCCGCCCCTCGCCCGCCCCCGCCCCCCCCCCGCCCCCCCCCGCGCCGCCCCGCCCCCGCCCGTGCCCCCCCTACCCGCGGTTCCCCCGCGCCCCCCCGCCCCACCCCCCCCCCCGGCCGCCCCCCCCCCGCCCCCCCCCCCACCCCCCCCACCCCCCCCCCCCCCACCCCCCCCACCCCCCCCCCCCTCCCCCCCCGCCCCCCCCCCCCGCGCCCCTGCCCCTGCACCCGCTGCCACCCCCCCACCCCCTCCGCCACCCCACCCCCCCCCACTGCCCCGACCACTCCCTTGACCCCCCTGCCCCCCCCCCCCCGACACCCCGCCACTTCTCCACCACCCTTCCACCCCCTGGCCGCGGCGACCGCGCTCGCCCGACGGATCCCCCCCCGGCTCGGCCCGCCGACCCCCCCCGCCGTCGCCCGGCCGGCCGCCCGCACCCCCCTGGCGGTGCTGCCCCTGGCCCCCCCCCCCGCCGCCCGACGCGCCCCCGGCCCACACCCACCCGCCCCCCCCCCGCACCGGCGTCCGCCTCCTGTGCCGACCGCCCCCCACGCCGCCCCGCCCGCCCCCCCGCCGCCCGCCCCCCCGCCCCCCCCCACCCCCCCCGCCCCCCCCCCCCCCCCCCCCCCCCGCCCCCCTCCCCCCCCCCCCCGCCGCCCCCCCCCCCCCCCCGCCCCCCGCCCCGCCCCCCCCCCCCCCCCACCTCCGCCGGCCCCCCGCACCCTCGCCACCTCCCCCAGCGCCCCCCAGCCCACCGACACCCCCCCCCGCACCGCACCCCGGGGAGGAGGGGGGAGGGAGAGGGGGGGGGGGGGGTGGGAGTGGGAGGGGAAGGGGGAAGAAGGGGAGATAAAGAAGGAAAAGGGGGGGAGGGGGGGGGGGGGAGGGGGGGGAGGGGGGGGGGGTGGGGGGGGGAGGGGGGGGGGGGGGGGGGGGGGGGGCGTGGGGGGGGGGGGGGGGGGCGGGGGCGGGGGGGGGGGGGAGGGGGGGGGGGGGGGGAGGGGGGGGGGGGCGGGGAGGGGGGGGGGGGCGGGGGGCGGGCGGGGGCGGGCCGGCAGCGAGGAAGCGGGGCAGGTGTGGGCGGGCGGGCGTGATCGGGTCGACGAGTCCGGGGGGGAAGAACCGCAGCGGGGAGGCGTCGGAGGCGGCGCGCAGGCGCTGCGGGGCGCGCTGCACGCGGATCGGGACCGCGGCGTGCGAGCCGGGGTGGAGGTGTACAGAGATAGGAGTGGAACAAATCGTTGAGTACAACAAGGAGAAGTAATAATGTTTTCTCTGAAGCAACGGACCTCACAGCACTTTACACACTGATTACCGTCGGCGGCGTCATGTTTGTAAAGGAGGCGTGGTCACATCCGCTCGCGTAGCCGAGCGCGATTCCGCTGTGCCGGGGTGAAGCGACCAACTCGGCCACTGGTGTGCCCGTCCAGCACCGTTCGTTGATTGGTCGGCCGGCGGGATGGCGACGGCCGACCAATCAACGAACGGTGCTGGACGGGCACACCAGTGGCCGAGTCTGCCGCTTATACACATCTCCTAGCCCACGAGACTAACGCGAAACTCGCATCCCGCGTTCTGCCTGTATCAACATATACAAACGATAGTGCCGACTTCATGTTGTTAGTGATTCAATCCAACTGACTCAGATGCCCGACCTGGCCCGATCGACGTCCCCGCAGTCGCGGACCACCTACCCTCCCGACGCCGCTGCGACGGGCGAGCCCCGCCCGCTTCCCGGCTGGACCCCGGGACGCCTCCTCACCTCCCCCCCCCGTTACCCCCCCCGCTTCCTCAACCTGCTGCGCTCGGCGCGCACCGGTGCTGACCTCCCGCCGTACCCCAACACCTCACGCCGCAACGCGGCGCTCCGGGCCCGCCCGGCCCGGCCGGTGTCCGCCGCCGAGCTGGCCCCAGCCGCCGCCCAGCGCCGGGCGAGGCGGCCCGCCGGCGCCCTGATCGGGATTGCCGGGCCGATCGGGCCGTTCGGGGCCGTACTGGTCAACCTCGCCTTCCCGCAGTCGTTCCTGGCGTACCCACAGGACGGCGCCTACTACCTGGCCTTCATCGGCTGGTACGCCCCCCGCGGCCCGGGCACGCCCCGCCCCGCTCCGCATCCCCCGCCCCCCCCCCGTCCGCCGCGCCCCCCCCCCCAGCCCTCCCCCATCCCCTCCCCCCCTCCGCCCCCCCCCCCCGCCCGGCCGCCCCGCCCCCTCCCGTACCCGACCCCACCCCCCCCCCCCCCCCCCGCCGCCCCCCCCCCCCCCCCCCCCCTCCCCACCCCCCCCCCCCCCCACCCGCCCTCCCCCCCCCCCCCCCCACCCCCGCCCCCCCCCCCGCCCCACCCCCCCGCCCCCCCCCCGCACCCCCCCCCCCCCCCCCCCACCCACCCCCCCCGCCCCCCCCCCCCCGCCACCCCGCCCGCCCCCCGCCCCCCCCCCGCCCACCCCCCACCCCCACCCCCAGCCGCCACCCACCCCCCCCCCCCCCCCCCCCCCGCCGCTCCCCCCACCGCTCCGTCGGGGGGTCGGGGCGGCGCTGCGGTCGGGGGGGGGGGTGCGGCGGGGCGTGCGGCAGGGTGGCGGGGTGCGCGGGGTGGCGGGCAGGGGTGGGCGGGGGGGGGGGGGGGGGTGGGGAGGGGGGGGGGGGGGGCGGGGGGGCGGGGGGGGGCGGGGCGGGGGGGGGCGGGGGGGGGGGGGGCGGGGGCGGGCGGGGGGGCGGGGGGGGGGGGGGGGGTGGGGGGGGGGGCGGGGGGGGGGCTGGTGTGGCGCGGGACGAGCGGCGCGCGGGGGCGAGGGACCAGGGGGGGGGGTACGGCACGGGTCCGGCATCGGGCGCGGGGCAGCCCGCGCTGAGCCGGTCCGAGGCGGGACCGACGGAGCCGAGGCGCGCGGACGCCGCCCTGGTGGTGGGCAGCGGGGTCGCGGGCGGCGGGGGCGGCACCGTCGGCCCGGCCCGGTCGGCCCCGGGCCCTCGGTGGGTCGCGGCTCCACCAGGGCCGCCCCGCCCACCGCCGCCAGGGCGGCCGGCCCGGACGGGCCGCCCACCGCCCGCGCCGCCCCCGCGTCCACCCCCCCCGCACAAACCCACCGCCGGCCGAAGAGCCGGCAGCCCCCCCCCCCCCCCCTGCCCCCGCCCCCCCCCCCCCCCGCCCCCACCCCCCCCCCCCCCGCCCCCCCCCCCCGGCCCCCCCCGCCCCCCCCCCCTCCCCCCCCCGCCCCCCCGCCCCACCGCCCACGTCACCGTCCTGCCGGGCCGCCGCCCGCCCCGGCCCGACCGCCGGGCGCCCTACGGACGCTCACCCCGACCCCCGCGACCGCCCCCCTCCCGCACCGCGGCGGGGGCCCCGCGCCGGGCGCGGGCGTCCGCGGGGGGGCGGCATCCCCCACATCCCCATCCCCCACCGTCCCCCGCCGCTCGCCCGCCTCCTCCCCCCCTGACCGCCCCCCCCCCCCTCCCCCCCCCCCACCGCCGCGCCCGCCCATATCCCCTCGCGCATCCGCCCACCTCCCGCCGCTGCCCCGCCACCCGTCCGCCGCCCCGCACGCCCCCGACGCCCCTCCCCCCCCCCCCCCCGCCCCCCCCGTCGACCCCCCCCCCCCCGCTCGCCCGCCCCCCCGCCCCGCCCACGCCCGCCTACCTCCGGCCCTTCCCCCCCGCGCCCGCCCCCCCCCACTTCCGCCCTCTGGCCCCCGCCCGTGGCCGCGCCCATCTGCACCGTGCGCGCGCACTGCCGCCGCACGCCCCTCCCCCCCCCACACCCCACCACGCCCACCACGCACGCCGCCCCGCCGCTCCGGGACCCCACCTTGGGGACGGGAGACGTGGTGAGGGGGAGGGCGGGGGGGCAGGCGGGGTGGGGGGTGCGGGGTGGTCGCGGTGGGTCAGCGTGCCGTGGTGGTACTGGGGTGGGACGGTTGTGGGGCGGGGCGGTGCGCGCCCCGGATGGGCCGGCGGCCCTCGGCGGCGAGGAGGGGGGGGGGCGGGGGGGGAGGGGGGGGGGGCGGGGGGGGAGGGGGGGGGGGGGGGGGAGGGGCGGGGCGGGGGGGGGGGGGGGTGGGGGGGGGGGGGGGGGGGACGGGGGGGGGCGGGCGGGGCGAGCCGTCGGGGGGGGCGGGGGCGGGGACCGGCGCGACCCCGACCGTCGAGCGTGCGGGCGGCGGCCAGGACGTCGTGTAGGTCGAGAGGACCGACCCGGTCGACGGGGTGCTGGACGTGACGTGGGGGCTGGACGGCAGGGGGGGGGTGGGGGGTGGGGGGGGGGGGGGGGGTGGTGTGGGGGGGGGGGGGGTCGGGAGGGGGCGGGGGGAGGACGTGGGGGGCGGGGTGTGGGGCGGCGGGGTGGAGGGACGGGGGCCGGGTGGAGGGCGGGAGGGGGGGAGGGAGGGGGGAGGGGCGCTGGGGGGGAGGGGGGGCGGTAGGGGCGGGGGGGGGGGCGGAGGGGGCGGCGGGGGGGACGGTGGATGGGCGGGAGGGGGGCGGGGGGGGGGCGGCGGGGGGGCGGGGGGGGAGGCGTACCGCCGGCAGGTCGGGCCCGGCGAGCGCGGTCGCGTTCGGGGTGCCGTGGGCGGGGTCGTAGGTGGCGGCCAGGCGCGGGGTGCTCTTGCCGGGCGCCGCGACCTGCGAGGGGAACGCGGTCGGGTCGTCGTGGTGCAGGGGCGTGAAGGGTGCCCGGCCGGTCGGCCCGCGCCCACCCGCCCGGACCCCGCCCGGTTCGATCCCGCTGTCGAACCCTGCCCGCGCGCCACTCCCGACGCCGGCCGGCGCCTCGTCCGCCCCGACCGCCGCGCCGCCCCCGTCCGGCCCCCCCGCGTCGCGCCCGGCGCGGGCGCCACCCTCCTCCCGCCCCCGGGGCCGGCTGCCCGGCCCGCCGGCCGCCCCCCCCCCCCCCCGCCCCCCCCCCCCGCCCCCCCCGCCCCGCCCCCCCCCCCCCCCCGCCCCCGCCCCCCCCCCCGCCCCCCCCCCCCCCGCCCCCCCCCGCCCACCCCCCCCCCCCCCCCGCTCCCCCCCCCCTCACCCCGCCACCCCCCCCCCCCGTGGCGCACCCACCTCCCCGGCAGCGACCCCCACACCGACAACCCCCCCCCTGCTCCCCCCCCCCCCCCCCCCCCCCCCCCCCCCCCCCCCCCCCCCCCCCCCCCCCCCCCCCCCCCCCCCCCCCCCCCCCCCCCCCCCCCCCCCCCCCCCCCCCCCCCCCCCCCCCCCCCCCCCCCCCCCCCCCCCACCCCCCCCCCCCCCCCCCCCCCCCCCCCCCCCCCCCCCCCCCCCCCCCCCCCCCCCCCCCCCCCCCCCCCCCCCCCCCCCCCCCCCCCCCCCCCCCCCCCCCCCCCCCCCCCCCCCCCCCCCCCCCCCACCGGCCGCGCCCGCTTCCAGCCCACCGGCCGCGCCCGCTTCCAGCCCACCGGCCGCGCCCGCTTCCAGCCCACCGGCCGCGCCCGCTTCCAGCCCACCGGCCGCGCCCGCTTCCAGCCCACCGGCCGCGCCCGCTTCCAGCCCACCGGACCGGCCGAGGCGGCGGAGCCACCGGCCGAGGCGGCGGAGCCACCGGCCGAGGCGGCGGAGCCACCGGCCGAGGCGGCGGAGCCACCGGCCGAGGCGGCGGAGCCACCGGCCGAGGCGGCGGAGCCACCGGCCGAGGCGGCGGAGCCACCGTCGCTCCCGACACCGTCGCTCCCGACACCGTCGCTCCCGACACCGTCGCTCCCGACACCGTCGCTCCCGACACCGTCGCTCCCGACACCGTCGCTCCCGACACCGTCGCTCCCGACACCGTCGCTCCCCCCCCCCCCCCCCCCCCCCCCCCCCCCCCCCCCCCCCCCCCCCCCCCCCCCCCCCCCCCCCCCCCCCCCCCCCCCCCCCCCCCCCCCCCCCCCCCCCCCCCCCCCCCCCCCCCCCCCCCCCCCCCCCC